>CBDCBP010000015.1:0-769540 GCA_965214315.1 Puia sp. | reverse complement strand
AGGAATCTGACCGCGTAGGACAGCAGCCTGCAACAGGTATTTCCTTCAAAAATGCGTCCATCCCAGTCCCCGACGAAGCACTCATCCTCTTTTTGAAAGAGCATACCGGAAAAATGAAGTCGCTCGTCTCCTCCGACCTGGACTTTTACCTTACTACCGGACGGCAACTCCTCAATATCGGCAAGGCTTTCTATATTGAAGGTGTCGGCACCTTGCTGAAGAACAAGGAAGGACGCCTCGACTTCACCCCAGGCGATTACCTTGTCACCAGACTGGAGGACAAATCCTCCTCGGAACGAAAGGGAAATACCTATGACGAACCACCCCGGGAAGAACCCAAGAGTTCCAGCGGACGTCAATCACTCTTATTGGC
The DNA here is from genome assembly GCA_965214315.1 of Puia sp. Taxonomy (GTDB): domain Bacteria; phylum Bacteroidota; class Bacteroidia; order Chitinophagales; family Chitinophagaceae; genus Puia. The sequence continues at coordinate 769,167 of CBDCBP010000015.1, read as the reverse complement.
CGGTATCGTCGCCGGGCTTGTCCTTGTCGGCTGGGGTGGCTACTATTTATATGAACGCAATAGTACTACAGAGCCTTCTTCCGTAAACAGGGCTACGGTCCTGCCCGACAGCCCATCCAAAAGATCACCCGATACGCTGGCTGCCGCCGGACCCGCTTCCGGGGATACCTTGCTTGCCGGAGGAAAGGTCCTTGCGAAAAGCGACACGGCGAAGGTCGATGCAAGTGCGTCAAAGCCCGTTTTGCCTCCGCCAGCCAGCACGCCACCGTCCGGCGCTCCCGGAACCGCATCGGTCTCTATGCATGATCCGGTACCCGTAGGGAACCAGGAGTTATTTCACTTCGTGATCCTGCAGACCGCCAACAAAGGGCATGCCTTGCGCCGATACAACCAATTGTTGGGATATGAATTAAATATCAAAATGGAGCAGAAGGATTCTTCTTTTTTCAAACTCTATTTCCCCATAGCGGCGATTCCAAGGGACACCGCCGCCATCAAGGATTCGATAGCCGACGTCTACGCATCGAAGGTATCTATCGAACACTGACCAGCCTATGCGACCTGCTTCTTACTGGATAGAAAAATTTCAATTGACCCCACATGTGGAAGGCGGCGCTTTTCGGGAGGTCTACCGCAGCGAGCTCGTCATCAACAAGAGCGCATTGCCCTTGTTCTTCCAGGGCAGCAGGGCTGCGTCCACCAGTATTTATTTTTTGTTGGCGGCGGGCCAGTTCTCCGCCTTCCATCGGATCGCCTCCGATGAGCTCTGGCATTTCTATTATGGAGATCCGCTCCTCATTTATGAGATCGGCCACAATGGCCGGATGAAGCAGCACGTGCTTGGCTCAGATCCGGAGCAGGGGCAGATATTCCAAACTGCGGTCAAGGGTGGGAGTTGGTTTGCCAGTGTACCGGCACCGGGTAGCGCTTATTCCCTCGTGGGTTGTACCGTGGCGCCTGGTTTTGACTTCGCAGAGTTTGAGCTCGCAGAGCGGCAATCCCTGGCGACCCAATTCCCCGAACACGACACCGTGATCCGCCGCCTCACCCGCGGTGCCTAAGGGCTCCGTGCGAACGGACACCGCCGTGAGCCTGGCAAAAAGGCCGTTAGGAAAGACAACAGCCCCGGCATAGACTGCGTGGCAGTCGTAGCGGTGACGCGACTATTCCGGCTTATAGATGACTCCATCCTTCATCACCCACACCACTTTCCGGATATCGGCCATATTGACCGTGGGATCGCCGTTGACAACTAGGATGTCGGCAGGAAGCGAGGGTTTTATACGGCCGGCATGCATGGCAATGCGAAACACATCGGCATTAACCGAGGTAGCCGACCGCAATACATCCAGCGGTTTCATCCCATAATCCGCCATGTCTTCCATCTCCCGCGCATTGTCTCCGTGCGCATATACACCCACATCACCACCCATACAGATGATGACCCCCGACGCAAGCGCCTCCTTAAAAAGATCGCGCTTCCTACGAATGACGGCAGGTTCGGGATCGATGCCCTTTTTCCAGCCATTATACGATTGAATGGCTTCACCTGCGGCAAGTGTTGGACAAAGCGCTATCCCTTTTGCCTTCATCTCGGCGAGTAACGCTGGTGTGGCGCCCTCACCATGTTCGATGGTATTGACACCGGCTTCAATCGCGCGACGAAGCCCCTCGGTGGTAGACGTATGCACCGCGACTTCGCGGCCGCTGCTGGCGGCGACTTCGACGACTTTCCGCAATTCATCGACCGTGAAAGTCGGTGCGGCGGTGCCGTTTGCCCCCCAACGGTAGTCGGCATACACCTTGATCAGGTCGGCCCCTTTCCCTATCTGGGTCCGCACTTCTTTGGTGAGTCCTTCTACCCCGTCGGCTTCGGCTGCCCCATGGGGTGACTCGTAGTCGTAGGCCAGTTCCTTCGGCCCGTAGCTGCCGGTGGCGACAATAGCACGGGTGGCGCAAAGCATGTGCGGACCGGGTATGACCCCTTTGTCGATGGCTTGCTTCAGCCCCACGTCATCGTACATCGCGCCTTCGGTCCCCAGGTCACGCGTCGTCGTAAAACCGGCAAGCAACATCCGCCGGGCATGAACGGTAGCGCGCGCCGTACGCTCCGCACGAGATTCCTTCAGCACCTGGTCATTCCAGGTGACCTCGTTGTAAGGATGTAAAAAAAGATGACTATGCCCCTCTATCAAACCAGGCAGCAGCGTGGTCCCCTTGAGGTCGAAGACAGTGGCGGCCACCGGTACTTGTACGTCCGAAGCAGGACCGGCAGCCTCGATGGTGCGCCCGCGAACCAGCACCACCCAGTCGGGATGCAGTTTCTCTCCGTCGAACACGCGATCCGGACGAAGGAGATACACCGCCGTGTCGGCGCGCGTTTGAGCCATAGTGTTAGCGCGCGTTTGAGCCGTTGCACTAGCGTGCGTTTGAGCCATAGCGTTAGCGCGCGTTTGAGCAGCAGCCCCTGCGCCGAGCGCAAACAGCGAGAGCGCAAAAAGCAATACTTTATTAAACATGTCTTCCGCTTTTACGCTGAAAATACAAATAAAATGGAATACCGGTCGCAGTGAGCAGCAACCCCAACACCGAATTGATCATGGGTGCCTGACCACTGTTATAGGCAGCCACATCATTGTAAACAGTCGTGACCAAATAAAAAAAGGTGAATGCGATAAAAAGCAAAGGAAGATACGGGTACCCTTTCGTCCTATAAGGCCGGACGATCTCCGGCGATTTCCTGCGCAGGATGAAAAGGCCGACCGCCGTCAGGCCATAGAATATCCAAGACAAAAACACGAACATGTCGGCGAGGATGTCGAAGCTGCCGCTAAAAACGAACAGCAGGCTGATCACGCCCATGAAGATGGCCGCATTGCCCGGCGTCCCGAATCGCGGATGGATCTTGCCGGTCCAGGCAAAGAAATGTCCCCCCTCCCCCATCGCGAAAATAATGCGGATATTGGCCATGAAATTCGCATTGCAACAGCCCAACGTGGAGATCACTATCAGCGCTGAAACGAGCCCCGCGGCCGCGACGCCAAGCACCCGTTCCATCGCATCGGCGGCCACTAATGGAGAATGGGCCATCTGCCCGACAGGAATCACATAAATGTAAGCAAGTGTCGTCAGGGAATAGATGGCGATGCAGGCTCCGATTCCGGTGAAGAGACTTCGGCTGATATTGCGGCCGGCGTCTTCGATCTCACCCGCAACCATATTGATATTGTACCAACCATCATAGGACGAGAAAGCGCCGGAAGTAGCGGCCATGAAAGCGGCGAAGAGCAGCCAGTTCCTGGCATGGAAATCCGGGCTGTTCGTAATGAAATTCACCACATGCCCTTTTCCCGTAAAGAACAACCCCGCGATCAACAACAGGATGGCGCCAGTCTTCAGCACCGTGGAGACCACCTGCAGCGCATTGCTTTGTTTGGTGCTGCAGTAGTTGAGCACGGTGAGCACAACGATGATCGCACCCGCGGTAGATTTTACGCCAATGTTGGCTAAAGGGTAAATATCGGCCACGAAGGGAACATGCAGTTTGATGGACTTTTCGATCACAGGCGCGAACTGCGGCATAGGCACAAAGAATCCCAGGTATTGTGCACACACAAAAGCCATCGACGCCAATGCGGCGGTATTGATGACAAGGTTGGCCGACCAGCCATAGATAAAAGCAGTGAAGTCACCGTAGGCCTTTTGCAGGTACACGTAGGGGCCGCCTGTATCCGGGAAGGTAGTCCCCAGTTCGGCATAGATCATGGCGCCGATGAGGGAGACGCCGCCCGCCAGGATCCAGACCATGAAAAGCATCACAGGCGCACCCAGTCGCGCGGCCATGGACGCGGGCCGCATAAAGATGCCCGCACCAATGATGCTGCCGATGACCAGCGAAGTGGCGGACCAGCCGCCGAGGGTTTTTTTTAAGGTGTGGGCCATAGTAGCTTATCCGAGCTTTTCGGCGATGAGGCGATGAAAATGATGCGTGCCCTGTTCCCGTGTCACCGAATACCGGCCGTGCGTATAGAAACGCGAACGGATCCCCCGCTGCACAGCTTCCACCACCTCCTCGTCTTCAAGTTCCACGGTGTCCAGCCCCGAGCCGGCACCTTTTTCGTACTTGGAGGCGTCGGCCACATAAGTGAGAAAGGAGACCGAAGTCTCCTGCAGCGAAACAGGTTTTACGATATTGATTGAGAGCCCCCAGGGGTAGAAATTGAACATGATATTTGGAAAAACGAACCAATAATAAGCAGCGACTTTTTTACCGTGATCGGGCGAAGATGCAGGCAGGTCGAAGATGACTTCATCGTCTTTGGCGATGCCGAGTTGCAGGCTCGAGCAGCCAAACAGCTCGGTAGTATAGTGGCCAAAATCGATAACGGCATTGAGCCCCGCATGTACGAAGGGGATGTGGAAACCTTCGAGGTAATTCTCGCAATAGAGCGCCCAGTGCGCTTTGACGGTGAAGTCGCGGCTCAGCTCGGGGCGAAACTGGTAGGCATCGAGCGGCAGCCAATGCAGTCGGCGCATAAGATCGCCCCAGTAGTCCGCAAAAGCACCGCCCCCCGGCGATGCACCGCCCCCCAACGACGAACCACTTCCCAGCGATGCACCGCCCCCCAACGACGAACCACCCCCCGGCGATGAACCGCCCCCTGCCAGCGAAGTAAAAAGCCAGGGCCCCCATTGCTCAAGCGGCAAAGTAGTCAGGTTGTCGGCCTTCGAGGGGAACCCCTCCACCTCGCGAAATTCAGGCATCGACCGAAACACACCATTCAAATCGAAGACCCGCCCATGATAACGGCAGCGCAGCTGGCTGAGCTGACAAGGCTCGTTGACGACGAGGTTGCCACGGTGGGTACAAACGTTGGACAACAGCCGCAATTCGCCGTCTTTGCCCCGCACAAGGGCAATCGGTTCATCAAGAAAATACTCCAAAAGCGTGAAGGGGCAGGCGTCGCCGGGTTTTGAAGCACTTTCAACGCCCGCAACGAACTGCCAGGAGTGCGCAAAGAGTTTATCCGTTGCCAGATCAAAGATCACCTGGTTCGTGTAGAAATCCTTGTGCAGGGTGTTGGCTCGCGCTATGTCTGGGTCGATAGTAAAGATGCCCATAATCAAGTTGCTTGTAAGATAAGGAAGAGTTGTCGTAATTTCGCCGCCATGTCAGAAGATCTACAGCTAGCCAAAGGCAATAAAGCGACCCAATACAAGGCGTTGCTCCCGCAGATCAAAGCCCTCATGGAAGGCGAAGCCGATGGCACCGCCAACCTGGCCAATCTGGCCGCGGCGCTGAAGCAACAGTTCGGCTGGTTGTGGGTGGGCTTCTACCTGGTGAAAGCCGGGGAACTGGTGGTTGGCCCCTTTCAAGGCCCTGTTGCCTGTGCCCGCATCCGCAAAGGCCGAGGTGTCTGCGGGACGAGCTGGGCGGAGGAGCGGACGCTGATCGTGCCCGATGTAGAAGCCTTCCCCGGCCATATCGCCTGCAGCAGCCTTAGCCGCAGCGAGATCGTAGTCCCGATCTGGGCCGGCAAGGAGATCATCGGCGTGCTCGATGCCGATAGCGAAGCGTTACATGCATTTGATGAAGAAGACCGGCGCTGGCTGGAAGAAGTAGTAAAAATTATTCCCGGTGTCAACGCATAAATAGTGGTCCGGATCGTTAAGAAGCAATTATTTTAAATTGAATATGAAGAGAAGTCTGATCGTAGCCAGTCTTGCGGCAGCCATTTTGTCGGCCACCATAGCGACCACCCCGACCACAGTAAATGCACAGGTCCCCGCGCCATCGGTGATCCTCGGCAAAAAAGAAGTGCCCATTCTCTGTTACCACCAGATCCGCGACTGGAAGCCGGCGGATTCCAAAGTGTCCAAGGACTATATCATGCCGCCGGCCGATCTGAAGGCGGAGTTGAAGATGCTCCACGACAGCGGCTATCACACGATCCTGCCGGACCAGTTGTATGCCTACCTGACCAAGGGCACGGCCTTACCCGGCCGGCCGATCATGCTGACCTTCGACGATACCGATGAAGACCAATACAGCGTCGCATGGCCCGAAATGAAGAAGTATGGGTTTCGCGGGGTCTTCTTTATCATGACCGTAAGCCTGAACCGCCAGCCCCACTATATGACCAAGGACCAGGTCAAGGAGTTGTATACGGCAGGCAATATCATTGGCAGTCATACCTGGGACCATCACAATGTCCGCAAATACCAGGGCAAAGATTGGGAGATCCAGATCGACAAGCCCACCAGGCAATTGGAAGCGATCACCGGTACACCGATCCACTATTTTGCATTCCCCTTTGGCTTGTGGAATCCGCAGGCCCTTCCCGAATTACGCAAAAGAGGATTTATCATGGCTTTCCAGCTGGCCGACAAAATGGACCGCAACGATCCCTTGATGACGGTCCGCCGGATCATCGTCGGTGGCGGTTGGAGCATCAAGACCTTCGACGCCGCGATCAAACGCGACTTCCATTAAGCAGTAAGCCTAGACCATTAAGGTTTTTTCGCCAAAAATTCACGCGTCGCATCGGCATAGATAGCAATGCGATGGGTGCGGATAAGATCGTGCACCAACTCCTCCTTGCCGGATAACTTCAGAGCGATCGCCTGCGAAGCCAGGGCAGGCATATGACAGTCGATACAATTGTCGGTCAAATGCATTTGCCTGACGACAGGAGACGAACAGGGATGTTGCGACGCCGTGCTGTGACAGCTAAGGCAGCGTTGCGAAAACACAGCCATTTTCCCATTTTCATTGGTATGCGGGTCGTGACAGGACGAGCAGTCCATTTGCGATTGCCGGAAGCATTGACTGGCCGTCAACAGGCCGTACTGGTTGCCATGCACGTCGAGGGCCGCCGTCGCGGAAGAATCATAGTTAGCCGTGGAATAGTTGTCGAGCGTATCCCCTACCCTAAAGCTAAATGACGGTTGGCTCTCCTCCCTGAACCCAGAATGACACAAGGCGCAGGCGTCGAGCCGTTGCTGGCGGCCGAGCCGCTTCGCATTGACGATGTATCTGCCGGTCAGTTCGCCCGGATGAGCGCTATGCCACGCGACATGCTGCGACGCGGGCCCGTGACAGCGCTCGCAGTCGATCCCGTAAATGATGCTGCTGCTGTCGTAGATCGTTCCCCTGTCTGTTTCAGTGATCCTTGCATTGGTGCCATGGCACTCCATACATTGGCCATGTACGGGTTTGTTGAAGTAAATGAGGTTGGTCGAATAGCCTGGACTGTTGACCCAATTGTCAATGGACACCCAGTAGGAAATGGGCATTTGGAACAGGCGGTCGCCATCCCAATACAGATAGGTCTGGCCCTTGCGGCCTGAACCGATGACGATGCCGAAGGCCTCGCTTTCTATCGTGTTGCCATTGAACTGGCCGCTCTGCCAAAAACGACCTTCTCTTTCCTCCATCAGAACCTGCATATGGTTGTTAAGTACGAAGCGATTCTTACCCTCCTTAAATGAACCTTTTATCGCCGACGCGCTGGCCGGGCGCGAGTCCAAGTAGTGGGCCGTCCTGGTATGCGAGGCATAGATGCCGCTGTGGCAGGAGGCACAGGCCGCCGACCCGACGAACCCGGGGTCCGAAAACTTCCCAGCTTTGATGTCCCCGGCACCGAGCAGTGCAACAGCACAAGCCAGCACAAACACGATCAGGTATTTCTTCGGCACCCGTTTCATCGTTGCAATTTTATTTGCTGCAACACCCAATTGCCGATCAAAGCGCCGGACGCCTGTCCCGCTACGATGGCCGCGCGGTAATGGATGCCGCCGTAAAAGCGCGAAATAGCCGCTTCCTGCGCCGCTTGCGCAAAAGACGTAAAATGCCGCCGGGGCAGCCCGAACTCCATCTCCGTGTCATCGGTAAAGGCACAGTTGTCGCCAAAAAACCTGGTGAGCACGACAGCAGAAACGGTGGACACGATACTATGTCCGCTGGTATATTCGGGGAAGGGCGGTGTTTGCAGCATCGGACGCCAGCCTTCTTCGATATAGGCGTCGATATACGTTTCGGGACGGATGGTATTGCTCCGGTATTTTTCGTCCCAGCAGCTGATGAACGCATCGAAAATGGCGATCGACGTGATCGTGTAGGCGGCGGCGGTAGCCATGATATCCCGGTGCTGCTGACGCGACACCGAGGTGACGATCGACATCCAGTGCCCCCCGGGCGAGATCTTCTTTGTAGCAAAGCCCAGATGGCCTTCCATGGTCACGGCGAAGGGATTGCAATCCCAGAAATTCGCAATATCCTTTTGCTCCTGTGTGAGCTGCATGCCCGCGTGGTAGACGTCGGCGGCGGCGTGGTAGAAGGCGCTGCCACTGTCGGTGCTGAAGGCGGGTGCAGGTGCCGGCCGGAACTGATCGGCACTGTCGAGTGTCACCGTCCGGATCTTGTTCCAATAAGGCTCTACCGCTGCAATATACGTGGGAGGCGTGGGTATCCATTTGTCTTTTTGATGCGCAATACGATAACGCGGTAACTTCCGCGTCTCCCTATATTGATCGCCGTCGGCCCAGGCAATAATTTTTGCCGCTACAAGCGCACCGTAATCGAGCGAAGCGGCGAATCGCGCCGGGTCGGGATAGGCGACCCGTAAGGCGCCGATAATAATCCGGATCGAGTCCTGTATCGTACTATCGGAAAATACCAGTCGCTTGCCCACCATCAGGAACGCATACACGGCCGCGACGGGAAAGTAAACCGGCTTCCCGGACGCGGCGATCGCAGGGAAATTTTTTACCTGCCCATACAGGGAAGCATATTGGTCCGGATGGGCCTTGACCATGGTCTCGTACGCGGCGACACTCGTATAAAGATAGATGCGGCTGGCGACGGGTGGGGAGAAGATATCGTGGACCATGATGTCGGTGAGGGCCGCGCTGGCGCGCCGCAAGGCTTCGGCCTCCTCAACAGGTGGTGCAGCTGCCGCGAAGAGCGGACCAAAAAATAGCAGAAACAACAATCGGCTCATGGTGTATTCACTTTGAGGACCTGCACGGCATCGTCATTTTTGACAATGATCAGTAATTTTCCTATTGCCGCCTGTATCTCGACCATTCCTCGGACATCCCCGCCGATATAAACACCGCTGACAGCCGGATCGACGGGTTCGAAGCCCGGACCTTTCAACAACATTCCCAGCGAAGCGTCGCAGCGGCCCAGTTGGGTACGGTAGGGGAAGAAGTTGCCGGAAACAAGGATGTCTTTCTTGCCGTCGCCGTCGAAGTCATCGAACGCAGCCCCATAGACCTTGGAAAATTGGGCAGCCAACGGCAGCGCACCAAAAGAAAACTTTCCATGGCCTCGATTATAGAGGACCCCGGAAGCCAGTTCCGTGCAATGTAGCACCTTCGCATGTGCCAGCTTATCGGCCGGGAAAATGTCTTCGATAGTAGCGTCGGCATAGGCCGCATAGCTGTTGAATTTCTTGCGCAGCGAAACGACCTGGTCGAGTAATTCGTCCCGCGAGGCCATCGGGTAGCTTTTCCCCTGGATATAATAACAGAGGATAGGATCGAGCGAACCGTTGTCATCGAAGTCCGCCGCGTACAAGCGCATGGGTTGCGCAGGCGAAGCCTTGAACTGGTTGTTGTTGCCGCAATTGCCCAGGATGAAATCGATCTTCCCATCGCCGTCCACATCGGCGGGGGTGATGGAGGACCACATGCCGTCAAGCCCCTTAAGTCCTGCAGCAGCCGACACATCGGACAACTTTCCCTTGTCGTTGCGATAGAGACGCGGCGACATCCATTCGCCCACCACCACCAAATCGGGATATTGCGGATCGTCGAGATAGGCGAAGCTGGCCGCCTTGACCATACCCGGCAGCCGGAGATCGGCGCAAATGCCGTCAATGACATCGGTAAATTTGATCACGCCGTTCCGGCTTTCATTGTGCAGCAGGTAGCTCTTCGAGGGCAGCGGAAAGGAACCCGGTACGCCGCGGCCGCCGATGAACAGGTCGATCCGCCCGTCGTGGTCGAAGTCGCCGGCCGCGACGGCCAGCTTGCTGCTGAGCATGGGTGGCAGGGCATCCGCCGGCGCAGGTGTAAAATGGCCTTTGCCATCGTTGATGTAAAGATGGTCCTGAAAGCCGGCGGATTGGTCGTTGTATTCGTTACCGCCGCTAACGACCAACAAGTCCGGATCCCCATCCCCGTCCGCATCGAAGAAGACGGCGTTGACCTGTTCGGCAATAGTATCGGTGGTCCAGGGCTGGCCGGGCGAAAGCTGGAACCGGCCGTCCTTTCCCTGCACGAACAGCTGGCCCGCCTGGCCAATGGCCCCGCCAAAATAAAGGTCCTCGAGCCCATCGCCGTTGACATCGCCGTGCGCGAGGGCGGGCCCTTCCCGCGAAAGTTGGTATGGCAGGAGGGGTTCGTCCTTGAAATCGATAAAGTCGTTCTCCCGGTGACGAAAGCTGATGCCCGTAGAAGCCGTCACATCGCTAAACAGCCGCGCCGCAGCACCACCGGCCTGCTCCTTGACAAGACCCGGGCCTTGACCCAAAACACCATCGCCCAACACGCCTTCATGCAAATTGACCGTCCGATCCGCTGCGGGCATATCCAAGACAGTAACACTGTCATCCGGCCACGTGATCGCAATAGAACGGATCGACTGCCCTTTGCTGAACCCAAAGAAAAGCTCGGGCGGCATGGATGACTGATAACCGCGGACCGGATACAGCTCCTGGTATTGCGACATGCCATCGCTCGTAACAAGCACCGCTTTAGCCCCAAACGCGTACGTGTTAAGTGCCCTGCCTGTCAGCCGGAGCCTGATCCAGTGGTTTTGCTTCAACGCATTCTCATTGTTTCGGTAAACCAGCGCCGGTTCATTGTTGTTACAGACGACGAGGTCCAGATCGCCGTCATTGTCGAGGTCCGCATAAGCGGCAGCGTTGGAGACCGTAGGCCGCGTAAGGCCCCAATCCGCCGTCACATTGCCAAAGGTAAGGTCGCCGTTGTTGTGGAAGATATAATTGCTGAGCTTATTGGAGGGCATTTTGCGGAGCAGGTCGAGGGTCTTGAAGTCTTGTTCGCCCCGTTTCAGCGCAGCCAGCCGCGCATCGGGCTCGGTGTATTTCAGGAAGTCGAGGTTGGTATAGTCGCGCAGGTACCCATTGCTGACAAAAAGGTCTTTCCAGCCATCATTGTCGAAATCAGCCAACAATGCTGACCAGGACCAATCGGTGTTCGAAACACCGGCAAGCTGCCCGATCTCGGAGAAGCGTACATGCCCGGCTTGATCAATGCCCTCGTTGAGATGGAGCATATTTCTCATCTGTTGGTGATAATACCCGCTGTCCAGCAATAAATGATACGCGTCGTATTCGTCAGGACCCTTGAGCAGTTTCTGCCGGTGGTTGTCTTCCGGCAGCATATCCAGCGTCACCACGTCGGGGCGGCCGTCATTGTTGTAGTCCGCGATGTCGTTGCCCATGGAGTACTTGCTGATATGCGTGAACGACTTGTCCAGGGACTCGGTGAAGGTGCCGTCATGGTTGTTGATGTAGAAGCAATCCCGCTCGGTATAGTCGCTGGTGGTATAGATATCGGGCCAGCCGTCCTTGTTGACATCGCTTACGGTCACACTCAGGCCGAAATTCAAAGGGTTGTTGATGATACCGGCCTTTAAGGTGACATCCGTAAAGTGGATGTGGCCGGCGGCATCGCGGTCCTGTCTGAATAAGCGGTTACCGAAGTGGAAGTCGGGCGTCGCACGGGTCTTGCGCGTATTGAGATAGGGGTTATAGGTATGATTGGAATGGTCCAGCAGGAACATGTCGAGGTCTCCATCCTTGTCGTAATCGAAGAAGACTGCCTGGGTGGATTGTGTACCGGGTGCATCGAGGCCATAGTCCTTCGCCATTTCTTTATAGATGGGAACGCCATTCCTGATGCCCTGGCAGATATACAACTCATTGCTGAGTTTGGTGGAATCGGCGTACTTGCCGGAATGGCAAACGTAGATGTCCAGCAGGCCGTCGCCATTGACGTCGGCGATGCTGACGCCGGTGCACCAGGTACCGTTGCCGGCAACATGGGCCTGGCGGGTCACGTCCTCGAAGCTAAAATTGCCTTTGTTCAGGAAGAGTTTGCAGGGGCCGGTGTTGCCGGAAAAGAAGATATCGTCGAGCCCATCGTTGTTGAGATCGGCGATGCCCACGCCGGCGCCATTGTACAAATACTCATACCGGAAAATATTCAGCGAATCGTCTTCCTCGATCTTATTCAAAAAAGAAACGCCCGTCTGCTTTTCACTCATCAGCGAGAACAGCGGCGCCTGTTGTGCCGGCAGCACCAGGGGCAGCAAACTGACTATGGTGACGAGCAATAATTTCATTTCAGATCGATGTTTTCATCGCCTTCCTTGTAAGGAAGGAATCCCATCATGAGGGTCATCATTTCATCGGTGCTCTTCATGTCGCCCATCGAGAAAGTATTCTTGGGCGGGTTATTGGGGTTGGCGGGGTTGGCCGTCGTGTTGTCGTACGTGCCTTCGATATGGATCACGGATCCTCTGACCACTTTGATTGGATGCGCAAACCTGTAAATCTCCTGCCACCTGAAATCCCATTCGGGAATGTGGACCAGGTTGGTGGTGTCGCCGGCCGGACTCGTGATATACGCCTTATACGCTTTTCCCAGCAGATGCATATGCGGCCAGACGTACAGCAGGGATTGGTCGCCGGTTTGGTTGGTAACCTCCAGATGAAAGGTCTGCACCGTATTGGCCTTGATATAGAAGATGGGTTCGATCTGGGTCTCGCCGATGCCGCCCGAGCCGAAGCTGACCACTTTCATGACGCGGGCGATCGGCGTTTTTTTAAAGAACAGGTTGACGCCGCAGATGCTGGATTCGTCGGTCGCAGAAGGCGCATAGTGCACGGTCAGCAGGATCACCCCGCGCTTCGGCATCACCCAACCGAAAGCCTTTGGGAAGTACTCGTAGCTGGTCCCCGGTATCCAACCGCCGTAGTAAGACATGATCTTGCGGTAGGGCATGTATTGATCGATCTTGGTGCGGTCGTCGTCGGTAGCGTTCACATAAGGAATGGTATGGTAAAGGTCGATCGACTGGTCCGGTACGGCCTGGATGGCGTAGTTGGCGTGATGGATCAATTTTTTGTTGTTGCAAAAGAACTCGATTCCCTCGACGCTGGCGGAGTCCTTGAGTTCGAAAGGGATCTTGTAGATCACGAAGCGTTCGATATTGTCGCCGGAGAGATGAAAGGAATCGCTGGTGGTAAGCACCAGATCCGGCTTGCGGCCATAGAGGGTACCGCGAACGAGGGTATGCGGTACGGGCGGTGCGTCGGTCGGTTTGCCGGCGGGCGCGTTGTCGTCGACCCATTTGGCGATAAGCGAGATCTGGGCATCGCTGAGTCCGCGTTCATTGGCGAAATGGCGATAGCCGCGATCGGCGCGCCAGGGCGGCATGTAGTAACTGGTGACGACCCTTTTGATAAAGGAAGCGCGTTTGGCGACATCGGCATAGGTCAGCAGGGAAAAGGGAGCCGCTTCGCCGGGCTGGTGACAGACGGCGCAATTACCGAGGATGATCGGGGCGATATCTTTGTAGTACGTGGGGGCCTGCGCGTGAGACGCGGCAGTCATGATCAGCAATAAACCAGTGAAGGCGATGCTTTGTCTCATAGCGGGTTAAAAATCGTTTATGTCACAGCCAACGGGCACCGTTTTTTTGAGGGGCGGCTCCCGGTGCCGGAGCGTATAGTCGATAGCATCCTGCAAATAGTGTTGGGTCGGCTTGCTGCCGGCTTTTCCAAGGGCTTTGTACCAATTGTCGATGGCACCCTGGTAGATGACCGTCTTGTCCGGGCTGAGGAGGATGGCCTCGGGTGTAGTAGTCGCGTGCAGAGAGTGGGCAAGCTTGAGGTCGGCGTCCTGCTGCAGCGGAAAAGCGAGCTGATATTTGGCGGCAAAGCTGGTCAGGTCCGCCTCTTTCCAGGTCTTGCCGGGGATGATGCCATGGAACGTGACCCTGCCGGCGTACTGTTGTTCGAGCAGGTTGAGCGTGCGGGTATAGTTCTGACAGAGCGGGCATTCCGGCGAGAGGAAGACGTAGAGTTGAAGCCCTGTGGCCTGTCCTTGCGCTTGCGTCAGCTGCCAGCTCAAGCCGAGAACAAGTAGAACCCAGGTATATTTTTGCAGTGATTGCATGTCCTATAAAAATACAAAACTCCGGGCTGCAAAGGCAACCCGGAGTTAGGAGATTAAAGAAAATTATGGCGCATCCCACCAGACACGGCCGGTGAAGTCTGCGGGGCTGGCCCCAAAGTAAGGGCTGGCTTCCATCGCCTTATAGGCAGCCTGTTGATTGGCGTAGTTGGCATCCGCGGTCGTGAACGTCGGTAAAGATGCTCTTCTGGGCAGTGTATTCACCGCTCCATTGGTGGTCAATGGTGACCAGGCCAACACGGATGTTGTATTCGGATAACCAGTACGCTTCCACCAGGCCCAACCTTCAGAAGGGTTTTTAAACATTTCGATATACGCCTGGCAGGCGATCTGCTCGGTGCCCCTGGTGGGGTCATAAGCTATATTAGGCTGGAGCAGATAAGTTGCTGCGGCGGCTGCGGCACCTGCGGTGCCAAGGGGTGTATAGGCGGTGATCTGAGCATCCTTTGCGCGAGCATCGTAATAGGTGATCGAAGCCGTCACGCCGTTAGCATACCAGGTACCGGCATCATCCGAAGTGTACCCACGGGCCGCAAAGTCGGCACGAAGGAAGCAATACTCGGCATAGGTGAGGACGGGAAAATAAGCGTTCCCCGTACCCGCGCCAAACCCATCGTTCTCATTGTAATTGGGTGTCCAGAGCCGGTGCTGGATCGGGGAGAAAGGCGTATCCGCTGCCTTGTAGAGGTTCTGGTAATACTGCAGTGAACAGGTGTCGGGGTCGGTAGGACTGCCCACGTAGGCGCCGGCGCTGTTGGGCCGATAGAACACCGTCAGGCGGGGATCGCTGTATTGGTTCATAAAGTCGACCACCGGCTTGGCAGCCAGGAAGCCGCCTGGATTGAAGTTGCCGCCGCCATCGGCATAAGATGGTCCTACGTACAATGACCAGGAATCTGCTACGGAAGACATCTGATTGGGATCGGCTAAAACTTCAGTCGCAATGGATGCAAGCGTCGTTGGGTCGACCTTCATCAGACGGGAAGCCATCTTCAGCCGCAGCGCGTTTCCGGCTTTTACCCAACCCATTGCTTCTCCTCCGGTATAGTTGACGCCATAAAATGGGTCGTTACCGCCGTAAAGCACTTGAGTGGCGGACTGTGAGGCCTCCAGGGCGGCAACCGCGCCTTTTACCTGAAGATCGAGCGTATCGAATAATTGCTGCTGCGGGTCATATACAGGCGTCAGCGTACCGCCATACCTGGCCTCGAAGGCTTGACTATAAGGGATGCTGCCATTGATATCGCTCACGTAGAATGCGTAGTAGGCCTTGTAGATCGTGGCGATGGCATTTTCATAAACCCGCTGCGCTTGTTTGTCGGGGGTCATCTTTTCGATGAGGTGCGGGATGTCTTCCAGCGGCAGGCCTACGTTGCCATAGAAATTGCCATAACGCGTATTGAAGTTTCCCGATTCAAGCGTAAAATTGGGAGGATTACCGTCGGAGTTGGTCCAATACTGCATCCAGGGCATGATCGCGCGATAAATGTCATAGTAGTATTCGAAAGAGTTCCCGTAATTGGCAGATGCCGTGAGGAATTGAGCGGCAGGATCGACCGTGATCAATGTCGACGGATTGATATTCGCCTTGACAAATTCCGATTTTTTGCAGGATACCGCCACCGTGATAGGCAGCGATAGCAAGAGAAGATATTTATAT
Organism: Puia sp.; assembly: GCA_965214315.1. GTDB lineage: Bacteria > Bacteroidota > Bacteroidia > Chitinophagales > Chitinophagaceae > Puia. The sequence goes on along the minus strand of CBDCBP010000015.1, from coordinate 753,272 downwards.
AGCTTCATGATTAGATCGTTTTTAAGATTGCGAATTAAAAGGAAGCATTTATCGTAGCGCCATAACTTCTTATTAACGGCAATCCACCACCCTCGGCAAATGCGGCAGCTTGGTTGTTATACAGTCCTTCGGGATTGACACCGTCCTTCGCATTCTTCCAGATGTAGAAAAGGTTCCTTCCCGTCACACTAACGCGCAAACCGTTAAAATGAATGGGACGGATCAGTGAAGCGGGCAGGTTATAACCTAACGATACCTGACGCATCGCTACCCACGAGTTATCGAAGATCGATGCTGCTCTGATACCGCTGGACCATTGGTACAGGTTTTCATAGTATGCATAGGCGGGCACTGGCGTAACAAGGCCCTGCTGGTAGGCGCTGGCGTAGGTCAGTCCACCCATATCAACACCGGATTTCGACATGGTCCCGTCGGCAAATACACCCTTCGGGATGATACCGTCGTTGCGGGGATTGCCGGTCGTCGGATCATTGAAGGCGATACCTCCATGAGACGCGTCTCTGCCGGGGATGGAATTCCTGAGGCTGCCCGTCTCGGAGCCGTACTGGTCGGTTGCCGAAGCCATCAGGCCGCCTACCTTGGAGTCAACCTGCACCATCAGCACAAAATTCTTGTAGGTGAACGTTTGGATAGTGCCCCACAGGAAACGAGGCATGATATTGCCTAGGGTATCCTGTGTGCCGGATGCATAGTCCGACTGGCGCATGTAGGTGAAATAACCACCGGTAGTGCCGTATGGAGCAGAGCCAATTACTTTTTGACCGCTGGCAGCCGAATTTTTGCCCTGGTATTTGGCATAGCCGTAGCCCGTGGTCACGAGACCGTACGTCTGGCCGGCGACGGCATAAGCAGCAGCGTCGGCGCCGAAGGCGAGTTGCAGCTGGTAGTTTTGCACACCAGGGTACAAGGCATTCACCTTGTTGACGTTGCGGGTGAAGTTCACGCTCATCGTCCAGTTGAAGTTCTTAGTCTTAACGGGAGTGGCCGTCAGCAAGAGCTCAACACCTTCGTTTTGGATATTGCCTGCATTGATGGTCCGGCCGGAGATGCCGCTTTCCTGATCCGCGCTCAAGTTGAGGATCTGGTTGAAAGAATTCTTCTTGTAGACGGCGGCATCCAGTCCGATGCGGTCATGAAGAAAACGAAGATCGAGCCCAAATTCTACTTCTCTTGCCAGTTCGTTCTTCAGGTTTTGGTTCCCCAATGTGGTGCTATAGCCACCGCTGCCGTTGGCAAAAGAGTAAGTTGTCTGGTTGGTGCCGCCGTAACCGTAAAAGGTTCCGGTAGAGCCGTAGTAACCCGTGCTATTGGTGGTAAAGGGATCTGCATCATAACCACTCCAGCCGAGACTCGCTCTTAATTTACCAAAAGACAGGACGGAATTGCCGTTCTTGAATTGGGGCAATTCAGTAAAGACCCAGGCTAATCCAACGCTTGGATAAGCATAGCTCCATTTCCCGTGACCGTCTGCATAGGTAAGCGTAGAGCTCCAGTCGTTGCGAAGGCTGGCGTTCAACGTCAGCATATTTTTCCAAGTCACATCTCCATACACGTAGGCCGAAGCATCGCGCTTGGTTGGGAAATCAGGATCGACATTCACCGTCGTAGTCGGGGAACCGATGGAATTGGCGATGAAATACAGGCCGGGGGTCTGTAAACCACCGTTTGTGCTGGCAGTGGTACGAAATCCACCCAGATCATAATTGTACTCGCCGCCTGCAGTGGCATTCAGCACAAAGTCATCACCGAAGTTCTTGCTGGCGGACAGCAGCCCCTGGAAACGGGTTTTCCGGTATTGGCTTTGGTCATTTTCATAGTAGCCGCCGGTGAAGCCCGCGCCAACCCCATTGTTCTTGGTCTCCGTGATATCATTGTAGTTGGTCACGTTGCCGCGAACCAGGCCGGTGAGCCAAGGCAGGAAATGGAAATTGACATCCATATTGGCGAGGAGGACATTTTCAGAACGGATGTTGTTATCCTGGTAGGCAGGCCAGATAGAAGCGGCCAGCAGGTACGGGTCCTTGGCGATCCCTTGTTTGATGCCGCCATTCACGGGGTCGATGTAGTTGTCCTTATAGTACCGGATGTCGGCGCCCCTGGAAGCCAGGTACACGAAGTCCTGAACCGGGTTGCCCTGGCCACCGATAGACTGGATGTCACCGCCCCCGCCTTGCTGGATCGGGTTGACCACTTTTACATTGGTGTAGTTGATGCTCGCATCCAACGAGACAACGTTTGACATCTTATGTGTAGCCCGTATGGAGAAGCCATTCTTGTTGAGGCTATTATTCGGCATGACGCTGGTGTTGAACAGGTTGGTCCAGGATGCCCTGAACGTGCTGTTCTCATTGGCGCCTTCTACGGCAATGTTGTTATTGATGAACTTACCCGTTTCGAAGAAATCCTTCACAGGATTATTCGCCTTCCAGGGAATGATCCGGCCGTCGAGGTCTTGCACTGGTTTGCCGTCGAATTTCGGGCCATACGAATAGCCACCGTTAGGATTGCCGTATGGGGTAGCCGTGGCGTCTACCAGCCTGTTACCGCTGGTGGGATCGGTAGCAAAGGTCGGGCTTAGCCCACCGCCATATTCGTTTTGAAGGTTGAGCATTTTATAGGCCTTGTCCACAGAATAGGTCGTGTTGTACGTAACGCCCAGGCCCTTCCTGGTATGACCTTTTTTGGTCGTGATCAGGATAACGCCATTCAGCCCCTTCGTGCCATAGAGCGCAGTTGCAGCCGCCCCTTTGAGGATCGACAGGCTTTCGTAATCATCGGGATTCAGATCCTTGATGATATTGCCAAAGTCGGCACCCGTGCCCCAGGAGTCGGCCCCTGTAGTAGTCGGTTCGATGAGGATACCGTCGAGGACAACCAGCGGTTCTGTGTTTCCTGACAACCGGGCGTTACCGCGGATCTGGATACGCGAACTGGAAGAGGGACCGCCCGTTCCCTGGGAGATCGTCACCCCTGCCACTTTCCCTTGAAGGGCATCACCGATGTTGGAGTTGTTGGCAGAGACGAGTTCGCTTCCTTTAACTTCCGTTACGGAGTAGGACAGCTTTCTCGTGCTGGTGCGACCACCAAAGCCGGTGACGACCACTTCACCCAACGCGCTGCTATTCTTGAACAGCAGGATGGAGACAGTGCCGCCGGCGCCTACCGACGCTTCCTTTGATACATAACCGATGGAGCTGAAGACCAGCACGTCCCCTATCCCGGCCCGCACCTCAAAAGCGCCGAGATCATCGGTAACGGCGCCCTTATTGGCCGCAGATCCTTTTACTTTGACGGTAACGCCGGGAACGCCGAGACCAGTCGTGTCCCTGACAACACCAGTGATCAGCCCCTTATTTTGGGCATGCGAGGCTAGCCCAAGCAGCAGAAAGCCGACAAATAGCGTCGCAAATGCGAGCGTTGGCTTGAGTGTTCGTTTCATGAGCAGTTGTTTTGTTTTAGAATTTTAGAATGGTTGTATGTGATGGCAACGTTAAGGGAATGTCAGTCAAATGGCGTCGTTTAAAAGTTAGCTTGTTACGATTAGATAGGACGGCTAGTACGCTTAAATAGGAAGGTTAGTCGGACAGTTATTGCAAATACGAAACATGTCGTCTTTCGCGGTGAAGCTTATTGGTAAGGTCTGATTCATAATTGTCCATGACGAGGGCAGCAGCGCCGACGAGTTCCGCATCATAGCCAAGGGTCGATACCTCTATCTCGGTGTTGATGGCCAGCCGGGGGATACAGTGTTCGTTAAGGGCCTGCTGGATGGGCGTTTGCCAGATCTTTCCGGCAAGGGCACCACGGCCGCCGAGGATGATGGTCTCGGGGTTGAGCAAATGGATAAGGATGGCGACCCCACGCCCGATATTGTAGCCGGCTTCCGACAGCAGCTCGACGGCGAATTTGTCGCCCTTGCCCGCTGCGACTATCACTGCCCTCGATGCCTGGTCGAGATTGCTTTCGAGTTGCTGCTCGGTCAGCAGCGTAGCCCGGCCGCTTCGGATCCCTTCCAATGCTCTGTCTACTACCACCACCAGAGACGCCTCCGTCTCCAGACAGCCGCTCTTGCCACAGCTGCACAGCTTATTATTAGAGAACAACGGCAGATGGCTGAACTCGCCGGCGAACCCGTTATAACCCCTGAACAGTTCGCCGTTCAGGATAAGACCGAGACCGATACCCCAACCGAGGTTGACAACCATGGCGCTCTTTTTGTTTCGTGCAGCCCCAAAGTTGAGCTCCGCCAAGGCGATCAGGCTCGAGTCGTTCTCTATGTAGGTCTGGACTTTGAGCTTCTCCGTGATATATTGTGTGATGCACCGCTCTCCATTGCCCAAGAAAGAGTAATTCACTCCTTTTTTCGAATCCACGAAACCCGGCATACCGATACCTATGCCGGCCATCTTTTCTCTTGGGATACCCGACCGAAGCAAGTATTCTTCGATCTTTGCCGCCAGGGTATCGAGCGCATCGTTGTTCCTTGTCAGGTGAAGCTCGAATTTTTCCGCCGGGCATACATCCTGCCGCTGCATGTCCATGATCACGATGCGGGTGAATAGCTGGTCCATGGCCACCGCGATCGTATACATCCGGTCGGGCCGGAGGGAATACATCTGTGGTCTTCTTCCGCCGGTCGAAGGAGCGTAACCCGTCTCTACGATATCGTTGTCCCGGATCAATTCATTGAGCATTTTGGTCGTCAAGGGCAAACTGGTCTTTATCCGGGTACTAATATCTGAACAAGACAAGGCGTTCGAAAAATACAGTTGGTTAATAATCTTTCCTTTATACAATAAGTTTTTCTCACGCATAACGATAGTTGGCAATGGCAGCCCGGCTTTCGCACCGCGCGCAAGGTCAATCGCCGGCGCGAGGCATTATTTTAAAATGAAGTTAAGGAACTTTTATAAAAAAATTAAAAAGAAGCTAATTTTTTTATGTTAGTGGACGTGGTTACCGCTTAACCAGTCACGGAACCAATAGCCGGAGCGCTTAATAGTGCGGAGTTGAGTCTCGAAATCCACATGGATAAGCCCAAAGCGGACTTTGTACCCTTCGGCCCATTCAAAATTGTCCATGAGGGTCCAGGCGAAGTAGCCCTTTATATTTACCCCTTCTTTTTTGGCTTTCAGCAGGGCAAGCAGGTATTGCTGGAAGTAGGCTACACGGGCCTGGTCGTCGACGGAGCCATTGACGACCTCATCCCGGAAGGCGGCGCCGCCTTCGCTGACGATGATCTCTTTTACGCCGCCGTAAAGCCAGAAACGTTTCAGGACGCGGTAGAAGCTGTCGGGATTGATCTCCCACCCCATAGCCGTATGCGGTACTTTGCGGGAAGCGGCGCGGACCTCGGAGGCGTTTACAATGGGGATGAGGGGATTGTAGCGAACGACGGTTGGAAAGTAGTTCTGAATGCCGATGAAATCGAAGTTGAATTGCATGCGCTCGGTATATTTCCAGCTGCGGTTATGCAGTTCCAGGCGTTCGAGGAATTTGAAGTCTTCACGCGGATAGCCGCGGCCGAGGGCAGGTTCGATAAAAAGCCGGTTCATGAGGATGTCCATGCGCTTGGCCGCCGCGATATCTTCATTGGAGTTGGTGTAGGGCAGCACCTCGGAGCAGGAGAAGGTGGTGCCGATATGGGCATTGGGAACGTGTTCGCGGAGGATGCGGCCTCCTTCCGCCTGTGCCAGGGCGGCATGGTGGATGGCGGGAAGGAAATTGGACAGGCCCATCCTGCCGGGTGCATGGCGGCCAAGCATATAACCCAGGCAGGTGAATCCAAACGGTTCGTTCAGGACGATCCAGTCTTTTACCGTTGAGCCATATTCAGTGGCGCAAAGGGTGGCAAAGCGGATGAACCACTTCAACATGAGGTGACTGGTCCAGCCGCCTTCTTTTTCGAGTGCGACGGGGAGGTCCCAGTGGTAAAGTGTCACGTAAGGGGTCATGTTGAGTTTCAGGCATTCGTCGATCACTTTGTGGTAGAACGCCATCCCTTCTTTATTGACGCGGCCGATGCCTTCGGGTAGGATGCGGGCCCAGGAGAGGGAAAACCGGAAGACGGTGAAGCCGAGTGCCTTTGCTAATAATATATCGTCTTTGTAACGGTGATAGAAGTCGCAGGCGATGGTGGGCCGGCCCCCGCCCTTGATCTTACCCTGACGGCGCGAGAAGGTGTCCCAGATGGAGGGCCCCTTGCCATAGGCGTTCCACGCGCCTTCGTTCTGCGCCGCGGCCATGGCCACACCCCATTGAAAATCGTCGCCGAACTCTTTGACGTTTAGTTTATACAGCTGGTTGACTTGATTCACTTCCGTGTGGGGGATTTAAGCCGCAAAATTTGGTCAAACGTACTTGCGATCATATTAAGATTGGGTTATTTTTTTGCCGCTTGAAGCCTGCATTCGGGTCACCGTGGGGAGCACCATTTGGGTATCGCTGCAGGTTACGATTCGGGTCACACTGGTCACCATTCGGGTATCACTGGGGGGTACCATTCGGGTCACACTGGTCACCATTCGGGTCAAAGCAGGGTTTCCAGCGAAGTATCCGGGCCGGCCCACCGGACCGACAGGTCACGGTGAAACCAGGTGAGCTGCCGCTTCGCATATTGCCTCGTGTTGGTTTTGATGGCAGCGACTGCCGCATCAAGCGTGGTCTTTCCGTCGAGGTAATGAAACAGTTCTTTATACCCCACTGTCTGCAACGCATTGTGGCCGCGGTAGGGCAGCAGGCCTTCCACTTCTTTAAGCAAATCTTCTTTCATCATGGCATCCACCCTCCCGTCTATCCGCAGGTTCAGCTGTTCTCTGGGCAGTTGAAGGCCGATGGTAACGACCTTGAATGGGCGTTGCCGGGGTTCGCGGCTTTGATAGGATAGAATGGACTGCCCGGTAGTCAGCCGCACTTCCAGTGCCCGCATGAGTCGCTGTGGATTCAGGATCTCGCCGGCGGCATAGTAGGCCGGATCGTATTTTTCGACTTCGCTTTGGAGCCAGCCCAGGCCATGTTCTTCATAATGGAGCCGGATATGGCTGCGGATGGACTGGTCGACGGCGGGGATGGTATCGAGGCCGTCGGTAAAGGCCCGGATGTAAAGACCGGTACCCCCGACCATGATGACGTTCGGTGAGCGTTGGAAGAGGTCTGCGGTCCATTGCAGGGCAAGGTGTTCGAACGTCGCGGCGCTGACCTCGTCGGCGACGGAATGCGAATTGATGAAATAATGAGGGACCGCTTCCAGTTCGGCGGTTGTCGGCTTGGCTACCCCGATATTCATCTCCCGATAACATTGGCGGGAGTCGGCAGAGACGATGCTGGTTTGCAGGTGGCTGGCCAGCCTGATGGCCGCCGCCGTTTTACCAACCGCTGTCGGTCCAACGATGATTATGACAGTTGGCGTTTGCAAAATACTAGTTCCATGCCTTTCCAAATCTTCGGCTGCCTATCAGCTATTCCTCGGTACCGGCATCCTCACCGGCTTCTTCGCCTTCTTCACCCTCCTCGGTCTCTTCGGTTTCGGTAGCCTCAGCTGATCCGTCTGCTCCCAGTAGCGCGAAGCCCTCGGTGCCCTTGTGCAGATCGTATTTTTCTTCGATCTCGGTAAGCTTGTCGCCCACCAACCCTTTCGTGCCATATTGCGAAGGGGCGATGCCTTCGCTCTTGACAACCGCGGGGTAGTCCAGCTTTCCATTTTCTTCTTTGGAGACACTGATCAGTTCTACCAAAAAGCTCCAGTTCTTTATGAAATCGTAGACGTAGACGAATTTCTGGTTGGGGTCCCTGATCTCGGATTGGATGGTAGTGGCATCCATCAGCAGGGGTTCCACCTTATAAGGTTTGTCGTATTTGTCGAGTGAGATCTCCCTTCCCCGCTGCCAGTGATCATTGCTGCGGTAGAAGGTGGCCTGGTGCTTGCTGTCGAATTCATAAGCTTTCAGGATCACCTGGTGTAACTGCAGGAAATGTTGCGTATGCCTCACCGCCACATCCCTGTAAACGCTATCATCCTCCTCAAAATAGACCCGGAATTTCAAGATCGCCATGGCTACAATTCAATTTAGAGTTCACAAGATACAATAATTCAACAATTTTGCTATTTGATCACTGGCCGGCCGAAAGGACACTGGCCGGCCGCCTGTTCGGCAGGACGCTATCTTACCGCTGTCAGTTGGAGCTCGGCTGCTTTTTGCATCATGAAGGCATAGGCGGCGTCATAGTTATTCTCGATAATGCCATCTAGGATCGCTTCGCGGATGGCATTCTTGATCACTCCGACGACGCGGCCCGGCGGCAGGTTGAAGGTGGCCATGATCATTTCCCCTGTTAGGGGGGGCTGCCAGTTGCGTACCTGGTCTTTGAGCTCCACGGCCTTGAGCCGCTCCCGTACGAGTTCGAAGTTTTCCAGGAAACGCCTGACCTTTTGTTTGTTCTTCGAGGTAATGTCGGCCTCGCAGAGGGTCATCAAAGCGTCGATATCGTCGCCGGCATCGAAAAGCAGCCTGCGGATAGCCGAATCCGTGATATTCTCCTTTGTCAAACTAATAGGCCGCAAGTGGTATTCCACCAGCTTCTGTACAAAACGCATTTTTTCATTCAACGGCAGCTTTAACCGGGCGAAGATCTTTGGGATCATGCGGCTGCCCACGACTTCATGGCCATGAAAGGTCCAGCCATGGCCCTGTTCGAACTTCTTTGTCGCCGGTTTGCCGATATCGTGCAGGATGGCGGCCCACCTCAGCCAGAGGTCGTCAGTATTGGGGCAGATATTATCGAGCACCTGCAAGGTGTGGTAAAAGTTGTCCTTATGTCCTAGCCCGTCGATGTATTCCGCGCCTGCCAGGTCGACCATTTGGGGGAAGATCATCTTGAGCAGGCCGCATCGGTAAAGGTGGTCGAAGCCAACTGACGGTTTGGGTGTAAGGATGATCTTGTTCAATTCGGCCGTTATCCTTTCCTGGGAGACGATCTTTATGCGGTGCGCATCTGCGACAATGGCGTGAAGGGCCGCCTCGTTGATGGTAAAGCCCAGCTGTGTGGCGAAACGAATGGCGCGCAGCATGCGGAGCGGATCGTCGCTGAAGGTATGGAGGGGATCGAGCGGCGTGCGGATGAGTTGCTGTCGGAGGTCGCTCAAGCCGTTGAAAGGATCGATGAGCCGGCCGTAGTCTTCGTTGTTAAGGCTGATGGCCATGGCGTTGATCGTGAAATCACGCCTCAACTGGTCTTCCTCCAGCGTGCCGGGTTCCACAGCTGGTTTTCGGGACTGTTCACGGTAACTTTCCTTTCGGGCGCCGACGAATTCTATCTCCCAATCGTTCCACTTGATCTGGGCGGTGCCGAAGTTTTTGAAGAAGGAGACCGCGGGCTTTGGCTCAAGCATTTCGGCCACTTTATGCGCGAGGGCAATGCCGTCACCGGTGCAGACGATATCGGCGTCCTTGGTAGGCCGGCCAATGAGTTTGTCCCGGACGAAACCGCCGATCAGGTAGGCCGGTTCGCCAAGCGCGGCGGCTGCCTTTCCGATGATGTCGAAAACGAATAATTCCTTTTCTGTGCAACTAATGTCCATACCGACGCGAAGGTAAACAATGTGCGTAAAATTTATCGTCCTGGAGAATAAAACCGCTAACGGCTGCGTGACAGGGTTTGCAACAACTGCCCATCGCGAATGTTGCGGGCACAGTTGAAATGCCCTAGCGGGCAGGCCTTGTAACCATGGAGTCCGCAAGGACGGCAGTCGAGTGGTTCGGCTATCTCGACGATAAAGCTTTCGTCGGACAGGGGACCGAAACCAAAGCCGGGTATCGTGGAGCAATAGACGGCAGTGACGGGTGCATTGACAGCGGATGCGAAGTGCATCGGGGCCGAGTCGGTTGACGTAGTTCATAACGGCGTCGCGCATCAGCGCGGCCGACTGCAGGAAGCTGAGCTCGCCGCTGAGGTCGATGAGCCTGCCGGTCCCGGCCCTCGCTACGATCGATTGCGTCAGCGGCCGATCCGAAAGGGCACCGAGCAGGTAGATGGTAAAGCCTTCAGGAATAGCCCGGATAAGATCCGCCCATTTGTATCCGGGGTACTGCTTCGTTAACCAGACGGAGGCCGGTGAGATCGTGATGTACGGCGCACTTTTAAAGACCCGGACTTTGTCGATGTCCCGCGATGCCGGGTAAAGTCGTGGCAGCGCGGGCCGGTTGTCGGTGAAAAAGCTGATCAGGGCCTGGTTGCGATCGATCTCATGCAAATTGCCACCCCCTCCCCCACTCATACCTGCTTTCACCGGCGCGCTGATGACATGCGGGACTCGCCTCGTAAAAAATAAACTAAAAGGATTCTTATCGAACCCGACGGTCGCTTTCGCACCCGATGAAATAGTCAGCAACCCGGTGGCGGCGAAGCGCTGGACATTGATGACGGTGGAATAGCGCTCGCGGCGGATGCGGCGGCACATGGTCCAAAGGTTTTTGAGCTTATGTTGTTGCTTGTCCCATACAAGCACCTGGTGCAGCCAGGGATGTCCGGCGAGCAGGGCTTCATTTCCCTTTCGGACGAGGAAGTCGATTTGGGCATCGGGATAGTACGCGTGTAATTTTTCGAGGAGGGCGGTGGCAAGGACCACATCACCGATAAACGCCGTCTGTATAACCAGGAATTTCTGCACGGGGCAAATTTAGGGGATTAGGGCCGGATGACGGTCGGCTCGCCATTGGCATTCCACTTGATGATCGCCGACGGTTCGCGTGAAGTTCGATCGTCCCGGCGGTGTTGCACCGCGTAGTCCACGCCCCCAACGATGCGCGGGTCTATCTCGTCGAAGAACGATGGCGCCGTTTCACCGGAAATATTTGCCGAGGTAGAAACGATGGGTTTGCGAAAGCGCTTGATCAGATGCCGGCAAAAAAGATCGTCGACCAGCCGGATGGCCACCGTGCCGTCATCGGAGATAAGATTGGCGGCGAGTCCAATGGCGCCTTCATAGATCACCGTCGTCGGTTTGTGCACGGTATGGAGGTAATCGAAGACGCGCAGGTCGGGCTGGCTGGTATATTTCAATATCTCGCGTTCATCCGCCATGAGCACGATCAAACTCTTGGCGGCGGCGCGCTGCTTGAGGGCATAGACGCGGCCTACGGCGGCTTCATTCGTCGCATCGCATCCGATCCCCCAGATCGTGTCGGTTGGATATACTATCAATCCCCCTACCTGCAGTGCAGTGAGGGCTTCTTCGAGGTCCTTGTCCATTGGAGCCGCAAAAATAAGTTAAGTTTGCAACTCAAAAACGCAGAAATGGAAAGGAAACAATCGATCTTGGAAGCTTGGGGTAACCGGGAACTATTAAACGATATTAGTTATGCCGACGCGGTTCGTGCCGTTATCGAAGAAGTCGACAAAGGAAGACTGAGGGTGGCTTCGCCTGGCGACAGCGGCTGGACGGTGAATGAATGGGTCAAACAGGCTATCCTGCTATATTTCGGTATCCAGCCCATGCAGGTATGGGATCTGCCCCCTTTTGAGTTTTATGACAAGATGCTCCTGAAAAAAGACTTTAAATCGCTTGGCGTCAGGGTCGTCCCGCATGCAGTCGCGCGTTATGGTGCCTACCTGGCACGCAACGTGGTGATGATGCCGAGCTATGTGAATATCGGTGCCTACGTGGATGAAGGTACGATGGTCGACACCTGGGCCACGGTTGGCAGCTGCGCCCAGATCGGCAAGGGCGTCCACCTCAGCGGCGGCGTGGGGATCGGCGGGGTCCTGGAGCCTTTGCAGGCGGCGCCGGTGATCATCGAAGACGGCGCTTTTCTGGGCAGCCGCAGCATCGTTGTGGAAGGCGTCATCGTCGAATCGGAAGCGGTGCTCGGCGCCAACGTGGTACTCACCCAATCCACCAAGATCATCGATGTCAGCGGCCCGGCGCCCATCGAATACAAGGGCAGGGTGCCTGCCCGAAGTGTTGTCATCCCGGGCAGCTATTTAAAGAAATTCCCTGCCGGCGAATACAATGTCAGCTGTGCGCTGATCATCGGGAAGCGGAAGCGGAGCACGGACCTCAAGACGAGTCTGAATGACGCCCTGCGCGACTTCAATGTAGCAGTGTAGCCGGCAGGCGCACGAGAAATTTAAGTCCTTTTTTTTTGGGTGCGACCCGATCTTTTCCTATATTTGCACCCCTGAATTAAAGGTCCGTGAGGCCTTCGGCTCGCTTCGCTGAAGCGAACCTTGTTCGCGGGCTGAACCTGCAGACGAAGCCCGCTCCGCAGGCTTTTGAAAGAAAATGCCCAAGTGGCGAAATTGGTAGACGCACTGTGTTCAGGTCGCAGCGTCCGAAAGGGTGTGTAGGTTCGAATCCTATCTTGGGCACGAAAGGTCTTGAAAATCGATGATTGTCAAGACCTTTTTCTTTTAGCCCCAATTTGTTTTTCCCGCTTTGTTTCGCCTCCTTCCGATGGTACGGCCGTTGAATCGACCCGGCATGCAGCGTCAAGAAAACTAACGATTAGGCATACGCCTTGGACATACACATTCACCTCAAACCAACTATTTATATCAGCATCTCAAAAAGGACAAATTGCACAGGCGACAAGATCTTTTTCGCACTCGACCGGGGCCGTGGGAAAGGCAAACGCCCGCCGGTGCGCACCCCGTCGGCTACCCAACGCAACAAGTGTAATTTTGAAATTTCTTCGAAAACATAATTTTGAACGCTACTACTAATCTACGTATCGCATTGATAATCAAATAGAAAATAAACCGTTTCCCGAGAAGATCATTTGTTTTTCTTCGTTCGAAAATAAGGCGTTCCCCAAAAACTCTTCAATTGCCTTCGGTATACTTGTAGGCGGCATCAATGGATAATCAAAACCCATAAGGAGCCGGCTTGCAGGCATCAACGCTTTTATAGCGGCTAAAGCACCCGCATGAGTAGCAGCAGTAAGGTCGAAATACAACGACTGGATCTGGCTAATGACTTGTTTCATATAGACCTCTGCCGGTACTTTGTTATTGCCCATTGCCAGCAACGGAGCAATACGTGGCGCAAGGAACGGCAATGTACCACCACCGTGCGTGATGATAAATTTTATAGCCGGGCAGCGTTCTATTGTTCCCGATTTGATCAGGGTGACGACGTTACGGGTGCTATCAAAAGGGAATTCCAGCATGGGGCCCGGCTCGCCAAGCGTCAGACCTTCTACCTCAGGCGAAATGGGATGTACGAATACGACGGCCTTTCTCCGGTTCAATTCATCCATTACCGGCGCAAACAGTTCATCGCCCAGGTAACGGTTGTGATAATTGGTATGCAGGCAAACACCGTCAAAATGCAGTTCGTCAAAACCATAGGCTATTTCCTCCAGCGTCGCATCTACATAAGGCATAGGCAGATTGATAAACGCGCCGAACCGGTCGGGGTGTCCGGTGACGATTTCTTTCGCTGTGTGATTAAAAGCGCGTTCAAGGCGAACTACTTCCGCTTTATCTTTTACAAAATTTATTTCTCCCGCCGAAAGGATGCACTTTGCAATTCCGTTTGCATCCATTGTTTTGAGATGGTCCTCAACATTCCAATTCGTAGGTAAAAAATAACCATCCAGGACAGGATCGCCGTTTGCATTTACATTGCCTAAACCCCTGACCGCATCTATATATTCTTTAGGTGCGAAATGAGAATGCACATCGATTATTCGTTTTGTTAGCATAAAATGATCGTTTTATAAGTGATTTATTTATTGTAACTAGCTATAAGACTGTTTATATCATCCGGGAGTCGTATGGGCCGCCACCAACTCGCCATCGCTCAATTCTATGATCCGATCACTCTTAAGGGCGAAGTCTTCGTCATGCGTGACGGTGATGATCGTTTGACCACGCTCATGCGCCAACTGCCTAAAGATGTCGAACACGATGCCTGTGTTCTTCGAATCCAGGTTGCCGGTGGGCTCATCGCCCATAATAATGGAAGGATCATTGATAAGGGCACGCGCAATGGCCACACGCTGTTGCTGGCCGCCGGACAATTTGCTTGCCATTTTCAGCGCTTGATCCGCGAGCCCCAACAGCTTTAGTTGTTCGTATGCCCTGGCCTCGATCTCCGCGCGGCTCAGTCGATTCAATTTCATCGCTGGTAACATGACATTGTCCAATACATGGAATTCCGGCAGCAAATAGTGGAACTGGAAAACGAACCCAATATGTTTGTTTCGAAAAGCCGCAAGCTCGTTGCGCGTCTGTCCGGTAAGGGTTTCCCCGTTGACGACCAGCCGCCCCTCATAGTCCGTATCCATAGTCGAGAGCACGTACAGCAACGTCGATTTTCCCGAGCCCGATTTGCCGACGAGCGACGCGAATTCGCCCCTATGCACGTCGAAACTGATGTTTTTTAACACCTTGAAGGCCTCGGGTTGATAAAAAGATTTGCTGATGTTGGCGGCGCTAAGGGCGATGTCGTTCCCGGCGACCTCCTTTATTTCATTATCATTGTTCATGTTTATCCTCTTAAGATGGTTACCGGATCTATTTTTGATGCTTTCCTTGCAGGCAGAAAACCGGCGATCAGTGTAGTGGCCAGCCCGAACAGGAACGCCATGATATAGTCTTTTGGCTGATAGGCCATGGGCAGGTGCCCCAACCCCGCCATTTTGAACGGGATGTGGTTGACGATGAGTGCCAGCCCATATCCTAACACAATGCCTACGATCCCCCCTGCTACGCCGATGACCATCGCCTGGGTAAGAAATATGGCCGTGACGTCACCGCTGGAAAATCCCATGGCCTTCAGGATCGCGATCTCGCGGATCTTTTCGTTGATGGTCATGTTCATGATATTGTAGATGCCGAAGCCGGCAACCATAAGTATGGTCAGAGAAACCGCCACGGCAATGATATCCCTCAGATTTGATCCGGCCTCGAGCTGCTGATTGGCGGTCTGCCAGCTCTCGACCTTGTAGGGGATCACCGGCGATAACCGGTCGACAAGTGGAGCCGTTTTCTCGAAATCCCCGACATTCACCTGCAGGTCGGTCAGGTAATCCTGGTTTTCGGACAAGAGCTGCCGCGCGCTGTTGATGTTCAGGTAAGCCTTCGTCTTGTCGGTCTGGGCAATATTGGTCGTAAAAAGACCGATCACCTGATAGGTCCTGCTGATATTGTCGGCCGTAACGATATTGATGTTGTCGCCAGCATGGAGGCTCAGCTTATCGGCCAGGCCAGATCCGATGATAACGCCATTTGGATTGTACTTCAGATCATTCCACTTCCCGGCCACCATATAGTCGGCGATGCCGAACACCCTGTTCTCGTTTTCCACGTCGACACCGGACAAGATGCCGTCGATCTTATTGGCGGTGTTGATAAAAAAGATATTGATATTGACCTCGGCGGTCATGGCAACTACCTCCGGTTGTTTCCGCACCAGGGAAATGATCCCGGCGGTATTTTTGATGCCCTGCACGTATTGGATGACTTTCGCGTGACGGATATTGGCAACGACCGTCGGACCAAAGACCTTGCGCACGAGATTGGTGTTGTCGACCGGCCCGTCATTGTAAATATGGATGTGCGACAGCGACGTGAAAGCGAGGGTGGTCTGTATGTCGTTGACGCCCGTCATGAAGCTGTTCATAAAGATATACATGGAGATGCCGAATGTCACACCCAATAGCGCGATAACGCTTTGTTTGATCGAAGAAGTCAAATGAGTGTAAGCGATCTTATAATTGGTGGTGAGCACGTTATTTGTTTTTGGGTTGAACCAGGATGTCAGTCGCCGCGATCCCCTCCAGGATCTCGGTCCATTCCAGGGTACGGATACCCGCTTTCACCGCGACCTTTTCTTTGCGGCCCTTGACCATTACAAAGTCACCTGTCAGCAGGTAATAGGTCGGGATGACCAGCGCATCTTTTTTATCCTGAAGAATAATGTTGGCTTGCAATTGCGTGCCGTTAATCAGGACGGACGGAAGCCGGCGAAACCGGGCCTCGACGGTAAAAGCCTGCTGAGCATTGTCGAACGCCGGATAGATCTTTGTGATCGTCGCTTCGTAAACGGTATCCTTGTTGCTGTTCAGGGATATCAGGGCCATTTGTCCCTCCTGTACCCGGCGGATATCATCTTCTGCGATATCAAGCTTGATGATCGGCAGGCCCGCGCCGACCTCGGCCATCTGGTCGCCGATCTTTATATAGTCGCCTACCCGCTTGACCAGCGTGAAAATAGTCCCTCCGGACTTTGCCGTGACATCGTAATAAGCGCTGTTGCGGCGCTGGATCTCATATTGTGCCCGTGCGTTCTGTACATTGAGGGTGAGCGTGTGTTTCAGGTCCGCCAGGTTCTTCTCCAACACGGCGAGGCTGGCATTCGAAGCGGTTCGCTGGACACCCGCATTATCCAGATCGCTGGTGGCAACGGCGTGCGTGGTCACAAGTCGTTGGTATCGGGCGAAGGTGAGCGAATCCACCCGCGCTTTTTCTCTGGCCTGTACGATCTGGATCTCGATCTGCTCGATCTGGGGTGAGGAGGGGGCCAGATTGGCCTGGGCATAATCCAGGTTATCCAGGGCGTTATGGGTCTGTGTTTCCTGTACCTGACGGTCGAGACGGAACAGGACCTGATCTTTTTGCACGCTGTTCCCTTCCGCCACATAAACGGTTTTGAGGTAGCCGGCGTAGTTGGCGATAACGGCGTACTGATCCTTATTTTCGATATGCCCGCTGCCGAATACGGCGTCCACGATCTCTCTGTGCTGCGGCGTCGTCTCATTGCGCCGTTGGCAGGCCGCAAGGGACAGGAGAAGAGGCAGGAGGAATAGACATTTGTTCATTGGTGCTTCTTTATACATGATGACTTATTGCCTGGACAGAATGGTAGCCTTGACCGAAAGCAGCTGCGACAGATCGTTCATATAGGTATTTTCGGCGGTCAGATAGTCCTGAAAGGCACGTTGGTAAACATCCATGGTGATCACTCCCTCAGCATATTTCTGCTGATCGAGATGGAGATTGGCGGCATACAGCCCAAAGTTGTCAGCCGAGGCCAGCGCCATGACCAGGTAATCTTTTTGGTTCCTGACCAGCAGGCGATCGTTGATCTGGCTTTGATCCAGCGCGCTTTTCCATTGCAGCTGCGCGATAGTTTTTTGGGTCATGGCTGCCTTGTATCTGAAGGTATTGGACAGGCCTGTAAACAGGGGGATCGTAAGATAGAGCCCGATATTTCTGCTCGCCGTCCATGCGCCGTCTGTAAAAGACAGCCCAAAATTGTTGCGGAACTGCTGGTATCCCAGATAGGCCGAAAAGGAAAGCGTGGGATAGGCAGCGGCTTTCTGCGACTGTCTTTGTAATTCCGCCATTCGGATCTGCTGCCGCCAGGTGTCCAGGCTTTTATCGGGTCCGAGCTCGACCTGTTGCTCCGCAGTCAACGTCTCCGGCCGCAACTCTTCGCGAAAGAGCAATTCCGTCCCAGGTTTGGTTCCTAACAGGATCTTCAGGTTTTCAACCCCCTGGTCGTATAATTGCCGGCTTTGCGCCTTATTGTGCAGGATACTATTCAGGTTGATGATGGCCTGGTTGACGGAAATGGCGTCGCTCGTACCTTCTTTCAACCGCTGTTGGGCAAGAACGACAAGACTATCCCCCGCGGCCGAATCGGTCGCCAGGATCCCCAGCGATACCCGGGCGATCAGCGCGGAGAAATAGTCTCGCCCCACCTGCTCCCGGAGGCTTTGCTCGTAGCCCGATTGCTGGGCTTCCGTCAGGTGAAGATTGCCCTTGGCAATCTTCGTGGACAGGAACGTCTGCCAGTTGAAGAGGTTTTCCGAGGCAGTAAGGCCTGTATTATACACATACTTCTTGCCGAACTGGGCATAGATCGTCTTACCGGGCTGACCAAACAGTTCACCAGGAATGGGGGTCACGGCAATGTTGATGTTGTCGATACCGGAAAAACTGGCCGACGCACTCGGGAGCAGACTGCCGATCGCCGCCTTATAGTTGTACCGGCCCTGCCTGACCTGCTGTTGGTAAACTGCCGCGGTGGGATTTTGCCGTAAAGCCAGGGAGACGGCTTCCTGCACAGATCCCAGCTTCACGGTATCCTGCGCCGCGACGCTTCCATGCAACAAACAAACAAAAAAAGAATATAGAATAACCAGTCGCATAATTGTAACATTTCGGATTGAACAACCATCATTCGCCATACAAGAAGGAGGAGGGCAAAAAAAACGCAAGAAGGCGGGCTGTCTGCATATCTTTTGTTTATGAAGACAAAGCTATCCCGGTAATCGTCCCAGCCGGAAAATATCGGGGTGAAATGGACAAAACGGTAAATGAATTGTATCGGAGCGGCTACCGGAAATAGCGGCCTAGAGCTGCATCCACTCGAGAAAATCAGCCGCCTTTATTTTGCTGACGATGATCTTCTCGGGTGTTGCGCAAGTGGTTTTCAGGAAAAGCCGCCTGTTGAAATAATACTCGACATCGAGAATACTCTCCCGATTCACGATAAACTGCCGATTGGCGCGGAAGAACTGACGCGGGTCAAGAACTTCCTCCAGCTGTTCCAGGGTTTGCTGGGAGGCGTATCTGTGCTCGTCCCTGGTGGTGAGATTGACCAGACCATGCGCCGCATAAAAGAAGGCGATATCGAAGGTCTTAACGGGTATGATCTTTTCACGAACATATACCAGCAATGACCTGCGATAAGTATTCCCCAATTGGTTGCCGAGACTGGTAAGGCTGGCGCTATGAGCCCCGGGAGCGGCATCAAAAAAACGTTTGAGCTGTTTGTATTTCTCCAGACTGAACTGCAGCTTGTTCTCGTCGATGGGTTTTAGCAAGTAGTCGATGCTGTTGGCCTGGAAGGCCTGGATCGCGTATTCATCAAATGCTGTGCAGAACACGACGGGAGCGGGGATGGGTATCGACCTGTGGATATCAAAACACAACCCGTCGGCCAGCTGAATATCGGAAAACACCAGGTCCGGCGCGGGGTGCGTGCGAAACCATTGAATAGTGGCCTTCACGGACTGAAGGATATCCAGTACCCGCACCGTGTCATCGAGCCCTTCCAGCAACCGTTTCAATTCTTTGGCGGTTTTAGCCTCATCTTCGATGATTAAGATGTTCATGATTTTAACAAAGGTACGGTTACTATAAAATTCACGTGCTTTTTACTGACCTCGATACCCCGCCCTGCCAATAAGGCATAGCGATCGCGGATATTTTGCAAGCCTTTGCCGTTGCTTTCTTCTATCGACCGCTTGGGCTGATAACTATTTTCTACCGTAAGGGTGTCATCTGCATTCGCATAGATACGCAGGTAGAGGGGTTGCTCAAGGGAAGCGACATTGTGTTTTACGGCGTTCTCAACAAGGATCTGCAGGGTCAGGGGTGGCATATAATAGTCCATGTAGGACTTGCTGATCGCGATCGATACGTGGAGCGCATCTTCCAGGCGCTCCTGCAGTATGTAAAGATAGGACCGGGTGAATGCCAGTTCTGCCTGTACGGAAATGCGCTGATGCTCATGAAACGTAAGCAGGTAACGATAGACATTCGCGAGCTGCATGACATACGTCTTGGTCTTCTCATCGGGGGCGATCTGCCTTAGGGTGCTAAGGGAATTGAAGAGGAAATGCGGGCTCAGCTGTTGTTGCAGGGAGAACAACTGGGCCTTCAATTGATCTTGTTTGAGGTATTCGTTCTCGAGTCGCGAATGCTGCAGCTGCGAGTTGATGAGCAGGTAGCGGGCGACGAGTTGTGTGAACGAGCTGGCGATAAAGGCGCGGAACAAATTGATGAGCAAAACCTTCTCCGGAGATGGCGGATCGGATGCGCCCCAGAACGCCCAGCCACCGAAATAGCTGCCCAGACCTTTGAACAGCAAAAAAACAAACCCCATCCCGACCAGGATACTGATCAGCGCCCGGAGGCCGGGCGCCGGTTTCGAAGCATGGGGGAAAACATGCAGCAAAAAGAAGTGGTGGATGACCCAGCAGGACAGGTTGCTCAGAAATAGCAAAAGCGCGGCCAATAAAAAAAGTCCGAACTCACCCTGGATCAACCGGGGGATACACAATAGTACAGCGACAAACAGGCAAAAGATGACGCCGCTGCGGATATTGTACTTTTTAACCATAGCCAAAGATCGGCTCACCGCCGGTAATCCCCACCTTAAAGGCGTCGAATGATCCAAATTCGGAGATCAATCGCCCAAATCCGGCATCGACTCACCTACCTGGATTCAGCAGGTTGGCCGGACGAGGGAATTTCAATATAACCCTGACCATTATTGACCATTTGGAATATAGTTGACTTTCTCCTTCCGGATCAGCCTTTCACTGCTTCTTGTTGTAAGCAGAGAAATCTTCCATTGTCCCCATTGTGAACCTTACTTAAGTCCCATTCACTATCTCCTCTATTAATAAAATAATTTCGCTAAGAATTCAACACCGCCATTTCCGCCTTATTTGGCGCCTTGGCAAGCAACAATTTCAGGAAACTTCCCACCGCATGGACTTTTCCCCTCAAACTCCTTTTCCTGTAGGGGGATTCGGCAAAAAATTGCCGCACTACTGTCTCAAAATCTTCAGGCTCCCTTCCAGTCAATTCCTTTACGACGTCGTTCCCTTCACCAAACCTGTCTTTACGCAGTTCCTGCATATAATAAACGGTTTGTACCGCAACAAAAGCATCATATCCAAACTCCGTTGCAGCTGCCATCACAGCTTTCATAAACATTTTGTCCGACACCGGCAATATTTTTACCTGGCGGCCGGCAATCTTAGCGTACGCAGCTGCCATTTCAGCTGCATCGATCGCCTTTGGACCAGTTGGATGGACTTTTTTGCCAAAATAAGGTTCGGGATGTTTCAATAAAGCAACCGCACATCGGCCAAGATCCCCTGTCGAAATCCATGCGCATTTACCAGCACCAAATGGGGAAGGCATCAAACCCATCTGCACTACACTTTCAGTAAACGATATGACATTATCGGCAAAAAAACCCGGATTGTAATATACTACATGTAGTCCCGATTGCTGCAGCAGTTTGTAGGAAAGCTGGATATCCTTTGTCAAAACACTTGTCGCATCCGCATACTCAGCCAGCCACTGCCCCATAAAAACAAGTGCGTATAAGTTCACTTCTCTCGCCGCTTTGATAAACAATTGTACGCTTTGCGGCATTCCCTTCATCATAGGGTAACAAAAATAGGCTTTGGTAACACCCGTCAAAGCCGCCTTGAATTGTTCGTAGTTATTGAACGTCCCTATGCAGATCTCCGCGCCGAGTTCCTCCAATTCCATAGCCCGCCTGTTGCGCGAACGCACATAGATACGGACTGGATATCCTTCGCTAAGTAGCTGCCGTGTAATAGCATATCCGGTAGTACCGGTCGCCAGGGTTATCAACATCTTTTCTTTCATAAAAATGTATTTATCTATAACATGAGAATATACAACGCCCTGCAAAAAAAATTCTTATTTTGTCGCAGAAAACACCCAGGCCTCCAGTGGACTGCGTAGTGGCCGATCTCCAAGCTGCTTGGTGAATGCGTCGGCCACCATGATTTGTATTTTTTCACCTAGCCCCGGATTATTTGCCTTTAAATTTGACGCCAGCTGGCTCCCCTGAAAAAATCCTTTAGCCGCCTGCGCCGAAGTAGGCGATTGTCCGGTGAAACAGACCTTATCAACCTGAATGCTCTGGTAACCAACTTTTTCCAACAACTGCCGCGTTACACGTTGATCTTGCATGGAGAACGGACCTTGTTCCAAACCGGCAAGGTCGACATTTATCACCTTCACAAGCGTTTCATTGAAGAGCTCAAATACTTTGTTGTTTGATAACAAACCCCATGTATTAAACAATAATCGCCCTCCAGGCTTTAAAATCCTTAAAATTTCATCAAAAGCCTTTCGCTTATCCGACGCGAACATGGCGCCGAACTGACAGACAACAAGATCATAACTGTCATTGTCGTAGGGGATGTTGCACATATCAACATCATCCCATTCGACGTTAGGAGCATTGACCTTCTTTTTCGCGATTTCCATCATTTCGGGGCTGAGGTCGGTCGCCAATATTGTAACTGCCGAAGGAACTTGGCTGGCCAGCCGCTGGGTAACCTGGCCGGTTCCGCAAGCCAGTTCTAGCAACTTTCCAGCTGGCAATTTCACCCTCCCTGCAAGGTCCTCCGCATATGGCCCAAAAATAAATTTCAGGTTATCTTCATAATTTTGCGGAAAACTTCCGCTCCAGGAAATCACATTCTCCGTTGACAATTCATTTTCTTGCATAACTAAGATTTTATGAAGATACCGATCGGTATCTTCACGGTTAAAAAAATTTTATATGACTAACTCGACGTCCACGATATGATCGATCCTTTCACATATTTCAACCAGGTAGGTTTTCTGTCCTGTTGTCTTACTGACCAGTACGGCGCCCTCGATCATCGAAAAAAATAAGACCGCGTACTTAGCCGATTCAATCTTGGCGCCAATCTCTCCGTCCGCCTTGCCTTTTTCAATGATTGCTGCAATGGTGCTAATGATTGCTTCAAAAGCCTTGTTTACTTGTTTCAGCAATTGTCTGTTGGTATCGTCCGAATCTGTCGCCGCATTCATCACCGGACAGCCACCCAGATATTTCATGAGATCAAAATCTTCCCGATAAAATTTTGTAATGGCACGCAATTGACCAATCGCAGTTCTTTCCCGGCTTACATATGCAGTGATCCTACCCACCAGCTGCCCAAAGTTGTATTTAAAAGCTTCCAAAGAAACTTCATTCTTATCCTTAAAATTTCCGTAAATGCTTCCTTTGGTCATACCAATAGACTTCGTAAGGTCTTGCAAAGTAGTCCCTGCATACCCTTTTCTATTAAAAAGTAATGCGGATTTTTCTATGATTATTTTTTTTGTTGCCTCCGGGTTCCTGTTCATTTTATCTAAATCACAGCAAAGATAAGATACCGATCGGTATTTACAAATTTATTTTCGATTAAGTATCGCTATACTTGCAGCAGCCGGTACCACCGCCGGCGACGAAGGAACGATGTCGCTGAATTGATCACGGAGCGATTGCTGGGCCCTGGAGAAGGTATTCTTGGCTGTCTGTGTTTTAATATTCAATGTTTCGGCAATATTGCGGAAAGAATACCGGTGGCGGCTCCTCAGGATGAACACTGCTTTCATGCGTCCGGGTAGTTCATCTACGGCCTTTTCCCAGGCCATTTCTTTTGCCAGATCTTCTTTTTCATTAACAGACTGGTGTTCCGCGTCGGCCGCCGCTATGATCATTTCGGAAAGCTGTTTAAGCCGTTCATTCGTCCGTCGGCAGCTGCGATAATAGTTGAATATTTTATTGCGAACCGTTCCTGCGAGGTATTGCTGAAGAGATTGTTTGATATGTAGCGTGTAACGCCTGAGCCAAAGCTGGACGAAAACATCTTGTACGATGCCGAACGCAACCTGCGGTTGCCTGGTCTTCGCCAGGGCTGACCGGTAAAGCCTATCCCAAAAGCGGTTGAAAAGCATGTTAAAGGCCGTAGCATTGTCCTCTTTCAGCAAGTTCAGCAGTACGGCGTCGGTCATGTCTGAATAGCTCATGAGCAGTTGCGTGAGTAGTTGACAATCGTGTAATGAAAGCTATTTGCCCGTTGTTGCATGCGTCTTTCTTAAGGAGAAGAGTATGCCCAACCGAAAGGTACTAGATAAGGGATTACGCGCGGTCCCGTTCCCCGATGGGGCCAGATAGGAAAAATCGATGGCGGCCATGGAATAACAAAAACCTGCGCCCGCCGTAAAATAGCGCAGTCCTCCTTCCTGCGCCGTTTCCCAGTTGTAACCCACCCGCAAAAAGAAGACGCCCTTGAAAGCGTATTCACCGCCTGCCGAAAATTTGTAGGCACTGTTGCCGAATGACTTCCCCCAACTCTTCACCACATCCATCGAATGATACGCCGCCATCCCGGCGGAGTCGGAAGGCACGGCAGGCACGAGCAGTTTGTTGCCTTCCGCGCTGAGCATCCATTTGTTATCTTCATCGACCACACCCGTGTAGGCCACGCCGAGGCCAATATTGGCCGGCAGGAAGTCACGATCGGTCGCATCGTTGCTATAGCTGAGTGGCGAGCCCAGGTTACTGCACACCAGACCGCCGCTCCAGCCCGATCCGGCATATGCGTTTCCTCCGGACCCGGCACGTCCGTCATAATATAGCGACACATCGGCAGCCACAGCATTCGCCGCTTTATACGTGGTGCCATCGACAGCTCCGGCGCCAAGATCCGAACGGATATAACGCGCCGTCAGGCCGACACCCCATTGATTGGATAATTTCCGCGAGTAGCCGAAGTCAATGCTGTATTCCCGGGGGTGAGAAGTAGACAGCCTGTTGCCGCTGTAGTCGGAAACCTGGACATCGCCCAAATTAAAATAACGCAGGGAAGCGGACAGCGCCTGGTTGTCATCGAGCTGATGATAACCTGCGGCACTCAGCAGGTACATGCCCTGTACGATGTCGCGCAGCCAGGGCGTATACGTAACGCCGATACCGGAAGGCGCAGCGCCAAAGGGCGTCTTCGCGGCATTGTGCGATCCACTGTACGCATCGGGCGATGTGGCAAGCCCCAGGTCCCCCATCCCTCCGGAACGGGCGTCCGGGGAGATGCTCAGGAAAGGGACTGCCGTAGTGGTGATCTTCGACTGGGTGACTTGGGCCTGGACGAAACCGGTCGACAAAAATAGCGCTGCAACGATTACGGCAACAATGGCCGCCCGATTGGTTATTGTATGTTTCATTTGATCCTGAGTTTTTGATCCAGTTTTAATCCAGGTGCTTCTACCCGGACGATATAGATACCCGCCGCCAAAGCGCCCGTCGGCAACAAGAATTGATTGAAGCCGCTTTGCAGAGACAGTTCGGCCGTCAGCACCCTTTGTCCTGAAAGGCTGTAAAGGCCAAGCTGCGCGTTTTGTGCAGCGGTGGAAAGAATGTTTACGGCCATCGAGCCCGGCGCATTCATGTACGCATGCAGGCTGTCTCCGGGAAGGGTGACGGCAAAAACGCCATTCACATAAGTAAACGTATAGTTCGTGGATTGCGCACCGGACACTTCCACCAGGTAGGTGCCGGGGTAGATCGGTTGAGAGGCGGCGGACGAAACGACCAGCGGTTTGACGGCAAGCGCCATAGAATCCTCTCCATCTACAAAGCCAGTATAGGTGACCGTGAATGCAGGTTCAGCCTGTCCATAAACGATGGTCTGGTTGTTGGCCGTGATCGTGAGCTGCGCCTTGTTGATCACCACGGTTACCGAATCCGAGCCGGCAGCATAGGTGTCGTTACCGGCCTGTATGACGGCTATGCGGGTGGTGCCGGCTCCATTTATATGCAGCAGACCGGGCGTCGACGATGCTTCGGCGACACTAGGATCGGCGGACCCATAGGTAACCGGCAATCCGGAGCTGGCAGTTCCTACTGCGAAGTCGGCGTCGCCATACGTAGCGACGGTGTCGGTGATGATAAAGGATTGTTGCACTCCATACACATAGAAGGTGCCGCTCTGGTAGGTAAAGGCGTAGTTGTTGGACGCGGCGCCGCTGACGGTGATCGGATATTTTCCCTGTGGCGTCGTGGCGTCCACGACGCTGCTTGCGGTTGGCAGTGTATCGAGATACGACGAGTCCTCGCCATTGACAAATCCGCTGTATTGAATGGTCAGCGGCGGAATGGGCTGGTCCCGGTAGGCGATCTGATCATCTGCCTTGATCAGCAAAGGTGCTTTGTTCACGGTCAGCGTAATGTGCACGGATGCGGCCGCCTTGTACATGGTGTCCCCCGGCTGCGAAGCAGTGATGGTACAGGTGCCGGCGCCGGCGATATGGATCCCATCGCCGATCAGGGAGGCGACTTTGTAATTGCTGGTGCTGTAGGTGACCGGAAGACCCGAACTGGTAGTGGCGCCCAGGTAGAAATCAGGCGCACCATAGGTCTTTGTGCTGTCGGCAAACGCGCCAATCGTTTGCATCGTGGTGCCCGCCTTGACCGGACCTACCGGGAGCAGTACGGCGTAATTGGGATTCATTCCCCCGGTGCCGTCGAATTCCAGCAAAGGGGTAAATACACCGGAAGAAAGATCGAATTGAAAGGCGACCCCATTGCCGCTGCCGGGTCCCGAAGAGGCTGGTCCGCCGTAGATCGCCGTACCGTATAGCCGGCCTTTGTAGATCACGGGTTTGCTGGCGGGCTCGCTTCCGTTGGTTACTGCATAGCTGTTGTCGAAATCGAAGAGATCCGTATAGGTCTTATTGGCAGGATCGAAGGAGAATAGCACCCCCTGAGCCCCGTTTCCGCTGGGGCTGTTGCCCCCGGCGTAGGTTTCACCGTAGAATAGATTGTTATAAAGGACCATGCCCGCCGGGCTATAGCCGGTCGTGCCATCGAACTGACCCGGAAAAGTATACAGAACGGTATATTTGCGGACCACCGGATCGAAGGAGAACAATTCCCCGCCCGCCGACTGTCCGCCATTCGCGGTAAAGCCATAAAGCCCGTTCTTGTAGAAAATAAGGTCACTGGGCACATACACCCCATTTGCAAAATCATAGAGGTCGGTGCAACGCTTCGAGGCAGGCGTATAAACGGCGATGGTCCCCGCACCGTTAAGGCCGCCTGTCGTCGTGGTAAAAAAGAATTGATTGCTGAGGAGTGTCAGGCTTGCAGATGGCGAGCCGCCGCTGGCCTGGCTGAGGTCGTAGAGATCGGTATATTTTTTGGCCACGGGGTCATAAGAGAATAGCACGCCCATGCCATTGGCGCCGCCGTAGGCCGTCAGCCCATATAACAGCCCGTTATACAGCGTCAGCTCGCAGAGGGGAAAAGATCCATTGTCGCCGGTAAGATCGACGAGTTTTTTATACGCGCCACTCAACGTATCGATGGCGTACAGCGTGCCGTTGCCGCTTGTTCCGCCGGCGCTGGTCAGCCCATACAGCCGGCCGCCGTCCTGGGTAAGCCCCGCGAGTGGCGAACTCCCATCGATGCCGTCAGATAGGAAATTATACCGTACCTGCGGGTTCGAACCATCGGGGTTGATGGTGTAGATCACACCGGCCCCTGAAGCGCCCCCGGTGGGCGTCGTGCTCCAAAGGGCAGTCTGGGCCCTGGCGCCGGTCAGGCTTGCAAGGGTCAGCAGGGCCATTAAAAAAATTGGCGCGGTTCGGTCGGCAAAAAATAGCTTCATAAGAAGTGTTGTTAGCATTAAAAACTATAGCGCAATCCCGCCTGCATCTGCCAGCGGCTGGCCGTGTAGTCAACTGCATACGGCTTACCGGGATTTACGAATTGGTAAAGGGGATATCCCTGTGAAGATCGTCCGGGGATATAGGGTACCAGGCCAACGCTGGCTGTTGAATTATACGTGTTGGGCGAGAAATACAACAAGCCCCAATTTTTATCCAGCAGGTTGGTCAGGTTGATGATATCCCAGGTGAACGTGATCAGGTGCTGCATACCCCTGCCTTTTTTACCCAGGCAAAAGTCTTGCTGAAAACGAAAGTCGAGCTGGTTGTTCCATGGTGTGCGGCCTTCGTTCCGCTCCGTGAAGTTTCCCCTTCTTTTACGCAGATAGCGATCTGCGTCGATATATTGGTTGAAAGCGTCGGCCTGCGACGCGGCGGTCACCGTTTGGTGAGCAGGACTGATATAGTCGGTGAAAAAATTGATCGCTTCCGATCTCTGCGGAATATAGGCCAGGCTCACCTGCTGCGGCGTATTCTGTACCGTATAGTTGACAAACCCATAAGTATACGGCGAACCGGATTGGGCGCTAAAGAAAAAGTTGAACTGGCTTTTTGCGCGGCCGCTCCAGTCGAAGCCATATCCTGCGCTGGCAATGATCCGTTGCCGGATGTCGAAGTTCGAATTGGCAAGATCGGGATTGTTGGGGTTCAGCGCCTGGTTCAGCTGCCAGTTGGACTCCATGGAATTCCTGACCCCGTTAGAGACGTCTTTCGACTGCCCGTAGGTGTATGCCGCCAGCAGTGACAAACCGGAGAAAAATCTTTTGGAGATACGGCCCGTAAAGCTGAACCGGTATCCTTTGGTGGTATTGGACATCTCATAAGCGTTGGCAAAGGCAGGGCTGGCCGCTCCCGAAGGAAATATAGGCTGTTTGAGCAGGCTTGCCGACGAGTCGTATACATAATACGAAGGATTGTCCCTTAGATTGACCTGCCGGAACATCACGTCCTGCATCGTTTTTGTAAAAATGGCTTCTACCGTATAATTGATCTCCTGTGGATCGGTATAGTCCAGCGCCAGGCTGCCCCTCAATACCTGGGGCATGACGAAATGATTGTCCACCACATCGACCTGTGTCTTTCCGCCATTCGGATTGTTTATCACTTGCCCATTCTGCGCAACGAAACCGGCAATACCTTGTTTGGAGTTATATTTCAGCGGATCGCTGCCCGGAGCAAAAACACTGGACCCGTTGTCGGTCCGCTGGTCATAGGCGCCATAGGTATCGCCGTTGTTGTAAAACGCGTACCCCAGCCAGGCAAAGGGTATCCTGCCGGTGAAAACACCGGCGCCGCCTCGCAGCACAAGCTTTCTTTTGTCGCTGAGCTCGGCCCTGAACCCGATACGGGGAGAAGCCTGTACCCGGCCCAGGTAGTCTCCGGTGATCCTGTTGAGCGGCGTGTAGGTATAGGTCGTCCCATAAGATGGGTCCGTGTTGGCATTCCTTGTTTTATCGCTCAGGATCTGCTTGTTGGGCACATCGGAATAGTCGCCTCGCAATCCGAGCGTAAAACGGAAATGAGGAGACACCTGGATCTCGTCCTGTAGATAGGCGCTGTAAAAATTGACGTGGAAGACGGCGCCGGGATGCGCCAGGATATAATCCCTGCTGTTGTCCTGGTAGTTGTAGCTCCCGCGTACCCTGCTGGGCATACCGCTCAGGAACGCATCGATGCTGGGAAAGTCCACGCGGCCATTCCAGGCGTTTACGAATCCATAATTGATGGAATACAGTTCATTGTGTGTGCCGGCCGTAAGGGTATGTTTGCCTATGCTGATGGTGGCGTTGTCCGTGATCTCGACCGTGCTTTGTTTCATATTGAAGATAGAGGCCTCACGGTCCGTACCAAGAAAGATCGTTGTCCCGGGCGTCCGGCCGACGATCTGCACCTGTGGAAAGGCAGGATCCGATCGTGGATCACGATAGTCGTGGACAGTCGAATAGCCGGCGATAAAACTGTTGAAGAACCTGCCCGTAAACCGGCTTTTCAATTCCAGCACAGTAGAACGCTGGTCGTTCACCTGTTTGTAGGCGATGCCGCCGAACCGGAAATCGAATTGATCTCTTTCAAGGTTCACGGCTTCGGAATGAATGCTGTTATTCCGCAGCGCCAATTGATGGCGGGGAGTGATATTCCAGTCGAGCCGGTTGAAGAATTTATCGGAGTTGGAATAGATATTAAATTGCCCGTAGGTGCCGGGATCGAGCTGATACGTTCCTTTGAGCAGGTTCGTGATCTGCTGCGCATCGTCTGCGCTGAGGATGCCACTCGATGGTCGGCTTCCAGCGACCTGCTGGATCACGTCGACACGGCGGGTGATCTCTTCATTGGTAAAGAAGAAGAGTTTATCTTTTATCAGCGGGAAACCTGCGTGGACGCCGGTTTGATATTCATGAAACGCATGGGGCATCTTCCCCTGTCCGCCGGCGTTATCGGGTCCGGTGATAGCCGCGTTGCGACCAAAAAAGTAGACCGACCCTTCCGGCGTATTGGTACCGCTGCGGGTGACGGCGTTGACGCTGCCGCCGGTGAAATTTCCCAGCTTGACATCGTAGGGCGCTAGCTCGACCTGTATATCCTGTATGGCATCGAGCGAAATAGGATTGGTCCGGGTGCTGCTGCCGGGTTGGCCCGAAGTGCCTGTCTGTCCGCCAAGAGAGGGTGTAAACCCGATGGCATCGTTGTTGATGGCGCCGTCGATGGTGACGTTGTTATAGCGGAAGCTGGAGCCAAGGAACGAATTGTCCTTGGAAGCCTGCGGGACAAGGCGGGTGATATCCTGCAGGCTGCGGGCGGTAGCCGGCATGTTCCGGATCTGGTCCCTGGTGAGATTGGTGCCCGTGCCATATCTTCCGGCCAGGATGCGGCGGCCGCCGCTGACCGTCACCGCCTCCAGCTGCTGCGCCTGCAATACGAGGCTGACCGGGACGACAACCGGCTCACCCAGCGTCACCTGGAGCTCCTCGACCAGCACCGGCTGCATGCCCGAATAGGAGATCCTAAGCTGGTAGGGTCCGCCGATCCGAAGTCCCGGGAACACATACGTGCCGTCAGCAAAAGAGGTCGTGGTATAGCGGGTACCCGTGGGCTGATGGAGCAGCGTGACGGTGGCGCCGGCAAAAGGCGTCCCTGTACTATCGGTGATCCGCCCCTGGAGACGACCGCTGGTCTCCTGCGCCATTCCAGGTGTCAGCTGCAGCAGCAGGCAGGTCACAGCCAATAAGCGTAACAGTGCGGTCATCGGTCCCTTATTTTTCTTGCGCTTTTTTTTCATGATGTTGTCCAGCTAGTTGTGAGAAATAAATACCTGGTTGATCTTTTGGATCACCCCGTTGCTTGCTATGATATCCTGCCCGACGATCTTTATCGGGTTGTCAGGAGAGATACCTGCGCCTGTAATGCTGGTGCCATCCAGCGAAGTGACCAAATAGGCGTTCACGTTGTTACCGCGGTAGCCGATCCCGCCATTTCCCTGTCCGATGACAAAATTCCCTTTGAGGTCAGCCGTAAAGATGAATCCGTTCAGGATATAGGGAAGCAGCAAGGGGAGATGAAAATTATTGTTGTTGTCAAAATATCCGTCCACCAGGTTCAGGCTGTCGTTGTATAACGAGACAGAATCGGGATACCCGAATGCCCTGAACGCCGAATCGGTCGGGACCAGCAGCGTATTGCCGAAAGTCGTCGACCCGGGGTAGGCCGAAAAGCCGTTGTATACCGAGTAGGGATTGGGGTCGGCTATCAACAGGTTCAGCGACTGCACGTGGTTGACCAGCGCGGCAAAGAAGGTCATATCGGGACTTTGGGCCATCACCTGCAACTGGCTGCCCGCCGGCGGAAAAACGACCCTGCCCGTTATTTGTACAATGCCGTCGCCTACCGAATGATTGCCGCTGGTCACGCCTGTGCCATTGATAAAGATGCCATAATAACTCTTGGTGATAAAAGGCTGGTACAGGGGGTGCAGGCTGGTAAATTGCTGTTTGACAAAGCCCGGCAGATCGTCCGCGCTGATCCTGCCGTCAACCACCTGGTATTCCAGTATTCCCAGCAGTGCGGCAGGGTTCATCCGACTGATGCTGTCCAGCGTCAGTCCTGCGGCCTGGAAGGCGGAGTCGGAAGGGGCGAAAAATGTAAAGGGGCCGCCGCTGCTCATGAGGGTATCCAGCCGGACAAGGTGTATCGCGCTGTCGAGGATATGCAGGGAAGGGGTCTGGTCGATAAACTGCAGAATGGAAGGCTGCGCCGGATTGGTATGCTCATTTTTCTTAAAACAGGCCGTCATCACGAGCAGCAGGACCATCCATCCATATCCGGCTTTATTGTGTAAGCGCTTTCTCATAAAATGGAAGTTGGTTGTAGTTAAGGATAGAGCACACTGGTTATTTCTTGTAACACGCCATTCCCCGTTGCCCTGTCCAGAAAGGTGACGGCTGGTATGTCGTACTCGTATTCACTGTACCACGACGCCATAGCCGGTCCGGGAGGCCCGATATACTGATACACGTAATGCCCATTCACCAGCACGGGTTCCAAACCCGGTACCAGTCCGTTGCTGTAGAACTGACCTTGTGTATATTTGATCGTTCCACCGTTGTACATGGATAGCAGGACGCTATCGCCTTGCGCCGACAGGGTATCGATGCGCACCAGATCATTGGTGAAAAAACGCCCTTTCAGCACATGGTATAAGAGCAGCGTCTTTAGCTGACCAGGGTCCGCAACCGCAATCTTGCTGGCAGTGGTCAGGTCCAGACCGCCGGGGGGAACATACATATTGACAAAGGCCGTGTTGCTTGGCGCCAGTACAGTGAGCGATTGGTCCTGGCTCTCGAAAAAAGACTGCAGTCCCGCCCGCTGGGCAGCAGTGGTGAAAAGCGCCAAAGAACCGTCATTCAGCATCCGCTGCCAGAGATTGGCATAGAGCTGCGGTTCCGGCACAGAGGTGAGCACATCGATCGATCCGTTGGAAGCAGGGATATCGATACCGTTCGCAACGACGGGGATGCCATTGACGGTAATCACCGTGTCGCCGCCCGTGATATATTTGGTGAGGTAAACCGGTGTACCTTCCAGCGTAGGAAATTGCTGGTTCGCGCCGATCGGCAGACTTTTGAACGATACCGCTTGCGGTATGATCAGGTACCGCACGTAATCGTTGAGCGGCGGATTGGATGCCTGCAGGAGATAGTTGACCGTGTTATTGGAATAGGCAAAATAACCTTCCGCCATCGCATCGTTATTGGGTACCAAAATGGTAAAAGGTCCTGCCTGGCTGGCAAGGGTGTCGGAATAGCCGGAAGCAACAAGGGCCTGGTAGTATAGACTATAGGTATAGTTGTCCTCCACGACGAAAGGCAGGCGGCCGTAATCCTGTTTGGGGCCTTGCAATGACTTGGGCGTCGTATCCTTGGTACAGGCAGACAAGACGCCGGTCAACGCCAATAACAGGATCGATATGTTATGTTTTCTGATCATACGCGTAAATTGGTTCAGTTCGTTTTCAGGAAGAGCTGGTCGCTTTCATAGATGACCCCATTCAGCGCCCAGAAATTTCTTTTTTTTGTCTGCTGGCTGCTGTCTTTACCTATCGTGGCATTGCTGTATGCCGCGGCATTCCATTGCACAGGCAGTAGCCCGCCCGCGCCTGCAGAGAATCGAAGCAGATAAGGTTGAACCAGGCTCGAGGGGGAACTAATGATCGTGTTCACATTCAGGACACCGTTGTTGACAGCCGGAGATCCTGTCAGGTCGCTGTAGCAGAGGCCGTTCGTAAAGGCGAGCGTCCCCTCTCCGCCATTAGCGGCCGAGGTGACCTGGTTGACATTGTACAGATAGTGCAGCTTCAATGCGCTATCCATGGGAAAATAATTAGCCACGCTATTCTCCGCGTTTGGTGTCAGCTGAAGGCCGGAACCGGGGATCGGGTTGAGGATGTCCAGGTAGTCGTTGCCGTTCGGATCCTTATACAGGGTGTCGGTGCGTACCTCGCCAAGGATGAAATGGCAGACGGAAGGGATATCGGTCAGCCCGGCATTGATAAAAGCGGTGTTGGTAGGAGCCAGCACCGTCGTGTGAACCGGGGGAGTATTATTGGCCTGCGCGCCTGCCACCTGCTCGAACAACACCTGGTTGAAAGGAACCGAATCGGGTACATAGTAATCATTATTGGCAACGTAGAAGCTGTCCATGAAGCGCATAGCGGCCACATAAAAGCTTAGCTCCGGCCGGTTGGTAATGATATCCCAGACCCGCTGGGACGGAGGCGTCAGGACCTCGTCGATGGGATACAGGTAACCATTCGAGGCCCGTACGGGCTGCTCACCCGCATTGACGGCCCAGCCGTTGATATTGAGCTGACCGCTATAGTATTTCACGAAAAGCGAATGCCGGTAAGAGGAGTATCCTGCCGACGGCGTTCCTGGCTGACCATAGAAAAGTGTTTCAAGCAGGCAGTTCTGCTGGATGCTTACGGTAGTATTGATCAGCGTCGTATCGGAAACGCTATTATAGGTAATGTAATATTTTACAACATTTGCCAGCGAATCGACCGGCATCGTGCCGATGAGATCCGCCGTATATCCGGCCGCCGTCATGGCCGAATCAGTAGGAACAAAAAGTGTATAGAAACCGGCGGGGTCGAGTGCGCCGGTTATAGCGGCCCGGTCGGACGCCTGCGCAAAAAGATGGAAACCGGGAACGCTGTCCAGTATTTTACGGACGTCGCGGGTGGTATCGGGCGCGTTATTGGGCGTTTTTAGGGAATAAAGCGGGGCCACCTTGGTGCAGGCGGCGATGGCCAGCAAAAGCAGCACAGCAGGCCACTGCCAGAGGCGTCTCTTATCAGGACGAAGCAGCGTTTGAAAGACAGATTTGGTCATAAAATATTTTTTACGGTATTAGTAACACGTGATCGATGGGTTGCAGGACATCGTTGCCATTGGCGGTCACCAGGTTGCCTGGACCAATGACATTTCCCTGATTGCTTCCTTTCATCGAATCCTTGTAAGGGGTCAGCAGGAAAGCATTTATTGCTGCGCTGCCAATGCTAAGATTGACATAAGCGCTCCTATCGGGAAAAATATACGTCGCATACGTGCCTGCATTGCCATTGTTGGATGGCGCATCTTCGAAGTCGGTTGTAAAGATGCGGCTGGGCAGCAGATATACGCCAAAGACCGCAGCCGGTATGACCGATATATCCCAGGTGTTGATCATGGAATCGGTGATGTTATAGATCGTGTCTTTTTGATGATAGTAGAGCTGGATGTTGGCGAAAGCGTCGTTTACCGGCGCGAAGACCGTGAGCTGCGAGCCGGTGTCGTTCTTTAATTGGTCCCAAAGGTTAAAGTGCTGCAGGCAGGACCGGAAGAGGCTATACTGGTCGAGGTGCGCATTGATGTAATCCTGGAGGTTACCATCAAGCGGGGCCTGAAGCGGGGTGTTCAAGACCTGGATGTAGCCATTGGAAGCGCGGATATCAAAATTGTTCACCGTATCCCCATTGATATGCAGAACGGGACTCGCTCCGCTGACACTTGGAAGGGGCCGGGAAAAAAAAATTTTTTGGCCCAGGATGCTGAAGTAGGCATTATCAACCGTCTCGGGGATGCTGTCATAGGCGATCGCTCCCTGGACAATGTGGAACCCCAGCCATTTGCGCAAATAGGCGGTGTCGATTTTTAGCAAACTGTCCTGCGTGATGCCGGCGCGGGCGAAGGCATCGTTATCTGGGATCAGCAGGGTCAGTTTTTTATCATCTGTGATCTGCTTGTCCAGCCCTACCCGTTGCAGACCGGCGTAAAAGATGCTGAAGGCATAGTTGTTCTGCAAATAGTCCAGCAGCGGCTGGGCAGCCTGCGTGGGAACGGTCGACTCGTCGGTTGCCGTGGAATAGGTTTTGGTGCATCCCGTTGCGGTCAGGAGGATGATCCAGCCTATGATGCGAGTATCTTTCATGAATGATTTCTTTTATAATTTTTTCTGTATCTGCATGAGATAAGCCTGGTTGAAGACGAGTTCTATGACGTATACGGCCGGATAGACCTGGATCTGACCGTTGTTTTCCACCAGCATGTTCAGGTTGGCATTGTGATCGCCCAGAAAGAATTGCTGTACGTTGTTCACCGTCACGGGATCATAATCGCAGAACATCGAGTATTGCTGGTTGGCGCCCGAACCATCTGTCACGTTATTGCCCGAGGCAAGAAAGTTGAAGACAAAATAGGGCATGGTGCCGGTGCCGTCGTTGTTGTAAATTCTCAGATTACCCTGCAGGTCATAAAAATCGCTGATCGGCAATACCGGCAGCGGAAAAAATGGCGCGCTGGCTGACATCCTGGAAGAAAGCGTGGTCAGTGGAACATTGGTATAGGCCGGGATGGGATTGCTGGATGGCGCCACGCCATTGGGGTTGATCAGGACGCTGTAATACGTGTAGTACACGCTCATCGTGTCATAGAAATAGCCGGAAGAGGGTGAGATCGGCAGGTTGGACAAGGCCGACTTATTGCCCGACAGGTTATAAAAGGACACATAATTCAGGTTCGGATCAAAAACCTGGTGCGTAAAATTTTCCTGCCGCAGATAGATGCCGTATTTGACCGCGTCTTCATCCTGCAGTACGGTCTCCATGGTATAGACTTCGCCTTGCTGCAGGTCAATGGTCGTATCGATGATGATCTTCTTTTTGATGGTATCGCTGAGCAGGGAGAAGTCGGTATAATTCTCGGGTCTTGCGATAAACAATACCCGGTGTTTTCCGGACGTCAGCTGCGCCCAGGCGGACAGGTCGAGCCCGTTGATAGCCGGCGCGGTGAGTACGTGCGCATTTCCGGGATATTCGTAATTGATATTGTACCGGATGGTCGTATCCAACGACGTGCCCAGGGCATTACCTTCATTGGAAGAGGTGGAGGTGTTGAAAGCCTGACGGCTGCCGAGATAATCGCCGATCATCTTACCTCCTGCAGGCACACCGGCTGCGTCAAGCTCCGGGTCGACGATCATCGTAAAAAAGGGCACGACCTGTGATTTATTGGCCAGTGTCAGCGTAAAAGGGATATCGTTGAATACACGCAGATAGGCCGCGCCGGGAATATCGGGCGCCATTTTGTATTTCTTGCAGGAGAAAACCAGCAGGCTGCATAGCAGCATCCAAATTATATTTTTCATCATTGATTGTGTTTTACGTAGATGAGCCTGCCCTGCCCCGCGGCGGCCTGGGATACATTGCCGATCAACGCGACGGAATAAAAACCAATTTCCATAGCCGGCGTATAGCTGGGGCTGCTGTACATGGCCGGGTTGGCCACGAAGCCGGTAAAAGGCAATACAGGTACGGACGCCAGCAGTTGGCCGGGTATGCTTGCCGGAGGGCCGGGGTCCGATTGAAAAGACAAGATATCAGGACCCAATGGGAGCGGCCGGTTGGAGGGGGCCATCGAATTCCCATGTCCATCCCAGAACGCATCGCTGGGTATGGGATAGATCACAAAGGGTTCCCGCGAAGTGGTGATACCCCTGCCGAGGTTGATCGTAGCGGAAGCAAAATTGGAACTGTCGGAAGCATCTCCTTTTGTGACCGTAAACAACAGATCGTTGCCTGCGTAACCGCTACCCGCATTCTGAATATTGTCGTTCCCGAAAGTCACCCAGGGAACGTCTTCGGAGAGATTCAGGAAGCGCGACTGCCAGGTATAATTCGTGGTTGTCACACGGGTGGATCCATTGGTGCCATCATCCGGTACAGGCGTATAGGAGCCGCTGACATAGCTTGTCACGTCACCGACCTGGTTGGTCTGGTAAAGAGTGGACGTCATATCGGTGCTGGAGAACACGATATCCGGTTTTCCGTCCGGGTTGAGGTAGGCCCAGGCCGTCAGGTAGTCGTTTGGATTGAGCGTGATATCCTTTTCTGCCAGCACCTGGCCTTCCTGATCTACTGCCTGTACATGGTGAGTGCCCCAGATATATACCTTATGCCCCGCGTATTGCCCAAAGCCCAGGTTGGAGGCCAGGGCATATCCGTCAACGAGGATACCGACCCCCGGCAGGCGGAGCGCGCTCACGGCATCCATGCAGGCATAGGTAGTATTGGTACCGGCGGATTGTTCGGTAACGATGCGATACGCATTCACGGATTCAAACCAATGATAGTTGTTGCCGCCATCCGAATAGGTTTGGTCAACCACGGCTTTGGTAATGACGATGCTGTAGGTGGCGCCGGCTTTGAAAGTGCGGATCTTGGGGAAAATGGCTTCCTGTAACGGCTGTGCCGCAACAGACTGATCGAACCCGTTGAAGTTTGGCTTTGCCGGAAGTTCCGACAACTGCCTGGTGTGATCAGGCATACCCAGCGGGCCCGGCTGGGACATAAACACTTTGAACTGGTAAGCGCCAAGCGGTAATTCGATATATGACGAAGCGCCTGCATGGACGGAGTCGTCCCTGGCTGTATTGATTCCAGTAACGGCCGGGTCTACCGGCGTACCATCCGCATAGGTCAATGTAACTGCCCCATAGTAGCCGATCTGGTCGGTGTCTTTGATCAGGTTCAGGATCCTGATCTTAAAATGATCCGGTTGAGCGGGGGCAGCGGTATTGCGGGCGACGATCTTCAGGGTCCCATCGAACAAAGCGTAATAATCCTTCGGATGAGCGGGATCGTCCTGCAGTACGGTGTCGATCTTTGGAAAATTCAGGTTACCAGCATAACCCGTCGCAAAAGGCTGTGGCGCAATGATGATGTGCGCCTTTCCCTGTTTATCGATCAGGGAGCTGGGAACGGTGAAAGGGCTGCCGCCGTCGCTGTTTGGCCATTTGCCGGCAGGAAACAAGGACAAACCGATCTGCGTAGCCTGGCTCGATCCAAAGTTTGTCAGTGGAATATTGTTGATGGAAATATCGACATCCACATTTAGAAAATTGAACAGGCGGATACTGGAGCTGCCATTCACCGCCGTGGCTGGCCGTGGAAGCAGGTCCTTAAACTTATCTTTTGCACAGCCGGAGAACAGGATCAGGATGACAAGCGCCACTTCCGCTATACGTTTCAAAAAAGAATGTTTCATAGCTAAAACAAATTATAGGTTAATCCGAGCGCGAGCTCCGTTCCTTTGTAATACTGATGATGGATATACGTGCTCCCATAGAACTTTCCGCCGTTGCCGGGATAAGCATAGACTTCGCGATAAGCAGGGTTCAGGATATTCTTCGCAAAGCCTTTTACTAGGAAACGTTTGCCCAATTTTTGGCTGAACACCACATCCAGCTGTGGAGAAGGGCGATCGTAGATATCGGGTGTTCCGTCCAATTGCACCTGGATGAGCCGTTCGCCGACTACGTTGAAGCTGGTCGTAACGGTCGTGCCGGATCTCGGATTATCATAATCGAGGTAGGCATTGATCGAATAGGGCGGTTGCTCAAAGACCGGGCTCTTGTCCGGCGCATGGCGGGCATTGATTCGCGAAGCATCCAGTCGTGCGGGATTTTTGGTGATCTGACTATAAGCGGCCATGAAGTTGGTCCCTAAAAAGAAATGCCGGAGCGGGGTGAACAGTTTCCCGAGGTCTTTCCGGAATTCCAGCTCGATGCCATAGACCTGTCCCTGGTTGGGATCGTTCTGAAATTCTACGATCGGATATTCCGGATACAGCGATTGATTACCTGGTGAATGATAAATAAAGACCTTATTTAGCTGGTGATCGATCTGTTTCGCAAAGGCAGAGGCGGAGATGACCTCGCCGGCGTCGGGGAACCATTCCCACCGAAAATCTTCGCTGCGCGTCAGCTGGTTGACCAAATTGGGGTTGCCTACTACTACGGCGAACTGAAAAGGATCGAACTCATAGATATTGGTCATCTCGCGCAGTTCCGGTCTTGCCAGCGAGGTGTTATAGGCCAGTCGGAAATTCATGTCGCTTTTTACAGCATAGGTGAGGTTAACAGAATAGTAAGGCTGGTAGTTTTGCGAATAAACGATGTGCGGATTGATCACCGCCGCGCTATTCCCGGTTGGCGCTTCCCCGGATGATCCATTGGTGGAGGTTTGGATGATGCTGAGCGGGTTATAGACATTCGCTGTATCGACCGTGGTCTCTATATCGGTGGTTTCGAGGCGCACACCGCCGGTCACGCGCCACTTACTCGTAAAATGAAGGTCGGCCATCCCATAGAATGCTTTGGTCTCGTAGATGCCGGTGTAATTGTTCGGGGATTTTTTGATCTGGTAGAGGAATCCGCCCACCCTTGGCTGTCCCAGGTTGTCATAACCGGACGGATCTTTCAAACCGATATTGGCATAAGAGACCAGTTGATCGACATTGCCATTGACCTGCTGCAACAGCCCATCGTCACCGCCGGAATTCGTCCCGGGGATTCCGAGGATATTTTCCGAAAAGGTCCGGTCGCGGTGCAGGTAGTTGAACCCGGTCTTGAACACCTGCGAAAGACTGCCGGTGCTGATCGTTTCCGTTAGATCGGCCTTGGCATTGTAGTTGGTTTCGTTGAGGTCGCGGTACTTTCTTCCGTTGGGATCGGCGCCTATCACCCCTGTGCTGCCGATGCCGTGAACGCTCCCTACCACGAAGGCATATACGTCACTGCCGATACCTACCCCATTGGGATCGACATAATGTGTTTCATGCAGGTCCGCCAGATCGGTGAAACGGAAATCCGGCTCGTCCTGTTTTGAAGTGGAAGAACTCAGGTTATAGCTTAACTGGGGCCATGCGGAGCCGGCGCCGAATTTCAGCCGGTGTTCGCCTTGAAAATTGAACGTGTTGAAAATACGATAGGTCTGACGCAGCTGGTTGACCTGGTCGTATACCGGGAATTGTAAGCCGGTATTCTGATAAGACCCCAATAAGTTGCTGGCGCCTGTCTCCCCTCCCCGGCTGCCGATATATTGCAGCTGTACTTCGTTGGCGGCGTTGAAGCGATAGGTAAGCCCTGCGAGTCCACCATACGAGATCGTCTCGGTGCCGGAATTTTCTTCAAAGCCAAGGTATTTACCCAATCTCGGGTTGTCGGGGGATATAAAGGGAGCGATATGTAAGGGGCTGTATATTTTCGGTACATAGGTTACATAGCCATTTGCGTTAGTTTGTGGTTCGAAACTACCCGTTACCACCCCCTGGTAGAGGCTGAACTGATTGAGCTCGGCCCTATAACGGTCTTCCGTCCGCCGATAATAGTTGGCGCTTAGCACCACGCCTAATGTGTGTCCGCCAAAAATATGAAAGCTATTACCCGCCGAGATCGTATAGATCTGGTTGGGCTCGGCCATTTTATAAGAAGTAGATAGGACAGGATCAAAGGCCAGCATGAGTTTATTGATGCGATTGGATTCGGCGGCGAGCGCGGGATCGGTGCGACTTTCTATGAAGAGCCGTTGGATTTGCTGCAGACCGCCGGGGTATTGATGCTGGAGATCCAGAAAGGCAGGGGAAAGGTCTTTTTCTTTTATCTTTTGTCCAAGGAAGCCCATATCCGATCCCTGGAAGGAGTTCACCTGTCCCCGGATGCCAATGGTGGTATTCGTGCCTGCCTCCGCCGTAAACTGGACGCTCAGCGCGGCAGGAACCGATTTGGTTTTCAGTTCGATGATGCCGGCCGAAGCGTCAGCCGGATGATCCGGGGTCAGGGTCTTGTAGACGGTGATGTTGTCCAGCAGGGAGGCGGGTATCAGGTCCAGCGGTACGGCGCTGCGGTCAGGATTGGCCGAAGACAACCGGGCGCCGTTCAGCTCGGCGATCACGCTGCGATCACCCAGCCCCCGGATCGCAACATACTTGTCGTCGGTGATGGTAACGCCGGTGACCCGGGCCAGCGCCTGGGTGGTCGTGACGCTGGCCGTCTTTTCGATATTCTGCGCGGAAATGCCATCCGACACAATAGCAGCCGTCTTGCGTTCGTTGAGCAGCGCCGACTCTGTATTGACCTTTCGGCGGGCCTGTACCGTCACCCCTGCAAGGGACTTGCCGTCGCGGACCAGCAGGACATTGACATCCTGCAATGCAGCTGTAATGGTTTTCGACTGCGAGACATATCCTACCATCGAGATCAGCAGCTCGGCTCCGGTCCCGGGCGCCTCGATCTTAAATCTTCCCTGGGCATCGGACACGGTGGCGCCCCCTGCCCCTTTCAGGACGATATTCGCGCCCTGCAAAGGCTCCTTGGTTGCCGCGTCACGGACAAGACCAAAGAAGGTGATCAGCCGGGTCGGCGCAGCCTTGAAGGCAGGTCCCTGTTTGACGGCAATATTCCTGCCCGCAACGGAAAAAAGAAATCCTTTTTCTTTTTCCAGCTGAGCCAGCGCGGCGCCGAGTGTAGTATTGGCCAGATGGATGTCTTCCAGGTAGATGCGGCCATATTCCAATCTGTCGAAAAGAAAGTTATATCCGGTCTGTTCGTGCAGGGCATCGAATAAAACGACCGCCCGCACGCTACCTGAAACGTAGTTGACCTTTTCGGAAAGCGAAGACAGGTCCTGCCCTTTGGCGATCGACCAGGCAGTAAGCATCAACAGCAAGGCTATCAGCCGCCCACGTAATGATTTGGACATAAAAAGCAGCATAGTTGTATTATTTGTGAACGATCTCCACTTCGCCTCCATTGATCCGATAGGTATACTGCGTAATGAAGAGGATATTCCGGATCATTTGAACCGGCGTCTCCTCTCTTGTAAAGACCGTCGAGAAGCTATCATTTTCCAGGTGTACATCGCCCTGGTAGCGGAGGGTGAAATGATAGTATTTTGATAACCGTTCGAGTGCGACTCTCACCGGCACTTCGCTGAATACAAGGTGGCCGCTTGTCCAATCCGATAAGTCTGCCATCTTAAGTGGCGAGCGGCGCATCGTCCCTGCTTTTTTGACATACGTGAACGTCTCTCCTTTTTTCAGGACCTCTACTGGAAACATTCTCATGCGGCCGGAATCCGGCAGTAGAGACGAGTCCATGATCTCGGCGCTGTCCAGACCTGGATCCTCCAAAGCCGTTCGCCGCGCTCCCGCCGATGACACGCGCTGCAAAGCGATCTTTCCGCTGACGAGGGAGATCCGGACATCTTTTTCATCAGGATACGCTTCGATATTAAAGGCCGTCCCCAGCACACGCGTGACCAGCGGCCCGCTGAAAACGATAAAAGGATGCTCCTTATCGGTCCTTACGTTAAAAAAGGCCTGTCCTTCTATGCGAACATTGCGGGCTGCCCTTTCATCGATCGACATCTGCCAGGAGAGTGTACTCTTGGGATCAAGCCACACGCCTGTGCTGTCGGGCAGCATACAGAATTTCATTTTTGCGCTGGTATTGACCACCGATCGCCACCGCGAAGAGCGTTCGCGCAATTGGTGATGATCGAACAATTGATAGCCGATAAACAAGAGCCCGGCGACAGCAGCGGCGATGCCATATTTGTAGAAACGCGACAATCGCCTGACGGGCGTGGCTGGCGCTACTGGTGTGGGATAAAGCTCCTGTTGCAGCGCGGACAGCAGCCGGATCTTTAGCTGTTCCCCTTCGGAAACGCATTCCTGGGTCTCCCAGCGTCTCATCATCATTTCCCGCAAAACAGCGTGATCCGCGTTGTCATCGTTGAGCCAGCTAAGGACAACAGCAAGCTCTTCCGCATCACATAAGCCGTCGAAATATTTTTGGATAAGCAGTTTGTCGATCATACAGCCTATTACACGCTGCGCAAAGGCCGAAGTATCAGCCTGGCGACAGGCTTAATATTAAGTTAACACCGAGGGCTTCAATTGTCTTTACATTTGTGTATTCCCTGTTGATAACCATGTCTCACTACCAAAACATCGCTCCTGCGCCGATCGAACGGTTTGAAAAGATCTACGAGTCCAGCTACTCAAGGTTATACAACTTCGTCAAACATTATATATGGAGTGAGGATGCTGTCAAAGATGTCCTGCAGGAATGTTATATCCGGGTCTGGGAAAATCTTTCTGCTATCACGGATGATGAGAAGCTGATGCCCCTGCTGCGCACCTACGCGACGAATATCACGATCGACATGGTGCGCAAAAAATCAAAAGAGATGGAAAGGGCCATCATCTATCATGCGCAGCAATCCGATCCCGCCGCTGCGGATGCTTCGATGAATTTGCGGGAGCTGCTTCGTATTTACCACGAGGCGGTGAGCGGTCTACCGCCCCAGCAAAGAAAGATCTTTCAGCTGATCAGGGAAAAAGGACTCAGCTATCGCGAAATATCGGCGGAACTGGATATCAGTCCCAATACTGTAAAGCGGCATATGCACGAAGCCCTACGTGCGCTTCGATCCAAATTCCCCTCGGAGATCTTGTTGCTGCTCATGCTCCTGGAACGGATGAAATAACCACAGCCACCAGGGATTTAACGTAGGGATAATATGAGGGCCACAGTACTTTCTGCCTGCTTTCTACTCTTATAGTGGTAATACTGCCCATTTTCATCATTCTACTCACCGTAAAATCTTTTTACATGGAAATTTATATCTTATCCTCACCCAAAGATATCTCCCCCAACCAGCTGCTGGTCAGGTCTGCCAGATTAGAACAGTCCAGAGGGTGGGCTTACAAGCTCGTCATGTCTATACTT
Organism: Puia sp.; assembly: GCA_965214315.1. Lineage (GTDB taxonomy): Bacteria > Bacteroidota > Bacteroidia > Chitinophagales > Chitinophagaceae > Puia. The sequence continues at coordinate 709,340 of CBDCBP010000015.1, read as the reverse complement.
CATGGTCGCATCCGGCCGGACCCGCTCACTATAAGCACTAAAACGGATGAAAAATTAACAAAACAAATGATCAGCGCTACAGTAAAAAAATTCTACGCCCACTCCTGCCGTCGCAGCCGATTCTGGAAATACAGGCAATCCTGTTTGATTGGTTTTCTTGACGCCGGCTGGCGGATCCGGGTGATAAAGGCGCGAACCGGAGAAACAGTATACGCAATAGAAAGTAATTGATGAAGGCGGTCGGCGTGGAAATCAGCAACAAATGTAGGAAGATGAGAAAAATTTATCCTAGCGTCGACGAGTATCTACTAAATTGACCGCCGTTTCATCATTGACCATCCCGCAGGGGACCAGCGGCAGTGTCACCCGGTACTTTCTTTCGAAAAAAGAAGAATGAAAAGGCTGCTGCTGAATAGGGGATCAGCATAGGCGTCGACTGCTTATACTCTTCGTACGCAGGCCCGAAAAGCAAAACAAGCTTACGCTCTTCCAGGTAGATGCCGATCTGAACATAAACAGAAATTGAAATACAAGCGATTAAGCTGGTCGCACCCGGCGACAACAAAAACAATGACCATAGCAACAGCAGCGTTCCCAAATACAGCGGATGCCGGACCATCTTATGAACGCCCTGTGTTTCCAGGATAGGATAGACCGGTCTTTCAAAAAAAACTGCCACCCCGCTTAATTGATAAAAATACTTGCGGACGCAGACTACCATGAGGAGCAAGGCGATTGTGCCGCAAGGAATCGCTACCCAATAGGCGACAAATGGATAAATTGTAAAATGATGGTCAGGGATCGAAAACTGCCATACGAGCACAAGCACAAGGCTAACGATCGCAAACAGCGAGTAGGCGATACGGTAGTATTTAAACCGCTCACCCATTTTTCTCTTAAAAAAATCCTTGCACTTCTGCCGGGCCAGAAGGCTATGCACTGAGGCAAACGCGCCCCAACATGCCATTAAAATACAATAGTCCATACCACAACGAAATAATTATTATGCCACGCTCTCAAATGTACGTTAAAAATCCAGCCATAGAAATGACTGGATCCAAAACTCAACGCTCCAACTCATGTTCATTAAGCCAGGAAAAATCAAATACTTTCAACTTACACAGAATAGACTCTCCTCGCCACTGTGCACAATCAAATGTCGAAAATTTATGTTTATATATAAATCCATTGTATGAAAGTTTGCCAATAGACAATTTTTCCCACCTGTCGGCTACAGCAAAATGTTTATGGTACTCCGGCGCCTTCGCCAATGGCTCTATTTTGCTCTCGACTTTTTTGTACAAACATTTTTCTCTTTTTAACCGTCTATCTTAAACAAAAACGGACTAAACTCATCCTCGAGGTAATACCCTTAACAAATCCCCGCTCAAATCCGATCACCAACTGCCCGGAATCGAACACCAAAAAGCAATTAATATTTTATCAACATGTTTATAATTAACGAATAAGCGTTTTGGCACCTCCTTTGGTCAGAAAACTAGTCATCAAACCGACTTCTTATGTGGGCATTCTACCTGAAACTGGCATATCGCAGCATTAACCGAAAGCGGCTGTTCTCCATTCTGAATGTTGTCGGGATTGCCGTAGGTATCAGCGTTTTCCTCCTTTCCCTCGAATTCTATAGTTATGAGAAAGGCTTTAACGCGTTTCATACAAACCTGTCAGGCCTATATCGCGTCGGACTGGATATCAACAAAGGAAAAAGCTTGTCCACCTACCCCACCCTGGCGCCGATCATAAAGCAACACATTCCGGGAGTTAAAAGTGCCATTCGCTTCGCACCTAACTTCAACGATGGAGCAATTATCACCTATCAACCGGACAGCGCCGGAGCGACTGTAAGGTCATTCCGGGAAGATGGAGTAGTTTTTGTAGATTCAGGATTTCTGTCCGCATTCAATTTCCCGTTGGTCGCCGGCGCCAAAGAGTTGACCGATCCCAATTCAGTAATTATTACCAAATCCGCCGCCACCCGTGTATTTGGCCATGAAGAAGCACTTGGCAAGACAATACAGCTTCATAATCAATTTGGTATCCTTTCGCTCAAGATCACTGGAGTTACCCGCGACATCCCTGATCAAAGCGACATCCTTTTCAGCTACCTGGTTTCTATCCACGTTCTTGACAATCCTTCCTACACCGAAGGGTCCGATTGGGCAAAGCTCAATACCTGGAACAACGATTCATATATCACTTATTTGTGGCTCAATGAAGGTACCGATCCTAAGTCCGTTGCCAATTCGGCATCGCTGCTTTGGCGTAACAATGACAAGGACTATGGAAAGAAACGCGGGAGCATCTTCCTCCAGCCCGTTTCTGATATACACCTTGGACAAAGCTGGAACGACGATTCCCCCACTTATGCCTCATATGCACTTACCACAACTGTTTTAGGCCTGGGCATCCTGCTCCTATGCATTGCTTGGATAAATTACATCAATTTTGCAACTGCCGACGCCTTGACACGCGCCAAAGAGGTTGGCATTCACATGATCGTCGGAAGTGCGCGTAAACAGATAGCCTGGCGTGCAGTCACCGAATCGCTGCTCCTCAATTCAACCGGCGTCGCACTGGCGATGTTCCTGATAGGACTTCTGCAGGATCTTTTCAATTATATGACTCAGCGCCCCCTAAAACTCGACTATCTCAATACACCAAGCAACTGGATCGTTGCCGTTCTTGTGGTCACGGCCGGCAGCCTTGCCTGTGGCGCCTATACCGGATTGCTGCTCGCCCGATTAAAACCTATCACAGCGTTGCATTTAAACGATCCTGGAAAAATGGGCCATTCTCTCATCAGGAAAGGCCTTGTCGTGTTCCAGCTCACCGTATCCTGCCTCTTCATCGGCGTTACGATGGTAGCGTTTCGCCAGATTAGCTTTATGAAAAAAGAGAATCTTGGGATGAGCATTGATCACTTGGTGGCGATCAACGGACCCGCGCTTAAAGACTCCTCATTCAAAACCAACTCCGTTACATTTCGCACCGAGGTGAGCAGGCTTTCTTTTGTAGAGAAGTTCAGTTCGTCAGGCAGCGTACCAGGTATAGGATCAGGCCATAATTTCGAGTCCGATGGGATAACCGGCGCCATACCCCACCAGGGAGACGATCGCATCGGCTACTCTATCTCACTGATCGATGAAAAATTCTTCTCTGCCTATCATATACCCATTTTATATGGTAGCGACTTTACTGCCGCAGATGCTGATAAAGGTTTCAAAGGCGACCAGGTCATCGTCAACGAAACAGCGGCAAGGGCCCTTGGCTATGACCCCAACAAGGCCGTAAATAATATCGTCAAATGGGACAAGATCTGGCATATAGCCGGAGTGGTAAAAGATTACCATCACCGTTCGCTAAAAGATCCCATCGAACCCATACTTTTCATCGCTCAACACAACAACTCCGTTTATACCATTCAGACATCCTCCGAAAATCTAGCGAGCAAAATGCAGTCGGTGGAAGCCATCTATGCCAGGCTTTACCCCGGCAACTCCTTTACCTGGCAGCCTTTACGCCAGACTTTCGACAGTCTTTATGCCAACGATCAGCGAACCGGCGTTATTGCTCTTACGCTCGCCATCCTGATCATCGTCATCTCCGGACTGGGGCTCATCGGACTTGCAGCTTTTACCGCAAGAAGACGCACCAAAGAAATGGGTATTCGAAAAGTGCTCGGGGCCAGTACCACTTCTCTATTTCTTCAACTCGCCAACGAATACATCTGGCTGGTAGTTCTTTCATTCGTCATTGCGACGCCTGTTGCCTGGCTCGTTACAGAAAACTGGCTTAAAGGATTCGCATTTCGCATCCAGCCGGGCTGGCTGACATTCGCCATCGCAGGACTCATCTGTCTTTCCTTCACTATGATCACGGTAGCTTATCATGCCCTTCGCACTGCCTTCGTCGATCCGGTGAAACAACTGCGTACGGATTAAACGATGAGTTCCCGCCTTCCGGCATCGGATTCCGCCGCCAACGTCTCAAAATAGGTGATCCGGAACTGTATGCCGGTGCCCATGTATTCATTCGACTCCCGAATACCCAAGAGCTTGAAGCAGTCAGATTTGATCACAGACGGAAAAGCTTTTCCAAGGAAGACCAGGTAACTCTTCTCGCCGCTGTCAGAGAAATGTCGTTCCATCGCTTTTACGAATTTTGCCTGGATGTCGAATCCAAACGGCTCCCAGAAATATATAACGAGCGGGCCTGCCGGAGGCCGATATTCCAGGGCATCCCCCAGTAAGAATTCTGCAACGCATTTTTTCTCGCTCACCTTGTTATATTGGGCGATATTCTGCTTGGCCATATGAACAAGCTTTTCGGAGATTTCCACCCCGATGAGTTGTTTAAACGGAAATTCCGAAGCGATGAGCAGATTTCGACCGAGCCCAACACCGATATCGATGAAAGTATACCCTTCATATTTCATACCGTATTGGGCCAGTTGCTGCAGGCAAAAACGAAAGGTCTTCACAGGTGAGGGCACAAATCTGGAAGAATTCATCAACCTGTCGATAGACACCGTTTCATTCATTTCGAAATGTTCAAAGATCAGGCTCGTCCTTGTACCATATATCTTGTCAAAACCTTCCGCATCTTCTCTCTTCTTCATTTCAATGTCATACAGCGTTTTATCGTCGTTTTTGAGAAATCCTATGAGGGTATTGACGTCGTAATTACACTGCTGCAGGAAAAATTTACCGATAGAATCGAAATTGGAAGCTAACCGGTCGGGATAGTCCCGATGAATACTTTCAAACAGTTTCTCAAGTACTAGTTTCCGATCCTGCAAAGGAGATTGGGGCGAAAGAGAGATTCTCGACTTGTCCAATCTTTCAAGTATCTCATCGTAAAGCGCATTCATATAATAAAGATTTAACGTTTTTGACGATCTTTTTCATCCGCGTCCCCTTTTTCCCGCTCCCGTACCGACTTGCTCAACTCCTTTCCGAATTTGTAAGTGAATTCCAAAAAAACGGACCGGCTTTCCCATTTGCGTAAGCCGGTATAGCGCAGCTGATCAAAATTGACTTCGGTGCGTTCCTGTTGCGTGTGAAAAACATCTGACACGCCGACCCGCAAACCTCCCCTTCCGGAAATGATCTTTTTCGATATCCCAGCACTTACATTCCCATAACCCTCTGTATGATAATACAGATCCCGGTTAGCCATATTATACCAGGTCGACAATTGAAGCAATACGGTCTTTCCCAGGTTAAAACGTTGACTGCTATTGATCATCCCACCCCATCCGTCCGTGATGAGATACCCCTGCAGTAACGCTCCGTTGAAATAATTGTAGTTTACGCTGACCTTATTCCGGCTCACCCACCATTTGGTCACCTGTATGGGGTAGTATGCCTCGAAGCTAAAGCTCTTTTTTATACCGGTATTTTCAGTGGTGGAATATTGCACATCGCCGACCTCGTGGATAAGAGGATTGAAATAATTCGTGGTATACACGTACCCCGCCGTTAGATTCAATTTATTCTTATAAGCATACGTCAATTCGACGTTCGTATTTTTTTGAGGCACAAGACCGGGATTACCGGTAGTGTATGAAAAAAGGTCTGTCTGGTAGGTGAACGGCTCCAGGTCTTCATAATCCGGCCGCTTTATTCGCCTTGCAGCGGAGATCCGAAAGTTATTATTATCGTTCGGCGCATAAGTGACGAAAAAAGAGGGAAGCAGGTTGCTATAACTTGAGTCAGGCTTGGTTAGGGCAGGACCACCGATGCTCGTAAAAACACCCTTGAGATTTGTATTCTCAAATCTGAGACCTCCCTGGAAACCCCATTTCCCAATGGATTCACCGTAATTGAGATAAGCCGCGCTTACATATTCCTTATAATTATACCCGTTCGTTTGCGAGCTATCTAATGTGCTTTTTTCACCCACAAATGCCATCGTCGTCAAATGATCGATATTATTTGTTTCCGAAAACTTTAGGCCTGCTTCGATTTTCGCCCTGCCTGCAAAGCTTTTTGTGTAATCGGCTCTAAGACTATAGATGTTCATCCGGGCCTTCGTATAAAAATCATTACCTGATAAAGTATCCTCACCCACCGGGTAGACCAATTGATTCGAGACTACACTGGTCTTATGATTGTCATAGTAAGAATAATCGAGATCGATGTTCAGCGAGCTTCCTACAGTATCCGCATATTGATAATTTAAATTATAATTGTCCCAATGCCGGGTATAGGGCGTCCTCGAATTTGAAGCATAGGTCGAGTCCAATTGGCCCTTAGGGCCCAGAAGTAGCGAATTCACAGATTCATAATTTATTCGGTTTACGCTTTCTTCCAATTCTACAATGGCTCCAAAAGTACTCCTAGGGCTCACCGTATAATCCGCGGTAAATCGAAGAGTCGGATCCTGCCACTTTTCTTCATTCTTGTAATCTTCATGAAAATATTGGTTGGCATTGTTTGTCGGCACGATCCTATCTTCATTCAGTGTCGTACGGTACTTCCCAAAATCATATGCCAGGTAGGTGTTGAGATTAAGCTTTTGACCGCCGAAATCTAAGATCAGTGAATTCGATCCGCCTGGATGGATCGCCTGGTGAAGGTAACTCGAAAAATTTCCCGTCATCCCCGGCGCATTTTTCTTTAACCGGATATTTAATATTCCGGTATTCCCTTTCATCTCATATTTCGACGATGGATTGTTGATCACCTCAAGACCAAGCAGGGAAGAACTGGGAATGGATTTTAAAAACTTGAGCAGATCGCGTAGGCTCATTCTGGACAACCGGCCATTGATCATCACATCGACATTCTCCTTTCCGTTCATCGATAATTGATCCTCATTATCAGACACCGTAACTCCCGGCGCGATCTTTAATAATTCAAGTACATTCGGGATCTCTGTTCTTAGGCCCTCCGGGACGGTCAGAACAGTCATATCGATCTTTTGCTCTACCATCGCCTTTCTCGAACGGACGATCACCTCGGACAAAACAGCCGCCTTTGCCGACAATTTTACGGCAATAAAAGATGTTGCAGCCCCTGCCGCCGGTAAAAGTATTTGCTCCTGCCGGAAAGGGTCGAACCCCACCGACGTCACCTGAAGAATGAATGTTCCGCCAATACCAGCCGAAGACAGAGAAAACATGCCGTTGCTATCCGATAAGGCCTTTTTTATAAACCCCGAATCGCTCTGTTTTAATAAAATTATCGACGCATTGGCTACCCCTTTTTGCAAGGAGTCTGTCACCTTTCCCGTGACAATATAAGCATCGCGTTGGGCCAGTCCCGCAAACCATGATAAAAGTGCAGGAAGAAAAAGAATGTAAATCCGCTTCATAAGCATTTTTTGGTTGTATCAGAGGCCACATATTACACCATTACTGCCGTTTAAAAATTGTGGCATTCCTCATAAGTTATTGTGGAAAGTCCTAATCTTTTCCAAGTCGTCAACGCTTACCTTAGCCGCCCCGTTAATATCCTCACACCCGATTTCTTAAGAACCTTTAATGCTATAAGATGCAAACTTCCCCTAATAAGAATTGGCTGGTAGCCTATACTATGCCAAGAGTTGAAAAAAAAGTGACCGAAGAGATCACCCGGATGGAGTATGAGTGCTACCTCCCGCTTACTACCGTTTTCCGAAAATGGAGCGATAGGCGCATAATGAACAAGGAACCTTTGTTTAAAAGTTACATCTTTGTCAGGTCATCGATGGTCGATAGATTTTCCCTGCTCAAAATTCCCGGCATATTAAGATTCGTCACGCTGGATAAAAAGCCTGCCTGCCTGCCTGAAAGCGAGATCGAGCGTATTCGCTTCCTGGAACAAAACAGTTGTGGCCTTCAGATCGAGCCATATCTGCAGGCGGGTGACAAAGTACGCGTTGTACGGGGTCTTTTTACCGGAGTAGAGGGCCTATTGATCCGCAAGGTCAACAAGTCAAGGCTTGTCATTCGCATCTCTCTTTTGTGCCAATGCATTTCTGTGGAGATAGGCGATCAGGAAATCGAAAAATTGAGGTAAAATCTCGGGAATTGATCAGCACTGATACTACACTGCCGAAAATACGATATGATTATCGATTGCGTACTTAATAAGTCCGACGGTAGACTTTACGCCAAGCTTCTCCTTTAGATTCTGTTTCGTTTTCTCAATGGAACTCACGCTTGTAAAGATTTCCTTTGCGATCTCCTGGTTATTTTTTTCTTCCCAAAGCAATTGCAATAGTCTGATTTGAGTCTCGGTTAAGATCACTCTTTTATCGCTGCTTCGGTGAACGGCATTGTCGATTTTCCAAAATAACGAATTCGCAGCGATGTCGTTCTTGAATATTTCGCCTTTATAGGCTGACTTGATCGCATTGATCAATTCATCAAGTTCTATCGATTTGGACAGGTAACCATAGACACCCAGTTCAAGCATGTCGTTCACGAGCTGCTCCTCAACGCAGTGGGACATGACAATGGTCCTGATAGAAGGATATTTAGCCGGTAAAACGCGCATGATATCTTTACCGCTAACGCCCGGCATGAAAACATCGAGGAGAAGAACGTCTATGGAATGCTGTGACAGTGCACTGAACAATTGTTCGCTGTTACTGGCATCGAACACCACCTGCATTCCTTCTGCCCTGGAAATCAACTCTTTAAATGCTTTTCGGACAAGATGGTGATCTTCTACTATCCCGATTCTGATTAGTGACAAGGTCATAGGTCTAAGTTTGATTGGTTTAACCGCGAGGTAATGTAACGCAAGATTAGTAATATTCATTCTTTTGTTTAGTGTTCACGGAAAGGCCGGATAGATATTTAGACAATCTACCAAAACCCCTAGTTCCTGATCAGCAGATCATGATATCGCTAGTAGCCTATAAGAACTACGGGTATACGTAACAGAAAATAATAAACCGTATACGGTTTCCCATAAATAAAAAAGGCTCGCCGTATATTTTTTACCCCAACCGAATCAATCCTTTTTTCAATAAACTGCTGCAAACTGCGCTTTCCTTCTTGTAAAGTACTTAATGACGCCAATTGAGGTTTTCCATAATCCATCACGCTGACGCCTTATAGATGATGCACACAATGAATTTTCATCGCAACTTTCGGATATCTTTATTCCATCAGACAAAATTGCCGACGCGTCCATATCAATGGGACTCTTCTCGGCGAAGCCATATAGCCTGGTCAACGATAATGTGGCACCAATAGATCATCTCCCCGTAAAAAGTCAATCAACTAAAGTCATATGATGGGAAACGAACTCCTGCAGGAACGTCCCGCCGAACTATCAGCCGACGATAATTTTTTGCGTAACCTTGACGGTATAAGAGGCGCGATCGGCAATACCCCCTTGCGTTCACTCAGGTATGATAAAGCCAACTTGTTCGTTAAAATGGAGTACAATAATTTTTCCGGAAGCATTAAGGATCGCGCAGTATATAATATCCTCTACCATGCGACCAGGACTGGCGAGATCACCCGCAATACTACCCTTATCGAATCAAGCTCAGGCAATTTCGCCATTTCCCTCGCCAGTATGTGTCGCTTGCTTGAACTGCGTTGTGTCGTGGTTATCGATCCCAATATCAATTCCGACTACGAACAAATACTCCATATCCTTGCGGATGAAGTGGTAAAGGTTTCAGAAAGGGACGAGACAGGCGGATATCTGTTGAACAGGCTAAAAATGGTTCAGCACATCTGCGCCGTAAGGCAGAACATCTATTGGACCAATCAATACGAAAATCCAAATAATTATCTCGCGTACTATAACGGCCTCGGAGTAGAGATCTCTGAAGCCTTTGATGACCTCCACTATGCATTCATCGGCGTTAGTACCGGCGGTACGCTTGCAGGCCTTTCCCTGCGGCTGAAAGAGGCTTTTCCCCCCATCACGATCATTGCGGTTGATGTCGAGGGGTCGGTCATCTTCGGTTCGAAACCCCGCAAAAGATATTTATCCGGCCTGGGCGCAAGCAAGGTCCCGCCGCTGATCCACAAGGCAGAAATAGACGACGTCATCTGTTTGGCGGAAAAAGAGGTGATCCGTGGATGCCGGGACCTGCTTAAAGAACAAAGCATTCTTGCCGGTGCTTCTACCGGCGCAATGTATGCAGCAGTAAAGCATTACTTTGACCAAAAAGGCTCATCGAAACCCGCTAACGTTATCATGCTTTGTCCCGACAAAGGCTCCGCCTACATGAATACCGTCTACAATGACACCTGGGTAGAGACGACCTTTCACTAGATCAATTCGAATAACTTTTTACTATGTTATTTCTTGACGAGGCCGGCATCCCGGAAACATCCATTGACTGGCACGCGGTCATCGACACCCTTCAATCTGCTACCGCCGTTGTAAGGTCCGGGGACTTTGCACAGCCCGTTAAACCTTATCTTCGATACAGAGATAAGAAGAATCGCATCATCGCCATGCCCGCGTTCCTCGGCGGATCTTTCAATAGCGCGGGCATCAAATGGATTGCCAGCTTCCCAGATAATATCCAAAAAGATATCCCGCGCGCGCATTCCGTAAGCATTCTCAACGATGCCGACACCGGAGTGCCGTATTGCATTATCAATACCAATCGGGTCAGCGCGATCAGGACTGCCGGTGTATCCGGATTACTCGTAAAAAAATTCCTTCAAAAACATCCTGACCGGCTGCTCCGCATAGGGATTTCAGGTGCCGGTCCCATAGGGCTCCAGCATATTCAGATGATGGAGAAGATCGCCGCCGATCGGATTTCTACGATAAGCATCTTCGACATCCGGGATGTTCATCGGGAAGAAATAGGTCAAAATACCAGGTCTATCATTGAATTCTGCGGTTCCTGGCAACAGGCCTACGTGCACGCCGACATTTTTATCACTTGCACGGTAGCAAAAGAAAGATATATCGACCTGCCGCCAAAGAAGGGATCACTGCATCTGAATGTATCTCTCCGGGACTACCTGCCGGAGGCCATGACCAAAATGGACGTCATGATAGTAGATGACTGGGAAGAGGTTTGCAGGGAGAACACGGATATACAACATTTACACCTGAAAGGACTATTGGACAAAAACAATACCTGGTCGCTTTCATCACAAGACTTCGAAAGCCTTTGGGCCAGCGTAGACCCTCATCAGACGATCATGTTTAACCCCATGGGAATGGCAGTCTATGATATTGCCATCGCCAAATATTTCTTTGAATTATCAGTCCAAAAATCCATCCCAACCAAGCTCTATGAGATCAGCTGACCAAAATAACTAATTCCGTTATCCCAGTATGAAAAAAGATACTTTTTCCACAATTGTGCACTTCCTGCATTGGAATGCCATCAACGATCCGCAGAAACCGGCATTTCGCTTTATAGACAACAAAGGCGACCTGCAGTCCCAGTTCACATATGCCGAACTGGATGTCTACGCTTTCAAGGCAGGAATATATTTGCAGCAAATAAGATGCAAAGGAGAGCGGGTGCTCCTGCTATTCCCCGAAAGTATCGAATTCGTAGCCGCATTTTTTGGCATTTTGTACGCGCAGATGATCGCTATTCCGGTTCAGCACTCTTTTAAGGAAGAAGACCCCGAACGGCTCAAACGCGTCCTTCGGCATTGTAAACCATCCATCGTCCTGACAACCGCCGAGATACTGGCAAACCTTCAAAAAAATATGCCTGGATTACTGGATGAAAAGGAGATAAAGATTGTCATCTGGCAGGAGATCACTAACAGCAACAGTATTTTTACGGACCATCGAATCCCAAACGACCATAATGAAGCCTATATCCAATACACATCAGGTAGCCTTGGAGAGCCAAAAGCTATTCTCATTACACATGACAAATTGTTGATCAATCTTACCGACATCGCCGCTGTTTCCGACCATAGCCATAAATCTTCTACTATGTCATGGCTACCGTTTTTTCATGACATGGGTCTGATCGCGGGCATTTTACTCAGCGTTTATAACGGCATCACCTGTTGCCTTATGACGACAAGCAGCTTTTTAACGCATCCAATGAGCTGGCTGGAAAATCTATCCAGGTACAAGATCACCCATTCTATCGCACCAAACTCCGCTTTTGAACTATGTCTGAAGAAGTACGATCATGACAGCGCCCACATGGATCTTAGCCACGTTGAGTACCTTGCCAATTGCGGCGAACAGGTGATCCCGGAAACTATTCTTGATTTTCAACGGCAATTTGGCATTTTCCAATTGAAAAATGATGTGATCAAACCCTGTTACGGCCTTGCAGAAGCAACGCTGAAAGTTACCGCTTCAAATGCTGCCTCCCCGATCCGCTACCTGTGGGCCGACGAAAAAGAGCTTGTCAGCAACCGGGTCAGATCGACAGGCCCGAAATTGACAGGAAGCCGATTACTCGTCGGCTGCGGCTCCTGCACCATCGACAGCACCATCGTGATCGTTGATCCACATACCAAACAGATCTGTAAAGATTCGGAGATCGGCGAGATTTGGGTCGCCGGGCCGTCGGTGGCCGATCAATACTGGAATGAGGATCAGGATGGCGAAACCATATTCAAGGTTTCCCTTCCCGGCGAAAAGGGCGATGGACGGTACCTGAAGACCGGAGATATGGGTTTTATACACGACACCCAACTATATGTTACCGGAAGATTGAAAGAACTTTTGATCATCAACGGGCAATACCACTACCCATATGAAATAGAAAGATGTGCAGAAAAAGCACAGCCTGCTTTCAGGAAGGGCAGGACTGTTTTGATCCGCGATTCCTCAAATGATGACCTTATTCTTTTGGTAACGATGACCGGCGCCGCATTGTTGGGGACTGCTTTCACGGCCCAACTGTTCCAACCTGTTATCGTTACGGTCCTCCGGGAGTTGGAGATCGCCATCAACAGAATATCCATTGTAAAACATTCGGACATCGAAATAACCTCCAGTGGTAAGATCCGCCGGAGCGCCATCCAAAAAAAATACGCTGCAGGCAAAATCAAGGTTTTGCACGAATATCAACCCTAATGATCCAAGCAACATATATGAGTATCAAGGCGCTGACAGAGCACTTATCGGCAGGCGAAAAGGCCATGTGGTCATTGTGTGCCGGACGTCCGGGTTCGAGCCAGTATAACGAAGGCATCTTGTTCAGAATGCCGGCGGAAGCCAATTTGGCGCATCTTAAAAAGGCCCTTACCAGCCTATTGGCACGTTATCCCTTGCTCCAATCCGTTTACATCAGCGTCGACGGGATACCTGCAAGAAAGGTTAATGCAGACAGTGCTTTGGATTGGGCGGTGGTAAACGAAGCTTCCCTGGGAGAAGAAGAGCTGAGAACTTCCATCCTGCAACATTATAACGAACCTTTTCAGCTTGATAGAGGCCCCCTTTTCAGGGTCAGGGTGTTCCGCCGCTCAAGTGGAGAATGGTTGACCCTGGCAGCCATGCACCATATCGTCTGTGACGGATGGTCACTGAATATTCTTTTCCAGGACCTTATCCGCCTCTACGACGGAGACAGTAAGGAGGAACCATCACTATTTTCGGGTTACACCACTTTCCAGGCAGCTGAAAACGAACTTCTAAATAGCCCAGCCGCCCGGCGACACCTCGATTTCTGGATCAACGCCATGCAGCCGCAAGGCACGGGCGTCGATCTAAATCCCGAAAAGAAAATCAATAACAACGCCGAACCTGCTGTACACTTCGAATTGGACGAAGTCGCCACCTCCCTTTTGGAAAACCTCGCGAAAACAATTGGCTGTACTCCATTTTGCATTTTTATCTCTTTGTATGAGATCCTGTTATCCCGATATACGGGAAGTGAACGAACAATTATCGGTTTTCCCTATTTCAATCGTCCGACAACGCCATTACGATCTGTCGTGGGCCTTTGCGTAAATACGCTCTCTATAAGCGAAACGGTCTCCGCAGACAGCAGCTTTTTGGATCTTGCCATACGAAACGCCAACAAACTTCGGGATTCGATTAAACACGGAGCGCTTCCTTTCAGCGTAATAACGGAACACCTCAGGCTCCGCAATCCGGATCAGGAGCCGCTATCCCTTCCTTTCTTTATTTCCAGCCGAAAATTCTATGAAGGGAAGACCACTTCCCGTAACGGTAGCTTTTCCCCGGAAACTTCCATCCGCCTTCAAAGAACCGACATCCCCTTTATCTTCCATTTGGAGATCATAGAGAAGGCAAATTCCTATACTTGCCATTGGCAGTATTCTCCCAAAAGCGTGGATGGTGACATAATCCAACACGCAGGCCGCCATTTTTTACATCTGCTTCAACAGGTGACTGCTCAACCGGAGCAGCCGATAGGACAGTTGCAATTGATAGGCGCGCAAGAATGGGCTGTTCTGGAGCATTTGTCAGCGGGCGCTGAAAAGATATTTCCATTGGCCGGGGGATTTACAAACGCGTTCGCGCAGGTCGCCGCCACCTTCGGCGACCGGCCTGCCGTTAGCGACGCTCACGAATCCTGGACCTATGCACAACTCGATCGCTGGTCGGACACACTTGCGGATATCCTCATCAGTCGCTACAATATCGGTAACTCCTCTGTGGTCGGCGTCTATCTGGAACGAAAGGTCCTCTGGGCCGGGGCGCTCCTGGCCATCTGGAAAGCGGGCGGCGTTTACCTGCCGCTCGATCCTGCCCAGCCCGTCGAACGCCTTCGTTATATCGTTCAGGATGCCGGGGCTTCTATGCTTTTATGTTCCGACGCTTTATCCCTGGACACTACAATACCTGAATTCACCCTTTCCACCCAACTGACGGCCCTGGATGGAAGAAACCTTTCGCTCGATCATTCTTCCGATGATTGGGCTTACTTATTGTATACATCCGGGTCCACCGGCCAGCCAAAAGGCGTCATGATCGAACACGGTGGCCTGCTCAATCACCTCTACTCCAAAATAGACGACCTGAAGCTTACACGGCACAGCCGCGTCGCGCAGACCGCCTCTCATGGCTTCGATATCTCCCTGTGGCAGCTCCTCGCACCACTGCTTTGCGGCGCCTCCGTCCACATCTACCGACGCGATGAGGTCCTGGAGGTCGATAGCCTCATCGAGAACTGGACGAATCACCGCATTACCGTCGCCCAGGTGGTGCCCAGCTATCTGTCCACTCTCCTGGAAGCCCTCGCCTTCCTGCCACGCTCCACCCGCCTGCCACATCTCCAATACCTCGTCTGCGCCGGCGAAGAATTAAAACACTCCCAGGTCACCCGATGGTTCGAACTCCTCCCCCACACCCCCATCGTCAACGCCTTCGGCCCTACCGAAGCCTCCGATAATATTACCCTCCATACCATGCACGCCGTCCCCGAAGGCACCCGCGTGCCCATCGGCAGACCCATCGATAACCTCCGCATCTATCTGCTCGATCCACAGAAAAACGCCCTTCCCAAAGGAGTCGTTGGCGAGATCTGCGTCAGCGGCATCGCCGTTGGACGCGGCTACTGGAACATGCCCGAAAAATCCGGCGAGGTCTTCTCCGACGACCCCTTCCTGCCCGGCAGAAGACTCTACCGCACCGGCGACCTCGGCCGATGGAATAGCAAAGGTCTCCTCGAGTTCTACGGCCGCCGCGACGGTCAGGTCAAGATCCGCGGACACCGCGTCGAGACCGCCGAGATCGAACGCGCCCTGCTCTCCCTGCCCGGCATCCGGCAGGCCGCCGTCCGCACCCGGGGAAAGGACGAGAACCTCTCCCTGGCCGCTTATGTCGTCAAAACCGACGACCCCCTTTCCAACGACGAACTCCTGGCCCGGTTGCGCGATCTGCTGCCGGCCTATATGATCCCCGAAGCCCTCATCGACTTGCAGGTCTTCCCCCTTACACCAAGCGGAAAGATCGATCGCCGGCGCCTCCCCGAACCCTTCTCCCCCCATTCCCAGGCACAGGACGGCTATCTCCCGCCCCGCACCGAACTCGAAGGTGCCTGGTGCCGTATCTGGGAAGAGGTCCTCGGTAAAGAACAGGTAGGCCTCACCGATAACTTCTTCCAGCTGGGAGGCAACTCCCTCAAGGCCATGCGCATGATCGCCCAGCTCTACCGCAAAACCGGCATGCACATCCGCATCGACCAGCTCTTCCGCTATCCCACCATCCGCCTGCTGCTCGCCCAAGGCGGCGACAACGGCGCCGCTTTCGACCATTCCTCCATCCCCGTCCAGCGGTCCGGCGATAGGCAAAAAGCCGCCGGCGCTCAACGACTCATCTGGGTCCAAAGCCAGGTAAGCACCGCCGCACAGGTCGCCTACAATATGTCCGGCGCCTATTGGCTCGAAGGCGACTTCGATAGCCTCCTCCTGCAGCAAAGCGTCGACAGGCTCCTGGCCAGACACGAGGTGCTCCGCACCCGCTTCGACATGCAGCAGGGAGAACTCTTCCAGATCGTCGACCCGCCACAGCCTTCCACCGTTGTGGTCGGACAAACCGATATGACCACCGCCACCCCACAACAATGGGACGAACGCATCCGACAGGAAGAACAGTTTGTCTTCGACCTCCGGCAGGGACCCCTCCTGCGCGTCCAGCTCCTGCTGGCAGGACCAGGCAAATACCTGCTCATCGGCGTCCTCCACCACATCATCAGCGACGGATGGTCCCTCCACCTGTTGTTCAGGGAACTCTCCGACCACTATAATGCCGCCAAACAGGGAAAAGAAACTCCCCTGCCCGAACCAACCCTCCAATACCGCGATTACTCCCGCTGGATGGAACAACAACTCCAGTCCCCCGACATGCTTGCCTCCGCCCGCTACTGGCAGCACCAGCTCGATGGCCTGCCCATACTCGACCTCCCTACCGACTTCATAAGACCTCCACAAAAATCCTTCAGCGGGGGTACAGTACCCCTGTTTCGATCGAATCCGCCCGATAAAGCAGGTATCGGCGGCGCCAAGAATGAAGTGACGGACTTTACCATGGCCCTTACCGCACTGAAAATTTTGCTTCATACCTATTCCGGAAAAGAAGAAATACTCATCGGCATCCCCTTTCATGGGCGTACGCATCCCGATCTTCATAATCAGCAAGGTTGTTTTGTAAATACGCTCATCGTAAAAACAAGCGTTCATTCACAAATGACATTGACCGAAGAGATCAATGCCACCAATGATCAATTGATAGAGGCCTACCGAAACCAGCGGTATCCATTCGACATCCTGCTCGAACACCTCGTTTATGAGCGTGATGAAAGCCGGTCCGCCGTATTTGATGTGTTTCTCAACTATCAGCAAAAATGGAATAACCGGCAGTCCTTCGAGATTACCGGCGTCCAAAGCCGCAGCCATGCTGAAAACGAGGAACCAACTTCAAAATTCGACCTGGAATTCAACATCTATGAGGAAGAAGATACTATCGTCGGTGAGCTCATCTATAACCGGCAGCTTTTTACAAAAGACACAGCCGAACAGTATGTAAAACACTTCGAGCACATTATCCACCAGTTGACCAACAACGCTTCGGCCCGAGTAGGCGAATTACAACTTGTTACAGAAGCGGACCAGGCAGAGCTGTTAGAGCTATCGGCGGGCGCTGAAAAGATATTTCCATTGGCCGGGGGATTTACAAACGCGTTCGCGCAGGTCGCCGCCACCTTCGGCGACCGGCCTGCCGTTAGCGACGCTCACGAATCCTGGACCTATGCACAACTCGATCGCTGGTCGGACACACTTGCCGGCGTACTTGTCAATCACTTTGGGATAGGCAAATCAACGATAGTCGGCGTCTATCTGGAACGGAAGGTTCTCTGGGCCGGGGCGCTCCTGGCCATCTGGAAAGCGGGCGGCGTTTACCTGCCGCTCGATCCTGCCCAGCCCGTCGAACGCCTTCGCCAAATGGTCGCAAATGCGGGAGTGGCCGTTATCCTTTGTACACCCGATTTGGCCGGTGTCATCGGGAACGTGCCGGAATACTCGCTGCAACAGGCAATGGCCGATGAACGGACCCTGACTGTTCCTGCACCAACTTCCCCCGCCGACTGGGCTTACCTGTTGTATACATCCGGGTCCACCGGCCAGCCAAAAGGCGTCATGATCGAACACGGTGGCCTGCTCAATCACCTCTACTCCAAAATAGACGACCTGAAGCTTACACGGCACAGCCGCGTCGCGCAGACCGCCTCTCATGGCTTCGATATCTCCCTGTGGCAGCTCCTCGCACCACTGCTTTGCGGCGCCTCCGTCCACATCTACCGACGCGATGAGGTCCTGGAGGTCGATAGCCTCATCGAGAACTGGACGAATCACCGCATTACCGTCGCCCAGGTGGTGCCCAGCTATCTGTCCACTCTCCTGGAAGCCCTCGCCTTCCTGCCACGCTCCACCCGCCTGCCACATCTCCAATACCTCGTCTGCGCCGGCGAAGAATTAAAACACTCCCAGGTCACCCGATGGTTCGAACTCCTCCCCCACACCCCCATCGTCAACGCCTTCGGCCCTACCGAAGCCTCCGATAATATTACCCTCCATACCATGCACGCCGTCCCCGAAGGCACCCGCGTGCCCATCGGCAGACCCATCGATAACCTCCGCATCTATCTGCTCGATCCACAGAAAAACGCCCTTCCCAAAGGAGTCGTTGGCGAGATCTGCGTCAGCGGCATCGCCGTTGGACGCGGCTACTGGAACATGCCCGAAAAATCCGGCGAGGTCTTCTCCGACGACCCCTTCCTGCCCGGCAGAAGACTCTACCGCACCGGCGACCTCGGCCGATGGAATAGCAAAGGTCTCCTCGAGTTCTACGGCCGCCGCGACGGTCAGGTCAAGATCCGCGGACACCGCGTCGAGACCGCCGAGATCGAACGCGCCCTGCTCTCCCTGCCCGGCATCCGGCAGGCCGCCGTCCGCACCCGGGGAAAGGACGAGAACCTCTCCCTGGCCGCTTATGTCGTCAAAACCGACGACCCCCTTTCCAACGACGAACTCCTGGCCCGGTTGCGCGATCTGCTGCCGGCCTATATGATCCCCGAAGCCCTCATCGACTTGCAGGTCTTCCCCCTTACACCAAGCGGAAAGATCGATCGCCGGCGCCTCCCCGAACCCTTCTCCCCCCATTCCCAGGCACAGGACGGCTATCTCCCGCCCCGCACCGAACTCGAAGGTGCCTGGTGCCGTATCTGGGAAGAGGTCCTCGGTAAAGAACAGGTAGGCCTCACCGATAACTTCTTCCAGCTGGGAGGCAACTCCCTCAAGGCCATGCGCATGATCGCCCAGCTCTACCGCAAAACCGGCATGCACATCCGCATCGACCAGCTCTTCCGCTATCCCACCATCCGCCTGCTGCTCGCCCAAGGCGGCGACAACGGCGCCGCTTTCGACCATTCCTCCATCCCCGTCCAGCGGTCCGGCGATAGGCAAAAAGCCGCCGGCGCTCAACGACTCATCTGGGTCCAAAGCCAGGTAAGCACCGCCGCACAGGTCGCCTACAATATGTCCGGCGCCTATTGGCTCGAAGGCGACTTCGATAGCCTCCTCCTGCAGCAAAGCGTCGACAGGCTCCTGGCCAGACACGAGGTGCTCCGCACCCGCTTCGACATGCAGCAGGGAGAACTCTTCCAGATCGTCGACCCGCCACAGCCTTCCACCGTTGTGGTCGGACAAACCGATATGACCACCGCCACCCCACAACAATGGGACGAACGCATCCGACAGGAAGAACAGTTTGTCTTCGACCTCCGGCAGGGACCCCTCCTGCGCGTCCAGCTCCTGCTGGCAGGACCAGGCAAATACCTGCTCATCGGCGTCCTCCACCACATCATCAGCGACGGATGGTCCCTCCACCTGTTGTTCAGGGAACTCTCCGACCACTATAATGCCGCCAAACAGGGAAAAGAAACTCCCCTGCCCGAACCAACCCTCCAATACCGCGATTACTCCCGCTGGATGGAACAACAACTCCAGTCCCCCGACATGCTTGCCTCCGCCCGCTACTGGCAGCACCAGCTCGATGGCCTGCCCATACTCGACCTCCCTACCGACTTCATAAGACCTCCACAAAAATCCTTCAGCGGGGGTGTTTTGCCGATCGATCTGGATCTCTATGCGGAAAAGATATACAGGTCCTGTCGCACCAACCAGATCACGCCTTCAATGTTCCTGCTTGCGACGCTGAATGGTTTTCTTTCCTTATATACCGGGCAGACCGATATCGCAGTTGGCATGCCGGTGAGCGGCCGCGCCCATTACCAGCTGCATGATATGCAGGGAATGCTCGTCAATACCCTCATCATCAGAACAAAGCTGTCGGCCGAAGACCATGTCTCCGATCTCATAAGGATAACAAAGCAGGAGGTGTTGCAGGCCTTGCAACACGAGTCTTACCCATTGGAAAAGATCGTCGATTCTCTCTCGGCGGGGCAACTGGCCTTCGCCGCGCCACCCTTTAATTGTTTATATAATTTCCAGGAGGCAAGAGAGTATCAGGATACGGCGTCGGGCAGCGACCTTTTCAGCAAGCAATTCCAAAGGACCGAGGGCATCTTCCCCAAATATGACCTTGAATTCGCTTTTTTTGAGACCGCCTCACATCGATTGTCCGGCCACCTCATCTTCAGTAAGGATATTTTCACCGAGACCACGGCCCTGGGCATCGCAGCCGCTTTCAGGAGGGTCGCGGAAAATCTTCTGCTTAATGACCAGATGCCGCTCAGTCATTGTCTCGGTCCGCAACCGGCGGAACAACGTGCCTTGTCTACCGCTATTGACGACACCTTTCAGCGTGAGGGCAGAACAGATCTTTTCAGCGCCATCCGGAACAACGTTACGCGGTACCCGCTGAACCTGGCCGTTTTTGATAAAACGACCCGATACACCTATAAGGAAATGCAACTTCTTGCCGATGGCATCACTTCGGCCATCCGCGAAGAGTTGCCCGCCGCCGGCAGCGCCGTCGTCGGCATATACATGTACCCATCGGCGCTTTGGTCTGCCAGCGTTTGGGCAGTTTTGCAAGCGGGCTGTGTCTGTTTGCCAATCGATCCTTCCCTGCCGCCGGAAACAAGACGATATGCGATCCGCCATTCCGGCGCCTCCCTGGTTTTGTGTAATAATGGATTGTCTTTGGAAATGGATGGTGTAAAGGAATTATTTCCCCAACCCGGAATGGCTATCGAAAAAGAAACTGCCGGGATGGCAAATTGCAAAAAAGGATCGGCGTTGCTCTTCTACCCTGCGTTTGCCTTCGCAAAACACTCAAGGCAGGAAATTTCCGGCACCCATTTGCAAAAGGAAACCTTTTTTCATGCCAGCCTCCTTGGGCTGGACCACACCAGCATTTCCGCGTCGTTCACGGATGCGACTACCTTCCGCTGCATCGCCGAACTTTTTGCAGCCTGGTCGACAGGCGCAGCGTTGGGTCTGTATTCCAGGGATGCGTATGCCAGTGATGAACAGCTCCAGGATAAATTGCTGGCTGAAAGGATCACGCATGCTTATCTGCCCGGTAAGCCATCGAAGCTTATCGAATCCGGCTCAGCTAACAGGGATGAAGGATTCCACCATCACGATATTACGTGGGTTATAGATGCCCGAGAATACGATGAGTCCGATATAAAAGCTGTATGCCGGCGCTGGCCTGCTGGACGCTGCACTGTACTACTAAGAGATCCAATCCGGCAGTTCACCTTTTTGCATGCCCGGATGTCAGCCGCTGACCACGATAAATCGTTTACCTTCTCCGTAGCACGGGATTTTCGTGTCGCCCTCCTTACGGCCGACAAAAGGGCTTGTCTCGCCGGCCAGTCAGGCGAAATATGGATAGCAGAAGGCAAAAAAAACGCCTTGACACGCACCGGACTAAGGGCGAAATGGACCCCGGAATTTGAAATCCGGCTATTACCCTCGCATGACAACTTCGAAAACAAATTAAAGTTTGCCGCCCTGCCGTTACCCGCCCAACAGTTTCAGGGTTCCAGTATTGCCACTGAGCTTCATCAGTTATGGAAAGCCGTACTCGGACATGAGCATTTTCAGCCGTCGACAGGATTTTTTGAAGCAGGCGGGAATTCCCTGAAAGGCATTCGCCTCCTGACAGCCATAGAACGCAAATGGGGAAGAAGATTGAATATGTCGACGCTTTTCACCTATCCCACCATTGAAGAGCAAGCGGAACTTCTGGCCAAAAAAACTTCGACCACAGAGATCGATCACACTATCGCACCCACCGAAAATGTGTTGGCATCCGCCTCGCAGTTAAGAATGTGGACCGCCCATCAAATGCCGGAGACAGAAGGCGCTTACAACATCGTTGCCGGCATTACGTTGTCTGGCCCCCTCGATAGAGACAGATGGATCAGGGCCTGGGAACAGCTATTACTCCGACACGATAGTCTGAGATTCAATTTTAGCATGACCACCGAAGGTCTTCAAGTCAAAACGCGCTTCATAGCAAACGACGCGTCAATAGCCTTCCTCGACGAAAAGCAATCGGCCGATTTGCCGCTCATAACCCGTTCGCTGCAAGAAAAACATCATGATCTTGAGCACGATCCCCTTGTTTCCGCCATCCTGATCACCAATACTCCGTTGCATCATATTTGCCTTTTTTCCCTTCATCATATCATAGCGGATGAAGTCTCCTTGCAAATTCTCATCGAAGATCTCCTGCATTTGTATGACCCCTCAACCAACCAAAACTACGACCACGTCACGCAAAAGGTTATCGTACCGGAAATGAACAAACTGCAAACCGAAAAAGCAAAGGTATATTGGCAAAACGCAATGGCCGGCGCATCACCGTTGCTTATTGGATTTGCAGACCGCCAGGCTGCAAAGAGTTCCCAAACCTTCCGAGGTGCAGAAGAGCAATCATTTATAGTCAATGGCGTGATGCACCTGCGCAGGGCATGCGAAGGAATAAAAAGCTCGGCCTTTACCCAAATGATTTCCTGCCTGGCCGCGTTACTTCACCGCTACACCGGAAACACCGATCTTGTTATAACGACTCCCTTCTCTCTCCGCAATCGAATTGGCATGGAACGCCAGGTCGGGTTATTTCTGAACACCTTGCCTATCCGTATCTCCGTGATACCAGATATGAACTTTACGCAACTGGTGAGTTCCGTCCGCGCAACGGTCAGCGACGCTTTCGATCACAGCGAATATCCATTCGAATCGATCCTTGCCGACCAGCAGCGCAATGGTCAGACCTCCCTTCGAGAGCTTAATATAATGATGGTGCTCAATGAGGATATTTTGTCGCAAACTGCCGGCTCATTTTCCTCGTTAAAGGTAACACCACTGCCCATTGCCAGCCTGTATAGTAAATTCGATCTGACGTTTCATTTTTCTGTCCGGGAAGCTGAAGGCCTGTCGGTAAGAATTAATTACTCGACAGACCTTTTCGACCAGTCCACTATCCGGAGAATGCTTAGCCATTTCGAAACGCTGCTTACCGCCCTTGGTCAAACCCCAACGGTGAGTATCATGAACATCGATTACGTTCCGGCAGATGAGAAGACCTTGCTGTTGCATCGCTTTCAGGGGCACGCGCCTGTCGTCACCGGAAAGACTGTCAATGACTTCCTTTCCGATGCATGTCGCCGTTTCGCCGAACGGACGGCGATTGAGTCGAGCCATGAACAGCTAAGTTTCGAAGCGCTGGATCAAAAAGCCGGACAGTTGGCAGCCCTGTTTCAATCCCGGCTTGGACAGGCACAGGGAATGGTCATCGGTGTGAGGCTAAACCGAAGTATCAACCTTGTCGTTGCCCTTGCCGGTATCCTCCGAGCAGGAGCTTCATTCCTGCCGCTGGATAAGAATTGGCCGGCCGAACGAACGGCATTTGTCCTCAAGGACGCCGATGCCGCCTGCATTCTTTGTGACGATCCGTTTCCCGCCGATTGCCCCTTGTTCGTTTGGAACGCCGATTTTGATCTTGAGCTCGCCACGTCGTCACTCCCGGAAGCGGTTGCAACGACTCTTCCCGAAAGCCCAGCTTACCTCATCTACACCTCCGGGTCCACCGGATTGCCCAAAGGTGCGCTGATCTCGCACCACGGGCTGGTAAACCATATTCAGGCTTCCATTCAAGATTTGGCCATCAGCGATGCGGATAGTAGTCTGCTTTTTACTTCCATCGGATTCGACAGTTGCCAGACGATCATCTGGTCGACGCTGTTTAGCGGCGGACGCCTTTACATTGCCGACCACAATGAGTTCCTGGACCCTGCACATATCCTCTCCTGGTTGCAGGAAAAACCGGTCAGTTTTATAAAACTGACCCCCAGTCACTTTAAATTATTGCTGGAAGAACGGCTTGAGGCCCGCACACCCAGCCGCCTTCGGTTGATCATCCTTGGCGGCGAGCGGATCGTTACCGAGGATGTAAAAGCATGGCTAGCCCTAGAACCCAATATCATATTTTGTAATTCCTATGGCCCTACGGAAGCCACGGTATCCATGATCCTGCAAGCTATCTCTCTCACTGGTGAAGGGCCAAACACAGTCCCGCTGGCCGTCTATTCCCACCGCCCCGCATTGGGCAGACCCACCGGCGCGGCCAACGCGTATGTCGCAGATACGCATGGCCAACTATGCGGTATTGGAGTTCCCGGCGAATTGTATATCGGTGGCCCGGGAGTTGGCATCGGCTACCGCAACCGTCCCGAATTGTCTGCTCAACGATTTGTCGAAGATCCATATAGACCACACCAACGGCTCTATCGAACGGGGGATACCGTAAAATGGCTGAATGATGGTCGGATCGAATTCATCGGCCGGATAGACAATCAATACAAGATTAATGGATACCGAATCGAGCTCGAAGAGATAGAACAGGCATTGGCAACATGCAACGGCGTTGGGCAGGCTGCCGTAACCGTCAGACAGATCAACGGCGTGTCGCAGCTCCTGGCTTATGTTACCGGCAGCAATCAATTGATCGAACAGGATATTATGCTCCAGTTGAAGACAAAACTGCCAGGGTATATGATCCCCCTCATCATCCGGCATCTCGATTCGATGCCGTTGAATGCAAATGGGAAGATTCATCGGGACGGATTGCCTTCACTTGAAATACCCGTTACGATCGCAAATGGAGCAACCCCGGCTAACCGCAAAGAACAGCTCCTCGTAGTGACGTTTGAAAGAGTGCTCGGACAATCGCCTGTCCACTTGAGTGACAACTTCTTTCGGCTGGGCGGAGATTCAATCAAGGCCATTCAGATTTCCTCCCGGCTGAACAAGGAAGGCTTTCGCTGTGAGATCCGCGATATCTTTTCCTATCCGGTGTTGCAGGATCTCGCAGCGGTCGTCACCGAATTGGAACCTACAACGGTCGCTCCCGGAATCGTTGCGCCACAACATCTAATGCCTGTCCAATCGCAGTTCTTCGAAAGACAATTGATACATGCGGAGCATTTCAATCAATCCATGTTGTTGAAGGCCCAACAGCGTGTTGATCCTACTCACATCACGGATATCCTTCACTTCCTCGCCGGACATCACGATAGCTTGCGCACGCGCTTTTTGGCAGGCCATCAATCATTCCGGCAGTCGCTGGAACCTATCGACCATGTACTGTTTCCCATTGAATTCCACAATCTGACCGAATACCCCGCTCCGGAATCCACCCGGAAAGAATTGTGTGATGCGCTGCAGAAAGGATTTGACCTCGCCGCCGGCCCGCTCTGTAAAGCCGCCGTTTTCCACATGCCAGGTGAAGACCTTATCCTGCTTGTCATCCATCATCTCATCATAGATGGTATGTCCTGGCGGATCATCCTGGAAGACATGGTGGAACTCTATGGTCAACGCATAGCAGGTCTGCCGCTAGGCTTGCAAAACAAGACGACACCGTTAGCGCAATGGACGCAGTCGCAACAGAAATATGCCACCACCCTCGCCGGGTCAGGTGAATCCGCCCTCTGGCAATCCCTTGTCGCACCGGGCACCAATCAACGTATCCCTTGCAAAAAAGATGGCGCGAATACCGGGGCTGAGGCTGAAACCGTCCAATTCCGCCTCAACTGGGAGCTCACTCAAACGGCAAGGACAGGCCTTTTTGCGCCCCACCACGCCGATATGCGCGAACTGCTGCTTGCGTGTCTCGTCAGATCGCTTACCGACGTCTTTGGCCATGCACCGTACTGCCTGGTACTCGAAGGACATGGACGCCAACCCCTTGATCCCAACGTCAACCTGTCCCGTACGACAGGCTGGTTCTCGACACATTATCCGATAGTGATAGAACTATCAAAAACAACCGATCCAATAGCCTGCATCGGGATCGTCCGCCAGAAGCTAAATAACATCCCTGCAAATGGAATAGGATATGGAATGTTAAAATACCTGGCTGCGGACCACGCTTTGCCCGATCTTCTGTCCAACGATAACATTTTGTTCAATTATCTCGGCGATTTCGACAGAACCCTTGCTCAGCAGGATTCGACCGAATTATTCTCCTTTTCAAGATCATACAAAGGCGCGGATTCACATCCCCAAAACCATCGGGGTTGCGGGATACGCGTCAACGCTGTCGTCTTCGAAGGCAGTCTTGAGGTAGTCATCGAATACAGCAATGACTGCTACAGTACAGCAAAGATAACAGCTGTAAGCCAAAGCTTCGAACGTCATCTGCATGAATTCATCCACGTCTTGAGCCAGCCCTTCGTTTCACCCGGCGCCAAGGTTATCGATCGCTATGAGCTTTCTCCTTTACAGCAGGGAATTTACTATCATTGGCTCCTTGATCCTACAGGACAAACCTATTCCCTACACAAGATCCTGCGATGGAAAGGATCCGTCGATGTCCTGCTCCTGCGCAAGAGTTACCTGCTCCTCCTGGAAAGACATCCGGAGTTAAGGACCTCTTTCGCCAACCGAGATAACGGCGACATCGCTCAGCTCGTACATGCCACCGGCCAGCCGGATTTCCGGTATTGTCCAGCCGAAAACGCATCCGGTTTGTCGGACATTCTCTCCGAAGATCGTCGACAGGGATTTAATCTTCATGCAGGTTGCCTCATCCGTCTGACGGTCATCAGGACCGCGCCTGACGAATACACCTTTGCATGGGCTTATCATCATATTATCATGGATGGCTGGAGTGTCGGCATCCTGGTAAAAGAGTTCTATCTCCTTTATCACCTATTGCTGAAAAAGCAAAGCATCGACATACCCCTGTCAGCGCCTTTCAAAAGTTATCTCGAATGGCTTCGAATGGTCCCCCGGCACACAAGCTTGCGCTACTGGGAGCAAAGACTTTCTGGATATGAGGAGATCGCAACGCTGCCTTCTGGGAAATACGGCATGGGTCATGCGTCCGCTGCCCCCGGCCAGGTCCTGCTCGAACTAACCCAGCAGGAGATACTCGGTCTAAGAGAAAGTTGTAATCAACTAAACGTTACCGAGAATACATTTATCCAATCTGCCTGGGCGTGGCTTCTCGCCTCCTACAATGGTGTCACCGATGTAGTTTTCGGGACGGTCGTTTCCGGCAGACCTGCCACACTCCCAATGGTGGAAAGCATGATAGGTTTCTTTATCAACACCATTCCAGTACGAATGGGTTTTAAAATGAATGATAACGTGGCGACCTTCCTCCAAAGGAATCAGAACGAAGCGCTTGATGCACTCCCTCATCATTATTGTAGCCTGGGTGATATCCAAAACAGCCACGCGTTAAAAAAACATTTGTTCGATCACCTGCTGGTATTTGAGAATTTTCCGATGAGCGATAAGGACGGTGTCGGCCCCGACGGATTCGGGACGTTGACGCTGGTTTCAGCTGAATACAAGGAAAAATCCAATTTCTCTTTCCGATTGATCATAGTGCCCGAAGAACAGCGATATTCTTTTTCGTTCCTTTACGATTCTTCGCACTATTCGCAGGATGGTATGGAGGCGATAGCAGGACATTTCAGGACCGTTCTCAATGAGTTTGCTTCTAAGAGGACCGGTAAGCTCGCTGACATCGAATTTCTCCAACAGACAGAGCAGAGCCGTTTGGAGAGACTGGCAACCGGCCCCTTCTCCCGGGAATTTGCCGGGGAAGGGATCACCAGCCTCCTCACCCGCGGGTGTCGCGATTATCCCGCAAGGGCAGCTATCGTTTTCAGAAAAGAGATCATCGATTACCAGACATTGGATAGAAGAACAGATTTCCTTTGCCACAGGCTTCTGCAGTCGGGTATCAAAAAAGGAGACAAAGTAGTCTGTTGCCTGCATCGGTCACCCTCGATGGTCATGGCGATATTCGCCATCCTCAAAGCCGGCGCCGCTTTTATCCCCCTGGATCCCGAAAACCCCGAGCAAAGGATGGCTGCCCTGATCGAGGACTGCAGTCCTGACGCCATCGTTACAGACAGCTGGTCAGCCGCCCTATTTGAAGCTTATCCCGGCATTCCTTTAATGCTTGCCGATCAGTCCGAAGCGGCCGCAATGGAATTACCGACACCTGCTCCGAATCCGGATGCGGCGGACCTTGCCTATATCATCTACACCTCCGGCTCATCAGGAAAGCCGAAAGGCGTAATGATCAGCCATTCCAGCCTTACCAACTATCTGTCCGCGGCATTTGACGAATACTGCTCAGACAGCAATTGCTTCGCAGGTTCCTTTTTCCATATGCCCCTTTCCTTTGACGCAGCCATAACTTCTCTTTTTCTACCCTTTATGGCGGGAAGCTCCCTGGTCATCGCAGACTCGACTTCGGCTAACCCGTTCCTCGATCCCAATTTCCTTTCCCATGCTCCCTATTCTTTCCTGAAAATAACGCCAAGCCACTCCCGGCTCCTCCAACAGGCCCTGGAGGAACACAACGACAAGCCGTTCGAGACGCTTGTGATCGGCGGCGAAGCCCTTACGAAACAGCATCTTGCTTTTCTCCTCGATAGATCGTATCCCCATTCCATCCGGTTAGTCAACGAATATGGGCCGACCGAGGCCACTGTCGGCTGTACGCTCTTTTCGTTCTCCAACCGGGACGATCTAAGCCTCTTTTCGGGTACGATCCCTATTGGTAAGCCTATGCCCGGGGTAAAGCTCCATGTCCGCGATATACGCGGCCGTTCCTGCGCAGTCGGGGTGCCGGGAGAGATTTATGTCGGCGGCGCCGGGATCTGCGCAGGATACCTCGATAAACACCAGCTTTCCGCAGAACATTTTGTCACGGATGATGTTTCCGGCAGCGATAGGCTATACCGAACCGGCGATTGGGCAAAGTGGATGGATGACGAAAACCTCCTTTACCTGGGCAGGAAAGATCAACAGGTAAAAGTTCGGGGGCATCGGATAGAACTAATTGAAATAGAACATTGGCTCAGCCAGACGGCCGGTGTCAGCGAAGCCGCCGTCCTATCGTTTACCGATGATGACGGGAGCCCTTATCTTGCAGCCGCCTACTCCGGCGAAACACCTCTTGACGTTTCAGTCATCAAGGCCTCCCTAAGGACTCGGCTTCCCGAATACATGATTCCCGGCCAGTTCCACTATTTTGCGACTCTTCCTCTAACGGCAAACGGGAAGATCCATCGGCAGGATATCATCCAACACATAAAAGCCAGCCAGTCCCTTCCGTCCCCGTTAGACAACCGCCTCCCCGAAACAGCGCACGAGATCATTGTAGCCGGCGTTTTCAGCGATATCTTTAATAAGACCAGCCTTCCACTATCTGCCGACTTCTATGACTTGGGTGGCGATTCCATCAAAGCCATTTTGCTGATGGGGCAACTGAAGAAAAAAGGGTTCGCAGTCACCTTACAAGATATTTTGAAATACCCAACCATCGCGGAACTAGCCGCGAGAGCAGCATCTGCTTTGCCTGCCATTCCGTTAAATCTCCATCCCGGCACTACCGGTCCCTTACATCAAGCCGATCAACAGAAATTGCTGCCCGACCCTAGCCCCACCCAGCGCAGACTTTGGCTGGTGGATCAACTGGACGGTCACCATACCGTCTACAACTCTCCTTTCGCCAGACGTATCAAAGGCAACATCCAACTGCAATTGATGCAACTTTCCTGGGAAGACCTGATCCAAAGACACGAGGTACTAAGATGCAATATTGAGCTGGTAAAAGGAATGCCGAAATTGCGGATAGTTGAGTATGACGAGGCCATTCATAGGCTTCATTACATCGACCTGCGCCAGGAAAACGATCCGCAGGCAAAGGCAAAGGAAATGATGACAGCCCAAGTCGCCTCCCCTTTTGACCTTGCAACCTCCCCGCTGTTCAAAGCCTTCGTCTTTCATTTACAGAATGACTTGTACATCCTTTTTATAAATATCCACCATATTATTATCGACGGGTGGTCGAAACGCATCCTGGACGAAGATTTTTCGGCCTTGTACAGTCTGCGGCTCGGCGCTCAGAACGTACATCTTCAGGAAAAAGGCTTCTCCTATTCCGATTACCTCGACTGGCAAAAACAGACGCTCGCCGCCGGTTTCCAGCAGGTTCATCGCGAATACTGGTTGGAAAAATTTGCAAAGGGCATACCATTGCTTACGCTGCCTACAGATTTTCCCCGGCCAGCAGACAGGGCCTTTAACAGCCGCAAAGTCACGGTCACCCTTCCCCTTCCCGATTCATCCCGCATCCGTGATCTTGCAAGAGAGCAACGGGCAACCCCATTCACCATCCTGTTGGCAGCGGTAAACGCCCTTTTGAGTCGTTACAGCGGCCAGACCGATATTGTTTTTGGGATGCCCGTCGCTGGCAGGCCGATCGAAGAAGTTCATCGCACAGTGGGCCTCTTCCTGGATACGATGCCAGGACGCATCATGATCGACCCGCACGAAAGTTTTATTTCTCTCATCGGCAGGATGCGAGAGGAGATCCTCGACATTTTTCAGCATCAGGCTTTTAGTTTCGACCAGATAGTGAATGAATTGCGTTTCAGCCGGGAGCCCGGCAGATCCGTTCTTTTCGATGTGATGATTGTTTCTGAAGATTTTCACGACGAGGGACTGGACCCTTACTTCGTCAATGCCTTCACTGTGGAATCTGAAATACCCGACCAATCCTTCTCCGCCAACAAATACGATCTCACGTTCTATTTCCATACGACCGATCCCTCTATTTCCTGTACCATCGGTTATGATGCCTCTCTTTACAGGGAAGAGACCGTTACCAACATGGCCGGCCACCTCATAAACCTTTTAAATGCACTTGTTTCAACGCCCCGATCGCCGGTAGGAATGCACAATTATCTGTCGGTGGAAGAACAAGAAGCCATCCTCTTCCAATTCAATCATACTGTCACCCCTTACAGCCATTCGGCTACACTGCACGGCCTCTTCGAGGAAAAGGCGGCCGCGTCTCCGCAACAAGAGGCGGTACGATGGCATGATTGGTCCATGTCATATAGTGATTTACAGCAAAAGTCGAATGCCATCGCACGTAAATTATTCCAGGCCGGAGCAAGGCCCGGGATAAGGATCGCTCTTGTCACTAGTCGTCATCCGGGGATGATCGCCGGATTGCTGGCCATTCTCAAGACCGGTGCCGCGTATGTTCCCATCGATCCCCGGTACCCCGCCGAAAGAATGGAATATATCCTCACCAATTCCGAAAGTGGGCTGATCCTTACCGATCAGCAGCAATTACCTCATCTGCTTCCGGATACATTGACCCATCTGCCTTGCATCGTGATGGATGATACGGCCTCGCCGGAAGACGCGGCTATGACCTGGCCGGCAGTCGACCCCCGGTCTCTTGCTTATGTCATTTACACCTCCGGCTCCTCGGGTCAACCCAAAGGCGTCATGATCCAACACCATGCGGCCGTCAATCTCATCGAGTGGGTTAACCGCCAGTTTTCCATTTCCAAAGATGACCGCCTGTTGTTTGTCACATCCATGTGTTTTGATCTCTCGGTCTATGATATTTTCGGAACACTTGCGGCCGGCGGCACCATCGTTATGATCACAGAAGAAGAGATTCAAAATATCAGTCGGCTGAAACAGACCCTGGTCGAACAACGGATCACCATTTGGGATTCGGTGCCCACTACGTTGAATTATCTTGTGTCCGAGCTCGAATATTCAAAATCTCACGCACAGACCCATCTAAGACTCGCCTTGGTGAGCGGCGACTGGATTCCCCTGCAATTGCCCTCCAGAAGTAAACAGTTCTTTCCTTCGATGCAATTCGTAAGTCTCGGCGGCGCAACCGAGGCGACCGTCTGGTCCAACTATTACCTGGTTGACCAGCTAAACCCTGACTGGCGAAGTATTCCTTACGGAAAGCCCATAGCAAACAATTTCTTCTATATTCTTGACGAGTTCCTGCATCCTGTCGCTATTGGCGTTACCGGGGAGCTTTATATTGGCGGCTGCGGGGTAGCCGAAGGGTATATTAATGACCCTGAAAAATCGACTAAAGCCTTTCTTGCCGACCCTTTCCGCCAGGAACTGGGTGGACGTATGTATAAAACCGGCGATCTCGGACGGCTCCTACCGGATGGAAATATGGAATTTCTGGGCAGGAAGGACTTTCAGGTAAAGATCAGGGGTTTTAGGGTAGAGCTCGGTGAAACAGAAGTAAACCTCATGAAAGTTCCAGGTGTGGAAATGGCGTTGGTGTGCGCGTTCAAAGACCCGGCAGGCCTGAATTATCTCGTCGCTTATTATTCGGGCGCAACGGAGATCCCACAACAGGAATTAGGGGATTTCCTGGGCAGGCTGTTGCCCGAGTACATGATCCCGGCGGCCTACGTCCACCTGGCGGCATGGCCCTTGAATGAAAATGGAAAGATCGACCGAAAGAAATTGCCCGCACCCGATCTTTCCTCGAAAACAGCGGCTCATGCCATGCGGCCGCCTGAAACAACGATCCAAAAAGCGCTGGTTAAAATATGGAACCGCATTCTCAACACAAACATTGAAAGTATCGATGCCAATTTCTTCTCGCACGGTGGTCATTCGCTTGGCGCTGCGCAGCTTGCTGCCAGGATCGATGAAGAATTAAAAATTACCGTGCCATTGAGATCTATATTCCTGTCTCCAACGATCCACCTTCTGTCCGACGAACTCGAAAAGATAAAAGCATCCACTCAGCAACAAAACCAACGCGAAAATTCAATCATTTACATATGACCTCTGCTTCTGCAAAAGAGTTTATTGCCGAATTAGAAGCGATGGGCATCCGACTCACCCTTCAGGGGGAACGAATTGCCGTACACTTTGACGAACATCCGCCATCCACGGAGATTTTGGAAAAGATCAAGGTTCACAAACGGGAGTTTGTCGATCTCCTTAGCTCAACAACGTTTCCGTTGTCCAGCCAACAACAAAGGCTTTGGTTTCTTTCGAAGCTGGAAGAAGATACCCATGCGTATTTTATTTGCAATCATTTTAAGGTGGGGGAACAATTGCAGCCGAGCTTGACCGAATCGGCCTTCAGGCAAGTGATCCTTCGTCATGATATTTTGAGGACCTCTTTTTTACTACAGGATGGACAAGTGGTTCAAAGGACAATTTCCGGTGCACCGCAAAATAATCTTTTCGATTTTTTTGAATACGTAGAGTGGACAGAAAATTCCACCCCTGAAAACCTGGACGCGGCGCTCGAAAAGTGGACAAATGGCGTCGCCCTTCCATTGGAAACAGGCCCGCTTATCAGGATCAGGCTTGTCCGGACTGAGGATGGCCAATCGATCCTTTCGGTCGTTATCCACCATCTCATCTGCGACGCCTTATCCTTGAAAAATCTTTTTATTGAAGCGATTGACAACTATCGGGGTCTTCTTCTCGGATATCCCGTTGATCGGCCTGCCCTCTCCGTTCAATATAAAGACTATGTGCTGGCCGCTCAGAGGAATATGGCAAATGGACATTTTGAGCAGTCAAGAGCCTATTGGCTGCGACAATTTTCCACCTTACCGCTCCCCATCGATCTTCCCTATAAGAATAAAAGACCGGCACGAAAAACGTATACAGGGAAAACGCTGACACA
Source organism: Puia sp. (assembly GCA_965214315.1). Lineage (GTDB taxonomy): Bacteria > Bacteroidota > Bacteroidia > Chitinophagales > Chitinophagaceae > Puia. Next base: position 675,447 of record CBDCBP010000015.1, on the reverse strand, counting down.
AAATTTCGATCAGTCTTCGGTGGCCGCTCTCCGAAAAATAAGCCAGCAAGGCAATTGCAGCTTTTTTGCGTCCTTGTATGCCTGCGTCTGCATCCTATTGCGCAAATATGCAGGGCAGGACGATCTGACTTTGGGAACCTCTATCGCCAATGTCAGGGCGGCCGATCGCGAGCAGATCGGCCTCTATGTACAAAACATCGCTTTGCGCCTCTTGGTAGACCCAACGGAAACTTTCTTAAACCTGCTGGTCAGGTCCGCCGGCACCATCATCGACGGCCTCGAACACCAGGATTATCCTTTTGAACTTCTGATCCACGACAAATATCCGGTGAGAGATCCCGGCAGATCACCACTTTTCGATATCATGGTGGATTATTTTTTCCATGCATCCACAGACACCCCGGGCGGTCTCAGTGTCCAGCCGCTGAAAATAACCTCCGGAACCAGCAAATTTGATCTCACTTTCACCTTTACGGACAATGGCCAGGATCTGCTTTTGAGCATCGAATACAATACGGACTTTTATGCCGCTGAATTCATCGGGGATTTGTGCAAATCCCTTGGCAGACTTTTTGAAGAAATTTACCGCTCTCCGCTAATTGCCATCGATGATCTCGATTTGTTCGATAGCGACGATCTGCACACGCCGGTGCCGAAGGATGAAGACTGGAGCAGCCGGCTTGAAGGCAATGGTTCCGTTACAGACTTGCTGATAAATAGCACGGCACCGTTCGCCAATCGCATCGCATTACAGTGCGGCAATCGCCGGTTGACCTATTCCTGGCTGCGGGAACAGTCTGATAAACTTGCCGCTTCAATCGCTAATAGCATTAGCGACTGTCATCAAAAGGTGATCGCCATACTCCTTCCCCCTTCCCCGGAAGCCATTGTATCCATCTGGGGCATTCTAAAAGCCGGTGCTGTCTTCTTACCCATCCACCAGGGTCAACCTAAAGAAATGCTCGAGTACATGTTGATCGACAGCACCGCCGTCGGACTGATAACGCTGGCTGATCGGTTATTCGACATCCCGGACTCGTTCAAAGGCAAGATCATCGCAGCCGACCTCATCCTGGCGGACGACGGTAAAAGATTCGATCCGCCCTCGGACATCGGCCGGGCGGATACCGCGTATCTCATGTATACCTCAGGTTCTACCGGGAGACCCAAAGCCGTTGAGATCACACATGACAACCTGCTCCACTATCTCGTCTGGGCATCGGATCATTACTTTGAAGAAGTGCACAACCCTTATGTTCCCTTATTGACCTCCATCGCGTTCGATCTCACCATTACTACGCTTTTCACTCCGCTCATCCGGGGATACACACTCGATATCCTGGATGGTCCCGGCACGAAAGAACATCTGGAATACATTTGCAATAGCCCTCGACATTTTGGTTTCATCAAGCTGACTCCATCCCATCTCGATCTTCTTCGGATGATCGCACCGTCCACTTTTCCTGTGGATGTCATCGTCTGCGGAGGAGAGGAGTTACAGGAGCGGCATATCCGTCTCTTGCGGGATCTTAACCCCGCCATACGCATCTATAACGAATACGGCCCGACTGAAACTACCGTAGGTTGCACGGTAGAAGAAGTAGGCACCGGAAAGATTTCCCATTCCATTGGCCGCCCGCTTCCATTTGCAGACATCCATATCTTGAATGATCGGCTCCAGCTCCTGCCCAGGGAAGTATGGGGGGAGATCTTCGTTGGAGGAAAAGGTGTCGGAAAAGGCTATAGGAGCAAACCGGAGCAGACTACGCAAAAGTTCGTTCCCGATCCGCTACATCCGTCAAAACGGCTTTATCGCACCGGCGACCGCGGCCGGTGGCGCAAGGATGGCACCCTTGAATGCTCAGGAAGGCTGGACGACCAGATCAAATTCAACGGGTTTCGTATCGAACCTGGAGAGGTAGAAAAAATGGCCACATCTATGCCAGGTATCGACCAGTGTGTTGTTTTTCTCCGCACCTTGCCAGATCTTCAAAAGGACCTCATTGCCGCATATACAAGTCGGATGAGTATTTCAGCGGAAAGATTGCGGGAATTCCTTGCCGGCAAACTGCCTGCTCATCTTATTCCCGGGATTTTTGTTCAACTGGACACCCTTCCAATGACCACCAACGGCAAACTGGACAAGAACAGGATTATCGCGGGCCTCGATCACAGCAACGATGACCACCCTTTCCATGCTCCGGAAACTCCCCTTCAGGAGCAGCTGGCCGCCTATTTCCGCGAATTGTTATCCATCCAACGCCTGGGAATTGATCAAAACCTCTTTACCATCGGACTGGATTCACTAAAAGCCGTTAAAGCCCAAAGCGATCTTTCTAAAATATTGCCTTCAAAGCTGGAGATCTACGATCTGTTCAGTCATCCGACCATAGGGCAACTAGGTCGTTTGCTTGACGCTGGCCCGCTGGTAGATCAATCGGAGCAACTGCCCGAGACCATCGACCTGTGATCCTTCCATTATCTAATACTAAAACATTTACTTATGCTCATCTGCGGTTTAAAACTTACGCATGACGGAGGCGTAGCCGTACTGGAGAACAATCGTTTGATCTTTAACATTGAAATGGAAAAGATCGCCAATAATGCGAGATATACCGGAGTCGACGATATCAGTGAGATAGAGCAGTTACTTTTACGGGAAAATTTACATCTCGCCGATATCGATCATTTCGCGGTTGACGGCTGGGGAGGATTCGACGCCGATGCCCTGGCATTGCAACCCAGGCTCCGTATTGCTGAAAATCATAACTTCCTTGCTTTTGCGAATTTTGGCGATCCCTATGAGCTACCTGTTGCCCGCTACCAGGAAAAAACACCGGCAGACGAAGTTTTAAACGAGTCGAAATTCCAACATCTTCGTTACAAGGATAAATATTTTCCCTACAGCAGCTTTTTGCACGTCACCGGACATCTCATGGGCGCTTATGCCAGCAGTCCATTTGCCGCCCGCAAGGAACCTGCCTACATCCTCGTATGGGACGGAGGGATGTATCCGCGTCTATATCATTTTGACCCAAAAGAAAAAAAGATGCAAAACCTGGGTCCGCTTTTTCTTTTTATCGGAAATATATACTCCATTTTCTCCCAGCATTTCGGCCCTTTCCGCGTAACGGGAAACTTTGCAAAGGATAGCCTTTCCGTTGCAGGAAAGGTCATGGCTTACATCGCCCTCGGTAACCTGCAAGCATCCCTTTTTGAAAAATTCGACAGCATCTACCATGATTTTTACACCAGCCCGATGGGGTTCGCTAACATTTTCACAAATGAATTCAAACGGCAAGTGGCAGGATCAGCCTTTTCAGATGAAGATATTCTGGCGAGCTTTCACGCATGGCTCGGAAACGTCCTGGTCGAAAAATTACAAAAAAAGGTGAAGAGGGCCGGAATGCCTTCCGGTAATCTTTGCCTTGCAGGCGGATGCGCGCTCAATATTAAATGGAACAGCCAGGTGCGAAATACCGGCTTCTTTCATGAAGTCTATGTCCCCCCCTTCCCAAACGACTCAGGCAGCGCTTTGGGAACTGCCGCGGCCCTGGCGTACAAGCTTACAGGAAAAAGCCATCTCGATTGGAACGTGTATTCGGGTGCCATTTTGAACCCGTCGCCCGACGTGGCCGGCTGGAAACAACACCCGATGACCGTGGAGGAACTAGGCAAATTCATGTATCAACAAGGCGAGCCCGTAGTCTTCCTGAATGGCCGGGCTGAGTTGGGGCCAAGAGCGCTTGGGAACAGAAGTATCCTCGCTTCACCAATACAGGCGGAAATGAAAGATCTACTGAACAAGGTCAAAGGACGTGAAGGGTACCGCCCCGTCTCCCCCATCTGCCTGGAAGAACATGCCGCTGAAGTTTTCGCGCCGGGGTCGAACGACCCTTATATGCTGTTCGATCACATGGTCAAATCCGAATGGACTGAAAAGATTCCCGCCGTAATGCACCTTGACGGGTCGGCGCGTTTACAGACTGTCGATCGGCAACAGCATCCCGTCATCCATCAACTCCTCACCTCCTTTCATATCTGCAGCGGTATCCCATTACTATGTAATACAAGCGCCAACCATAACGGCAAGGGATTCTTTCCCGACGTGGAGTCCGCAGCGAAATGGGGCAAGGTCAATTATATCTGGTCCGAGAATATCCTGTACGAAAAGGAGCACAAAGAAGATTTTGCCGTTCCACTAACCCAGTCCACTGTTGCATATGGAGTATAAAGTAGCCGTCATAGGTATGGCAGGAAGATTCCCCGGGGGGGAAACGCTCTCCGCGTTTTACCGGCAGCTTCGGCAAGGAGTGCGGTCCATCGGCGATATCACCGAAGGGCGTATTCAGCTGACGACCCTGCCAAAGCACCGTCAGTATCAGCGGAGGGGGTTCCTCAACCGGGTAGACCTGTTCGATCACAAGTTCTTTCAGATCGCTGCCGGCGAGGCGCAGCATATGGATCCCCACCAACGGATGTTGATCGAGACCGTCCATGAGTGCATGGAGGATGCCGGTTACGACCCGGATGCCTTAAGCGGATCTAATACCGCCGTATATGTAGCCAATTCTGCGCAATCCTATTATCGCCACGCGGAAGAATTTGCGCCGACGCTGGTTACCGGCAACGCAAGCGAATTCCTGGCAGCCCGCTTAAACAGGGTATTTAACCTGACAGGGGCCGTTGCCGTCGTCGATACTTCCTGTTCTTCCGGCCTCGTCGCTTTGCACCAGGCGTGTAACGAATTGCTGCTTGGCAACGCGGATCAGGCGATCGTCTGCGCCGCCAATATCGAGCTCTTCCCTTTTTTGGATGCGGGTCAACATATCGAAGTGGACTCTCCTGACGGTAACAGCATTCCGTTCTCCGACGCCTCTAACGGTATGGTGTATGGAGAAGCGGTGGTTGCCATCCTCTTGAAAAGGCTTGACAAAGCACTCACAGACAATGACAATATACACGCCATCATCCGGGCATCCGCCGTCAATAACAACGCGTCCCGATCCGCAAGTCTAACCGCGCCGGACAGTTTTGCCCAGGCCGAGGTCATTCTTCGCGCATGGCGAAAAGCCGATATCGATCCCACTGATCTTGGCTTTATAGAAGCACATGGATCAGGTACCCAACTGGGTGACAGTCTTGAGGTCGCCGGCCTTAACATCGCCTTTTCAAACTTCCGGACAGCCGGCAAATGCTGCCCCATCTCTACTGTAAAAGCCAATATCGGTCATAGCCGGTCGGCTGCCGGTCTTGCAGGCCTGGTAAAAACAATTCTTTCCCTGAAAAAAAGAGAGGTCTTTCCCGCAATCTATACCGGTAGACCCAGTCCGCATATCAATTTTGATAACGCAAGTGTATATATAACTGAAACCCTCGCACCGATGAAGGTCGGCAAAGATGGGTCCTGCCTTGCAGCAATAAGTTCCATGGGATTCAGCGGTACAAACTGTCACGTCGTACTGCAGGAAAACAGAAAGGAGGATTCCCGTCAGGATTTTCCAAAGAAACACCTGGTCATGCTTTCCTGCTGGCACCTGCAAGGCTTGCTCAGCCATGCACAGGACCTCATCGACCTCTTAACCGACGAACCTCACCCGTGCTTGGAAGATCTCGCGTTTACCCTTGCTGTCGGCCGGAAGCATTACAAATTCCGGCAATCCTTTGTCGCCGGTTCTATTCCCGAATTGCAGGAATTGTTGACCAATTTTATCCAATCCAACGGGTCCACTATCAAGCTTCCTCCTCAAAAACCGGTAAAGACCATTTTTCTTTTTACCGGCGAAGCATCTAAGCAGAGGGAATTGGCGGCGGGCAACTATGGATCGGAGGTTCTGTTGGTCAAGTCGCAAACCCGCGAGGCAAAAGAAAGGACGGCGTCAGCGCAAAACGCAGACCCTGCAATCCAGGAGGCCGCCTTTGAACTGACGGTATATGAACATTTTTGCGATCTCGGTCTTCGACCCGACAAAATAGTGGGCACGGGCGCGGGAAAGGCCCTCACTGCTTATATAAACAAGCAACTATCATTTGAAGAAATGCTCGCGCAATTAGCCGGCGCACGAGATGACCAGGCCACGGACATCTCCCCTCGCGCTGAAAAGATGATCGAAAAGGAATGCCACACCGGTACTCCATTTTTTATTTCCGTCGATAAGCACTCTAGACTTTATTCCGCCCTTGACAGCTTCTCCGCAAACACCGGCGGATACACTCTTTTCTCCATACAACAGCATGCCTGGTTGAAGCAGGACCTTCAGATCGAAAGCGCGCTGTACAATGCGGGCTATTTGTTCAAACCGGACTTCTTCTCGGCCTTTGCAGGCCAAAGGATTTCCTTGCCCCCAAGGCCATTTGCTAAAACAAGATGTTGGATACGGGAGGATGTCCATCCTGCTCTTCGCTCTGGCATCGCCGCAACAGGAAAAGATACTCCCGATCCGGTGGCCCCATTCCAAACCGACTCGCTCGGCAAATTATTAACCACCGCCTGGAACGAAGTACTGCCGGCACCTATCTCTTCCACAGACACTCACTTTTTTGAAGCCGGCGGCGACTCGCTTACCGCCTCAAAAATGATAAACGCCGTCCGCAAAAAACTGGAAGTAAGCATTTCCTTCGAAGATATTTTTGACTTTCCGCGGTTTGGATCATTCAGGGATTTCATTGCCGGCTCCCTCAGCATCACTGATAATTTGCTCCTTATCTGGAAGGAAGTGCTGAAAACCGAGGAATTGACCACGAGCGACAATTTCTTTGAGTTGGGCGGTCACTCGCTCATCGCAAATCATATCCTCAATCGCATCCGGCAACTGTATCCTCTAAAAGTGGATTTCGAAGATTTCTTCAAATATCCCACTATCGATGGATTTGCCGGACTTCTTGAAGGCCGCCTTGGCAATCAGTCCCTAAAACCCGAAAGCCGCATCATCCCCTGGGCGCCTCCTTCCGAAGATTACCCCTTGAGCCACGCACAGAAAAGGCTCTGGATCCTGGATCAGCTGTCCGACCACAAATTGGTTGCTTACAATGAAGGGAATGTCTTTGAACTTTACGGCCCGGTGGACGATCAGCTTTTGGCAGCCGCCTTCAGGCAGCTGGTAGAAAGACACGAAGTGCTCAGAACGACATTCCAGGTGAGGAAAGGCGAACCCCGGCAGGTTATTCTCGACGATTCCGACGCGTATGAAATGCAGCTCATCGATCTATCGCAGCAATCCGATAGAGCCCAATCCGTCGCAATGCAAATCGCCGACTTTGCAAAGCGCCCTTTTGATCTTCAAAATGGCCCACTGATAAAAGCTACCCTTTTTATTCTCGAAAAGAACAAAAGGATCATTGCGATCAATGTCCACCATATCATCATCGATCAATGGTCATTCAAAGTACTTATTCGCGACCTGCATCTCATTTATTCACAGCTACAACACCCCAGCGCCGCCGCGCTGCCGCCATTGCGGATCCAGTACAAGGATTTCGCTTGCTGGTCGGCATCCCGGATGGATTCACCGGAATTTACCGAACACGAAGCCTACTGGAAAAGGACCTTCGCGGGCACGATCTCCGTTCTTGATCTGCAGTTGGTCCGTCAGCGATCGCTCGAACGTTCTTATGAAGGGAGCGCCCTCGGCTGGCATTGCAGCACAAGCCTCTCGACGGCCATCTCCGCATTGTCCGCCCGAAATGGCACCACAAATTTTATTACCTTATATGCGTTGCTGAATCTTTTCCTGTCCAAATACTGCCACCAGCAGGAGATAGTATTGGGTACACCCGTCCTCGGACGCGAGTTCGCCGAACTGGAAGATCAACTGGGGATGTTTGCGAATACCGTAGCACTTCGCGCCCGCCTGTACAACGACCGCTCACTTTCCTCTTTGCTTGCCGACGCAAGGGAATTGATCTCCGGAGCCTTCCAGCACCAGGCCTACCCATTCGATCTGCTCATCGAAAAGCTCTCGCTACCCGATGACAGGACGAGGTTTCCACTTTTTGACGTCATGATCGTTTACAGGAATGAGCGCGCGGCCAATCCCGCGGCGTTGGATGGCGATCTTGTCATCAGGCCTTTTTCATTCCCGGTCACGACTAGCAAATTTGATCTCAGCTTTTATTTCATGGAAACCGGCGATTCATTGAGATTTGATATTATCTACCGCTGCGACATTTTTGACGAAGCCGGCGTACGCGAGATGGGCGATGATCTGCTATCCCTAATGGAGCAGGCCATCACGGCCGACCACCTGCCATTAAGCGCCATCTCTGAGATAGAAAACCGGCCCGGGGCTACCAGGCATTCCGACAATGCTTTCCTGTTCAAAGGATATATCGTGGAACCTGTGACCATAGAAGAAAACATCAGGTCTTATCCGGAAGTCGACGAAGCCCGTATACTCCTTCATCCAGCCGGTCGCCCAGGTGGTAATCAACTCGTGGGGCTGGTCACCCGGAAAAAAGCCGCTGGCGTTGCACGTCCGGACAACGGACGATCCGCCAATGGCAATAACGAAGAGGGCAACGATACCGTCGGCGAAGCCTCGGAAGAAGATCTGGCGCTCATCCGGCTTTTCCAGCAGACGGAAAAACCGCTCCCGCTGGATCGGCTGATTCCTGACTATGTGCGCCATTGGGCCATTCAGGATGGGCAAAAAACAGCGGTCAGATTTGGGCCTGCTGCAATTTCATATGCCAACCTCCACCAACTGGTAGAACGCGCAACGGCGGGCTTGTCCTCCCTGGGAGTAAAAAAAGGAGATGTGCTGGCCGTCTATTGCCGCCGCGGACCTCATCTGCTGATCTCTCTTCTCGCAATCTTCCGCACCGGCGCGGTATATCTCCCGCTGGGAATGGACTTCCCACTGTCCAGGGTCAGGACAATCGTCCTCGCGTCCGGGGCAACCATGATCCTTACCGACAAGGAAACCTTTACAGAGCCTCGACCTCTCATCACTTTGGATGAATTGACTTCGATTACCCTGGCACAACCCATCGAGGATCTTCTCACCACCGATCCCGCAGGAACTGTCGTTGTTGAAACGCCCGATCCCGATGCATTGGCCTATATCATTTATACATCCGGGTCGACCGGTAGCCCAAAAGGCGCAATGATCGAACAAAAAGGGATGATGAACCACCTCTTTGCCAAGATCGAAGCCCTTCATATGGACAGGGAAAGTATAGTCATCCAAAATGCCCCGCAAAGCTTTGATATCTCCATCTGGCAATTGCTGGCTGGCCTGGTTTGCGGGGCTACCGTTTGTATCTATCCGGATAAACTTCTTCAAAACATTGGAAATTTTATCGGGGCGCTCGAAAGGGACCAACCCACCATCATCGAGATGGTACCCTCGTTTGCCAATACCTTTTTAGCTATAAAAGAAGAGCAGCAACGTTGCATGGACTGGAATCCCGCTTTTGCACTCATGACAGGCGAGACTTTACTTCCAGCGCTTGTAAACAGGTGGTTTACCCATTTCCCGAATACGACACTGGTTAACGCATACGGTCCCACCGAGGCCTCGGACGACATCACTCATCATTTCCTTACAGAATATGATCCTGCCGAAAACTTGATCCCTATTGGCCGGGCCATCCGGAACATGAAGATCCATATTCTCAACGCATTAGGAAGACCCGTCCCCATTGGCGCAGTGGGTGAGATTTATGTTTCCGGAGTGGGCGTCGGACAAGGTTATATTAACGACCCTGGGCGAACCGCAGCGTCCTTCATTACTTTCCCCGACAATCCCTCCTCTCCCGAACCTACTCATCAGTTACCGGAAATAATGTACCGCACCGGTGACCGGGGCCGTTACCGGCCTGACGGCACCATCGAATTCTACGGCAGGCTCGATGCCCAGGTAAAGATCAATGGCAACCGTATCGAGACAGGCGAAATAGAACATTGCCTTTCTTCTATAGAAGAAGTGCGCCAGGCCGTCGTTTTACCATTCCCTAACGATCAGTCGGGCTATCACCTGGCCGCATTCGTGATCACAGATGATGCTACAGTCAACGACTGCAAATGGATCAAACAACGTTTACTTGAAAAACTGCCCGCCTACATGGTACCGGCCATCGTAGTATTCACAGATGCATTCCCTATCACCTCCAATGGAAAAATAGATCGGCGCCTTTTCAGCGATCCGGTGATGGCCATCAGTGACCTGCTTTTCATCCGGCAATTGCAGCAGACACTGCATGAAAAAATGCCCGGCGTGCTCGTGCCGCAGACTTTTTATATCGTTCCATCCCTTCCTGGCAGGGGCCAGGAAGCCGGTCTTTTGGCGACTGAAAGTAAAAAGGTAAAGATCAGGCTGGAACATGAGCTGGAGGTGCCGCCCGCCACCGACGATCAACGTGTCATGCTTTCCATCTGGACGGCAGTCCTTAACCGGCCGATCGATTGGATCAATACTAATTTCTTCGAATGGGGTGGCGATTCCCTTAAAGCCATGAAATTGATAGCGCAAACCGAGGAAAAATTTGGCAGAGCCATCACTTTGCGGGATGTTTTCAGCCATCCCACAGTCGAAAAACTTTGCAAACTACTGGAAGAGCAGCCGGTCGCTGAACAGGAACACTCATCCGCTATTCCGGTTTTAAAGCCAGCAGAAGCCGCCTCTCACTACCCAGTGTCCTTCGCTCAGCGACGGATGTGGTTGCTCGACAGGATGGGCCAGGCAGGTTACGCCTATAATATCCCTGGCGCATTGGTCCTATCCGGCAGCCTGGATACAGGCGCATGGAAAATCGCCTGGCAGCTACTCCTTCAAAGGCATGAGATCCTCAGAACCGCCTTTGAATTGAGAAATGGCGAACCCGTCCAGGTCATAGCAGGATTTGACACCGGAAAATTTGGCGTTGACTTTCTCGACTGGACGGGAGAGAACGAACAAGATCAACGTATTTCAACATTTATCGATGATGAAAGTCATTTCAACTTCGACCTGCAACAGGCGCCCCTCGTCCGCGCATCCATGATTAGGCTTTCTCCGCAACGATGGCTGTTTGTTTTTACCCTGCACCATATCCTTGCCGATGAGTGGTCGTTGGGCATTCTAGGCAAAGACCTCATCCATTTTTATCAGGCGCTCCGGCAAGGCACTTCTCCATCGCTTTCCCCGCTGGCTATCCAGTATAAGGATTTCTCCAGCTGGCAGACCAGTCTGCCGGCAGAATACTGGCAATCTAAACGTGAGTTTTGGTATACCCGGTTGAAGGGTGAACTTCCAATACTGCAACTGCCATTGGATGCCGCCCGACCACCGGTTCAAACCTATGCAGGCAAGAGCCTGACAAAGCTTCTCAAAGGCGCTGGAGGTAAATGGGAAAAGATGGCAGCCACTGAAGGCGTCACGCTTTTCATGCAGATGCTCGCCGTCACACAGACGCTTTTACATCGGCTTACCGGCCAATCCGACCTTATTATTGGAAGTCCCGTAAGCGGACGGCACAAAATGCAACTGCAAGAGCAGGCCGGTCTTTACCTTAATAGCATCGTGTTCCGGGAAAAGATCGATGGAATGGCTTCATTCGCCACATCGCTTACTAACGCCAAAACAGCGGTAATAGACGCCTTTGCCAACGAGGATTATCCATTTGACAAGCTTGTCGACGAGCTCGATCTGCCGAGAGATTTCAGCAGATCACCTGTTTTTGACTGCATGCTTGTCGTACATGAGTCAGTTACCGACATCCCCGTAATCACTATCGATGATCTTTCCATCCGTCCCTTCGAACGCCATTCCGTGGAAAGCAAATTTGATCTAACCATCCATTGCAGGAAAATAGGAGAAGACCTTTTCATTGGCATCAATTATAATCTTGCTTTATTCCATGACGACACGATCCATCGTTGGCTCCAGCTACTGGCGCAGATCATGGAAGAAGTTCTGCAGGATCGCGCCATTCTCGTGGCCCATTGCGGCCAGCCTCGCGGAGAACAGTTGCAAAGGCTGCTCGAGTGGTCCACTGGGCCCGACATGGATTTTCCTACCGGCCACTACCATCCCCTCTTCTGCCAGGCAGCCGAACGCTTCACCCACCGCCCCGCCGTCTATTTCAATGGGGGCGCCTGGTCCTATGGCTGGCTGAGAAATTGGTCCGGTCGCATGGCCACTTATCTGTCGGACCGGTACGGGCTCCGCAAGGGACAGGTAGTCGGCATTTACAAAGATGGCAGCGCGGAAGTCATTGGCGCTGTTCTCGCCATCTGGCAGTGCGGTGGCGTTTGTCTTCCCATCGATCCCCAACTACCAGATCAGCGTATACAATTTGTACTTACAGATAGCGGGGCTGAATTTCTGCTCACTGACAAACCCATCCACTTCCCCACCCCTAATCTCATTGTCTGCGAGTGGCCGTCGGATATTCAATTGCATCCCCAGGAACAACCCGCTCCATGGACACCTTCTCCTGATCAGCTGGCCTATATAGCCTATCCCACCGGTTATACCGGCAATCCCAAAGGTGTCATGATCGAGCACCGGGGCTTGGTCAACAACCTTTACTCCCGGATCCATCGCCTCGGCCTCGACCAACACAGTGTGGTGGCTCAACTCGCTGCCGAAAGCTCCGGCATCTCCATCCAGGAGATGTTCGCCCCTTTGCTCTGTGGCGCAAGTATTCGTATCTTTTCCGCCCATAAAGTCACTTCCGCGGAAAACCTCCTGCGAAGCGTCGCCGCCGAAGAGATTTCTATTCTTCAGGTCGACGCCACCTATCTCGATGAGATCGTTCGGTTGCTCTCGGCAGATCCGGTTGCGCTGCCATTGGCCCATCTGCGCTTCTTGCTGACTGCCGGGCATGAAATAACTCCGGTGCTACGCCAAAGATGGTTCGCTTTGGAAAGCCACATAACAATCGTGTCCGCCTATGGGGTCGCAGAAGCAGGCGGGGATGTCACGGTTTTGGTATTCGACGCGCCTGCAACAGGAAAGCGTTCGCCCGCCGCAATAGATGCGTCCGTCGGCCGTCCGCTTCCGCACCTTCGCGTTTACGTTGTAGATGCATACGGTGGCCTGTGCCCACAGGGAATCATCGGCGAGATTCAGGTGTCCGGCGTCGGCGTCGGCAGAGGCTATACCGCCGACCCTGCCAACACCCTCGAGGTCTTTGGCGTAGACCCTTTCCGGCCAGGTAACTTCCGTCTTTTTCATACCGGCGACCGCGGCCGATGGAATGAAAGCGGGCTACTCGAATTAATAGTCCGAAAACACGGGCTCGTCGAAGTTGAAGGAACCAAGACGCCCACAGAAGAGGTCCCGGATCACCATCCGCCCGCAACCCGCCTGGAAGAGGTGCTTGTAGATATCTTTGCAAGGGTATTGGGCCGTGAGCAAATAGGAATGGAAATGGATTTCTTCCGCATGGGTGGAGACTCTATCAAGGCCATTCAGATCAGCTCCCGTCTGCACAGAGAAGGCTATCAACTGGATGTTCGCGATATTTTTGCACATCCAATACTGGCCGATCTAAGCAAAATGGTCCGCAGCGTACTTCGCCAGGCCGATCAATCGGCCGTAACCGGCGAGATCATTCTCACCCCGATGCAGCAGGATTTCCTGTATTCTGATTTTAAGAACAAGCATCATTACAACCAGGCCGTACTCTTGCAATCGCGGCAACGCTTTGATGCCGGCATCATCAGAAAGACATTGGGTCATCTGCTTCATCACCATGATGCACTGCGCGTTCATTTTGAATGCATCGATGCGATTTGGCAACAGTATAATGAAGCCCCCGAACGGTGGGAGGAGGAGGTCACTGAGGTTGATCTGCGCGGAAAAAACAACGAGTATCTTTTTCTTGAGCAGGCACTTCAGGAATTGCAGGAGAGTTTGGCGCTTGATGGAGCATGGCTGATAAAAGCCGCCGTTTTTCATCTGACGGAAGGAGACCGGCTATTCGTCCTCGCCCATCACCTCTTGGTCGATGGTCTGTCCTGGCGTATCCTGCTGGAAGATCTGACGCATTTGGTCCAACAAGATGCCCAGGGCCTGCTGCCAGATCTGCCTGCCAAAACCGACAGTCTTCAAAAATGGACCCGATTCCTGTCTTCCTATGCTCAAAGTGACCTTTTTTTACAGGAACACAATTATTGGCTCCAAAAAGATTATACGGACATCGATAAATCCTGGCGCCTGCTGTCCCCAGCGGAACAAGGCCATAGCGGCACCGGAACGCTTAATTTCGGATTCGATGCCGAAAGAACCCGGCAGCTGCTGGAAGATATCCATCACGCCTACGGTACAGGCATCAATGACATCTTGTTGACTGCCGTTTCCGCTACGCTGTCCAACCTGCTCGAACAGGACGACGTATGGATCAACATCGAAGGGCACGGTCGCGAACCCATGCACTCCGGCATAGACATTACCCGCACCGTAGGTTGGTTCACCAGCATCTATCCACTGATCCTTCCCGGTAGATCCCGAAACAATGCCGGCCGGCATCTTAGTGATGTAAAAGAGAGCCTCCGGCAGATACCTATGCAGGGATGCGGTTTCGGATTGCTCTGTTACCGGCCCGAATATCGCTCCGTCTGGGCAAGACGAGCCGATATCTTATTCAATTATCTTGGTCAGTTCGACACCGATCTAGACGAAAAACTCTTTGAGGCGGCCCCCGGAAACCTGGGCGCCACTCAGGGCAAAGAGGAAGCTGAAACGCACGGCCTCCTTATCCTTGGCATGATCGCCGGCGGACGATTACACATTGAGTTGCTATTTGATCGCTCCAGATACGGCGACAGCGCAATGCACTCCTTTCAATTGGCTTTTACCGATAGCCTGATCCGGTTGATCGAGCATTGCAGCAAAACGGAAGAGCATGTATTGACGCCCAGCGATCTCGGCTACAAAGGGCTTTCTATCGATGAGCTTGAAAATATTTTTGACTGAAATCACCGGTTATGAACATTTCCAACCAGAAACTTACTAAAAGTAATATCCAAGACCTTTACCGGCTAAGCCCGATGCAAGAGGGTATTTACTTTCATTATGTTGCCGCTACGGATTCCAAGGCATATTTCTCACAAGTTAGCTACCGCCTCACCGGTCTTATCCAACCGGACTTCGCTGAACAGGCGATGATGGGCCTATTCAAAAGACATGACATTCTGCGTACTGTTTTTACACATGGCAAAACCGATCATATCATTCAGGTGGTATTAAAATCCCGCCAGCCCGATTTTAAATATGAAGATCTCCGGGGGGTGGCCGACAAAGAAGACCATCTCCAACGGCGCAGGATCGCCGACCGGTCAACCCCCTTTGACCTCGGCCGAGATGTGCTGATGCGCGTGCAACTTTTCAGGCTCGCCGACAATGAATACGAGTTCCTTTGGAGTCATCACCATATCCTCATGGATGGCTGGTGCACCGGTATCCTCCTGCAGGAGTTCGCCCAACTCTACGCCGGCCTCGCCAACGGCCGGCCCGTACAACTGCCAAGATCAGTCCCCTATCGCGCCTTCATCCAATGGCTCGAAGGCTGCGACCGGCAACAGGCCGCCGACCATTGGCAGAAAGTTCTTGCCCACACCACCCGCCCTACCGGATTGCCAAGGAATAAAACAGCTCAACCCGGCAGCCCCTATCAGAATCGCGAGGTCGCCCTCCAGCTCGATGCCACCCTCACCGCCCGTATCCAGGCCCGGGCAGCCGCCACGCAGGTTACGCTCAACACCTTCCTGCAAGGCGTATGGAGTGTCCTGCTCAGCAAGTACAATTCCTGTGATCAGGTCGTCTTCGGAACCGTCGCCGCCGTAAGACCGGCCGCCATCCCCGGTGTGGAGAGCATGGTCGGCCTGCTCATCAATACCCTGCCCGTAAGCGTTTGCATCGACCACCGCCAACCCTTCCATCAACTGCTGCAACAAATGCAGGGTGACGCGCTCGCTGCAGCTCCCTTCCATTACTTCCCACTCGCCGATATACAGGCACAAAGCACCCTCAAACAGCAACTCATCGATCATGTGTTTATTACGGAGAACTTCCCCACAGAGCCACTGGATAAACAAAAAGAAAAAAACACTCCGCAGGTGGCTTTTAAGGAAAACTTCTCCCAGACCAACTACGATCTGAATCTAATTATTCTTCCCGGAGAGCTATTACGAGTCCGCTTCAACTATAACGGCCAGGTGTATGACGAAAGATATATCCATGCCCTCAGCCGCCAATTCGCCGCTTTGCTCACCCAGGTCGTAGACGCCACACCCGATCTGCTCACCGGTGACCTCCGCCTCCTCTCCGACCTCCAGCAGCAGACCCTCCTGCAACTTGGTCGTGGACCTCAGTCCCAATATCCCGCCAACACCCTCGATGCCCTCTTCCGGCGACAGGTCCGCCTTCGCGGCGAACATCCCGCCCTCGCCACAGCACAAGGCCCCCTTTCCTATCTCACCCTGCATCAACAGGCTTCACAACTCTGCACCCGGCTCCGCCAGCACGGTATCACACCCGGCACCGCCGTCGGCGTCTGCTGCGGCCGAAGTACGCACGGCATGATCCTCAGCATGATCGCTCTGGCCTACTGTTCGGCCATCTATGTTCCCCTCGATCCCGATCACCCCATACAACGACTGCAGTATATCCTCGACGACAGCTCCATACAACTTATCCTTACCTCCGAACCCTTTCTCCCACTCTGCCAGTCCCTGTCAAAAAAACTCCTCCGGGTCGATGACAACCACTACCCGGACGGACCACACAGCGAACCCGAACCCGCCCAGCCGCACCACATCGCCTATCATATCTATACCTCCGGCAGCACCGGTAATCCCAAAGGCGTTCCTATCCGCCACGACAGTATCGCCGACAGGGTCTGCTATCACATCGAGTATCTGCGCCTGCGCACAGACGATGCCGTCCTTCAGTTCGCCGCCGTCGCATTCGACGCCTCCATCATGGAAGTTTGGATGGCCCTGCTGGCTGGTGCCAGACTGGTCCTCCTCGATGACCACGCCAAACAGCAGCTTCCCGTCTTCACCCAACATATCCTCGACAACGCCGTCTCCACCCTGATCCTCCCACCAGCTTACCTCCGGCTCCTCAACCGACATCCACTCCCCTCCGTCACCCGCATCATCTCTACCGGCGAAGCCGCCAACGTAGACGACATGCGCTGGTATGCCGCCCAGGGAAAACTCGTCTACAACGGCTACGGCCCCACTGAGGTCTGCGTCGGCGCTACCTTCTACCAGATGCCGCCGGAACACCTGCCAGAATCCGGCCAGCACAACCCCATACCCATCGGCACCCCTTTCAGCAATACCCTCGTCTGCCTGCTCGATCATCACCAGCAACTCCTGCCCGAAGGAGCTCCCGGCGAGATCTGCATCGGCGGCATCGGCCTCTCGCCCGGCTATCTTAATGCCCCGGAACTCGCCGCCTCCCGGTTCCTCACACCCCGATTCGACACCTCAGCCGGCCGCCTTTACCGAACCGGCGACCGCGGCCGATGGAACAGCAACGGTCAGCTCGAATTCCTCGGACGAATCGATAGCCAGGTCCAGATCAGAGGCATCCGCGTCGAACCCGCCGAAATAGAACAGACCCTCCTGGCCTTCCCCGGCATCACCCAGGCCGCAGTCATCTATTTTGCAGACCCACCAGAGACCCTCGTCGCCTTCCTCGCAACAGACAACCCGCCGGATACCGAAAACCTGCGCCGCCACCTGGCCGGTAAACTACCCCAATACATGATCCCCGCACAGTTCGTCCTGCTCGAACAACTCCCACTTACCTCAAACGGAAAGATCGACCGCATAATCCTACAAAGACCGGTAGCCACGATGCCGGAAGACAAGCAATACCTGGCGCCGGCCACTCCCCTCGAAGCGTTGCTCGCCGATATTTTTGCAAAAGTCCTCGGGCTTCAACGAGTAAGCATGAATGATGACTTTTTCCGCATGGGCGGCGACTCCATAAAAGCCATCCAGATCAGTTCGCGCCTGCACCGGGAAGGTTTCCAGCTCGACATAAAAAACATATTTGCAAATCCAGGTATATCGCAACTGGCCGGATTCATCCAACCCGTAAAGCGACAGATCGACCAGGCTTTCGTCACCGGCCGAGCCGGCCTTACGCCCATTCAGCAGGAATTTCTTTATTCGGATTTTAGAAGAAAACATCATTATAATCAGGCTGTCCTGCTGACACCCGGTCAACGTTTGCATGCCGCCTTTGTCCGGCCTCTGCTGGAGACGCTGGTCGATCACCATGACGCCCTACGCATGAATTTCCGGCAGGAAACGCAGGAATGGCTGCAGTTCAATGAGGCGTCTCATCGTTGGGATATTCAGGTAGAAGAGTTTGAACTGCGTGGAAACAATGATGAACCAAAAGCATTAGCCGGTACGCTCAAAGAAATTCAGGAAAGTTTGAGGCTCGACGGCGGCTACCTTATAAGAGCAGCTATCATGCATCTCACCGATGGCGACAGGTTGCTCCTGCTAGTCCATCATCTTGTCGTTGATGGCATTTCATGGCGCATCCTGTTGGAAGATATCGGCCAGCTTTACCGGCAAACCCGCCAGGGCCTTCAGCTTTCCCTGCCACCTAAGACCGATAGCTTCCTGCGCTGGACAGAATTCCTGTCCGCATACGCCGGTAGCGACCGCTTTATCAGAGAGCAAGCCTACTGGCTGGAAAAAGACTATAGCGGTATCGATAAGAGATGGACGGCGATGGCAGCAACGGACGCTCCGCAGCCAGGCAAGGGGCAGGCACGGTTACGGCTGGCGCCCGACGAGACCAACTATCTATTGCATGACGTCCATAACGCCTATGGCACCGAGATCAACGATATTCTTCTCACCGCACTTTCCCGCAGCCTTTGCGACATCCTCGGCCAGGACGACATCTGGATAGATTTGGAAGGACACGGCCGCGAGTCCCTTCATTCCAATCTCAATATCAATCGAACCATCGGTTGGTTTACCAGTATCTATCCCATCCGGCTTTGTGCAACCGCACGGAACGATCCCGGCAGACATCTGACAGACATTAAAGAAGCCTTGCGTGATATCCCTGCACATGGGTTAGGATACGGATTATTATGCTACCGTAAGGAATATCAGTCCACATGGGCCCGGCGTGCGCAAATCATTTTCAATTATCTCGGGCAGTTCGATGCCGATATCGATAAAAATAGTTTTCATATCGCCGCCGAGGACACCGGCCCGACGCAGGGTAGCGACGAAGCCCTCACTCACGGACTTCAGATCATCGGCATCGTCAGCGATGCCAGATTGCACATCAATATCACTTACGACAGATCCCATTACGGCGAAGCTGCAATGAACACATTATGCGACGCACTGAAGCGGAACCTGCTTCTGCTGATCCATCACTGCCGCGCCAGCAAAAGTCGAACGCTGACGCCAAGTGATTTAGGGTATAAAGGACTTTCCGTCGACGAGCTTCGGGCATTGAGCAAAGCCTGTCTTGTTTCTCAGGACGCGCCAATAGAAAATATATATCCCCTGACACCGACGCAGGAGGGAATCCTATTCCATCATCTTACAAACAGCACTTCAACTTCTTATTTGCACCAGGTCACCTACGAGTTAACCGGCGCATCGATAGATCCCAGGCGGGCGGAGGCCGCCGCAAACCAATTGCTCAGCCGTCACGAGATGCTCCGTTGCCTCATAGAATATGATAACGCTCATCGCTTTCTCGCCATCGTGCTAAAGGAGCGGCAGTTGAAAATAACTTATACCGATCTCTCCCATCTCCCCATGGAGAAATGCCGGTCGCGGATCGAGGATTTTTGCCGGACTGACAGGAATACCCGGTTCGACCTTCGAAACGAAACTCTCCTGCGGATCACGTTATTTAAAACCCGTGCCGACCGGTTCGTTTTCGTGTGGTCCAGCCACCATATCGTCCTGGATGGATGGTGTATGGGGATACTGATCGCCGAGTTCACCCACCTTTACGCCAACGATCCATTGTCTTCGGAATCCCAATTGCCCGCTCCGCCTTCCTATGGCGGCTTTATCGATTGGCTTGGTACGCAGGAAGAACAGGAAGGTCTTCGTTTCTGGACGGATTATTTAGCGGGATACGACCGGAAGATTATTTTTCCGCAAAGCAGTAAAAAGGATAATGGGGAAACTTTTGACGAAGCCAGGATCACGCTTCAGCTCAGCGACAGCGAAACCAGGGCGCTGGGCGCATTGGCCGTGGATACGCAGGTGACCCTCAACGTACTGCTTCAAACCTTGTGGGGTATCCTGCTCGGATACTATAACCAATGTGATGATGTCGTCTTTGGATCCGTCGTATCCGGCCGCCCCCCGGAAGTCCCCGGAATAGAATCCATGATCGGCCTGTTCATCAATACGCTACCGGTTAGAGTCCGTTTCACCGGTGAACAGAGTTTCCGTGCCGCTGTTCAGGAACAGCACGAAAATTCCATCAATGCGCAACCCTATCACCATAATTCGCTGGCCCGAATTCAGCAGCAAACACCTTTGCAACATGAGTTGATCGACCATATCACCGAGTTTCTCAACTATCCACTTGCCGATCGCCTGGAAGGTCTGTTTATCCAACAGGACGGCATCGCCTCTCATGCCGGGTGGCGGGTGCAGGATATTAAGACCAACGAGCACAATCATTATGATCTCACTGTCATCTTTGAGCCGTCCTCTCATTTCTCCATCCATTTCCAATTCAACCGCAACGCGTACGACGACCATTTCATCAGGAAGATGGGTGCCCGGCTCCATGGCATCGTCCGGCAGGTATTGACAGACCCCTATACCTGTATAAAAGACCTGCAGTTTAATACTTCATCGGAAAAGGAAAAGCTGCTCATGCATTCCGGCGGCATCGACACGCCGCTCGACACGCAGGATAGTGTGATAAGAAGGTTTTGTGAGCAGGCCGCCCGGTTCCCCGAAGCCACGGCCGTTAGGGACAAAACCTGCTCGTTAAATTATGATCAGCTTCACCGGTGGTCGGACAGTATCGCCGCACGGCTCGGGCATCATTCTGGTCACCCGGAAAAAGCCGTAGTGGCGGTATTGATGGAAAGAAGTGCGCTTTGGGTGGCCTCCGTCCTTGGCATCTGGAAAGCGGGACTGACTTATTTGCCTATTGATCCGCATCTTCCTGTTCAACGCATTGAGCTCATGATGTTGGACTCGGCCGCCTCCTTTATCATCGTCAACGGTAACGCGGTTCCTGCCGGCCTTTCTACCTCATGTATAGATCTCGCCGAAACACGTCCCGTGGCTGAGCCTATGCTTTCTTATGCCAACAATGCGTTTGACCAGGCCGCTTATCTTATTTACACTTCCGGCTCAACGGGCTTGCCCAAAGGTGTTCTGGTCACCCATGGCGGAATGCTCAATCACCTGGATTCGCGCGTTCGCAGATTCGATGTAGATCAGCATTGTCGCTTTGCACAGACAGCTTCCCAAAGCTTCGATATTTCCATTTGGCAGATGATGACAGCGCTCATCTCCGGTGGCCAGGTAAGAGTTTACGACCGGGCTGAAGTCCTGGATGTAAAGAATATGGTGCGATGGCTGGCTTACGATCAGCTAACACATATCAATTTTGTACCAACGTATCTGGCCACCGTGCTGGATGTTCTGGAAACCATCGAAACTGACCTTCGCTTTCCTTCTCTGCGCTTCATCGCATCGCTTGGCGAGGAATTGAAAGCGTCGCTGGCTCGACGCTGCCAAAAAATGATCCCGAACGCAACCATGGTCAATTGTTATGGTCCTTCTGAAACTACCGATACCATCGCCGATCATGTGTTGCCCGATGGTTTCAACGGCGATAGAGTACCCCTTGGCAAACCCATTCAAAATACTTCTGTTTATATTGTCGATCGGTTTGGCCACCTTTGTCCAGAAGGTATACCGGGGGAGATTTGGATTGCCGGCATAGCCGTTGGTGCTGGTTACCTTGGCCTTCCTGCGCGAACCCGGGAATCATTTGTCCGCGAGCCCTTCAGCGGAAAGTTACTGAGATGTTATAAAACGGGTGATCTCGGTTCCCGCGATAGCCAGGGCCTCCTTTATTTCCATGGGAGAAAGGACTACCAGGTGAAGATTCGCGGCTACCGGGTAGAGTTGGGGGAGATCGAACGGGTGCTCAGCGCCCACATAGCGGTTGGCATGTCCGCTATCATTTATCAGGATACCGGCAATGGTCATCTTTTGGTAGGCTATTTCAAATGGAAGAACGGTGCTGAAACTCATTTGACGGAACTATTCGCCTGGTTGCAACGTCACCTTCCTGAATATATGATCCCTTCCCGGCTGATCCCTCTTGAGGCCTTTCCCACAACCACTAGTGGAAAACTGGATCGCAAAGCCCTTCCCCGGCCGGAACCCTCGGATCAAGAACCCGAGCCTGCCGATGATCAACCCTGGTCGCTGTTAGAGCAGTTGTTGGCACGCCTTTGGTCCGCGATACTTAAGATTGAAAACCCCGGAAGAAAAGATGACTTCTTCAGGTCCGGTGGTGATTCCATCCGGGCGATGCAAATGAGTATCAAAGCGCATAGTGACGGATTTGTACTTCCGGTTCAGGATATCTTTGCTTTCCCCCAGCTAAAAAATCTCGCCGCCCGAATGGTTCCCTTGCAGGAGCAATACGAAAAGCGGCTTTCTTCCGAGCCCTTTCCCCTTAGCCCTTATCAAAAACGGTTGCTCTCGATGCGCACCGCAACCGAGTGGCCATATCACCTCATAAAATGGGTCTTCCCGGGATACCTCGAAAAGCAATTACTTGAAAGCGTCCTGCAGACCGTCATCGATATGCACGATTGCTTCAGGATAGTATCGTCCACCGACGAAAGCGGTAATAAATGTCGTTTCAGCGATGAAGCACTTTATTCCATCAAATGGTTTGATCCGGCAGACCTGGCAGTAGACGATAGCAACACTCAAAAGCTGGCAGCATCCTTGCTGGCTGCGGATACGCCCGCACGAGGCCGCTATTATTTTATCATTGACAATGATGAAGACTCAACCCGCATCTTTCTGTTCATCCATAACTTATATGCCGACAGTCACAGCCTTTCGCTCATCGGTGACCATTTGTTCAGCGCCCTCACGGGCAAAGTAAAACATGCGCACTCCTTTCAGAACGGCGTTCCTTCCGTCTCGGATTGGATTCACGGATTGCAAAAGAAATATCCGGCTGAACAGTTGGGCCAGGAGAATCAATACCTTAAACAGCTTTCTGCTCAGACGGAAAGCCTCGATCTCAATAGCCGGGCGGATTTTTCAGTTGCCGGTCTACGAGAGGTGTCCTTTCCTTTCCGTATCCCAACTAGCAGGCAAAAAAGTGTCGACGACAACGATTTTTTATTGGCAGCTTTTGCCTTGGCAGCCAGGCAGGTCTTTGGCGGTAATAACTTGTCCTTCATGGTAGAGACCGATTATCGTGATTACCCGCTCGACAATCGGGATTTTAGCAAAACCAGCGGATGCCTCGCTTTCCGTTTTCCGGTACAGATCCATCTTGCGGATAAACCCTCCGCACAATATCTGGTACAGGTAAGACAGACGCTGCTAACTGCTCCATTGCTTGGGCTTCTGTGTGACCCTGATGTCGTCGGCAGGACCCATTCGCGTGTATACTATCCCGCTTCCTTTCTAAAACCCTCCTTTATCTTTCGCCGCTATTCCTTTTTTGCTGCCGGAAATACCTCTGCAGTGGATGCCGTGGAAAACATCGACTTGGCTGCACCGTTTCCACTGCATCCCTGTCTTACCCTATCGCTTTGTTTCAAAAATGGAGAAAAATATGTCAGGTTGCATTGTTCCGGCGGCATGCCGATCGAACTGTTTGGCTCTGCGTTCCAACAGGCTTTTAACCTTGCGCTGAAGACTTTTATCGATGCCAACCCGGGCAACGCGAACGATAAAGAGGACAACGAAGAGATGAACTCCTTGCTCAAAAACCAGATATCTGTTTCCGATCTGGATTCCATTACAGCATTCCTCAACCAGTGATCGTTATGAAACAAAACAATACCATACAAGACGCTTACGGTCTTTCGCCGTTGCAGGAAGGCATCTATTTTCACAGTATTGCAGATGCCGGCTCCCAGGCTTATTTTGTCCAGTCTTCTTTTCGATGGACCGGTGAAATGAAAATTGGGCAGGTCGAGCCTGCGTTACAGCAGCTTTTTGCACGGCACGATATCCTACGGACCTGTTTTGTGCTGAAAGACCTCCGAAAAGTAGTACAAGTCGTACTGAATGAACGCCAGCCCGATTTTAAATATGAAGATCTCCGGGGGGTGGCCGACAAAGAAGACCATCTCCAACGGCGCAGGATCGCCGACCGGTCAACCCCCTTTGACCTCGGCCGAGATGTGCTGATGCGCGTGCAACTTTTCAGGCTCGCCGACAATGAATACGAGTTCCTTTGGAGTCATCACCATATCCTCATGGATGGCTGGTGCACCGGTATCCTCCTGCAGGAGTTCGCCCAACTCTACGCCGGCCTCGCCAACGGCCGGCCCGTACAACTGCCAAGATCAGTCCCCTATCGCGCCTTCATCCAATGGCTCGAAGGCTGCGACCGGCAACAGGCCGCCGACCATTGGCAGAAAGTTCTTGCCCACACCACCCGCCCTACCGGATTGCCAAGGAATAAAACAGCTCAACCCGGCAGCCCCTATCAGAATCGCGAGGTCGCCCTCCAGCTCGATGCCACCCTCACCGCCCGTATCCAGGCCCGGGCAGCCGCCACGCAGGTTACGCTCAACACCTTCCTGCAAGGCGTATGGAGTGTCCTGCTCAGCAAGTACAATTCCTGTGATCAGGTCGTCTTCGGAACCGTCGCCGCCGTAAGACCGGCCGCCATCCCCGGTGTGGAGAGCATGGTCGGCCTGCTCATCAATACCCTGCCCGTAAGCGTTTGCATCGACCACCGCCAACCCTTCCATCAACTGCTGCAACAAATGCAGGGTGACGCGCTCGCTGCAGCTCCCTTCCATTACTTCCCACTCGCCGATATACAGGCACAAAGCACCCTCAAACAGCAACTCATCGATCATGTGTTTGTACTGGGTAACTTTTCGGGCCAATCCAATATGAGGCAATCCAATATAAGCCAATCCGACAACGATACAAGCGCCGGCTCTCCGGCGGTCAGGTTTGCCAGTACACATAGCTTTGCTCAGGTAAACTATGATTTCAGTGTCAACAGTTATTGTGATCGGGAGCTTAATGTCCGCTTCAACTATAACGGCCAGGTGTATGACGAAAGATATATCCATGCCCTCAGCCGCCAATTCGCCGCCTTGCTCACCCAGGTCGTAGACGCCACACCCGATCTGCTCACCGGTGACCTCCGCCTCCTCTCCGACCTCCAGCAGCAGACCCTCCTGCAACTTGGTCGTGGACCTCAGTCCCAATATCCCGCCAACACCCTCGATGCCCTCTTCCGGCGACAGGTCCGCCTTCGCGGCGAACATCCCGCCCTCGCCACAGCACAAGGCCCCCTTTCCTATCTCACCCTGCATCAACAGGCTTCACAACTCTGCACCCGGCTCCGCCAGCACGGTATCACACCCGGCACCGCCGTCGGCGTCTGCTGCGGCCGAAGTACGCACGGCATGATCCTCAGCATGATCGCTCTGGCCTACTGTTCGGCCATCTATGTTCCCCTCGATCCCGATCACCCCATACAACGACTGCAGTATATCCTCGACGACAGCTCCATACAACTTATCCTTACCTCCGAACCCTTTCTCCCACTCTGCCAGTCCCTGTCAAAAAAACTCCTCCGGGTCGATGACAACCACTACCCGGACGGACCACACAGCGAACCCGAACCCGCCCAGCCGCACCACATCGCCTATCATATCTATACCTCCGGCAGCACCGGTAATCCCAAAGGCGTTCCTATCCGCCACGACAGTATCGCCGACAGGGTCTGCTATCACATCGAGTATCTGCGCCTGCGCACAGACGATGCCGTCCTTCAGTTCGCCGCCGTCGCATTCGACGCCTCCATCATGGAAGTTTGGATGGCCCTGCTGGCTGGTGCCAGACTGGTCCTCCTCGATGACCACGCCAAACAGCAGCTTCCCGTCTTCACCCAACATATCCTCGACAACGCCGTCTCCACCCTGATCCTCCCACCAGCTTACCTCCGGCTCCTCAACCGACATCCACTCCCCTCCGTCACCCGCATCATCTCTACCGGCGAAGCCGCCAACGTAGACGACATGCGCTGGTATGCCGCCCAGGGAAAACTCGTCTACAACGGCTACGGCCCCACTGAGGTCTGCGTCGGCGCTACCTTCTACCAGATGCCGCCGGAACACCTGCCAGAATCCGGCCAGCACAACCCCATACCCATCGGCACCCCTTTCAGCAATACTCTCGTCTGCCTGCTCGATCATCACCAGCAACTCCTGCCCGAAGGAGCTCCCGGCGAGATCTGCATCGGCGGCATCGGCCTCTCGCCCGGCTATCTCAATGCCCCGGAACTCGCCGCCTCCCGGTTCCTCACACCCCGATTCGACACCTCAGCCGGCCGCCTTTACCGAACCGGCGACCGCGGCCGATGGAACAGCAACGGTCAGCTCGAATTCCTCGGACGAATCGATAGCCAGGTCCAGATCAGAGGCATCCGCGTCGAACCCGCCGAAATAGAACAGACCCTCCTGGCCTTCCCCGGCATCACCCAGGCCGCAGTCATCTATTTTGCAGACCCACCACAGACCCTCGTCGCCTTCCTCGCAACAGACAACCCGCCGGATACCGAAAACCTGCGCCGCCACCTCGCCGGTAAACTACCCCAATACATGATCCCCGCACAGTTCGTCCTGCTCGAACAACTCCCACTTACCTCAAACGGAAAGATCGACCGCATAATCCTACAAAGACCGGCACAGGCCGATCTTCCTTCCGGCAGGCCGCCGCAAACCGATACCGAGATCAAGCTGGCAGCCATCTGGGAAGAGTTGTTGAATCAGCAAAGCATAGGGGTCGACGCTAACTTCTTCCTCCTGGGTGGGCATTCCTTAAAAGCGACACAATTGGTGTCTTATCTTTTAAAAGAGTTCAATGTGAAGATAGACATAGGCGTCCTTTTCGATAAACCCGTACTGGCGGATCTCGCAACTGTTATTGACCGTTCACGCAGGGAAGAGTTCATGCCCATCGGAGCACAGGCCCCTGCCGATTATCATACCGTCTCGCCTTCACAAAAAAGGATTTGGATACTGAGCCAGTTCAAGGAAGCGGAAAACGCATATGTGATACCCTTGTCGCTCTGGATAGAAGGAAAATTAAACAAAAAAGTCTGGCGGCGATCCATCGTTCAATTGTTAGAGCGGCATGCAGTGCTAAGAGCCACTTTTCACATCAGGAACGGCGAGGTTCTTCAACGTTTTCATGCGCTTGACGATTTTCCCGACTGTTACGAAGAGACGGAAGTAGCGGAATCAGACATCGAGGAATGGATTAGAAAAAGGTCAGCCGCGCCCTTCGACCTACAAAACGGCCCTCTTCTCTCAATGACCCTGGTCTCCGTTGACGAAACAAAATTCTTCTTTTATTGCGCCTTGCATCATCTTATTACAGATGGCTGGTCCATCCAGCTCTTGATAAAGGAACTGTCGACGCTTTACAGCGCCAATTTGCAACATCTGTCCAGCGGCTTACCTGAAATAACAATAAATTATGCAGACTATTGCCATTGGTTACAGCTCGAATTGAAAAAGCCTGTTCTACAGGACGCCAGGAAATACTGGCAGACCCGATTCGCCCATGGCGTCCCCATCACCGAACTCCCCACAGACCGGCCCCGTCCCACCTTTCAGGATCATCACGGCGCGCAAAAGGAATTTCATTTTGCCGCAGACGTCCTTGCGCAATTGAAGACGGTAGCGCAGCAGCACGGCTCAAGCGTCTTCATCGTCGTAACCGCCTTGCTCAAAACCTTACTGCACAAACTCACCGGTCAGCAGGAGATTGTTGCCGGCATTATCGTATCTGGCAGGGAACATGCCGATCTCGACCTTATGCAAGGCTGCTTTGTCAATACCGTACTGCTCAAAACAGATATCAAAGCGGAAGATACTTTTGGCTTCCTGCTGGAAAAGGTAAAAAACCGGCTGCTCGAAGCCTACAAGTTCCAACGATATCCCTTCGATCTGTTGGTGGACGAGCTGGCCGTCGACCGCGAACCATCGAGAGCAGCACTCTTCGACGTTATGATCAGCTATCAGACAATGGATCAGGCTCCCGAATTACGAATGAAGGGCCTCAAAGTAAAGGGCCATAATTCCCCTGGAAATACCATCTCCACAAAAGTAGACCTCGAATTCGAATTTTATGAACACCAGCAACAGATCAACGCACATGTTAACTACAACACCTCCCTTTATGACGAAAGCACAATAACGCAATGGCTTTCGCTGCTGGCACAGATCACCGAAGATGTATTGAAGGAAACCACCGTCTCCGTAGCCCATAGCGGTCAACCCCGCGGCGAACAACTCCAAAAGCTTCTCGACTGGTCCAAAGGGTCCGACAACGATTTTCCCTCCGGTCACTATTATCCACTTTTCTGCCAGACAGCCGAACGCTACGCACTTCGGCCCGCACTTTATTTCAACGGAGGCGCGTGGTCCTACGCCCAGCTCAGGGATTGGTCCGGCAGCATGGCTGGTTATCTGTCTGACAAGTACGCACTTAGGGAAGGACAAATTGTGGGATGTTTGATGGAGAGAGGCCCTGAAATGATCGGGACAGTCCTCGCCATTTGGCAGTGCGGTGCCGTTTATCTGCCCCTTGATCCAAACCTGCCCGACCAACGCATCCTATTTATGCTTGCCGACAGCTGCGCCGAATTACTCATCACTGATAAACCCAACCACTTCCCCACCTCCAATCTTGCTGTCTTCCAGTGGCAGTCCGGTTTTGATCAGCCTTCCTCAGTACAATCTACTTCCCGGAAACTTTCTCCCGATCAGCTTAGCTATATTATTTATACCTCCGGTTCCACGGGCACGCCCAAAGGTGTCATGATCGAACATCGCGGCATGGTTAACCATCTCTACTGCAAGATCGACCACCTCCGTCTTAACAAACATAGCAAGGTGGCGCAGATCGCGTCGCAAAGCTTCGACATCTCCATTTGGCAGATGTTCGCCCCGCTGCTTTGCGGTGCAAGCGTCCGTATTTATTCCCGGGCCGAAGTCCTGTCCGTCGGTAACTTCCTGCAAAGCATCACCGCCGAAGAGATTTCCATCTTACAGGTGGTACCCGGTTATCTCACCGAAATGCTCGACCAACTCGAAGCGGGACTGGGACCTCAGCTACTCCCACATCTCCAATTTCTGCTGGCCACCGGCGAAGAATTGAAAATGGCATTGCTCCGCAGATGGTTTGCTTTAGTCCCGCATGTTCCTCTCGTCAATGCCTATGGACCCACCGAGGCATCGGACGATATCACCCATCTCCGGTTTGACCATCCGCCCGCCGGAACACGCGTACCCATCGGCTACCCCCTTCCCCATCTCAATGTTTACGTCGTAGACGCCTGCGGGAATCTCTGCCCACAGGGTCTTATCGGCGAGATCCAGGTGTCCGGCATCGGCGTCGGCAAAGGTTACATCGGCGATACCACTAAAACCCTCCAGGCCTTTGGCGCCGACCCGTTCCGGCCCGGCGACCTCCGCCTCTACCACACCGGCGATCTCGGCCGGTGGAACGATAGGGGACAACTCGAATTCTTCGGCAGAAAAGACCAACAGATCAAAATTCGCGGCCACCGGGTGGAGACAGGTGAGATCGAAGAGGCTATCCTTGCTTTCCCCGGCATCAACAGCGCCGCAGTGCGCTACTTTTCCAATGGCGATTTACTGGTTGCCTATTTCACCTCATTGGAACAACCCGATACCCAGACCTTACGGAAACACCTCGAATCCAGCAT
Source organism: Puia sp. (assembly GCA_965214315.1). GTDB lineage: Bacteria > Bacteroidota > Bacteroidia > Chitinophagales > Chitinophagaceae > Puia. Next base: position 645,505 of record CBDCBP010000015.1, on the reverse strand, counting down.
TCCCCTTTACATGATCCCCTCTCAGTTCGTCCACCTCGCCGCTATGCCTCTTACGCTCAATGGAAAGATCGACCGAAATCAACTTAGAAAACCAGTCGATACTCCAAGGTTCCGATCCATGGTGCCTCCCGACACAGATTTACAAAGACAGATAGCAGACCTGTGGTGCGAGATCCTCCATCTCCCTGAAGTCGGTATTGAGGACAATTTTTTTGAGATCGGCGGTCATTCCCTTCGCGCAATCACCCTTACCGGCAGGCTGGAGAAGGCGCTAGGGGTCCACGTCGAGTTAAAAGACGTTTTTCTCCATCCCACCATCTCCCTTTTTAGCAGACTGATAGAATCGATGCAATGGCTAGGGAAACGGCAACCACTCGATGCCGTCGAAGGTGATTTCGCCAGTATTGTCATTTAACACAAATAAAATTCTATTTATGTCTAGCTTTTTCCGGCAGTATCGGACGGTTGTTTTGTTATCCGTCCTGGTAGCATTGTCTTATCCGGCGGCTGCTCAGAACCAGGCGCCCTCAGTCTCTAAAGTGGTGGTCCGCAACGACCCTGCTAACCATCGTGCCACGATCCGGTTTTTTGTGTCCGATCCCGATGACAAAGTGTTTGCCATCCGCTTCCTCGTCTCCGCCGACAGTGGCAAGGATTTCAGCCTGAACATCAGACACGCAACCGGGTCACTGGGCGAAGGCATGGCACCCGGTAAACAGGAGATCATTTGGAATTATGGCGCTGATGCCATAGACGCCGGCAAATGCCTTTTTCGAATCGTCGTTTCCGACAACTATCATCCGGATCTCCATTACCTCCTGGGCCTGATCGACACAACGAAGATGAAAGAGACCGTACAGCAGATCGTCAACACCACCGGCACAAAGGAAAAAGACACGGTCCTGAACAGGGCAGGAAGGATCCGTAACGTCATCGAAGGCTATTGTGCACCTCGCGCCTTTACCATCCGCAAGCAGGATTTTGTATTCGGAGATTATACGGGCGAGAATATTATCTGCGCGAAACAGGGCACCACGAAGCCTGACGAACTTACCGCCGTATGCGCCTGTATCGATCTCACGGAGAACAAACCCTCCGCCAATAGCAACGGCTCCGGATTGGCAGGTATGCTGGCCATAGCCGACGTCATTTCTAAACTCCAATTCAAAAGGACGATCCAATTGCTCGGGATGGATTATTCCGGCGAGGAATTCATCGGGTCTAATCAATACGTATTTCACGGCGGCATCCGCGATTACGAAAAAATGACCGGGGTACTCGATCTCGACCGAATAGGGTCGTATTCCGAAGAGGTGCGCTCTCACCGGGTTGAGGACGCCGCGGTGGAATTATTTCCCACTGTATACAAGAAGATCCTTGCCGACAGCGCCCGCGCCAACTTCCTTACGGTTGTCAGCAACGAAAGATCACACGACTTAGCGTCCAGCTTCATGAAGAATGCGGTCGAATATTTCCCCAATCTGAAGGTGTATAATAAAGAGTTTCCCGACTACGGCGAATTGAGCGTTGGCGAAACCGATTTTGTTCAATTCAGTGAACATATCCCATTTTGGTATCGAAGATACCAGGCCCTTTGGATCACAGACGCCGGCGCCACTGCCCGCATCAACGGCGGCGCGGAAGACAAGATGGACAAGATCCATTTTCCTTTTCTTACGGATGCCGTTAGGCTCTGCCTTTTAAACCTTATTGAAATGGGTCAGATCGATCACGCCGGCGTATATCAATCCTCATTCTGAAAAGTCAACGAATAGCTATGCCCTCCAACGTTTCAAAGCCCCTTCTTAAAAATAAGAAGGTGGGATTTATTCTACGGCTCATTCTCCTTGGATTGGTCAACAGCATCCTGTTCAGTTGCCTGCTGCTGCTGGTCAACAGCGGCATAAGCGTTCAGGAACAAAGCCGGGGCAGGATCAGCCTCCTCGGTTTTCTTTTCGTCAGCGTAGGCGTAATTTCCTTTTTTTGCAGACGGCTTTTCCAGACCAGCCTCATAAAAGTGACACATTCCCTACTGCTCGACTATGAAACCTCGATGGTCAAACGCATCGCCGAAGTGGATTATGCATCTTTTTTGAAGATCCATCAGCCGGGCGTCTACGCAGCCCTCAATGATATCAAGATCATCTCGCAATTGCCCCGGTTCTTCGTCGATATCATGAACAACGCCATTGTCGTGCTTGTCTCCATCATTTATTTGCTGACTATCTCGCCGCTTGCCGCGATCAGTGTAATCCTACTGGTTGGCGGCCTTTCTGCCTTCTATGCCATTCGAAACGGGCAGCTCGGCCGACAGCTTGACCAGGGAAGGTCCCTCGAGGACACCTATTACGGCTACCTGGGCGACCTCCTCTCCGGTTTCCGGGAGATTAAAATGGATAACAAAAAAATGCATGCCATCTACCACTCCTATATAAAATCGAACCGGCAGAATTTACGCCAGCTGGAGATAAAAGCCTCCGTACTCTACATGAACAATGAGTTGACCGGCAACTATACGCTTTTTGCGATACTCGGCATCGTGGTATTCGTCTTAGGCTATTTTCTTGCCTTTTCAACTACCGGCATAACCAATTTTGTTATAATAATCCTATATCTCATGGGGCCGGTCTCGATGATCATCGGATCATTGCCTTTCGTAACCCGAATAAGGGTCTCCATGCAACGGTTGAAAGCATTCGAAAAAAGCATTCCGCAGGGTGTTGATTGTCTTGGCGAAGAACATGCCTCCACACCGGCAGCACTGGAGATCAGAACGCTCGGCCTGAAGCAGGTCGCCTTTGTCTATCCTTCGAACCGACACGATCAGGCAGGGTTCGCGCTGGGGCCATTGACGGTTGATTTCTCCAGGGGCGAAGTCATCTTTATTACTGGGGCGAATGGTAGCGGAAAAAGCACTTTCCTCTTTCTACTGACAGGACTGCTCATTCCCCAGCAAGGTCAACTGATGCTCAACGGCAAAGTATTGTCGGGGGACCAATACCAATCCTTTAAAGAAAATTTTTCAGTCGTCTTTGTCGACAATTATCTCTTCAGCGAGAATTATGCAGCCGTTCACCTGGAAAGCGCTGGCGAAGCCACCCGTACCGTCATTGACATGCTGGGCATAGACCCGGCCGTCATTAAGGATCCGAAGCTTAGGGATCAACTCTCCAAAGGCCAGAAAAAAAGGCTTGCGCTGATCAACGCGCTTTTAGAAGAAAAGCCTGTCCTCATTCTCGATGAATGGGCGGCGGAACAGGATCCCCAGTTTCGGGCCTATTTTTATAACAACATTATCCCGGCGCTGAAAAGAACCGGAAGGACCATCATTGCCGTCACCCACGACGACAAATACTTTCCCGCTGCCGACAGGATCATCCATTTTCAGGAAGGAAGGGTGGTCGAACGGTTGCACACCTCACCAACTCTTGTTTTGAATGAAGCATGAGCGACTGATCCTGATCTGCCTGCCTTATGCCGGCGGTTCTTCGTACACCTACAAGGTTTTCGAGCCTTTTCTGGATTCCCGCATCAGCGTATTTTCGCCAGAGCTGCCCGGCCGGAACAGGCGGCTGGAAGAGGCTTGCTTACGGGATGCCCATGACGTCACCGACGATCTTTTCACCAGCTGTCATCACGTGCTGCAACACCCCTACATGATCTATGGTCATAGCATGGGCGCGTTACTGGCCTACCTATTGACAAAAAAGATCCTGGCGCAGGGATTTCAACCGCCGCTGCATCTCATTTGTACGGGCCGCGGTGGACCATCTGTTCCCCCAAGGGAAGAAGTCCGCTATTTGCGCCCAAAGACCGAATTCTACAAATGCTTGCAAAAGCTCGGCGGCATTACCGATGACCTGCTGGCAAATGAAAGCTATATGTCCTTTTTCGAACCGATCCTGCGGGCTGATTTCGAAGTGGTGGAAACGTATACCCATGTACCGGCAGCCCCTCTTTCCGTTCCGATAACCGTTGTCACCGGGACAGATGAAGAGATAACGCCTGAAGAAGCCGCGACCTGGCGGTTCGAAACCCACGGGCACGTGGATATCCATACACTTCCGGGGGACCATTTCTTTATCAACAGCAGGGCAGCCGACGTCTGCCGTATCATCAATCAAATCAAACACATCAATGATCTCAGTCATGCAAGAGAAAATGTTATATCTAAAGCCTAACGTAGTGATGGAGCCACTCATTGACCAATGGTATGCCTGGTCCCATCTTGTCTCGCCCGCTACCTCCGCCATGAATATTACAGGCCGCCATCTAAGGATCATGGACTCTTTTCTAAAAGCGCCTGATGTCCATGAATCCGCAGTCAACAACCCCAAATTGAAGGGAGGTCCTTTCATGGATATTCCGCCCGCAAGAATTGCCGAGGTGCAGGCTTTAAGGGATAAAACCGCCGTCGAACAGGCTGGCCTTATCGAATTGGCAGCGGCCATAAAAGACCTCGACCGGCTGCTGCGGTCGCAGGCGAAAGGGTTTTCCCTCCAGCCGCTTTATCCGCTGGTCCCCGATATTCTGCGTGGTTATGTCGAGCTGTTCTATGACCTCAATAATCAACCCTCCTACCGGTTCTTTGAAAGGCTCCTTTATCGTAGCCGGTATTATGATCCCTCCAGGCAAAGCATCGCTCTGTGGATCACCAATAACGATGAGCGGCCATTCGTTCTCAGTACTCCCCGGCTTCCCTCTGCCGATGTACTCCATATCACCCTACCCTTCTCCAGCAACGTCATCGATCACCTCGCCGCGATGAAACGCACCCCCTTACCCGCATCCGAGGTCCGCAAGTTGGTTCCCCTCCAAAATGGCCGGGAAGAACAACTTTTCAATAGCCTCTTCACGGTAGAGGCGCCGCCTGCTTACCAAAAATACACTGGCGACAAAGCAAGGATGCGCTATTTCGGTCATGCCTGTATCCTGGTGGAGTTCAAAGATCTTTCCGTGCTGGTCGACCCGTTGATCAGCTACTATGGTTACGAGTCGAAGATCGATCACTTTTCCGATTATGATCTCCCCCCTTTCATCGACTATGTCCTGATCACCCACAATCACCAGGATCATATTCTTTTCGAGACCCTCCTGCCACTGCGCCATCGTATCGGCACGATCGTCGTGCCAAAGACCGGCTCCGCTTCTTTGCAGGATCCTAGTCTGAAAGAAATGTTCCGGAATATCGGTTTCGGGAAGGTAATCGAGATCGATGAATTGGAACAAATAGAATTTGAAGACTGCTCGCTCACCGGCATCCCGTTCCTGGGCGAGCATAGCGATCTCCATGTCCAGTCTAAAATGTGCCATTGTTTAAAAATCCGTGACTTCTCCATCCTTTTCGCGGCCGACTCCTGCAATGTGGAACCTCGCCTTTACGAATATGTTCAGCAAACAGTGGGAGACATCAACGTTCTCTTCCTGGGGATGGAATGCGACGGCGCTCCGCTGAGCTGGCTGTATGGACCCTTACTAACCGACGAACTGCCTCGCGAAAAAGATCATTCCCGCCGACTGGCAGGATCCAATTACCAGCAAGGCATCTCGCTTGTCCAGGCATTCAAGCCGGCGGAAGTTTATGTCTATGCCATGGGACAGGAACCCTGGCTCGAATTCATCAGCAGCATCAAATATACACCCGACTCCAATCCGATAATCGAATCGAACAGGCTTATCGACGATTGTGAAAGACGGGGCATCGTATCCGAAAGGCTTTTCGGCGAAAAAGAGATCCTCTACGCAGTATAAATTCTTCATTTATAAATGTTTTTTATGAAACAAAAGTCCATGCTTTTAAAAGCATTGCTCCTGCCTTTCCTCGTGCTGCAGTCTTTCCGCTGGAATGGCGAAGCAACGTTGCCAACCGACAATCCCCTGAGGGGTTCTTCGATCACCCGCCCCGCCTGGACTGATAAGATCCCCTGGGACAGGGCAGTCAATGCCGCGACTGTACCCGGGTTGATAGATCCCCTCCGGCATGTAGATTCTACCATTTTTTCCTCCGTTCAAAAAAATTTGGTAAAGAAAGGCGGCGGTGTCGTCTTTTTTCCATCTGGCGAGTTTTTTTTCAGCACCGACCTTCCTTTGGCGGAGAATATTATTATCCGCGGCGTATCCCCCACCCCGGCAATGCAGCGCAGCGGCGGTGTTATTTTTCCCCAGACCCGGTTTACGTTTCCCAGGTTACTATTGAAAAAGGAATTGCAGCGCTTTGCCGAAGGCAAAGTGCCTGACACCGTTTGTACACAACCGAGAAGTATTTACAATATCGGCGCTCACGGGGTGTTCACCGGTATTGCCGACGTAGACATCGACCGTGCGGTGATCCTCCTCGGCTATCAGAAAGATGGCGCGGATAGCTCAGGTCGGCTCATTCCCCGCATACGTCCCGTCGAAAATATCCTGCTCTGGAACGTCAGGCAAAACAACGCCGCCGCACTGGACCCAGGCATTCCCACCCCGATGCAACGCGAAAACGGCCGCGACTGGCAGATCTGGCCCGACTCCACCGTTGGCAACATGAATCTTCGTTACGGTTCCGGTCTCTTTATACAGGGTTGCACGCTAAACGACAGCACCACCGACAATATCTTACAAAACGATTACATGCTGAACGATCACATGGAGTTGGATGGCAGTCTTGCCAAATTCAATTTCGACAAACATCCGGGCATTGTTATTACCGGACCTGCAACCGCGACACCCGGAGACGACAACGCCGTGTCCATCGTTCATAACAGCATCGGGGTATCCCCCGGTTTCATGGCTATAATGGCCGCCAATTGCAGTCCCCGGCAAGAGAACAATCACCTCGAATCGATCCCCGACAAACGAAATTTGGTCAGGGACGGGCGTATCGCTACCGATAACAGGTACGATCTACTGTATGATGGCCGATATCCATCCCAAGCCTTGCTCTATACCGACCACTTGGGCGATTCCATGCCTTACCGGTTGATAGAGCCTGAGTCATACGATTCTTCCAAAAGCTATCCCCTCGTCGTTTACTTGCATGACTTCTGGTCCAAAGGCAATGACAACCGGGCACAGCTTCGACCTTTTCTCTGGCAGCTTGTCGACACCCCCACTAGGACCCGGTTCCCCTGTTTTATCATTGCTCCGCAGCTACCCGTGGAGGAACCGCGGTGGAAATGCGGCGGACTCGGCAGCGAAACCTGGCCGCTTCGCTGTACCGTGGATATCATCTCGGAAATATCGAAGCAATACAATATAGACCCCAAACGCATTTATGTGATCGGCAATTCCATGGGAGGAGCCGGTGCGCTTAATATCGCGACCCATTATCCCGAATTGTTCGCCGGAGTGGTATCGATCGGCGTGTTTTACCGCCTTACGGACAACGCCGCCCGTCAGCTAAGACATACTCCCCTTTGGATCATGTACGGAAGCAATGAAGAACGTATAAAGCCCCAGATAAGGACGGAGATAAAAGCCTACCTCAAATTGGCGAATGTGCCGCTCAAATTCACCGAAGTAGATGGATACGGTCACCGCTGCTGGCTCGATATAGTCAAGGATGAACCGACGCTATTACCCTGGCTCTTCGATCAGAAGCTAAATTAACCATCACTAAATTCCGGTCTCTTTATGGACGAAAAATCACATTCTATTCTGGCGCAGTTGGAAGAAAAACTGGATCAGGATGGGCAAAACCTGTCCTGTCACCTCGAAGGCATGCTCCATTCCCAATATATCACCTATTGGGATTATATGCAGCTGCCTCTGCTGCTGAATATCCAGTGCTGCAGGACCACGTACGCCGATGAAATGGTCTTCATAGTCTACCACCAGATCACCGAATTATATTTCAAACTGATCTTGCACGAGATCCGCCAAATAAAGCAGCACGCTGACGACACTGCACTTTTCCACGAACGGTTGATCCGCATCAACCGGTACATGGACAATCTCATTCACTCTTTTGATATTGTTCACAAAGGGTTGCAAAAAGAAGAGTTCCTGAAATTCAGAACGGCTCTTACCCCCGCAAGCGGCTTCCAATCCTATCAATTCCGGCTAATAGAGGTCGCTTGTACCGGCCTTGCAAACCTCCTTTCAGGAAAATTCCGGCTTGAGAACAATATCACGTTATCCGCTACACCGTCTTATGAGGATATCTATTGGAAACGGGGCGCCCTTGCCAATGGCAGTGGTAAAAAAGATATGGCGTTGGTGACCTTCGAAGCATCCTACGACGGCATGATCCAGCAAGCTATTACCGAAAGTTCCCGTTCGAATCTCAATTGCCTCTTTGAACGGCTTGCCACCGGCAATGATCACTATCTGGCTATTTTGAAGGAACTAAGAAGATTCGATACCCTTTTCAATGTCGAATGGCGCTTGGTCCATTTCAGATCGGCAGCCAAACACCTTTCACAACCAAAGGTTGAGGTGATAGGAACCGGAGGCACCAATTGGAAAACCTATCTGCCGCCAAACTTTCAAAAGATTATCTTCTTTCCCGCCGCCTGGCAGGAGGAGGAACAGGCAAATTGGGGCAAGAGCTTTATCGAAGAAACAGTTTAACGACAACATATGAAGAAAAAGAAGATAATCGTCGTCGGAGCCGGGCCCGTGGGATGTTTACTCGCCCTACTGCTGGCCAAAAAAGATTTCGCAGTGGAACTATTCGACAAAAGGGACTTTCACAGGCCGTCCGCAGGTTCGGCTCAGCGCGCCATCAATATGGCCGTTAGTTTCAGAGGATGGAAAGCGCTTCGCCGCATAGGCGTCGAAGACCAATTAAAGGCAATGACGCTTCCTATGTACGGCCGGATGGTCCATCACAGGCAGGGAAATTGTGACTTTCAACGCTACGACGACGATCACAATGCCATCTTTTCCGTTTCGCGGCAGGTACTAAATGAATTCCTTTCTGACAAGGTACAAGATGACGACGGTATTCGATTTTATCCACAGCATGAGTGTCTGGATATCGACATCGATGCCGCAAAATTGAATTATCTCGATAAACGTACCGGCCGGTCCGGGACTTCCACCGGGGATGTGGTCATCGGCGCCGACGGCGCCCATTCAAGGATACGTACAGCCATCGATACCGAAGAATCGGTCCATTCGCCTTTGTCTTTTTCCACTCACTCCTATATGGAATTATCGTTGCCAAAAGGAAAACTATCTGCCTCCCTGGCTAGCGGATCCTTACATATCTGGCCTCGCGGCCAACATATGATGATCGCCCTTCCCAACCCCGACGGCAGCTTTAATTGTACCCTATTCCTCCCCGCCGCCGGTCCGGACTCCTTTGCCGCTCTCAGCACCACCCGCCTCTTTCAGGAATTCTTCGCTGTCCATTACACGGATATGTTACAGCTTCCTTCCCTGGATGAGGTGGGCATCATCTCAGGAAAACCATCGAGACTCGCGACAATGCAGGCCGAGAAATGGCACAGTAAAGGTAAAGCGATCATCCTTGGTGACGCCGCACACGCTATCCTGCCCTTTTTCGGCCAGGGTATGAATGCAGGTTTTGAGGATTGTTGTATACTGGAAGACCTTATCGACAGCGGATCCGACTGGGTCACGATTGCCACGGAATTCGAGAAATGCAGAAAACCGGACGCCCGGGCCATCGCTTCCTTATCCAACCACAATTTCATCGAAATGTCCCAAAAAGTTGCCGACGACCAATATCTCCTGCGCAAAAAAGTGGAGGAACATATCCGGAAAAGATATCCCGACTCCTGGCACTCATTGTACAGCATGGTCACCTTTAGCGACATCCCCTACTCAAAAGCACAAGCCATTGCGGCCAGGCAGGATAATATTCTTGATCAGGTAATGGAAATACAAGACGTGGAAGAGTCTATCAGGCACATCGATCTCCATTCGTTTATCCACGAAGCGACATTCGCTCATTAACTAACTCAAAATTGCCTTTGCACATAAAAAAACTGCTGATGAAAAAGAGAATATCCACCATTTCAGCCATACTACTGCTGATCTTGGTTTTCGACTACCCCCTTTCTTCTTTTTACCGGGATCCACTCGCTTCCGGTGCTCGAAATGCAAGCGAAACGCGCCTGGGCGGCATCTTGTTCCGCGACCCGATCCTCTCCGGCAATGGAAAGGTTAGTTGTGCCAGCTGCCACAAACCTGAATTCGCCTTTGCCGATACCTCGGCCCTGAGCCTTGGAATAAACAATCAATTAACCGCCCGCAATACGCCCACGGCCATGTACCAGGCCAAAAGAACGGTATTTTTTTGGGATGGCCGGGCGCACTCATTGGAAGAACAGGCCAAAGGTCCCATCACCAATCCCAGAGAAATGAATGCCACCATTAGCGTAGTGATTGCCCGATTAAGAAAGAACAGGCAATACGATAGCCTGTTCAGACAGGTGTATGGGACCAGACCCGACTCGATTACTTTGCTGCGCGCCATCGCGAGTTTTGAAAGCTCCCTGGCTTATTACGATGCTCCATACGATCGCTTCCTGAAAGGCGATGACTCTGCTTTAAGCCCGGCCGCTCTCCGGGGTTTTCGACTTTTTTTCCGTAAGAATTCCTGTAGCAATCCCGCATGTCACAACGGAGTCGATTTCAGCTCCGATTCGCTGGTAAACATCGGCATCTTCTCAGATAATGACAAAGGCCTCGCAAGTCTTACCGGAAAACCCGAAGATATCGGCAGGTTCAAGTCACCCACACTGCGGAACATCGCCCTCACTGCCCCATATATGCATGACGGCTCGCACAAAACGCTCCGGGATGTGATCGATTATTACAATGATATGAAGCATTTTCCCCTCGATGGCAACACCCACGCCGATGTAAAAGAACAGGGGGAACGACCCATGTCCGAGCAAAGCATTAACGACCTTATTGAATTTTTAAAAGCCCTGACCGACTACCGGTACCTGGCGAAAAAGAATTGATCACATCGCAAATTATCCATTATGAGTGTTCTGGAACTAATCGAAAAATTAAAAAAAGAAAAGATAAATATCGGTCTGCAGGGTACAAATCTGAAGATCAGTGCCTCCCAATCGTCCCTCACCGAACAACTGGTAGAGCAAATAAAAGAGAACAAGCAGGAATTGATCGGCTTTCTATCAAAAGCCGCTTTGCTCGCAGAAGAATCCATAGGAAAGGCGCCCGAATCGGAATTCTACGAGGTTTCCTATACCCAACGAAGACTATATATCCTCGATCAGGTCTCTGATAATAAGGTTGCCTATAACATTTTTTACGGCGGCTTTTTAAAAGGAACGATCGACCAAGCAGTGCTAAAAGCCTCTGTGGACCGTCTGGTCAGAAGGCACGAGATCCTTAGAACCGGGTTTCACCTGCTCGACTCAGGCCTATATCAGCAGATCACCCCCTTTCGTCCCGGCTTATGTGATCCAACCTTCATCGATCTATCCTCTGACTCGGATTCCAACGAGGCAACCGAAGCCCTTATTTCCAGGGAGAACGGCTATACATTCGATCTGGCAAAGACTCCGCTGCTCCGCTTGGTAGTGGCTAAGACAAGCGAACACAGATCCCTTGTCCTGATCACCATGCACCACATTATTTCCGACCAATGGTCCGGCGAGATCTTCTTCAGGGAATTGATCAGATCATATCAGCACCTGCTTGCCGGTTCAATCGAAGAAGAACAGCCGCTCCGCATCCAATACAAGGACTTTTCATGGTGGCAGAACAGGATGCTGGAAAAAAACGATTCCGATGTACACCGAAAATACTGGCTCGGGCAGCTAAGTGGCCAACTGCCCCTGCTCGAAATACCCGCAGACTACCCAAGACCAATGGTAAAGCAATATAACGGTTCCACACACAGCGAGTGGCTGGAACCTGCCGCTTTGGTATCGTTGCAGGAAATGGCCCGGGAAGGAGGTTGTAGCCTTTTTACAGTACTGCTGGCTACAGTAAAGGTGCTTATTTACCGCTATACAGGTGATGAAGAACTCATATTCGGGGTTCCTGTAGCAGGCCGGGATCATCGTGATCTCCAGGATCAACTCGGCTGTTACATCAACACCCTCGCCATCAGAACCAGATTTACAGGCGGCACCAGCTTTATGCAATTGTTGGCAACCGTGAAGACAAATCTGATGGAAGGATATCAGCACCAGGTTTTCCCATTCGATCTGCTTGTAGAAGAACTACATCTTCAGGGCGACAGGAGCCGCAGCCCGCTATTCGATGTGAGCGTCAACTACGACCCCGGCTCGATGGATGTACCGTCCGAAGAAGCTTCAACGGAAGACGTTCGTAATCCCCCCATAAGTAAGTTTGACCTGGCATTCTTTTTCACCCCCTTTTCGCGACCGCGTCCATATATCCATCAATTACGATACCGATCTCTTCTCTTCAAAAAAGATCGAAAGGGTACTCGAACATTATTCTACTTTGCTCCAATCCATAGCGAATGATCCGCATGCTCCACTTCATACACTGGATTATATTCCGCCAGCGGAACAGGTACAGGTCGAATTGTTCGATCACACCGGGAATATGCCGGAACTGCAAATTCCCGATACTCGCATCGACGTTCTTGATGCGACCGGTCGATTCGCCGGCATTGGTATTACCGGCGAATTATGTATCTCCGGTCCCGGCCTCAATACCGCCGAAAAGCCCAATCTCACACTCGACAATGAAAGATTCAGCCAACACTCGCAGTTGGGCAGCATTTACCGCAGCGGCCACCTGGGTCGTTGGAATGAGAACGGCAACCTGGAAAGTCTCGGCAAAAGGGAGCGACAGTTCATGCTGACAGGACATCGCGTCCTGCCTGGTAGTTCTAACCATCCCGGTACCGAAGTTAAAGGCCACATCCCTGCGGAAAGCCCGCTTGAACATCAAATGGTGGCCGTCTGGGAAGAGGTGTTGGAGCAAACCGGCATCGGTGTCGGCGATAGCTTCTTCGACCTGGGCGGACATTCCCTCAAAGCTATGCGCACGATCTCCCGGCTCTATCAGCGAACCGGCATCCGCGTCAGCCTTCGCGACATTTTCCGGGCTGAAACGATCAGGGAGTTGGCAAAGACGATGGAAGGCATGAAAAAGGAAACTTATCTGCAGATCACTCCGATCCCGGATCAAGAGGATTATGAGGTGTCTCATATTCAAAAAAGGCTCTGGATAATGAGCCAGTTTGAAGAAAGCAAAACAGCGTACTATATAACCTCTACATTCCGATGGTTAGAAACAATTGACCTGGAATGTCTGCGACTTGCATTGGACAGCCTGGTTGACCGCCATGAGATACTCAGGACCGTGTTCGTCGAGAAAGAAGGACAGCTTCGGCAGCGCGTTCTCCCACCCGACGCCGGTCGTGTTACAATACTTTTCAGGGATTTAGAGGGACAATCCGATCAGGAAAATATTGTTTCTTCCATGATCAGATCCCGGTCGTCGATAGAGTTCAACATGGACCGCGGCCCGCTTTTCCAGCTAAATGTAGCTCGTTCCCACGCTGCCGACCACCTTTTCATCCTGACAATGCACCATATCATTTCAGACCAGTGGTCCAGCGGCCTCTTTTACAAAGAACTCATCGGTAAGTATCAACAATACCTTGCGGGAGCGCGGGTGGCGCCCCTTCTCTTGCCTATCCAGTACCGCGATTTTGCCTGTTGGCAGAATCGTATGCTGGAAGATCCCCAACGGCAATTTCACAAACAATACTGGTTGGACCAGCTTAGTGGCGACCTGCCCGTACTCGACCTGCCCGCCGATCATCCCCGCCCAAGAGTAAAAGAATATCGCGGTGCCCATCGCAGCGGCGTCCTTGACAGAAAGATATTCGATGCGCTTCAGGGACTCGCAAGGGAGGAAGGATGCAGCCTTTTCACCGTTTTGCTGGCCACTATAAAGACCCTCCTCTACCGGTATACCGGCGCCGAAGATATCATTCTGGGTATTCCCGTCGCTGGCCGCGATCATTGTGACCTTGAAGACCAGCTTGGATGCTATATCAATACGCTCGCCATCCGCACACGCTTCCGTGGCGAAAAACCTTTTACCAACCTGCTTGGTCTCGTAAATGAGAATTTGCTGGAAGCCTACAACCACCAGCTGTATCCGTTCGATCTGCTGGTCGACGAATTGATCACCGAAGGCGACCGCAGCCGGTCTCCACTTTTTGATGTCATGGTCAATTATGAAAGACGCACGGGCTCTATCGATGCGATCGAAAAAGACGCTTTCGAAAAAGATAAGATGTCCGTCAGCACCTTCGATCTTACCATTCATTTTGCCGAATACCACGACAGCGTTGACATCAAGCTCATCTACGACATAGATTTGTATAGTCAGGCACGCATAGAAAGACTGCTGCAACATTACCTCACATTGCTGCATTCGATTTGTGATAACGCATTGACGCCACTTCATAAGCTCAACTATATTCCGATGGCCGAAGCTGCCTGGCTAAAAGGATTCAATGCAACTTGCGTCGACCATCCAGGGGCCTCCACCCTTACAGGTTTGTGGAAAGAAAGCGTGAGAGCTTTCGGCACGTCCACTGCTCTTCAATTTGGCGACCGGTCGCTGACCTTTGAACAACTTGACTACCTGGCCGACCGCGTTGCACGGATACTCCTCACCCGCTATGGCATTGGCGCAGGCGATCGGGTAGGATTGCTTTTACCCCGCAGCGAACGGCTTATCGCGGGCATCTATGGGATTTTGAAGACAGGCGCAGCCTATGTTCCTATTGACCCAGCCTACCCTGCGGAACGCCGCGACTTTATAGCGAAGGACAGCGGTGCGGCCGTTCTGCTCACAGAAAAAAGTGTCGCGGTAGACTATGCCATCCCCATCTTTCTGTGGGAGGAATTAGACAATCCGGATGAAGGCACCGACTCAATCGTCATAAACTCCACCGCCACCGACTCCGCCGCTACAGATTCCACCGTCGCCAGCTCCACCCTCACCGACACCAGTCCGTCGGCGGCCGACCACCTTGCTTATATCATTTATACATCCGGCACCACCGGCCAGCCAAAAGGAGTCGGCATCCGTCATGCATCCGTCGTCAATCTCACCCGTTGGCTGTTGCGCCAGGCGTACCACACCAACCCTGGCCCCGCACTCCTCACGGCATCCGTCAATTTCGACGCCTCCGTTCAACAGATTTTTGCACCTTTGTTCGCCGGCAGCCGCCTCGTCATGATCACCGAGGAAGAACGTACGCATCCGGACATGTATATTGACAAATTGCGCAGCGAGGGCATCGGAATTTTCGACATCACGCCGTCCTACCTGCATTTAGTATTACAACTGCTCCGGGAACGCGGCATCTCCCTGCCGCAACTTCGGATAGTGCTGGTTGGCGGTGAAACTCTGCAAAAGGAGACGGTCGTCCTGTTCAGGGAACTGTTTGGCGACCAGGCCCGGTTGATCAACGTTTATGGCCCTACCGAAACCTGCGTTGACGCAACATTTCAACCTGCTTTGCCTTCCCCCCAAACGACGCCGGCATCTTCCGGCATCGGCAAACCCATCGATAACGTACAAGTGCATGTCCTTGACAACCAAACGCAACCAACCGGCATCGGGATCACCGGCGAAATCTTCATCGCCGGCGCCGGCCTGGCTGAGGGTTATTGGAACAGAGCCGGTCTGACAGCCGAAAAATTCATCCGACATCCTGACTTCGGAAGGCTTTACCGAAGCGGAGACATGGGCCGGTGGAATGCCGAAGGTGAATTGGAATTCCTGGGTAGAAGAGATGGTCAGATAAAAATCCGCGGTTACAGGGTAGAACTGGAAGAGATCGAGCGCATCGTTCGGACCTATCCATTCTTTCGCGAAGTTCTTGTCGTCGCGATCGGCGACGGCGCCGACCGCGAACTGGCCGCTTATGTGGTCTGGACCGCCGATGCTACTCCCGACCCCTCGACTTTTCGCGATTGGCTGGCCCAAAAGCTGCCTGCTTACATGGTGCCCCGCCATGTCGTTCCACTTTCGGTGATCCCAAGAACAGCCGGCGGCAAACTCGACCGCAGACATCTGCCTGCACCCTTCGATACGCAAGGTGTCAGGTCAAAAGGACCAGTGCCGCCATCAACGGACCTGGAACGCCAATTACTGGCCATCTGGCAGGAGGTATTAAATCTTCCCGATATCGGCGTAGAGGATAGTTTTTTTGACATCGGCGGCCATTCCCTGAAGGCGATGCGGATGATCTCCCGGCTTTACCAGCGATCCGGTATTCGTGTCAGTTTAAAAGATGTATTCCGGGCCGAAACCATCCGCGCGCTGGCCGCCGCTATGGAGGACATGTCTCGCGATGGATACGAGCAGATCGCATCCATACCAGACCAGCCCGACTACGAGCTATCCCATGCACAAAAACGACTTTGGGTGCTTCACCAGTCTGAAAAAGCCAGATCGGCCTACAGCCTACTTCATGTCTACGAGATACATGGCGACATAGACAGAACAGCACTGGCAATGGCTTTCGACGCCATGGTTGAAAGACATGAGATGCTCCGAACGGTGTTTATCGAAAGAGACGGTGAACCGAGACAGAAGGTCCTTACGGGGGATGAACTCGACGTCCGCATGGAATTCATCGACCTGAGCAGGACCAGGGATATGGACGCAAAACTGAATGAGCTCCTCCTCATGCGGGGCAAAAAGTCATTTGATCTGGAAAAGGGTCCGTTATTTAAGGCCACTCTTTTGAAATTGAGCGATACGCGCATGATCTTCCTCCTCAACATGCACCACATCGTGATCGATGGATGGTCCATCGATATCCTGCATGCCGAGATACAACAGCTTTATACATCCTTTGCCACCGGACTGCCCAATAACCTGCCCCCTTTGCGTATTCAATACCGCGATTTCGCCTGGTGGCAAAACAGGATGATGGAAAAAAGCAACCTTGACTCCCACCGCCGTTACTGGCTGGACCAATTGGGCGGCGATCTCCCCATACTCGAATTGCCCGCCGACTATCCAAGACCCCAAACCCGGTCTTTTCGCGGCGCCTACCAGATGGGTCAGGTACCAAAAGAGGTCTTCGAAGCCCTTCAAAAGTTGAGCCGGGAAACCTCCTGCAGCCTTTTTACCACCCTTCTGGCTTCTGTAAATGCCCTTTTTCATCGCTATTCTGGCGCCGAAGATCTTATCATTGGCATACCGGTCGCCGGGCAGGAGCATGGTGATCTGGAAGGCCAGATCGGCTACTATGTGAATACGCTGGCCATCCGGAGTCGCATTGACGGCAAAAAAGGATTTGCCGAACTGCTTGCTCATGTAAAGGACAACCTGCTCGAAGGATATACGCACCAGCTTTATCCTTTCGATCTGCTGGTGGGTGAATTGGGACCCGCGACCGACCGTAGCCGCTCGCCACTATTCGATGTCATGGTCACTACCAAAATAATCGAAGAAGACCATCTGACTTCATCACCCGAGAACATCAGCGTAAATATCTATCGGCAGGGTAAGACGATCGAGACCAGTAAATATGATCTGACCATACATTTCACACAATTTCACGATTCGCTCAACACCGCCATCAACTATGACACAGATCTATATACGGCAGAGCGCATTCAGCGAATGTTGAGCCATTATTTCGAGTTGCTGCGCGGCATCACGACCCTTCCCGGTCAGTCCCTCGGTGAATTGAACTATAAAACACCCGCCGAGCAGGTGCAGATCGACAGTTTTAACAATACCACTAGCAGCTTTTCCTGCGCTCAGACACTGATCCAGCTATGGCAGGAAAGCGTGAAAGCGTTTGGCAGCCGCCCCGCAATCAATTTCGGCACCGCTTCTCTAAGCTATCACCAACTGGATAAATTGTCTGACGATGTCGCTGATTGTCTACGTCATCATTACGGTATCGGCCCGGGCGATCGCGTAGGCCTCCTTCTGCAACGGTCCGAAAGGCTGGTTGCAGGAATTTATGGCGTTCTCAAGACAGGTGCAGCTTATATCCCTATCGACCCCGCGTATCCGCCAGAACGACGCGCTTATATCGCCGAAGACAGTGGGGCGCTGGTGTTGATAACAGAAACCGATAATGAGGCGGTCATCGGGCTGCCCACGCTTGCCTGGGATAGTATTCACCGGCTGGCGGAAGACATTACCGCGGCCCCGCCACCGCAAAGCCCAGCTCCCGATGATCTGGCCTATATCATCTATACATCCGGGTCTACCGGCCTGCCAAAGGGCGTAAGCGTCCGGCACGATTCCGTAGTCAACCTCACCCGCTGGCTTCACCGCCTGGTTTATGCCCGTGACAACCGGCCCGAGTCCGCCCTACTGACAGCGTCCGTTAATTTCGATGCATCCGTTCAGCAGCTGTTCGCACCTATCTTCGCAGGAGTGCCCCTTTTCATCATCACAGAAGAGCAACAAACCCATCCCGATCTTTATATCAGATGCCTGGAAATTGGAAAGATCGCCAGCTTTGACATCACCCCTTCCTACCTGCATCTTGTATTGCAATTGCTGAAAGAAAGCGGAAGATCGCTTCCCGATGTCCGCTGTGTATTGGTCGGCGGCGAGTCTCTTCAAGGGGAAACTATCATGCTCTTCAAACAAGTTTTCGACGTAAAAGCCCGGCTGATCAATGTCTATGGACCGACGGAAACATGTGTCAACGCTACCTTCAAGATCGTCGTGTCTGACGAGCCGGAAACCGAAAAGGAAAATGCTCAAACAGCTTTATCCGTCATCGGAAAACCTATCGACAACATGGTTGTCCATGTCCTCGACAACACACAGGGCGTTGCAGGCATCGGCATCGATGGTGAACTCTATATTGGTGGTCCGGGATTGGCGACCGGCTATTGGAACAGACCTGAACTCACGGCAGAAAAGTTCATTCTTCATCCCCAACTGGGCCGGTTATACCGCAGCGGCGATCTCGGCCGCTGGAGTACCCACGGAGAGCTCGAATTCTTTGGAAGAAAAGATAGCCAGGTAAAGATCCGGGGTTACCGGGTGGAACTTGGAGAAATCCAACGACTGGTGAACAGCTTTCAAGGGATAAACGAAGCCATGGTCACAACAAAAGGAGCCAACTCGGATATACAATTGGTTTGCTACGGGGTATGGGTAACACCGGCTGACGCCGATATTGCGTCCCTAAGGCAGTATCTGGCAAAAAAATTACCGGCTTACATGGTGCCTGCATATTTCGTCTCCCTTGAACGGCTGCCCCGCACAGTTGGTGGCAAAATAGACCGGCGCAGTCTCCCCCAACCTGGTCAGGGAAACGACGTCTCCGCAAGAACAGGTGTGCCTCCGGCCACCGCGATGGAACATCAGCTCGTTATCATTTGGGAAGAAGTACTGGAACAAACCGGTATCGGCGTCGAAGACAATTTTTTCGAATCCGGTGGTCATTCTTTGAAGGCCATGCGGATGATCTCAAAGGTCTTCCAGCAAACCGGCATCCGCGTCAGCCTGCGGGATGTATTCCGGGCGGAGACCATCCGCGGATTGGCCAGGGAAATGGAGAACATGGTCCAGGAAGATTACGAAGAGATCCAGGCGCTCCCGCAAAGTCTACACTACGAAGTGTCACATGTTCAAAAACGTTTATGGATCCTGAACCAGTTTGGAGAAAGCAGGACAGCGTACAATGTACTGAATGTGTATCGAATTGCCGGCGAGTTCAATTCCGACTGGATGGTCCTTGCCTTTCGCCATCTGCTGCAACGGCATGAGATCCTTCGGACGGTATTGGTACAAAAGGACGGTCAGCTTCGGCAATCCATACTTCCTGTCGATTCCCTACCAGTCCGGTCTGACTTTCATGATCTGACAGGCCTTGGTGAACAACATCCGCAGGTTTTCAGGGTCATTGGCGACCAGCTTAGCACCGTTTTCGATCTGGAGAAAGGCCCGCTTTGGCGGATAGCGCTGATCCGCCTGGGAGAGAAGCAGCATCTGGGCATATTCACAATCCACCATGTCCTCACAGACCAGTGGTCAGGAGGGATTCTTTCCAACGAGATGCACGCTTTTTATGCAGATATCGCTGCCGGTCGGGAGATTACTCTTCCTCCCTTGCGTATCCAATACAAAGACTTCGCTCACTGGCAAAATCAACGTCTTACTCATTCGGGCTCCAACCACCATCGCAAATACTGGTTGGATAAATTCTCCGGCGGAATTCCTATTCTTGAACTCCCCCTGGACTACCCCAGGCCAAAGATCAGAAGTGGTAAAGGACAACTGCTCCGGACACGGATACCGGAACCTGTACGCCTTCAGTTGGAAGAATTGGCAAAAGAGACCGGTTGCACCATGTTCACCGTCCTGGTCGCTATAACAATAACGCTTTTGCACCGCTATTCCGGCCAGGAAGATATCATTGTAGGCGTACCCGTCGCTGGCCGGGAACACGGCGATCTGGAGAATCAATTGGGTTGCTATGTAAATACACTCGCCATCCGAAATCGATTCAGCACCCTCGAAGGCTTTGAACAGTTGTTACTCGAGGTCAGGGAAAACCTGCTTGACGGATATGCACATCAGCTATTTCCATTCGATCTGCTCGTGGAAGAGCTTAAGATTGGTTCCGATCGAAGCAGAAATCCCCTCTTCGACGTAATGTTCAACTATGATAAACGCAACGGCAAATACGAGATCGACGAAGATGACCCGCTGGAACAAAAACGTGTGGCGACAAGCAAGTTCGACCTGGTCTTCCATTTCGCAGATTATAAAGACTTCTTATATATTAATATCAATTACAACACTGATATTTATTCCGCGGAAACCATCCAGCGGATGTTGGCCCATTTTATTGGCCTTACAGAAGCTTTGCTTTCATCCCGCTACGAATCTATCGGACTTCTCGATTATCTATCTGAAAAAGAGACAAAACAACTCATCTCGATGTCGGCAGGACCTGTAACCGAGATTCCTCGCGACACTACGGTCGTCCAATTGTTCGAATCCCGCGCCTCTGACAATCCCGAAGCTCCCGCTGTCCGTACTGGCATTCAAATTCTTTCCTATAGGCAGCTAAATGCCGAAGCCAACAGGCTTGCACATTATCTCACCGATGAGTATTCTATCCGGTCTGGAGACACTATCGGCGTCCTCATGGACAGGTCCCCTCAGTTCATCGTCTCTTTATTGGCCATCCTGAAGACCGGGGCTGCATATATACCCATCGATCCACTCTACCCGGATTCCCGTATCGATTATATGATAGTCGATAGTGGTCTTCGGCTTATTATTTCCCAACAACGGCTAACATCTGAAAAGACAGTGCCGACTATTTATACAGAAAACCAGGTTTGGAGATCCTGCTCCGGATCAAACCTTGCAAAACAGATCACGCCAGCCGATCTTGCCTACGTCATCTATACTTCCGGGTCGACAGGAAATCCAAAAGGCGTAATGGTAGAGCACCATTCCCTTGTCAATCTCTGTTCCTGGCATGACAGAGCCTTTGACTTAACCGCCGAAAGCCGCGCATCTGTTTATTCCGGTATTGCCTTCGACGCCTGCACCTGGGAGATCTGGCCTTACCTGCTCGCCGGCGCCTGCTTATTTCCTGTTGAAGAAGAATACAAATACCAAATACCTTCGCTGCTCCAGTTTTTGCAAGACAACGCTATCACCCATAGTTTTCTGCCTACCGCCGTTTGCGAGGAGGTCCTTCAGGCTGGACTGCCCATGCCAACAGGATGGAAACTCCTTACTGGCGGAGATAAACTAAGAAGACAGGCACAACAGCCCATCGAACTATACAACAATTATGGCCCCACTGAATGCACAGTAGTAGCCAGCTTTGAGAAAACCGATCCCGGCCGGCCAATCCTGTCCATCGGCTCACCGATCGATAACACGGGCATTTATATCCTCGATCAAAACTTACAATTGCTTCCACCAGGTATTCCCGGCGAGATTTATATCTCCGGCGAAGGTGTTGCCCGGGGATACATTAACAACTTGGCGATGACGCTGGAACGCTTTCTCGCAGATCCGTTCACTCCCGGAAGACGAATGTACCGCTCGGGCGACTGGGGAAGATGGTTGGATTGTGGGAAAATAGAGTTCATTGGCCGTAAAGACAACCAGACCAAAATACGCGGCTTCCGCGTCGAGTTGGAAGAGATCGAAAACGTAATGTTGACCCACTTGCCCGAAATTCGGCAGGCGAAAGTATTGGTTTCCGGAGAAGATGCAAGTAGCAAACGCCTGCTTGGTTTTTATACCGGGATGCAGCTTTCACCGGCGGTGATAAATAAGACGATGTCCGGTCAGTTACCGGCATATATGCTCCCGGCCGGCTATTTTCATGTTCCGGCATTACCCCTCACTCCAAATGGAAAGATAAGCGATACGGCTTTGCTGGCACTTGCAGGGCGACAGCCGCAGGCCGCCGCGCACGATACGCATGTTTGGACGGACGGAGAGATCAAGCTCAAAAGCTTATGGGAAGATATTCTCGGCGTTACCGGCATCCGCGGCAATTCAGACTTCATGGAGAACGGCGGCAGTTCGATCAAAGCGATAAAGCTGCTGCTCGAGGTGGAAAAAAGCTTTGGCAAAAAACTCTTTCTCCGGGACATCTACAATTATTCCACCATTCCCCGCTTGGCTCAAAAGATCCAACAGGCAGGTATCTCCGGGGACATCAGTATTCCGGTAAATAAACATGTTGCCGGCTTACAGGTACAATACATGTTCCCGCCTCTTTCAGGAATACCCACGGTGTTTCACCCCCTGGGTAGTGCACTGCAAGGGCAATTAAATGGCGTGGCGTACGACTATAGCGCCCTCGAGATCCCCGGAGAGGAAGTTTCGATCCATAGCCTCGCCGCCAGATGCACCGATGATATCAAAGCCCGTCATAATATAACTGTGACGATCCGGCTTCTTGGTTACTCCATGGGCGTTTGGGTGGCCTATGAGACAGCCGTCCAACTCAGTCGGCAAGGGTACCGTGTAGAGCTCGTACTGGCAGACAGGACCACCCCCCCGTCCGATAAAGGACAGGTCACAAAAGAGGCTTTGGATGAAGACATTCTCGATACCCTGTTGGACAAAGAAATGGAAGCCTGGCGATCGCTGCTGGAAGACGAACAACAATGGCGGGAAAGAAAACAGGCCGCTGGAAGATACCTCGCCGCCCTGCAACGATACCACTCTTGCCAGCGCATTATTGGCGATTGTATCGCCCTCGAGGCCCGGAGCACCAGCCCTGGCAATATGAAGGAATGGGCTGGCTTAGTAAGTGGCCAATTCACTTATATTTCAGTTCATTGCAACCATTATGAGTTATTGACTGATCCGGAATTGGCTGAGATCATTCTATCGCAAATAAATAATCCCGCATGAGATTGGTAAGAGCAATTTTTTTCACAGTCATCACATTGATCGTGATTTATTTCCTGGATCGCCGCACCGGTAACTTTCCAGCACTTGGAAAACTTTTAAGCCCCGGTGAAGGCATCTGGAGGAATGCCGAGTCCCGGCGAACGGGAAACCGGGTACTCCTGTCGATGCCCCTTCTGCATGAAAAGGTGGATATAAAATATGACAGCCTGCGCATTCCGCACATTTTCGCCAAAAATGAACACGATCTTTATTACGCACAGGGCTACGTAACTGCCAAGGACAGATTATGGCAGATGGATGTGCAGGTGCGCAAGGCGTCCGGAACGCTTTCCGAGATACTGGGAAACGCAACCCTTCAGCAGGATTTGTATTATCGGCGTATCGGCCTTCTGGAAAGCGCAACCGAATCGCTGACAAAAACAATGCAATCGCCCGAATTGAGAACGGCGTTGGAGGCCTATGCCGACGGCGTAAATGCGTATATCCGATCGCTTTCAGACGACCAGCTTCCGCTGGAGTTCAAATTGTTGGATTATAGGCCTTCGGACTGGAAGCCTGTCAACAGTATCCTCATGATCAAATTATTTGCGGAAACCCTGGCTGGAACATCGGATGATTATGCTATGACCAACACCATGGCCGCTCTCGGTACAAAAGCAACCCGCGAACTTTTCCCGGATACTCCGCTTACCCGGGAGTTCGCCGTTCCGGAAGGAACGAAATGGGATTTTATACCTGACAGCACTCCTAAACGGATGCTCGCCGTCCATACACCCGTTGGCAACATCACCCCGTTCCGACCACACGTAGAAGGCATCGGAAGTAATTGCTGGGTAGTTAGCGGGAGTAGAACTGCTACCGGACACCCCATCCTAGCGAATGATCCCCATCTTACCCTCACTTATCCATCGATCTGGTACCAACTCCAGTTGTCTACAGAAGGCCAGAATGTCTACGGCGTGTCCATTCCTGGAATTCCCTGTATTGTGATAGGATTTAATAAACAGATAGGCTGGGGGCTGACAAACGTGGACGCAGATGTCCTCGATTGGTATTCCGTTCAGTTCCGCGACGCTGGAAGAAGCGAATATCTTTACGATCATAGATGGCTACCCACTGCCAGGCGCATAGAACGAATCAGGATCCGCAATTCGCCCGACGTACTGGACACCATTGTAACCACGCATTATGGCCCCGTCATCTATGAAAAAGACGCAATCGCCAATCGCAAAGACGTTTATAATTACGAAGCCCCCGAAGGCTTTGCGATGAAATGGGTAGCCAATGACAGTTCACAGGAACTGCTAACCTTCTATAACTTAAACAAATCTCGCGACTACGCTGATTTTAGGAAAGCCCTGACGACCTTTTTCTCACCAGCCCAGAATTTCCTCTATGTCGATAACCAGCATATTGGATATGTTGCCGACGGCCATTATCCCATTAAAGATCGAAGTCAGGGAAAGTTTTTGCTGGATGGCAGCATAGCGTCCAACGAATGGCGGGGTTACGTCCCCATGGATCGGGTGCCATCTGCCCTTGATCCGAAACAGGGTTTTCTTTTCTCTGCCAACCAATCACCCACAGATGCCTCCTATCCCTATTATATCAACTGGCAGTTTGCCGGCGCAGAGCGCGCCGCAAGGATCCATTCCCGCCTGGCCGCGATGAATGACATTTCAAGCGACGACATGGCCCGGCTGCAGACAGACAATTTCAGTGTTCTTGCCGCTGAGATCCTCGATACCCTACTGGGCGATCTTCATGACCGCCTGCCAAATGATGCGTTTGTCATGGCATGCCGGGACAGTCTCCGCGTATGGGATCGGTATTACGATCCGAATTCCATCGGCGCGACATTGTTCACGGCCTGGTGGAACGAATTTTACAATTCCGTCTGGGAAGGTGATCTCGGCGGGGATGGACTTCAGCGGCAATTTCCTTCGAGGGAAAAAACGGTCGATCTTATTTTGCATCAGCCTTGCTCTCCGTGGTTTGACAATAAGCGAACGGCATCAAAAGAAGAACGTGCCGATATCAGCGTATTGACGTTCAGCCAGGTAGTGCGCCAATTACATGACGAACCCGGAGGTTTGGGAAAAAGATTGGAATGGAGTCGTTATAAAGATGCCAGGATCGACCACCTCTTTCATTTTCCTGGCTTGGGAAGCGGGTATTTTGAATCCGGCGGGTCGTCGATGGCTATTAACGCTCTGACCAGGAATTTCGGACCGTCCTGGCGAATGGTCGTTCAGGCAGGCGCCAATATGAAAGGAACGGGTATCTATCCCGGTGGCGAATCCGGCAATGCAGGCAGTTACTATTACGACAATTTTTTTCCCATCTGGCAATCTGGCGCCACAAGGGAATTCTTCTTCCTTTCCGACGCCGACGAAAAACTACCTGGGCTGTCGGGTGAACTTATTTTCACAAACTAAAGTATATGCTATACGTAACCATCCTTGCGACCGCCCTGTTGGTGACATTCTTCTTGCCTTGGTATATTGTTGGCATTCCCGCATTTGCCTTTTCCCTGCTAAAAGCAACATCAGCAAGGAATGCGCTGCTTTGCGGCTTTGGGGCAGTCTTTACGGCGTGGTTGATTTGCTATCTATACTACTGTCTCCCAAATGATTTTATTTTGGCAAACCGGATGGCCGCCTTCTTTTTCCTCCCCCACTCCTCCCTCCTGCTGATCTGCGCAGCCCTTATCGGCGGCGCCGTCGGCGGACTGGCCGCTCTGGCCGGCTTTTACATGCGGCTTGCCTTTACAAAAACACAACGCGTACCGAATCCGACTGCATAACCCGCACCAAAGGAGAAGCAAATGGCCGAAACACTCCGGCCCGATAGATCTTGCTTCCCGCCGGTAAAGATTCCTTCCTTTCCATCCCCGCACTTACGGTGATCCCGTAACCACCACCCGTAGGATATCTTATCACTAATGGTTGATCATGAGTATTTGAATTTTTGAGCAGAAGTACGTAATACGGAATTTTCGGCGTGGCTGAGCCGCTATTCAAAGTAACAGGCTGATTATTAACCGCCACACCTTGCTTCTCAACTTTCGCAGACCCGTCGGCATTGCCAAACGCTATTCGCCCGGATAAGGCGATCGCACCATGATCTTGCAGTTGATCGATCCCTTTCACCACAAGTGTATTTTTTTTATCGGCCGCGATACTCTTCAAGTTATACGTTGACAGATAGATGAACAGGCTCGAAGGTTCCAGCCATGTATTCGCCCTTGAAGCTATCACGATTTTCCCATCATGGTTTTCGATGGTGAGCGCTTCCAGAATATTTTTGTCCCCCTTTATCCGAAGAGATGACGTTGACGACGGCGACAATTGCAACACCGCACTCATTTTTACCACCAGGGAAGTTACCACACCCGACGGGTAAGTGTTCTCTGTCATTATCCCGTCCCCATGGACGATTGATTGCGGAGTTTTACAACGCGTAAAAATGAAGATCAAAATGCAGGAAAAAACAAACAAAAGCCGGGAATTTTTACTTTTCATAGCAAAAAGGTTAATTACTATAAGTTAACAAAAAAAAATCACACCGCAAAGTTAATCTAGCGTTGTCTTTCCTCTATTTTCCGCTATCCGTGCCAGCCCCGGTATTGAAATATCTTACAGCGGTACCCTTCTTCCTCAACCCTATTCCAAGAAAGACACACCACTTCGAATAGCGACTCTTCCGGCTCCATTTGTTTGTCAACAACCCTATTCGCCCCTGCTGTAGGCATAGCCGCCTTTTTTTTATCGTTAGATGAAGCCTATTTGCAAGGATCTTAATGGCGGCATGGTGGTAGATTTATTATTAACCGCCATAACTTGCATATATTTAATCACGTTTTTGATCGTGTAAATATAGATGCCGGAGGTAAAATTTATACTATGCAAGCTTTTTGTAGAATCTAATTCAAAGTCAGTGACGCTTTCCGGTATCAGATCTGGGTTACCAACATCGTAATTTGTCGGGTCGGAAAAATCCGTCGTGGAGTTGAGTTGGCTTGCCGTTGGCTTCGACATGCGGCGGGTAAAAGTGAACTGCATTTGGCTGCTGCTTCTAAGCTTTTGAGTGAGCAGGATATTTGGGTATATCCCTTTGACCGGCACTCTCAGAGGGACGGCAAAACCCTATTATCTGCATCGTAACCAATAAAAGCAGCGTCAAACCGACTAACTTCTCCTCTCACACCTGTTTGGTAGCTAAAATTGCCAACGTGGTTGTCAAGGTTCAGCAGGTAGGAGGCGTCCAAATCCCCAGAATCGCCCCTATCCGTTGCCCCCTCGTAGATCGAATCAGCGATCACAGTCTCGAAAAAGTCTTTCTGTTACACCGTTTTATTCGGCACCATCTCGGATCACTGGCCGCCCGTCCGCGTATACAGTGGTCAGAATGCTTTCAGACAATCATATCCGGGATATTGCGATTGGGCAGCCAAAATACGGCGCCTGTGGCTATCATTTTTGATGTTGTCGAGGTAATCCTGAAAACTTTCATTTGGGGATATCCCAACGAAATATCCGACATCGTGGCAGCCGTCAACATGTATTATTTAAATACGCTAACGACTGGCGGAACAATGAACAACTGGTGCGTCACATAATTCTGGTTTATGACGGCTGACCGGGATGGCAAAGGTGTTTTGATGGCGAGAATTGGTGAAATCTCGGCAGTGTCGCCCTATGCAGCCTTGGTTCTATACTGCAAGCCAAAGCTTTTTATCCAAATAGTAAGAGCAGGGATCCAGATGAGCATCAGTGCGAAAGACTCCATGTAATAGCGATCCACATAAAGATCACCGCTGACATAGATGAGCGTAATAATGAGGGGCAGGGTGAAGATTCCGATTAACGTTTTCATTTTAAGGGTACTTTTAGGGTATACGATGTTTGAAATAAGAAAACTGAAATGGAATTTCGGAGGAGATTGGTTGAGATTGTTACTAGTTGCATTTGAACAATCATCGTGTTGCCAGGAATATAACCAATCGGATGCCAGGTCATATCCCATTGAAAATCAGTAGTAGCCATGCGTTGTGCCAATCAAATTTTTCCCGCAATAGGAAGTTTTGTTCCAAATTATAGACTTTGGACTTGCAATCGTACAATAATCATTAAGCCACACCAATGCCTATCAAAGCATTTCTGCCCGGTAACGCTCCGGCGGAAGCCCATACATTTTTCTGAACGCCCTACCAAAAGCACTGGCGTCGTTAAACCCGCAATGCCAGGCCAGCTCTCCCACAGGAATATCGGAGGTTGTCAATTTTTTCGCAGCGTGTTGCAGTCGGATGGCAACCAAGTATTGGTAAGGTGTTTGTTTAAAAACCATTTTGAATTGCTTGATGAGGTGGGGTGTCGATAGACACGCCGCTTTTCCCAGCGCCTCCAAATCCAATGACTGGTGAAAATCCGAATGTAGGATATCTTTGGCAATACAGAGTCGTTTGAGCATCTCGGTCTTCGTGCTCGCTTTGATAGCACGTACCCGTTCTTTCCACCGCGTTTCTTTTTTATGCGTCAACAATAGGTGGCGCAACAGGAAGACCAGGTATTCATCTGTGCGGCTACGCTCATAGCCTTCAACCTCCAATTGATTGACGAGGGCGGCCAACTGCCTGCGCAGCTGTTCATCGGTCGGATGCAGGGTCTGGAAAAACTCGGGAGCACAACGGTCATAGACGGTTCCCTCCAGCAATCGTTCTTCACTTTGCAGCATCTCATGAAACACATCGGAAGCAAACGCTTTTTCAAAAAAGATCGAAAGCACACGGCAGCCTCCACCTGGAAAGATCTGAGACGAATAGGATTGGTCATCGTTGAGTACAAGGAATTGTCCGGGACGGACCGCTATGTGATGGGTATCGATGCCATACCATTCTTCACCTGCGAGCGTCATTTTCAATGAGAGGCAGCCGACGTGACTGGGACAATGGCTTTTCTTGCTAAAAGCATTGAAAATGATGTTCTGCGTTTTAAACCGGTAGAAATGGGCCTGTTCGTCGAAGCCGGGGGTGCTATGGTCGGGAAGCTGGGTGAAGTACATGCGAAAAATTGAGCATTTTGGCACATCGCACGTGTTACCGTAGCGGTACCTTTACCCAATAATACATGTTATGCGGTTGTTTTTCATCTTCCTGGTTTGTTTTTATATAGGCGGTTTATCTTATGCATCTGCGGCACCTCCAGTCTTCCACCAGCTCATCACCACTTATTTCGATGGGGTTGCGCACAAGGATTTTCGGAAGCTGGTCGCCGTGACCACAAAGGATTTTATTATCAATGAATTCGGGAAAACATGGACGAACGACAGCGTATTCAAAAACATCCAGTTCCATGAACCATTCAAGGTGACCTTTGCAATCACGGATTTCGTCGCCTTTGCAGATGCTAGATCCGGGGATGCTACTTACCATAGTCATGCCGATTTCGTATTCGGCAACCAGCAAGCCCGGCAGGAATTTTACGAAACAGCCACGTTCCGTAAAACGGCTGCGGGATGGAAGATCAATATGATCCAGGTCTCGGCGGTGGCGTCGCCGGAGGTCGACAGGCCGCCCAGCTATCTGAAATACGATACGGTAAGGTACATTCCCGAACATTATACGAAGCGATGCGCTCTTTTTGACCGCGAAGGGGTTTCCGCTAACCAAGTAGTGTTCTTCGGCAATAGTATCACCGAATTCGGCGACTGGAAACAGCTTCTCCAAAATTCCGGGGCCGTCAACCGCGGCATTGCCGGCGACAACACATTTGGCATGTTGGATCGGCTGGCCGGGGTGATCGCATTAAGACCAAAAACCGTATATATCGAAGCTGGCGTCAATGATATCGGCCAAAATGTACCGCCAGCCTTGATCGCCGCCAATATTGGGTCGATGGTGCAATATCTGCGCGTAAAGTCACCAGCAAGCCGGGTGTACGTCCTGAGTGTCCTGCCCACAAACGAAAACGTGCAGACCGACTACCCAGAAATCGCGGGCAAAAACGCCACAGCCCGCGAAGTAGACCGCCTATTAGCGGCCCAAGCCGTTTTCCTCGGCTATACCTATCTCGATCTGGCCAGCAGGGTCGCAAGCGCCACCGGAGACCTGGACACGCGCTACGCCCAGCCCGACGGTTTACACCTCAACAAAGCGGGCTACGCCCTATGGATAGCGATGATCAAGGGGCAATGAATGGACGCCGCTTCGGGGGCTATGCCGATAGGGCAGCTTTGGGTCTGCACCCCTCCCCGGCGCACATAAAAAAACCGCCTGCTCAGGCGGTTCCTTGGATGATATAAATGGCGCTAAAGGCCGACTCAGGCTAAACGCCAACTCAATTAAATGGGCGTATTGGTTTCGCCCAGCACATTTTCTATATCAACTTCAGTTTTACGGAGTGACTCTTTTATATTTTCCGTTTTTGAGGTCGTATTCTTCGAAATTCTGATCTCTTCAACGACAGTCGCTTTCTTACTGACGACCGGGATTTCCGCAAGTTCTATCATTTCGATATCCTGGTCTTTGAAATCCGTTTGGTCGGCTGCCGTTAAAGGCCTGTTGACAGCTTTGCGATCGACATTAACATGTTCCTGCCATAGCTGAACATGTTCTTCGACCGGTGTTTCTACGATCCTACTCCTCACCCGTACGCCGCCGCTTTCCACTGTTCGCTTGCCAACTTCCAGGCTCTCTTGGATCTTGGGGATAACCACGTCATCACCTGCGTTATCCGCTTTGTTGACATTTTCATCCTCATCGGCGGAACGCGCATAAGCAGCCGCATTTTCTTCGACGTCGATAGCCCCGCACTGGTCCAGAATGTCCGCAATCCTTTCAGCCTCGGTGGACGATTGAGCACGCACACTAATGACGATAGACCCTTCATCGGTCATGCGGGAATAATGACCTGCAGTGTCATTTTCACTTCCAAATAAAGACTTGAAAAACCTTGTCAAACCATTTTCATGACCTGTTTCAGTGGCCGAAACCGAGGAAGCGCTGAATGTTGATGCTGGCTCGGCATCATCGACGTTTGTAATAATGTCTTCTGCATTTATCCCGTGTGCAGTCAATTGCCTCACCGTTTCTTCAGCTTGCATATTATCTTCGAAAAAACCAATGACTGTCTGTAGCATAAAAATTAATAATTTTAAATAAACGAAAAAAAGCTAAAGATTTTCCCTTTCAACTGTTACCTCCTCTCTAAAAAGACTAATTTCCTGATAGTGAGGATTGACTGTCCTTACCTTGGTCATATGAATTTCTTCTATGATTACATATCGCTTTTCTACAACAAGTACTTC
This sequence comes from Puia sp., assembly GCA_965214315.1. GTDB lineage: Bacteria > Bacteroidota > Bacteroidia > Chitinophagales > Chitinophagaceae > Puia. Next base: position 613,873 of record CBDCBP010000015.1, on the reverse strand, counting down.
TTTGACGACGGGAATAATTGTGGTATCGCCTTCTATCCGGGAAGCGAGATATTCCGTAACCATTTTGTCAATGGCAATACGGGTAACCTCGCAGTGTTCATGAGCGATAGACTCATTTAACGGTATTTTTTCTTCATACACCTTTTTATGAAGAGTGACTTTGCCAACCTCAACTATTTCCTTTTCAACCACGAAGGTTTCGTGTATGACTGGAATGACGAGTTCCTTTTCTTTTGCATTTGCCATAGTCTACCTTTCAGGAATATAGGCAGGGGCCATTGCGGGCTCATATTCTCCCCTGAAATCATCCCCACGGCCTATATTTGAACCGATTCCCGCGATGATCGCTCCCAGTAAAAGTCCCACAAAAGCAGCTATCCCTGCCTTGGACAGCGCTGAAGCAGTATCGTCAGCAGCCTTTCGCGCCCTTGCTTCTGCCGCAGGCGCCTGCGCCTTCATGCTGTCGGTATACCGCTGCATGCTTGCACTGTCCTTATATAACGTATTTGCGCTTTGGTTCATGCCGCCGGAACTCATAGGAGAAAAAGCGGTCAATTTTTGTCCAGCCGCCGAGGTAGCTCCTCCAAGTACCCCACCTGCGGCACTCATCACACTTCCAGCAATGCTCGTCAACAAATAAAAATTGAACAACACAAAGATGATCCAGGTCAAAATACCATGCATGATGGATTCAAACCGGTTCATGGTTCTCGATAACTTCCCTGATACCCATCCGCCAATAAACAAGGCCAACAAAAAGCTCACCACCCACCAAACCAGGGCCCCGGTTCCTATGCCTTCCACAGGATTTCTATCGTGCAGCGGATCGAGAGCACCCATCCCAATGCCAATACCCAATAACGAAAATAACAATTGAATGCCTAAAGCCACAAGTGTTCCCGCAAAAATAGCGGCCCACGAAATTCGCTTATAATGAAAGCCAATAGAAGCACTTCGCACGGGCGCTGTTGTTGAAAATGATGATGTCATGTTTGATTTAATGTAAAGTCCTAAATTATTATGCCTTGCGAAGAACGAATGAATGGTGTCAATACTACGCTCAAACTGCTCAATATCCGAACGCGCATTAATTTTTTCGGGCATTATATGACGCAATATGAGCATTGGGAATTGTCTTAAGGCCCCAAAAGTTGGCCGCTAATCGAAGCTCCGTTGTCGCGGTCGGACAGATTGGATGCAATTAGGAAAAGACTGGCCATCAAAGCGGCACGGACGTAAGGCTCGGGCTTTGCCATACTGTCAAGGTTAAGGTGGTCCTGGAAGCCTACATTGCTAAATTCACCGAGTTGGCCAACCATACCACTTCGGTAATAGCTAGCAGTTGGGAAAAATTGTCCCCAACACATCGGAATCAGCCATAATATGGCCGGCATATAGCCGCCGTAGCGGCACCGCGGCCCCATTTTTGAACCGTATGAGGACAAGGATCGTACTAAACACTTACATATGGTTAAAGGCAAGCCAGGACTCATCGTCCGCGTTTTAAAATGGGGCGGTATTATAATCGGAAGTCTCATCCTGCTATTGTTCCTTCTCCCCTATCTCTTCCCTGGCTTCGTTTCGTCGAAGATCCGCCAATTGGCGCATCATAGCATTAAAACTGAATTCACTTTTTCGACCGCCCGTCTCTCCTTCTTTAGGCATTTTCCTTCGCTGACCCTGACCTTATACGATGTGCATCTGAAGGGGTCTGCTCCCTATGCCGACGAGGAGCTGGTGGATGCCAAAGAGATCTCATTCGGCGTAAACCTGAGCAGCATTTTCTCCGAAGTGGATATCGATAAGATCTACCTCACCAATGCGTTCATCAATATCCAGGCCGATGCCGCGGGCCACCCCAACTACGATGTCTACATCAGCAAAAAAACAAAACCGTCTTCCAAACCCGCTGATTCCTCCGACGCCTCTCTCAAGATCCAAAAGATCATCATTGAGAACAGCAAAGTCGTCTACAACGACAGGTCGATTCCCATGCTTATCGATGCCAGGGGCTTTAACTACCAGGGCAGCGGCGATCTCAGCAAGGATGTTTTCGACCTGACTACTCATATGCAGATCGATACCATCGACTTCAATTACGACAGCGTATCTTATTTCGCATCTAAAAAATTGAAGGCCAACCTGATCACCAGAATCAATACCAATTCGCTCGACTTTGAATTCCAACAGAATGATTTGCATATCAATGAACTGCCCGTGCAGTTTACCGGCCGGCTGGCTTTTATGAAGGAAGGCTACGACATGGACTTTAAGCTTAGATCCGCTGACTCCGATCTGCACGATCTGTTCACGGCTTTGCCGCCCGATATGCTGGGTTGGCTCACTCATACGGAGATCAAAGGATCAGGCGACATCGACGCATCCCTTACCGGAAAATATATCGCATCGACCAATACCATGCCCGACGTCAACTTCAATATGAAGATCCGAAACGGGTATATTTCTAACAATAAGGCGCCTGTACCCCTCAGCAATCTGTTCCTGAACTTCCAGTCCCGCCTGCCGGGTTTAAATGCCGATAGCCTCAGGGTAAACATCGATTCGGTTTTTTTCAATCTCGATAAAGGGTACTTCAGCGCCGTCATCAATAGCAAGGGGCTGAAAACCCCATGGATTTTTGCAAGGGTCCGATCATCGATGGAACTGGCGGCGCTGCATAGCGCGCTTGGATTGGCTTCCTACGACCTGAAAGGCCGGTTAGATTGCCGGCTGGATGCCGAAGGCCAATATGCTACCAGCATAGTCCGCAAGAAGACACTCCGCAAGACGACGGTCGACACAGTGATCGCCAGCATTCCGCACTTTGCTTTCAGCAGTTCTCTCACAGACGGGTATCTAAAGTATCGCTCGAAGCCCGAAGCCATCAGGAACATTAATTTCACCTTGAATGCAGCTTGTCCAGACGCGGATTATCGCCATCTGCGCATCTCACTTGACACGCTGAACGCCACTATGCTCAGCAGCTATATCCATGGCAATTTTCATTTGTCCGACGCCGCATCTTTCCCTATCGACGCCAATCTCGAGACAGTCTTCCACCTGTCGGATATCGCCAAGGTCTATCCCCTGGAGAAGGATAGTATCTCAGTCGGCGGTGACCTGTCGGTCAATGTCCATAGCAAGGGCCACTACCTGCCATCCCACCATCAATTTCCCGTCACCCGTGCCGAACTTCACCTAACAAACGGTTTTTTAAAAACCAAATACTATCCCCATCCGCTTGAGAACATACAAGTGAGCGCAACCGTCACCAACACAGACGGCGATATTAAAAACCTCGATGTAGCGCTGACGCCCGTTTCATTTCTCTTCGAGGGCGAGCCGTTCATGGTAAAGGCGGACCTCAAGGATTTCGATAACCTGCTATACGACGTCAGGTCGCGCGGAACACTCGATATAGGCAAGATCAGCAGGGTTTTTGGCCTGAAAGATTACCAGGTTACCGGACTAATCGCGACCGATCTGTCCTTGCGCGGCCGCGAAACTGATGCGAAAAGCGGCCATTATGAACGGCTTTTTAACCAGGGAACGATGAAAATGGAGGAGGTGAAGGTAGCTTCGGAGCAATTCCCTTTGCCGTTCTACGTGCATACTGGTCTTTTCCGGTTCAGCCAGGACAAGATGTGGTTCGACACCTTCAAGGCCAGCTATGGGAAGACAAATTTCACCCTCGACGGCTGGCTGACGGATGTGATCGGCTATATGACAAAAAAAGGAGCGTTGCTGCATGGAAATTTTAACCTGAAAAGTGATGACATAGTGGTCGACCAGCTGATGGCCTTTGCCGGTAAGACGACCAGCGCACACGATTCGGCGTCCAGCAGCAGCACTGTGGTCACAAAACCACAAGCCGGGCACGACTCGACCGGTGTCATCCTCGTACCCGGCAACCTGGCGGTAGCCTTGCATGCCAGGGTCGGCAAGGTCCATTACAACGGGCTGGAGATCGACGACTTTAAAGGCGGTGTCAGTATTGACAGTGGTATCGTCCGCCTCGATACCACAACATTTATCCTGATCGGCGCGCCGATAGAAATGAACGCGGCCTACGCCAGCCAGTCGCCGCGCGGTGCAACCTTCAACTACCACCTGAATGCCAAAAATTTCGACGTGCACCGCGCTTTTACAGAGGTCAGTCTCTTCCATGACCTTGCCAGCTCCGCTGCCAACGCGGAGGGCATCGTGTCCCTCGATTATACGCTGTCCGGGGGCTTGGATGCCAACATGCGTCCCCTTTATCCGTCGCTCAAAGGCGGTGGCACTATCGTGTTGAGCAACGTGAAGGTCAAAGGCATGAAGCTGTTCGGTGCAGTGAGCAAAGAGACCAGCAAAGACGTCAATGACCCAGATCTGTCCGGCGTTCACGTTACGTCCACCATTGCCGATAATATCATCACGATCCAGCGTACCCGCATGAAAGTCTCCCTCTTCCACCTCCGTATGGAAGGACAGACCAGTTTTGACGGCCGGCTGAACCTGCATGTACGCGTAGGGCTTCCCCCATTCGGCATCATAGGCATCCCGGTCACCGTGATCGGCAGCGAAGAAAAGCCGGAGATTAAGCTCCGTCGCAGCAAAACGGGGGACATCCTCACCGACACGGATAAATCCGAATCATTATCCAGTCCGTGATAATAGCCGAATGACAAAAGGGCTCCGATAGTTATCACGATTAAACAGCTATATACGTAGTGCATCAGCGATCTGCCAGCATTATCGTATTTTGCGCTGATAAAACCTTACTCAGTGTATAATCTCAACTACATCTTCCCGTTTTTTATCGTAGAACAACTGCGCCACTCGGTGGCTTTCTATGTCGAACGGCTTGGATTCGAGGTGCGGGATATCGGACCTGCTGACGACCCTTATTGGGCGCTTGTCGGCCGCGACAATATTTCGATTATGCTGAAGGCGATCACCGCTGACATAAAACCGGTGCCCAACCATACCCGCCATGCATGGGCGCGTTGGGATGCCTTCATCTCTACAAGCGACCCAGACGTGTTGTTCGAGGAGTATAATTCCCGTGGGCTGGCATTTCGCCAACCTCTAATGGATGACCTTGACGGATTGCGGGGATTTGAGTTGACAGATGCCGATGGATATGTATTGTTTTTCGGACGACCCTAGACAGATCGCCTGACGTGCACAGGCGGCGGCCGCACCAAATTCCCTTATGATCGTACCATGGGCATGTACTTGGCGCGGTTTTCAATGATCACCCAGGCCAGGATAGCGATCAGGGCAAAAACGATGGGCAGACCCGATGGCGCCATACTGATATTGGCGAGCAGGATACCGGTCAAAATAGGAACGAGGACAATCGCGCCAAGCGCCCTGGTCCGCGGGACGATCAATAGCACCCCTCCGATCACATCGAAGATACCGACCAGCGGCATCAGCCAGCCGATCGCTGCAAATGCCGTCACTGCTTTGACCATTTTATCGGGCATGTCTTTTGGCACCGGCATGTATTCAAAGAATTTGTTCAACCCGGCATTGATGAACATAAGGCCGGCCAACAGGCAGAGCACGAACAGGATCTTGTTTTTCATGACTAGTTAGTTTAGTTTATAATGGGTTTCTTTTTCTTTTCATTGATCGTCAGCGCCGCCGACAAGTATATCACGCCAAAAATAGCTCATCTGGTACGTCAGTTCTCCGGAGATGTAAATACGCAAACTAGTGACCCGCCGCAGTATGGGGCATATCTTTCAGGTTACGGATCCTTCCATCCATCGTTATATACTGTCCTTCTTTTAGCTGCTGGCTCTGGCCGCTCCCTGCATCGATCGCCCCATTGGGGTGGATCGTGGTGTCATTGGTAAGCAGGATGTCTTTTTTAACTGGGCTCTTTTTGCCCCGGCTGACTTCTACCAGCTTGCCGTTTTTCATCATGATGTAATGGTAAGGCGTATGACTCTTGCCGGTACCGGATGAAGCGGGACCATTTCCAACCGGGCGGGCGGCAGCAGGGCCGTTCGAGGCCAGCACAGCAAGCAAAAGGGCAGCAATGGCGCGGGCGAATGTATAGCTTTTCATGGTCAAAGGATTTACGAGGTTCGTAAAAAACGGTCGTAAAAAGGCATGTTGAAAACGCTTTTTGGCGACGTCTTAGTACGCGGAGGAGGAAGTTTCAGTAGAACGCAAGGCCCGGATAACGAGCCCGGCCACCAACCCTCCGGCAAAATAATACCCTACAGTCATGGCTTTCGTCTTCAGGTTACGATTGATGGGTGCATCATCCAGGCCCATGCGCTTCGTCATTGAAAGGGTACTCAAACCAACCGAGATACCCGTAGCGGCGCCACGCAACAGCAGGTTCTTCGTTTCGGCCGACCCGATAGTACTGTAAAACAGGCTATTACTGATAATGTCGCCAGTCAGATTCGCCGTGTACAATTGTTTGCCCGACAGCGACTGTCCGGTCACGGCTTCGACGGCATGGTTAATGCCCTCCTTGCCGACCTCGTCGACCCGGGGAGCGTCCTTATAAAAGTGGCGCACAGTTTCGTGAATGATGTTCAGGGCAAGAGCGCCGGCCAGGCCGCCAAGCAAGTTCTTAAGTATTTTCATGGTGTTTCTGGGTATTCATATAATTGTCATGCCAACCCGGTCACAAGCCCTGTTGGATGGGGATGACCCTTTTAATTAAGCTGTCCGGAAATCAGGAAGTTCAATGTCATCTTTTGTCACGTCTTTATCTTTACTATTAAAAAGACTGCTGACCTTCTTTATAAGCTTACTTGCCAGTATCCCGGCAACGGCATTAACCACAGCCACGCCAAATTTAGATGTTGGATGCGCAAGCCACGGCACGCCCGGCGGCAGACTTTGAACTTTTTTGACAAAAGGACGCATACGTTTTTCATAAGCAGCGAACGCGTCTTCGTATTTGGCATGACGAGATAGTTCGCCCGCTAATAAATAAGCGCCGACAATCGCTAAGGTAGTACCCATACCCGTAAGCGGAGTAGGGCAGTATGCTGCGTCACCGATCATACCCGTCCGGCCGTTGAACCACCGTGGAGCATGAACCTGGCTAATGCCGTCGAAATAGACATCATCATTTTTTTTAATTTCCTCCTTCAATCGTTCCTCTTCCCACCCTGCACCTGATAGTTTTTCAATTAGGATCTTTTTCTGTTCATTATTTGATAGCCTTTGTATGGTTGCGTCCTTTGAAAGGAAACTGAATGAGGCCCTAACCGTTCCATGGTTATCCGGCCTGATCAACATGACCCTTGATCCGGGCGCTGTATACCAGCGCGCCCAATGGGTATCCCGCTCTTTTTTGGGAATGGTGTACCAGGCGTTATATAATCCTACAAATTTTATTTCGGGTTCATCCCCAAAAATAAGTTGCCTCGTGCTCGACCGGACGCCTTCAGCAGCGATCAAGAGATCATACGCTTGTTTTTCGCCATCATTAAATGATAGGTTGACGCTATCATCATATTGATCGATCGCCACTATATATTTACCAAAAACATACGTTACATCATTTTTGGTTCTTCCATTTCCAGCGGGTTTCAGCCCTTATACGTCATCGATGGAATGCCGTTGCTGGGGGACATTGGGACCGGCGAAGGAGATATCAACAATGTCAATCCGGATGAAATTGAAAATATTACGGTTTTAAAAGATGCCGCAGCAACCGCCCTGTATGGTTCAAGGGCTGCCAATGGGGTAATACTCATTACCACGAAACGTGCGAAAAACGGGCAATCGAACCTGGGCCTGAATGCCTACACAGGGGTAGCCAGGGTGCCCGACTATCTGCGGCCCAAGCTGATGAACGGCACTGAATATGCCACCTTCGTTAACGAAGTATCCGCGGAAAGGGGTACCCCGCCCATTCCCTATTATGCTAACCCCGCTCATTTTGGCGCCGGAACGAACTGGTTTGACATCAATTTCAGGAACGCGCCAATGAATAGCATTTCGGTTTCTACCAGCAGCAGCCAGGAAAAGGTTAATATCTCTACTGTCAGCGGTTTTTTCGATCAGGAAGGTGTCTTGGTGAACACGGGCTATAAAAGATATTCTTTGCGCATCAACACAGAGTTTAAACCCGTGGACCGTGTGCGCCTCGGCATCAATGTGGCACCCAATTATTCGATTACCAACGGCCAATATAGCGCGGACGGAAATGGAGGAAATACGATGGTGTATGGTGGTCCGGCGCCCCGCTGGAAGCTGCGCTTATTTCAGATCCTACCGTACCTTACAAAAATCCGGATGGCACCCTTCCGCTGGCTGCGAATTCACCCAATCCGGGCAGTTTTCAAAATACGAACTGGTACCGCACATTCAGGGAAAGGACACACATCAACAATAACCTGACTATACTTTCCAATGCGTTTCTCGAACTGGAAATCCTTGAAAACCTGAAATTGAAATCGGCTGTCAACCTCGAGCTATCGCAGACAGATTACAATGCCTTTAGACCATCGACCACGGGTGGCTTGTTCGTCCCACCCCCTACGCAGGCTATACTAAATGTGATCAATAATAAAAACAGGTCGTGGTTAACGGAAAATACGCTGAACTATACAAAAACCATTTCGGATCATAACTTCGGCTTGTTGGTCGGCTATACTTCTCAAAAGTATTATACCGATTACAGTGCAGTGAATGGGTATGGCTTTCCGAGTGACGCCGTCCGCAATATCGATCAGGCAGCCCAAAAATATCCCTCCAGCGCTACCAGCCAGTGGGCACTGGTTTCATTCATTGGCAGGTTCAATTATGACTACAAAGGAAAATATATCCTGGCCGCCTCTTTAAGGCGGGATGGCTCCAGCAAATTTGGCGCAAACAACCTGTACGCCAATTTTCCCGCGGTCTCCGCCGGCTGGGTGATTTCAGAAGAAAAATTCATGAATAACATCAAGCCGCTTTCCTTCCTCAAAATTCGCGGCAGCTACGGTTTTGTGGGCAATGATGGCATACCGCTGTATAATTCCTTTGCTTCCATCGGTACAGGAAATACGGTGTTCAACAATCAACTGGTAACGAGTGCAAACCCGAGCTCCCTTGCCAACGACCAGCTGGGCTGGGAGCGAACCAAACAGACAGACTTGGGACTGGATGCGTCGTTTCTGAACAACCGGATCACCCTGACCTATGATTATTATTCCAAAAAAACGGATAAACTTCTATATAACGTCCCCGTGCCCTATGCCTCAGGATTTAGCTCTATTGCCTACAATATCGGAACATTCAAATACTGGGGCAATGAATTTACAATCAGCTCGAAAAACCTGGTCGGTGAATTTAAATGGAGTACCGATTTCAATATTTCTTTTAATGACAACAAAGTACTGGCACTGGGCAATAACAACCAGCCTATTTACGGTAATTTCAGTATTACGCAGGTCGGCAGCCGTATAGGGCAATTTTATGGTTATGTCTGGGAAGGTTTGTACAAGGATGCGGCTGATATCGCGAAGTCTCCCATTATTCAAGGACAATCGCAACCGGGAACGCTAAAATTTAAAGATGTGAATGGCGATGGCAAGATCAGCATCAATGACAACACGGATAAGACACTGATCGGCAATCCCAATCCCAAATTTGTATATGGTATTTCCAATTCCTTCTACTACAAGCATTTTGACCTGAGCGTCGTGCTGTCGGGTTCCTATGGCAACAAGGTCTGGAAGGCGATCAACAGTGAATTCGGCAATCTTGACGGAATATTCAACGTCTATAAATCCGTGGCGAATCGCTGGAGATCGGAATCGGATCCCGGCAGCGGATTCTGGGGAGACGTCGGACCCACCGCCGCCGTGGGAGCCATAGACCGGAGTTACGACAATAGCCGGTCCGTCTACAACGCAAGCTACCTGACGATCAAAAATGTGAGTCTAGGCTATATGGTTCCATTCAAGAACACTAAGTATATCCGCAGCGTACGGGCTTATGTGAGTGTTCAACAACTGTATGTCTTCACCAAATACGACGGTTCCAACCCCGAAGTTTCTTCGAGCTTCTATGGGCAGCAGACCAACGCCACCAGTTTGGGTGTAGACTACAGTGCTTATCCCGTACCGCGCACATTTACGTTCGGCGCCAACTTCAATTTTTGACAGCAAATTCATTATCAACACTAATCTTCGATTATGACATTTAAAATACTGATCGCGGCCGTATGCTTGATCGGATTGCAGGCGTGCAAGAAAAGCTTTCTTGAATTATCGAACCCGAACGCGCTGACATCTTCCAATTTTTATCAGACCCAAACGGATTTCCAACAGGCTATCAACGGATCATATAGCGGCTTAAGGGCGTTGTTCGGGGATAACACGCAAAATTCCTCGGGGGCGCTGGGCGCCTGGTGCATGGGAGAACTTCGGAGTGACAATACCGAATACGTCTATAACAAAACGGACCTGGGGGGGCTGGCCAATCAGCAGATCAAGGACTTCCTTGATAATGCGTTCAATTCAACGAACTACAAAAAATGGCAGGCCTGTTACTACATTCTTGCCAATGTGAATCCCATTCTGCAGAAAATCGATGCAGCCAATATTCCAGATACGGTTAAGAACGACGTTAAAGGGGAAGCCTTGTTTTTAAGGGCGTACGCTTTCTTTGAACTCGTTCAATATTATGGAGATGTGCCATTTCCCATAACCCCTGCCAATTCCCTGCAATCCGCTTCGCTCCCGCGTACGCCGAAAGACACGATCTACACCCAGATCATAGCCGACGCTTCTGCGGCAGCGAGTCTTCTTCCCTCTAAAGCAGTACAGTCGCCCGGGCACGCTACCAGAGGAAGCGCCAATATGTTATTGGGATACGTGTATATGACGCTGCAAAAATATCCACAAGCCGAGTCTGCGTTGCTGCTCGTTGACAATGGCGATTATTCATTGGAGCCCAACTATGCGGATATTTTTAATCCATCCCACAAAAACGGGCCGGAGTCCATTTTTGAAGTACAGTATTCCGCCAATGTGGGCTCGAACCTCGGCAGCAATTGGGCCTATTTTTTTGCCCCGCGATTGAACGACCTGAGTGTAATTCCAGGGTTTCCTGCAGGGTCCTCCAATCCAGTCTACGGCGGTTGGAATGTTCCCTCTGCCAGTCTACTCGCCGAGTACGAAGCCGGGGATACGATCCGATTCAATGCCAGCATTTCAACTATGGCCATCGTAGACAATCAAAACGATACGGTGCGGTATTGGTGCAAAAAATATTTACACCCGCATAGCCTGAACTTTATCACAGATGATGATTGGCCGGTGTACCGCTATGGCGACGCCTGTCTGCTTTTGGCCGAAGCATTGAACGAGGATGGCAAGACTACGAATGCGATTCCCTATATTTTAAAAGTCAGAGAGCGTGCGGGTTTGGCAGATGCAACTTTTACCGCAACTTCGCAGGATGATGTCCGGAAAGCCATCGCACATGAGCGGAGAGTTGAACTGGCGTTTGAGAATCACCGCTGGCTGGACCTGGTGAGGACCGGGCAAGCCATCACGGTCATGAATGCCTACGGTGCTTCCATTAAATCGAATCCGGCTTATTATTATTTGTTACCCTCTTCTTACAATGTAACCCAGGATAAATTATTGTTCCCTATTCCGGCAGGAGAGCGGCAGATCAACCCTTCCCTCACACAGAACCCGGGATACTAAGTTTGTTCACATGACGAATGGTTAAGTTGACGAAGCATAGCTATGGTAGGCTATGCTTCATTTTTTAATGACAACCGCCTGATAGCATTTTCAAATACCACAAATGGCAGCATTGCGCTCTAAATTTAATTTTGAACCTTTCGCGATTGACAAAGGCGACACTACACCCCAATACCTACAACTCGCCAATTTCATTCGTAAACTTATAAGACTGAAAAAGTTGCCGCCCGGCCATCCACTCCCTTCCATTAACGAGTTGACTGACGAATTAGATATATCCCGTGATACCGGGGTAAGGGCCTATAAGGAGTTAAAAAGAACAGGCGACGTCGGCTCAGTGCAAGGGAAAGGCTATTTCATTGCAAAAACGGCGCTGGTCTCTCCGCCCAAAATTTGCGTGGTTATTAGCCAAGGGGGCAAAAAAGACGCTATCATGGACGATTCAGTCATATCCGCCCTTCCCGTGAATACAGATTTCTCATTTTATGCCGTTGACGCGAATCGTGATTTCCTTGATCAGGTCGCTGCGGCAATACAGAAAAGTTTTACCCATTATATTTTTATATTTGGAAATACTTAGCCGGATATCAGCAGCTTTACTGGGTTAAAATGATTTTGAACACCGTGTCGAACAGGTCCGGTTTTTCGAATGTTGCATCCACGGGTTTTGCTACATTCATAAAAAAATTGCCTTTTTCCGGGTTGATCCACAAGGTCCTTGAAACTATCGCGTCGCTGCCATTGGCGAGCAAAAAGGTATTCCTCACACGGTCGCCGATGTTACGGATATTGATCGGCCCTATAGTGGGATTCATCCAGTGGGCATAGAGGATATTACCCCTGCTTGTCAACCTTCCCCAGTCTGGTTTAGGCAAACCGGCAGCACCGCATCCATAAATGCTTTCGCTATTGTTATCCATCCATTTTCCTACCGCGGATAAGATGGAAATACTTTCCGGCGGAATGTTCCCGAGGCCGTCCGGTCCTACGTTAACGAGCAAATTACCGTTTTTGCTCACACAATTTATGAGCGTCTGCACGATTAGTTCAGGCGTTTTCCAAACATGATCGCTTGGATTGAATGCCCACCCATTGTTGAGTGTTATACAGGATTCCCACGGCAGATCGTTTCCCCATTTGTCGCGGATGGGATCTTCCGGTATGCCTTGTTCAGGCGTTTCGAAATCGCCGATAGTTCCATAAATTCTATTGGTCGTTTGCGTAAAAGAAAAGTTTTGCAAACGATTATTGATAATGATCGACGGCTGATACTTTCGGATCATTTTTACGAGCTCGGCAGCTCCCCATTTTTCTCCTTCAAACTCATCAAAGGAAAAATCAAACCAGGCAATATCTATTTTGCCGTAGTTTTTTACCAACTCTTCAACCTGTCCGTGCATGTATTTGAGGTAATTGCTCCAGTTGCGGGGCTTGGCCGCATACGCCGAATCACCTTTCAATGGGTGATTGCCCACCGGTGGATAATCCGGGTGGTGCCAATCGATCAGCGAGTAATAAAAGCCCACTTTGATCCCCTCTGCCCGGAAGGCATCGACAAACTCGCCAAATACATCCCTTCCGTCAAAGCGGACACTGATCTTATAATCCGTCAGCTTGCTGTCGAACATGCAAAAGCCATCGTGATGTTTGGTCGTAAGCACGGCATATTTCATCCCCGCGGCCTTTGCAAGCCTCGCCCATTTCTTTGCATCGAATTCGCGGGGATAAAAATTTTCCACAATGCGCCTGCTTTCTTCCGGTGAGGGATTGGTGTTGTCCAGGGTCATCGAAAAATCGCTGAAATGGATGAACATTCCAAAACGCGCTTCCCTCCACCACTGGGTTCTCGATAGTATTTTATGATAAGTGTCCAGATAGTCAACCTGACTTGTTGATTGCGCTCTCCCCAATTGGAAAAGACAGAACAGGCATAAGACGGACAAATAAAATGATCGGTTCATCATGGGAGGCAAATTAAAGGTTTCGGTCAAACCAACTGTTATGACCTGTTGCGTGGCTGCAGCAAAAAAAAATACCAAAAAATAATCGATCCGACTGGGAGTAATTCATTTTTTAATTGTCTTATTAGGGTCATTTATTATCTATTAAAAACTTGCTGTATGAAAAAAAACCTACTCCTTTTTAATCTGTTCCTTATTTCGATCTTTTATAGCAGAAACCTTACCGCCCAGCTACCGGCGCCAGTGTATGGCCTGCGGCAGGCAGCGGCTTGGGACTTCTCCGGCGCAAACGGCGTATTTTACAACACGACGGATACGATAGGCTATCCGGAAGGTGTGCCCGACAACTATAGCTGGAAATATGCTATGACCGGGGTTACTAATCTCGCAGCAAGTATTCAGGGGAGGGGCCCACAGGGTGCCATCGCTTGCTATGACCAGGTGTATAAACACGTGCCGGGGAACGACCCGCATCCCAATTGCCGGGTGGAAATAGGTCCGATGAGGGCCATGGCCCATCTGATTTCGACCGGCCAATGGGTGGATATTTTGAATGAAGGAATCCAGGGGGGTGCCTTTGTCGAAGATTTCTATAACAACGAGGCTACAGGTCCCGATATTCTGTCCGAGGCCAATAACGTGGTTTCAGTCAGATCAGGCATCGGCGACGCTTCTCCAACGACTGCCGGTCAGGCAGGAGGGGTCGACAGTCGCGGCGTCGGTTTTAATTTCCATGGCTTCCCCAGCAGGACCGCTATTAACCTTGCAGACGTGGACGCATTATTTGCCTATCAGCAGATGAGATGTGTGGGACCAGACGCATCTTTTACTCCCTACATCGCGAACGTTGGTATTGACAGCTGGAAATCGACCACAAGTGCCTACGATGGGTTTCAGACCCATGGAGGGATCAGTGGCGGACGATTTTTACCCGTGACCACAGATTGGCAATGGTTTACGAATTTTGTCGGCGATGTGAGTTTGATTCCCACGATACCCGATTCCACTGCCGCTACGGTGAATGTGACGGGTGTTTCCCTATCACCGTCAACAGTAACTGTAGGCACCGGTACATCCACACAGCTTACGGCGATAATAGCGCCATCCAATGCCACCAATCAGAATGTGACCTGGACTACTTCCAATTCTTCCATCGTATCGGTAAATGGCACCGGACAGGTCAGTGGAGTGGCAGCCGGAACAGCTACCATAACCGTGACTACGCAGGATGGATCCCAAACGGCAACCAGCGCAGTAACCGTCACCCAATCCGCGACCAATATCATTAATGTAGGAAATTCCGGCGACGGTATTACCAAAGTCGGCGGATGGGACAATACACGTTCGGGCGATATCGATGGCGATGAAAGAATGATGCCGGATGCCAGTTCATATGTTCAGTACAGCTTTACCGGCGTGGGGGTTGACATCATCGGATTTGAACCCGGCGGATCCCAATATGCGGCTAACTATACCATTTACATTGACAATACACCTGTTTCAACCGGAAATACGAGTTCGTCAAGCGACCAGTTTCAGGTTTTGCTTGGATCGGTTACCGGGCTAAGCAACACTTCGCACACCGTTAAGATCGCATTCAGCAGTGCGATCGGCTCATCGCCCTACGTCATTGTTGATGCGTTGAAAATTTACAACAGCACGTCGAATGTGCCGGTCACATCAGTGTCCCTATCCCCGACCGCTGTTTCCCTGAACGTCGGAGCAACCACGACCTTGTCTGCCTCGATCGTTCCGTCCAATGCTACCAATACGAATGTAACCTGGTCGAGCAGCAATACTACTGTTGCGACAGTGAATACAGCCGGTTTGGTGACAGGCATAGCAGCGGGAACAGCGACTATCACGGTAGTCACCCAAGATGGAGCTGAAACAGCCGGCTCGGCGGTAACAGTCACTAGTGCGGCAAATTCCAATCTGGCCCTCAATAAGCCTTATGCGGCAGGCAGCACTAGCTACAACAATATAGCCAATGCATTCGATGGCAGTTATTCGACCGGCGTCAGTTCGTCTCCTAACTATGGTGGTAATGGGTCGCTCGCAGCTGACCTAAGTGCTACAGCCAACATCAACAGCATCAAGGTAACTTTTGCGGATGTGGCCAATTACCAGGTTCAGGGTTCGACCGATGGCAGCACGTGGATAAACATAGGTGCAAAAGTAAATTCGCCATCGAATCCAAATACCACCACCTATTCGGGAATCAGTTACCGGTATATCCGTTTGGTTTTTGATCCTTTTTATGCACCTGGTTCCGGATACTGGAATCCTGGCATCGATGAAATCGAGGTTTACGGCAATTTTACGGGAGGCCAGTCCGCCCAAAGTTCAGCGAAACTGGCAACCCCAGGTACGCAAGCGCTTGCCTCAGAACCGCTTCAGCTGAGGGTTTATCCTAATCCAACCGTGTCCGGAAACCTGAGTATTCATATAGACGGTCAAAAGGAATCCGTGAAAGTTAAAGTGTTTACCCAGTTGGGGCAACCCGTATATGCAGGCGAATTATCCAGAGGAGCAACCATTCAATTGACGGGGACAGTTTTAAAACCTGGCATTTATCTGATTTATGTGGAAGGCAAGGACATTACAGCAGTAAAACAAGTTATCGTCCTTTAGAAAAATCAGGCCGGCAGACTTTTCAGTCTGCCGGTTTTTTCGCACCTAAGACCCGTAAGCATCGCGGGTGATCAGGCAAAGTGTGTGCGGATGCAGCCAGAGCAGCGACGCCGGCAAGTCCGTACTTACCTGGCCATTCAGCAGCCTGCGGGTAATGGCTTGTTTCTTCTCTCCGTTTATGAGCAGGATGACCAAAGCCGATCCGAAGATGTCCGCCATTCCCAGGGTCAACCCGTATGCCGGCCTGGATGATAGCGATCTCACCATCGTGTGCTGCTGGGAGTCTTCCGCTAAACTGACGATATGCGGATATGACTCCAGGGAAGGACCGGGTTCATTAAAAGCAATATGCCCATTTAGCCCTATCCCCAATATACAAATATCCATCGGCCCGGCCTGTTCTACCTGCGTTTGCATGCGTACGCATTCATGCTCCGTATCCATGGCATCGCCACTCCACCCAAGGATGCGGCCGGGGTCGATATGCAACGGCTCATAGACATTTGTTCGCAAATAGGCCGCGCAGGAGGCGGGATGGTCGGGCGCCAGCCCACCCCATTCGTCGAGCTGGACGATCCGCAATGTTGCAAACAGACCAGGCGCTGCGTGTTCAGCCGCCGCCAGGTGCCGATAAAGCCCCATCGGCGACTCCCCGGTGGAAGCACCAAGTAACAGATCGCTCTTTTCCCTGGCCTGGCTGACGACAAGCTCCGCAGCATATTGACTAAGCTCCTCATACCCGTCAAAAATTTTTTTGATCATCGTTTATTGTCATTAGAGGTCGATAGATTCACCGGATTAATGAGCGTCACCGGCCGGTGCGAACATCGCCGCCGGCCGCTCATCCCAAACCAGCCTCCCGCCAGAGAGAAATTGCCGTGTTTAAGGCTTCCATCCCCGCTTACCCGCGGCTTGCTGCAGCGTCAGAAAACCTGCCTTGGGAACGCCCAGGCTATCGCAGAGCCCAAGACTGCCGATGTAGGCAGTGAAGGCCTGGTCAACGGACGTGCCATTCAAACCATAGTAAACCGTTTCCGATTGCGCTTGCGCACCGGAAATATCGTTGAGCCACAAAAATGCTACGTAAACCATTTGATCGGCATGCCGGTCCCAAATGGTAAAAACATCCCTTACAAAAGAAGCTTGGGCGCTGTCAGAGCCTGAGCACAACGGACTGGTGGCATATCCGCATTCCTGCATGAGTATTTGCCTGCCGGGATATTTCTGCAAAAGCGTTTCAAAGTCATTACCGACAACCGATGCCGGATTCATCGTAAATGTGCTGCTCAAGGGATAATAGGTCAGGCAAACGATATCCAATGGCGCGTTCAAATTGACTATCGACGGGTAATCCGTTCCAACATTAGCGCCCAGGGTGGTTTCTGCGCCTACCAGCAACTGGTTACCCCACAATGTCCGGGCGTATATGCGCACGGCTGCACAGAAGGCGCTATAGGCACTCCACTCTTCGGGGTGTAAAGAGAAATACAGGTCCACCTCATTGCCAATCAGTAAATAACGCAGGTTGGTCGCCGCCAGGTGCGCATGCACTGTATCCAGTAGCCTTTCAAAACGGCCAATCATGGCAGCATCATCAAATGCCGTTTGCATCAGATCTGCCGGAAGGTCCCGCCGATTTGCAGCTATCGGTGAAAGGCAAAGGGATAGCGACACGGGCTCCATGCCGTAAAATCCGTTTAGGTCATCCAGTAAACCCTGGGGATCGTAGCTGCCGTTTTGCTCAAGCGACGACCATTGCATTGTAAACGGTACACAGTCTATGCCGGCGGTACGTGCCTGTAAAAATGCGGCGGAATAACTTTGGCCTTGAGCGGGGGTGATGTGTACGCCCAGGTGTCTGGCGCCCTTGGCGACCGTAACGTCCGGGGTTTTCCGGCAGCCGCTTAGACACAGCATGGCGCCTGCCGTCAGAAATACCATGCGCAGCTTTTTCATGCCAAAAAAACGCCCTAAAGCAGCCAAATATTGCCAAACTGGGCAGTCAAAATGGCCAATCCTGATAGTATAGTTCAAGCAAATAATCAATTTGCAACACATGAACACCGATTGGTTCAACTTTTCAATGTGTAGGCATTTCTTCAAAAAGACCCACCCTTTGTACTCCTTCTCCCTTTTTCGATTGTCCTTTAAAGAGGATTCATCTCAATATTAGCCATAAACCCGCTAATATTGCCAAGCCAATACGATTGCCTGCATGCCCGAAGAACAACAATACGAAGAATCAACGATATTTGATCTGCTGTCACAAGATAGCGAATATGCCTTTCAACTCATCTTCGATCGGTATCGCAACCGCATTTATCAATTGGCGATGCTGTACGTCAAATCTCCGGCGATCGCCGAAGAGATCGTCCAGGATACCTTCCTGAAACTCTGGTTCCAACGAAAAAACCTCGCTTCGATCCGCTCTTTTGAACCCTGGCTGTTCACCGTTTGTAAAAATTGTACCCTCAACTACCTCAAGAAGATTGCCAATGAATGGAAGGCCCGGGAGAAATGGAAAGGGCTTCATCCCCTGTCTGCCAATACTACCGACCATAAGCTGCTTAACGCGCAATACGACGAACTTCTTTTTAAGGCCGTCGCACGCCTGCCCACCCAGCAGCAGCACATTTACCGACTGGCCAAAGAACAGGGGATGTCCTATGACGCTATTGGACAAAAACTGTCCCTTTCTCCCTTAACGGTGAAAACGCATATGACCCGAGCCTTGAGATCCGTCAGGGACTTTTTTAGCAGGCATGGGGAGATCTTCATGCTGTCCGCTGTTTTATCGATCTCAACGATGCCTGCGAAACATATTTATTTTAAACGGTTGTACGCCGGCCCGCCTGCTGAAATGGTCATAACCAATAGCAAGGACAATTTACTTTCATATATCTCCTTACGTGAAGAATCAGGAAAAATTTAAGCAGTTATTGGATAAATATGTGTCCGATTCCCTCGAGCCAGGCGAATTGAGTGAACTGTTCGATTATATCGATTCCAGTGATTATATGGACGTGCTGGATCAGCATATCCTGACGAATGCTGAAAAAGACATTGCTGTGGCCAACCTTCCCGCGCACCGCGCGCAGGAAATAATGTTGAAGATCTTATGCGCTGAAAAAACAACGGCCCAACTGATCCCTGCTTTAGCCGTTCGCAGGCGCAGACACCTTTTGTCCTTTCTTGCGGCTGCCATGCTCATCCCAGCCATGCTCCTGACTGGCTTTTGGCTGTTGCACCACGGGCCTTCCCTGAAAGCCGCCGACCTGATCACCCTGGCCAACGGCCGCCTTACCGAAAAAGTCAACACCGGTTCGGATCCTATGCACGTCCATTTGGAAGACGGCAGCAGCATTGTCCTTCAACCTGGCGCAAAGCTCGGCTATCCCGAACATTTCTTGTCATCGAAAAGACAAGTGTACCTGGAAGGGGCGGCCTTTTTTCAGGTCGCCAGACAAGAAAAAAGACCATTTTACGTCTATCACAATAACCTGGTGACGCAGGTATTGGGGACCAGTTTCAGTATCCTGACCGATAAAACCCGCAAGGAAGACGAAGTCGATGTGCTAAGTGGACGCGTAGAAGTCTATGAGAATCCGCAATTACAACCGGCACCCGGCAAAAGAAACAGCGTGGGCAGCGCCGGCGTGATCCTTACGCCCAATCAGCGCGTTATCTATCGTGAGGAAGACCGCCAGTTTGTGCCCTCCGTAGTAGCGGTCCCAATGCCGGTTACCAAGACCGACACCAGCGGCGCAGCCGGCGAAAAAAAGACCGGCTTCGTCGAGGAACCGCTCCCTCATATCTTATCCCTGCTGCAGGTTAAATACGGGATCGAGATCGTGGTAGAAAACGAGAACCTGGACAAATGCCTTTTCACCGGCGATATCAAAGAAGAGAGCCTTTACGACCAACTGGAAATAATCTGCACTTCACTCAGTGCCACCTATGAGACAAAGGGTACTAAGATCCTGATAAAAGGTAACGGTTGCCAATAATTTTAATCACCAAACACTGCTATATGACATCAACACGCCACACGCAATAGCCCGATAAAAAAAGCCGGTAATGCTACCAACATTACCAGCTTGTGACAATCCGCAGATTGCAAATTTTATCCGCTCATCTTAGCTAACGAATAAAATCACGTGAATTTATGAAAAAAAATGCACTTGTTGCTACAATACTGCTTGCAATGAGAATAACGATCACGCAGATTGTCCTTGCCGCGATTTTTACTTGTTCGGTATATGCCAATAAGACGATTGCCCAGGATATATTGAATAAACAAGTCACCATCTCTGTAGAAAATACCGAGTTAAGGAAACTTTTCTCGTTGATCCAGCGGCAGACAGACGCGAAATTTGTGTACAGCAGCAATCTGATAAGGGCCGACCGCAAAATATCGGTCAGTGCCTTCCAGGAGAAACTGGTCGACCTTTTTGAAGGGGTATTAAAACCCCTTCACATAGGATACAATATACTTGACAATAAGATCATCTTGTTCAGTATCCCGGCGCCAGCGCCCGCAAAACCAGAAGAGAAGGACATCAGCTTTGCCGACAATCCAACGGAAAAGCGAAAGCTTGCAGGAACGGTGCTCAATGAAAAAAATGAGCCGCTATCGGGCGTTAGTATCCAGGTCAAAGGCAGCGCTGCCGGAACGGCTACGAATATTGCCGGAAAGTTCAGCCTGGAAGTGGATAAGGCCGGGCCAATCGTATTGATCTTTTCTTACACCGGGTATGAAACGAAAGAATACCCGATCGGGAAGGATGACAACCTCGTGATCCGGCTCACCTCTTCCAATAATGCGATGACGGATGTTGTCGTCATCGGCTACGGCACACGCAAAAAAAGCGATCTCACGAGTGCCGTCTCCAACATCAACGCAGACGAGATCAGCAAAAGCGTTTCCCAAAGCCCGGAGCTTGCCATACAGGGAAAAATGACGGGCGTTCAGGTAACGACCCCCGGCGGCAGTCCTTTTAACCGGCCGGTCGTGCGCATTCGCGGGCAAAGCACCTTCGGGCTGGGCATCGCCGATCCGTTATACGTGGTAGACGGCGTTCCTTTGTTCGAAGGCAATGCCGGTTATGATGGCACGCCCGGGAGCCGCAACGCAGATTACAGAGGAAATGTCAATGTACTCTCCATGTTCAACCCCGGAGACATAGAATCCATCTCCGTACTTAAAGACGCGGCCGCCACGGCCGTTTATGGCGCAAGAGCCGGGAACGGAGTCGTCCTGATCACCACCAAAAAAGGGAGGAGGGGCGCCCCCAGGGTCGAATTCAACGGGCAGGTCGGCAGACAGAATGCCGTCAAGAAGTACAAATTGCTGAATACGCAACAATATGTCCAACTTGGACAGGAAGCATTGGCCAATAGCGGGGTGGCGGATCCTATCGATCCCTATTTGACGCCCGGTGATTCGCTGTACGTTGGAAACGACCCTACCTATGACTGGCAGGACCAGCTGCTACAGAAAAATGCCGGCGTCCAGGACTACAGCGTACGGGTCTCCGGAGCGACTGACGCCACCAATTATTATTTTTCAGGCGGCTATTCCAACACCCAGGGCACGATCAAATTGCAGACGCAGGAGCGGTACACCTTCACGATGAACATCACTACCCGGATCAACAAATACCTCAATACCGGCATCACCTACCGCGGCGTTTACCAGGACTCGCGCGATAACGCGGAAGCTGATATCGGCACCGCTTCCCGTATCTCACCCTGGCAGCCCATTTATTTACCGGGAGCCCGGGGCTTCGCGCCTTCGGTAAGCCAGACCTTCGATCCCAATCCCTTGTACGGCACGCCAAGCAACACCATTCAGCCATTGTATAACCTGGGTACGACAACACTTCTATACGGTCCAAAGACCTCGGGCAATTTCGCGGCATTGGAGCGGATCAATGATATCAAGTATTCGCTGATCCGGAATATGGGAAACGCCTTCGTTGAAGTACAACCCGTCAATGGGCTTAAGATCAGGGGTTCACTCAGCGTCGACTATGTAAGCAATGTCCGCAAGGAATGGAACGACTTCAATTCCTATTTGTTCACTTCCACCCCGCAGGACCCCTACCAGGGCCAGGATGGCACTTCTGCCGGCTCCTACCGCAACGTGTCGCAGACGACCCCCAATATCGTGAAAGACCTCTCGGGTAATTATGTTGCCGCCTTCGGCCAGCACAATTTTGATCTCCTGGTCGATGCATCGCAACAACAGGCGACCTATAACTATTCCAATTTACAAGTCTACCAGATCCAGTCCAACGCTCCCGACAGGAGAGACATCTATCCCGCCAACACCGATCCCCGATCCATGCAATCCGAATCGGGACGCGAAGACAATGCCATCATCGGCTACCTGGGCAGGCTGAGCTACCACTACAGCGACAAATACTACGCGGACCTTACCATCCGGCGGGACGGGTCTTCAAAATTCGCCCCCGGCCATAAATGGGGCACTTTTCCAGGCGCCTCCCTTGCCTGGCGGATTTCCAGGGAATCTTTCTTTAGTCAAGTCGCGTTCATCAATGACCTCAAAGTGCGCGGCAGCTACGGAACGGTTGGTAACCAGGAATCGCGCTCGGATTATCCCTATTTATCCACCGTTTCCAACTATCCCTGGTATTCGTTCGGGTCCGGAAATGGCAACGGCAGCGGCAATCTGGCGACCACGGCCGTGCTGAACGATTTTCCCAATACCGATCTTACCTGGGAAAAGAACACGACGTCCGATGGCGGATTCGATGCGGTATTGTTAAACAATCATGTCAATGTGACCTTCGATTATTATAACAAGCTCACCAAAGGTATCCTTCAGCTGACTACCCTACCCCTAAGCGTAGGCAACGTCAACCAGGCGCTGACCAATATCGCCAATGTTCGTAACCGCGGGATCGAGCTGTCGGTGGGCTACACAAATAATATAGGAAAGGTCAATTATTCCGTCTCGGCCAATATAACGACCGTAAACAACAAGGTGCTCAAGGTATATGACGGCTTCGAGGGAGCCGGCACCAATAACATCGACACCTTAAGATCCATCAATTTCATCTACGGCCCTAAAGTGCAGGGAATTTTCCAGAACCAAAAGCAGATCGACGACTATAAGGCCAAGGTCACCTACGACGAAAATTTCCAGACTCAGGCCTACCAGCCGGGTGATCTTTACTTCAAAGACATCAACGGGGATGGCCGGATCGACCCGAAAGATTACCAGGTCCTCGGCAGAACGATCCCTGGTTACTACTATGGCGTGACCCTGGGCGCCAATTACAAAGGCATAGACGCATCGGTATTGATCCAGGGCGTGGGGGATGTCCAGGCCTACAATTTCGAACGGAATATGGGCGAGAACCTGTATGGCGATGGTTCCAATGCGTGGGCGACCGTGTTGAACCGCTGGACACCCACGCACACGAATACGGGTATGCCACGGGCGACACGCGGAGCGGAAAACACGTCCAATATCAGGTTTTCCAGCCGGTATGTGGAGAATGCCGGCTACGTACGGCTGAAGAATGTTCAGCTCGGCTATACCCTGCCCCGTGCCATTTTCAGGAACGAACTCAAGGGCAGCATCGTCAGGTTCTTCGTCGCCGCCACCAACCTCGCCATTGCCACAAAATATACCGGGCTCGATCCGGAAGAGTTCATCTATGAGGGAACAGCGGTCAATCCACCAGCCCGGACTTTTACGTTCGGCGTAAACGCATCTTTCTGATAAATAAACTAGCATGAAAAATAAAATCATCAGTCTATTCACCGTCTTTGCTATTGGAACCCTGGTGTTCTTAGCGTGTAATAAAAAGGTACTCGACACTACCCCGTACACGGCTACCGAAGACAGCTACTTTACAACCGAAGGCGAATTCGTTGAGGGTGTGAACGGCGTATATGCCAAATTAGCTGATTTCTATACCTACAGCGCCGACAATTTCCTCCAGCCGGTGTCACTCCTGCAAGGAGATGACCTGACGATCGATGGCGGCGCCGATCCGTATGAGAACTTCACTTATACGCCTTCCGACGGCAAGCTCACGGGCTACTATACTTTTGCCTACCAATTGATCAATCGCGCCAACACGATGTTCGAAAAGATCAGCAACGAAAACGGCATTTATGTCACCCCGGGTCTGAAGGACAAAAATCTTGGCGAAGTTCGTTTCCTCCGGGGCCTGATGTTCTATGATCTTTGGAATTTCTTTGGAACCTCGCCCGTGATCACCGCACGCATCACCGACCTGGCCAAGGTCGACAATCCCAATTCAACCGGCACGGAATTGCTGGACACCGCCATAGCGGATTTTCAGTATGCCGCAGCCAAATTGCCGGTGTCCTGGGATGCCAACGATGTAGGGCGGGCTACCTCCAACGCTGCGAACGGCTTTCTGGGAAAAGCGCTTGTGTTCCGCGCGACCGTCAATAAATCCACACCCGATTACACTGCGGCGATCGCAGCTTTTAACGCGATCAGTGGGGCGGCGCTGACCGCCAATTACGCGGATAATTTTTCCTACCTGACCGAGAATAACCCGGAATCACTCTTCGAATACCAGGCAGGCGTCGGCCTGGCAACGGACAATGTCTGGCTTAGCAATGATTTTGCCGGGGCGGATAAGTCTTTTTCGGCTTACTACGGTTACTTTACCCTTTCCTTTTCATTTTACGCAGGTTATAGGTACATCGCCACCACAAAAGCCGCCAATGAATTCGAAGCAGGCGATCCGCGTAAGGCGCTGACGATAGACAGCAACCGCTATATCCAGAAATATGTCGGACCCGGTCTCGATCAACTCACCGGGACGGGTGTCGGATCGCTGAACAACCCCCGTATCTTACGATATGCGGATATCCTGCTGTTAAAGGCCGAGGCTATCCTGCAATCCGGCGGCTCACCGGCTGATGCCATTAACCTGATCAACCAGGTACGGACGCGGGCAAGGAACCAGTCCGGGGGCGATGGCAGCCACCCGGCAAACAGGGACAATACCGTGACGGATATTCCGACGGTCATGCAATGGCTGATGCACGAGCGGTTCGTGGAGTTCGTAGGAGAAGAGACGATCCGGTGGTTCGATTTGAGAAGGTGGTACATGAATGGTGGCTTCGGCATCGATCTGCCTACGTTCGATTTTAGCACCAGTAGCAATTCGACGGCCGTTTTCCAGACCAGAAACCTGTACCTGCCCATTCCGGCGACGGAAATCTCCACCAACACGGCTATCAAGCAAAACCAGGGATATTAATTTGAGCTGTCATCATATAGGCCGTTGCTACCGGAGGTCCCCGCAAGGGAGACCTCCGTTCTTATTCCTCACGATCTGTCTGCTCTCCGCGTGCCAAAGCAAGCAAAAACTGTTCTCCCGGATGGACACAACGGCAACCGGGATCACGTTCGAAAACCGCATCACTGAGACGCCCCAGCTAAACGTGTTGACTTTTCCCTATCTCTATAATGGCGGCGGCGTCGGAATCGGCGACGTCAATGGCGATGGACTAAAAGATATCTTCTTCGCAGGCAATATGGTGTCGAGCCGGCTTTTTCTGAACCGGGGTAACTGGCACTTCGAAGATGTGACCGAAGCAGCCGGTCTGGCTACAAAACGTTGGTGTACCGGGGTCGCCATGGTCGATATCAACGGGGACGGTCTGCTTGACTTGTACGTATGCACCATCGATCCTGTCTATGGCAAGTCCTCTCCCAACCTGTTTTTCATCAATCAGGGAACAGATAGCCATGGTATTCCGCACTATAAGGATATGGCCGTACCTATGGGCCTGGCAGATACGGGATTTTCCACGCAGGCTGCGTTTCTCGACTATGATGGGGACGGCGATCTGGACATGTACCTGCTGACGAACGGGAATGTCCAGTACAACCGGAATGAGGTCAGGAAGATCGTCACAGATGGCAGCGATCCCTCCACCGGAAGGCTGTACCGGAACGACGGCATCCCGCCAGGGGGAACTGTGCCGGTTTTTACGAATGTCTCCCGGCAGGCCGGTATCCTGCAGCAGGGTTGGGGCCTGGGTGTAGTGGTCTGCGATGTCAACAAGGATAACTGGCCTGATATTTATGTCGCCAACGATTTTCTATCCAATGATCAGCTACTGATCAATAACCATGACGGTACTTTCACCAATTCCATCGCCGGGGAAATGCGGCACCAGAGTCAGAACAGCATGGGAACGGACGCCGCCGACGTCAACAATGACGGCTGGCCGGATATCGTCACGGTCGACATGAAGCCCTTCGATAACGCCCGGGACAAATCCATGTTCGCCCGGCAAAATTATGATCGGTTCCAGCTGCAGCTAAAGCTGGGCTACCAGCCGGAGTTCGTACGCAATTCCCTGCAGCTGAACAACGGCGACAACAGCTTCAGCGAGATCGGCCAGCTGGCGGGTATCTATGCCACGGACTGGAGCTGGAGCGCACTGTTTGCCGATTTCGATAATGACGGCTACAAAGATCTTTTTATCAGCAACGGCTATGGGAAGGATGTGACCGACCTCGACTACCTAAGTTATATGGGCAATGGCGTCAATAATTTGTTCGGCAATGACGCTGCCAAACAAAAGCGGGCCTACGAGCAAATGAACCGGCTAAAGGATGTCAGCCTGCAAAGCTTCCTGTTCCACAATAACCAGGATCTTACGTTTACCAATATGGCCGTTCCGTGGGGGCTCGACCAGCCTTCGCTGGCCAATGGCGCCGCATACGCCGATCTCGACAATGACGGCGACCTGGACCTCGTAGTGAACAATATCAACCAAGGGGCTTCTGTTTACCGAAACAACCTGATGGAACAAGAGCGCGCCTCGGACAACCATGCCACCCATCACCGGTACCTGCAGATCAGGCTTGAGGGAAGCAGTATGAATCGCCAGGCGCTGGGCAGCAAAGCGGAGCTATTCGCACAAGGCACTATGCAATACGCAGAGCTGACGCTGCAACGTGGATTTATGTCCAGCGTCGACAACACGCTTTATTTCGGGGTAGATACCCTGCAGTTCATCGATTCACTCCGGATCACGTGGCCGGACAGAAAGACGACCGTATGTCGGAATATCCGTACGGATCAGGTGCTGCAGTTGGCCGAAAAGGACGCCTCGAAGCCGGCCGGCGGCATTCCGCCGGCGGAACCACTATTTCAACAACTATCCCATAGCGGCATCGCATACAAGCATATTAACAACGACTATGTTGACTTCAGGGCAGAGCCGCTGATGCCGTATCAGTATTCCCGCTGCGGTCCGGCGATAGCCGCCGGTGATATTGACGGCGACGGATTAGACGATCTCTTCATAGGCGGTGCCGCGGGCCGGCCTAATCACTTTTTCCTTCAACAGAAGGACGGCAGCTTCCGCGAACGCGTGTTCGAACAAAACAAACCCTATGAAGACATGGGAGCGCTCCTGTTCGATGCCGACAACGATGGCGACGTCGACCTCTACGTCGTCAGCGGAGGAAATGAATTCCCCTCCGGGTCGCCCTTGTACCAGGACCGCCTGTACAGAAATGACGGGAAAGGCAACTTCAGGCTGGATACGACAGCCCTTCCGCTGACCAAAGGAAGCGGCTCGACCATTATCGCCGCCGATTTCGACGGAGATGGCGATCTTGACCTGTTCGTAGCCGGCAAAGCCGATCCGCACCATTATCCCCTGCCGGGTCGAAGCTATCTCCTGCGAAACGACGGCGGCAAGTTTACCGATGTAACGACTCAACTGGCACCGGCTATCGCGTCGGCGGGCATCATTAACAGTGCCATTTTCACGGATTTCGATAATGACGGCCAGATCGACCTGATCGTTGCCGGCGAATGGATGCCTGTCACCTTTCTGCAGAATCGCCATGGCCACTTTACGGACGTAACGGCCAGTACCGGCATCGGCGATAGATCGGGATGGTATAACAGCATCATTGCAGCCGATTTCAACAACGATGGCCATATGGATTATATCGTAGGGAATATGGGCTTGAATACACGCTATAAAGCCTCCGTCCAACAGCCGCTGCGCATTTATGCCAGGGATTTGAACAACGATGGATCGATCGACCCGATAATGACCTATTATTTAAATGGCCGGGAAGTCACAGACGCCTACCGGGACGATTTCATCAAACAGATCACCGGCGGGCGGCGGCGCTTCCCCTCTTACGCCGATTTCGGCGTGGCCTCCATGGACGAGATCCTGACGCCCGGCGAGCGGGAGGGTGCCTATATCGAACATGCCAATTGGATGTACAGCAGCTTTATCGAAAACAAAGGCCACGGAAAATTTTCAATTACCCCGTTGCCGAACCTGGCGCAGGCCGCACCAGTCTATGGCCTGCTTGCAGGCGATTTCAACGGCGACGGAAACCTGGACCTGCTGATGACAGGCAACCAATACAACAGCAATACTACCGTAGGCCAATACGACGCGTTTAATGGATTGGTGTTGCAAGGCAACGGCAAGGGTGAGTGGCAGCCCTTGACGACTGCAAAAGCCGGGTTCGTGAACAGGCAGGACGGAAAAGCGATGGCAGAAGTACTGACCGGGGCCAACGGAACCATCGTAGTCGTGACAAATAATAACGATAGCGTGAAGGTATTTCGTAATCACAAAGCAAATGATGTGGTACTGAAGCTGCTTGCGATGGACAGCTATGCGCTGATCCATCACCAATCGGGCGCCGTCACAAAAATGGAGGTCAGTTATGGTTCAGGCTACCTTTCCCAATCTTCCCGCATCCTGCATTGGCCCGCCGACGCGCTTTTTGCAGAAGTGGTAAATTATCAAGGACAAAAAAGGATCGAAAAAAAACCGCTTAAACAGGATTGACATGACTGCTTCTTCAAGACAAAAAGTATGGGTGTGCAGTATGTGGCTGCTCGTCATCTTTTGCCTGCCTGCCGCTGCGCGGAAATTCGACAGCCTGGCGATGACACCCCCCTGCGTTTATCTATAAAACCGATCAGCTAATGCCAATCCGATCACTGCCATTCTTTTTCTGTTGTAGTTTGTCCATCTGCGCAATCGCGCAGGCACCATGGCCGCACGGCCGGCTGAAAGTCACCCCGAATGGGCATTTCCTGCAATATACTGACGGCACGCCTTTCTTTTGGTTGGGCGATACCGGCTGGGAATTGTTCCATCGCCTCACGCTCGGCGAGATCAGCACCTACCTCGATAACCGGCAGGCAAAAGGATTTAACGTGATACAGGCGGTGGTGCTCGCAGAATTCGACGGCCTTACACGGCCTGATCGGTATGGCCGGCTGCCGCTTAAAGACAACGATCCCGACCGGCCAAATGAGGCATACTTCCAGCTGGTTGACAGCGTGATAAAGATGGCCAGGGCGCGCGGGCTTTTCATGGCGCTGCTTCCGACCTGGGGCGACAAGGTCACGAAAGGCTGGGGAGCCGGTCCCGTGATCTTTGATAGCGTCAATGCCTACCGGTACGGCTGTTGGATCGGTCACCGCTACAAGGACGAGCCAAACATTATTTGGGTATTGGGCGGCGACCGGCCGGCAAAGAAAGACAGCCTCGACTGGACGCCGATTTGGCGAAGGATGGCCGAGGGCATCCGGGACGCCACCAGGGGGCAATGTATCATCACCTATCATCCTTCCGGCGGGTCCTGGTCGACTTCTCAATACCTCCAACACGAGCCCTGGTTAGACATCAACATGTTCCAGTCGGGGCATGGCGGAGGTCATGATGTGCCCTGTTGGGAGCTGGTGTATCGCGACCGGGATCTGCAACCTGCAAAACCTACGCTCGATGCCGAGCCGAACTACGAAGATCACCCGGTCAACCCCTGGCCGAAATGGGACCCTGCCAATGGCTACTACCCGCTTACGATGTGCGAAAACAGTGTTACCGGTCCGTCTTTGCGGGCGCCTGTGGTGTCACCTATGGGCATCATGCCGTGTGGCAATTCTACAGTCCGCGGGAAGAAAAGATCAATTTTGCCGATCGCTATTGGACGGACGCCATCGACCGCCCAGGGGCCTATCAGGTAGGTTACCTAAGAAAGCTGATCGAGAGGTACGCCGCGTGGGACCGCATTCCCGATACGACCATGATCGAGGAGGGGCAGGGGAAAAAAGGCGACTATATTGCCGCGTTCATCACGGCCGATCTGTCTAAAGCAATGGTCTATCTGCCTGTAAACCGGTATATCGTCGTCAACACTAACAAGCTCTCCGGCGACTCCCTGACGCTAACGGTGTTCGATCCCCGTCGAGGAACCTACGAAAACAAAGGCCGGGTAGCGAATACAGGCAAACTTATTTTTACCCCGCCCATCGGCGGAGCCGACTGGGTATTGATCCTGTCTGCACATACCGGTGATCGACCGGTCTATCGGCAGTCGTCTTTCCGGTAAGGGGTGGAATAAACCACAGACAAGGTTAGGTCGCCAGGGAATAAGCTACGTAGATTCATCATTCGCTCTGCCTGATCGGTAGGATAACATGAAAAGTTGCGCCGGTATCCGGGATACCGGTCGCATAGATCTGACCATGATGGTTTTGAACGATCTTTCTGGACATGGCCAACCCTATCCCATTCCCGGAAAATTCGGTTTTCCGGTGTAACCTTTTAAAGATACTGAAGATCTGCTCGGCGTAGGCGGCATCGAAACCAATACCGTTATCTGCGATCCGAAAATGATAACTCTCCCCTTCCCTTTCGGCGGTGATGACGATCCGCGGCGGAACATGTTGCCGCGCATATTTCAACGCGTTGGACACCAGGTTGACAAAAAGCTGCGTCATCTGCAAAGGAATGGCATCTATAACTGGAAGGGCATCACAAATGATCACTGCCTGTTTTTGATCGATCGCCAACTCATATTCGGTCTTTACCTCTTCAAGGATGCCTTGCAGGTCGACCGGCTGAAAATGATCGGTGGCTGTAGAAAGTTCCGAGAAAGCAAGCACGTCCCTGATCAGGGTCGTCATCCGGTGCGAGGCTTTGCTAATGCTATGAAGATATTTTTTCGACAGCTCATTCAGCTCCGGAAAGTTGGTTTCGAGCATTTCGGTATAGGTGCTGATCTTTCTGACAGGCTCTTGCAGGTCATGAGAAGCAATGTACGCGAACTGGCTCAGTTCTGCATTGGATCGCTGGAGGTTGAGGTTAGCATCGGCCAGTTCGCGCGTTCTGGCCTGCACGCTTTCTTCGATCTTTTGGCGGGCCAGGACACGATCAGTTACATCTATCGACATCGACAAAATGCTCCCGACCCGGCCGTTTTCATCCAACAAAGGCTTGTAGATAAAATCAACGTAAACCGTTTCCGATTTCCCGTCCCTTAGCAAAGTCGCCCTCGCGTCCTTTTCTGCATAGGTTTCACCGGTGACCAAAATACGTCTCAACAGTTCAGGAAACTTTTGATCTACGATTTCGGGCAGGAATGCGAATAAAGAATGCCCGATCACCGAATGATCCTTGCCCCATCGTTCCAACATCGGCAAATTGGCTATTTCTACGATCATATCTTCACCGGTAAAAACAGCAGTGGGGATCGGGGCTTCTGCAACAAGGTCCCTGAACCGCTGTTCGCTTCGAAGGACTTTTTTGCGGGCATTGACTTGTTCAGTGATCTCCTGGCAAAGCACCATTACACCGGTGATCCGGCCGTCGGTTTCCCTGAACGGCTGATAGATCAGGTTGGCATAACCTTCGCTCATCTTTCCAGCCTGATAGGCGAAATAGGGGTAATCATATAGGTAAACCGGCTCGCCTGTCGTTCTTACGGTGTCGATGATGGGTCGAAACCGTGACTCCGCCTCCGGAATGATCTCGAACAGCTTTCGACCAAGGAGTTCTTCCGGGGTCCGGTCGATCAGGCGGCCGTAGGCCGCGTTCACGATATCGACGGTGATGGAAGGTCCGGAAAGGACGATGATACCCACGGGCGATTCCTGGATAAGATGGTCAAAATGGTTTTCGGAGGCCGTCAGGCGACGGACAGTCAGGACCTTTTCGGTCGTTTCATTGCAAATAACAAGCACACCTTCGATCAGACCGCTATCACCCGTGACAGGACTGTAAGCGAAAGTCCAATATACGTCCTCCACCCGGCCATTGCGATAGATCGGAACGAGCTGGTCTTCGCTCCAGGTTGCTTCCCCCGTTTCCAATACCTGTGTAACAAGCGGCTCAATGATGCCCCAGGCTTCCGGCCAGCTGTCCCTGCCTCTTGAACCAAGCGCAGTGGGATGCTTACCTTCGTTGCCAAGACTCGGCCGGTAGGCATCATTATAAAATTGGACCAGATCGCTGCCCCACCAAAGAAACATGGGAAACCGCGAATGGAGGAGCGTCGAAACAGTCGTTCTAAGGCTGGTAGGCCATTGCTCGATGGGCCCAACCGACGTCTGCGCCCAGTCGTAGGCGCGTGTCAATGCACCCATTTCGCCACCGCCCTCAAGAAAATGTATAGACCCTGGCATGACCTATGAAAGAATAGATTGAAGAATTGATTTCAGTTCCTTGAAAGAACTCGGCTTCGTAATCACCTCAACAGCACCCAATGCTTTAATGGCCCGGATGGTGTTGGGATTGGAAGAGGTGGACAGGATCATGACAGGGATGTCTTTCAGGTTGTCCCGTTTTTTTATTTCTGCAAGAAAGGTTTGTCCGTCCATGACCGGCATATTGAGATCCAGAAAAATGATATCGGGCTTCATTGCACCGCTGTCCAGTTTTTGCAAGGCCCCAACACAACTTGTTTCCCCAATGTAATGGTCCGCGCCTAACGCCTGAGTTAAAGCCGTAAGAAAGATCTCGTGATCATCCTCGTCATCATCGATCAGCAATACCTGGTTATAGTGCATATGCAGCAGATAGTCTTAACTTCCACCAATTTATGAATTTCCCTTTACTTAAAAAAACCCCGGCCCGAACGGCCGGGGTCCACCTAAAACCTACCTAAAAACTAAGCCAGACTTCCTCTCTTCTCCTAACTTATACAGCCGCCATTGCAACGCGTTTTTTCCTGGACAAGGACCAATCTCTCAGCTTGTCTCTTACCCTGTCCACGCAATAGTATACCATGGGCACCACAAATACCGTCAGACAAAGGCTGGACGACAAGCCGCCGATGATCACCCAGGCAAGACCACTCTTCCATTCGGAGCCCGCGGTGGTCGATAGAGCGATCGGCATCATCCCGATCACCATGGACAACGTGGTCATCAATATGGGACGAAGCCTTGTTTTGCCCGCTTCGATCAGGGCCGTCCAGGTTTTGTCGCCATGTTCTTTACGGTGATTCGTAAAGTCGACGATCAGGATCGCGTTTTTGGCTACGAGACCCAGCAGCATGATCATCCCCAGAATAGTAAAGATACTCATCGCTGATTTGCTCAACGCCAGCGCCAGCAGCGCGCCGATAAAGGCCACCGGAATGGAAAACAACACCACAAAAGGGTAAATAAAATTGTTGTACAAGGCTACCATGACCAGGTACATCAGTAAAATAGCGGCCACAATGGCCACCCCCAATGCGCCAAACGAATCACCTTGCCGCTCGGTATCGCCGCTCCATTTCAGGTCGATTCCGGCCGGTAATGGCTTTTCGGTCAGCGATGTCTTTATATTGTCGGCCACTACACCCGATGTGATACCAAGCACATCGCTCTTTACAGTGACAGATGTCCTGCGATCCTTTCGCTCCAGCACACTGGGACCACTGCCCTGCTCGACATCCGCGAATTGCGCGAGCATGATCAGCTTGCCGGACGAATTGCTGAATTCGATGTTCTTCACATCTTCGGCATTGTGCCTGTCGAAAGCGTCGAACTTTACGTTGATATCATATTCATTGGTGCCTACACGGTACTTCTCGTCGTTATTGCCTGCGTAGGCATTCTGCAAAGTCGCTCCGACCTGATAAATATTCAAACCGAGCTGGCTCATTTTTTCCCTGTCGATCTTTACCTGTACCTCCGGGTTGCCGTCTTCCACGCTCAGGCTCGTATTGATGGCACCGGGCAGTTGACTAACCCGCTGTTTCAACTCCCTGGCCGCCTGCATCAATTGATCGGCATTTTCGCCACTCAACACCATCTGAATAGGCTCCCCTCCGTTCACCATACTCACCATCGTAGGGCTTACTTTCACACCGGCAAAATGCCGGGCGATATCCTCGCTCTTTCGGAGCATCAATTTCTCGGTCGGTAAGCTGCGTTGCTTTTTATCTACTAACGATACAGTCAGTTCTGTTTTGTAGTCCGAGCCCACACCGGCCACCAATGACGACGTACTGGCGCCGGAGACGTTGCTGAAAACAGTCGTCACATCTGGCTGCTGGCGCAGATAATCTTCGATAGCTAAGCTGCGCAGGTTGTTCTGCTTTACCGTCAACGTTTTGTCAAATTCCAGTTCCAGCCTGAACTGGCCTTTGTCTGTCGGCGTGACGAACTCGCTGCCGATTATTCCCATCTTCATCACAAAGACGATCATGACAAACAACGAGACCACGATACCCGACATGATCAGTTTATGTTTCAGCACCCATTGCAAGCTGTTCGTATACCAGCCGGTCAGCGCGTCTATTACCTTTTCAAAGGCAATAAGCGGTTTTTGCAGCCAGTTTTTGCTATTCAGCACGGTTATTTTTCCAAAGCGCGAAGCCAGCCATGGGGTAAGCGTAAAACAAACGAATAAACTCATTAACGTGGATACTACGATCGTTAACGAAAATTCCCGTAGGATAGACCCGATACTATTATTGATCAAGGCCAGCGGGCCGAACACCACCACATCGACGGTTGTGATGGCCAATGCGGAAAAGCCGATCTCTTGTCTTCCATCAAGCGCAGCCGTCCGCTTATCTTTACCCATAACGAGATGCCGATGGATATTCTCCAGTACCACGATACTATCATCGACCAGGATGCCGATGACCAGGGATAGTGCGAGCAGGGTCATCAGGTTAAGTGTATAGCCGAAAAGATACAATGCCATAAAAGTAGAGATCAATGAGGCGGGAATGGACACCAACACGATTAGCGAATCCCTCAGGCTATGCAGGAACAACAACATGATAGCAGCGACCAACAGCACGGCCAGCAAGAGGTCATCTACGACCCCATGCGCAGATTCGAGCGTATAATCCGCTGTGTCGTCAGCTATGACGAACTTCACCCCTTGCGCCTGGTATCGTCTTTCAATGAGGGAAATTTTCTCCTTCACCTGCTTGCTGATATCGACGGCATTGGCATTGTTCTGTTTTTTTATCAGCAGGCCGATACCGTTCTGGCCGTTGTACCTGAAAATGGAAGCGGGATCCTTCGTAATATCACTGACGCTGGCAATATCACTCAATTTGACCGGGCTGCCCGCCACGGGTAGCGCCACTACCAGACTATTCAACTGGGCAACAGAAGTATATTTTCCGGTGAGGCGCACCGTCATTTGCCCTGTAGCCTCTGATTTTACCGCGCCTGCCGGGAATTCCTGATTGCCATTTTTGACAGCGCTGGTCACATTTAGAATGGAAAGCCCGTAAAAATCTAATTTGTCTTTTATAACGTTGACCTGGATCTCGCGCTCCTGGCCGCCGATAAGCGTAATTTCCCCGACGCCCGATATCTGCTGGAATTGAGGATTGACCTGGTTTTTTACCAGGTCATAAAAGCCGGCATTGTCCAATGCCGAAGTGGCCATCAATTGCATAATGGGTTGATCGCTCGGTGTCACTTTACTGATGCCGGGCGTCTTTACATCGGTTGGCAGGTCACTCAGGATGTTATTTATTTTCCGCTGCACGTCCTGTTCTTTCATATCGATATTGCTGCCGGTAATGAACTCGGCAGTGATGAGCGAATTACCCTCCAGTGATTGTGAAGTGATCGTCTTGATCCCGTCGATCGCGCTGAGCACATCTTCGATCTTTTTGGTCACGGTCTGCTCGACATTTTCAGGGGCTGCACCGGGATAACTGGTAGTGATCTGCAGCGTCGGCTGCGAAATGTCGGGCAGGAGTTCATAACTCAATTTGGTGTAGCAAAATACCCCACCCCCGATTAGCACCGTAAAGATGACAATGATCAGGGATGGTCTGTTGATGGCTACTTCTGTTAATGACATGGCTATACATTTAATGGATGATTATTACTTGATCGCAACCTTTGTGTTGGCTGACAGGTTCACCAAACCGCCGACCGCGATGATCTCACCCGGCTGAAGACCATGCGTTACCGCAATACTCCTGGCGTTCCCTTCGCCTGTTTGAATATCCCTGATCTTTGCGATACCGTTTTCAACGACGTATACCTGCGGGTGTTGGCTGGAACCGATCAAAGCCGGCCGCGGGATACTGATCTCACTGTGGGAAAGCGCACTGGTCAAGGTTACCGAGCCGTACATCCCTGCCTTAAGCAGGTTTTGACTATTGTTGGGTACGATGACCTTGACCGTATAGTTGTGGGAGCCGTCGGCTTTGCTGGCCACCAGGTCCACGCGGCCGTCGAAAACGGTATTTGCATAGACGTCTGTCTTTACCTGTAAACGCATTCCGGTCTTAAACCGCGCGATATATTGCTCGGGCACGCTCACTTCCAACTTCACCTGGCTGATATCGGTCAGTGTAGCCAGGGTAGAACCCGGTGATACGATGGCGCCAAGGTCGAAATTGCGGGCCGTTACAATGCCGCTAAACGGCGCGGTGATGGTGTATTGCCTGATCTGTCTGCTTAACTGCTCCATTTGTGCCTGATCGGTGGCTATCTGCGTGCGGGCATTGTCGATTTGTAATTTGGTCACGCCGTTGGGGGCTTGCTCGTAGCGCGCCAACGTGTTGGTGGCATTGTCGAAGCTCGCTTTGGCCGATTGCAATTGCGCCTGCAGGACGCCATCATCCAGTCTCGCTACCAGGCTGCCGGCCACTACATGCTGTCCTTCCTGTACGCCTACCAGTATGACTTTCCCTGTTGTTTCGGAAGCCACCGACACTTCACGGTTGGCGGAAAAACTGCCTAAAAATGGGATGGCCTGTTCGAATGCCGATGCTCTGATCGTATCGGCCTGGATCATCACAGCCAGATCGACTGGAGGATGGTACACCTTGGCTTTCACTTCATGCTCATTGCGCTTCAGCTTAAAGGCGACCAGCAGTACGATGATCGCGACTGCTGCAAGGGCTACCGCGGTTTTAATTGACTTTTGCATATTGATTGTTGATTTGGCTTTAGTTGTTGATAAGTGTTCCCTGGGCCTTCTTGAGGTCCAGCACGGCCTGCCTGACATTGATCAACGCAGTTAAATAATTGTTCTGCGCAGTCTGAAGGTCCGATTGAGCGTTGAGTGCGTCCGTCAGCTTTGCTATGCCGCTTTTATATTGCGTATTGATGTCGGCCTGCACCTTTTGGGCCAATTGAAGGTTGCGCTGCTGCGTCTGCAAAGTGATGTAATTGCTTTTCAGATCGGCGTAACCATTGGCTACGTCCTTGCTGTTCTGCTGCAGTGTCTGTTCGGCCTGCACATCGTATTTTTTGATGACGATCTCCTGTTGCCTGATCTGGTATTTTTTACTGAAACCATCGAAGATGGGTATAGTCAACTTGAGGCTCACGTAAGAGGCAGGATACCATTTATTGTTAAGGTTCTTCCAGGGGTCGGCATCATCATTGTAACCGGAAAGACCGTAGCTGGCGCCCAAGGACAGCGAAGGCAAATAGCCGGCCGCAATGTTTTGCTTCTGCAGGATGGCCACCTGTTTGTTTTCCATTACCTGCAGGTAATTGGTCT
Organism: Puia sp.; assembly: GCA_965214315.1. Lineage (GTDB taxonomy): Bacteria > Bacteroidota > Bacteroidia > Chitinophagales > Chitinophagaceae > Puia. Next base: position 575,817 of record CBDCBP010000015.1, on the reverse strand, counting down.
TCTGCGCAGGGTTGAAATTGGCTGAAACCTGCGCCGCTGCCGAAACGCTTTCGTCATACGCCTCCTCGGGTACGGCGATCTGACGCTCCAGCGGGATGTTCATTAACACTTTAAGCAAATTGAATTCCTTTTCCAGGCTGTTAACGGTGTTCTGCACTGACGCGGCATTGTTGTCTCTTTGCACAGTAAGCCGGTCAACGTCTGTCTGGGTAGCCAGCCCTGCCTTAAACTGATCGGCCGTTACCTGCAACAATGCCGTTGTTGTTTCAAGATTGCTTTGTGCAAGCTGCTGCTGCTTCAAAACAGACTGGATATTATAATACGTGGCGGAAACATTGTACACGAGGTCTTCTCTACTGCTGCGGATCTGCAACTGGTTGAGGTTGACTTCCACCTTCGCGGCCTTTAGTGCGATGAGCGATGAAGCGTTAAAAAGCGTTTGACTCAACTGCGCGCTAAAGGTTTTGCTTTGCGGGGCGCTCAAAGAAGCGGCTTCATATTTTCCGGGGGCTCCGCCAAAAAGGCCGGCAGGTATCAACTGCTCCTGTACCTGAAAATAGTATTGGTAACTTCCGCTGGCATCTATGGTAGGCAACAGACTGGCGTATGCTTGTCCGATGTACGCGCGCGTTTTATCGAGGTCCAGCCTGTCACTTTTCAGCTGCAGGCTGTTTTGCAGAGCCGTGTCGATGCACTGCTGCAGGGTCAGCGGTGTCTGGGCCATACTGCCCGCTGCTGTTAAGCAGACAGAAAGAAGAAGGATGGCACACTTTGTCATATTTGTTTTATTATATTGTTTAACAATTTTGTTAATATAAGCGCAAAAAAAATAACCCGCCTTACTCGTCTAAAAAAATCAATCGCAGGATCACTTTTTTCCGCTCCTTGATGAACTGGTTGTATTCTTCCTCGCTAAGGCTTGCCGCATTCTTAACGATAGACTTGGCCAGGAGCGGGAACGAGCAAAGCGACATCATGTTGATGATAAAATGTTCCGGTTTAATGGGTTTCATCCTCCCTCCTTCCACCTCGGCATCGATCTCCGCTTTTAATTTCAACCTCCTTTTCTTCATTTCGTCCGCGGGCATCATCTTAAGGTAAATAGTCGGATCCGTATTCAGCTCTGCGATCATAAACAGCTCTAAATAAGGATGTTCGATTGACCTTTGTAAGAAGAAGTCCATCACCGACTCGATCGTCGCCCTAAGCGGAAGATCCTGGTTCATTACTCCCCTGAGCTTTGATTGCATTTCCCGCACCGCTTCTTCGAATACCTTGTCGAAGAGTTGTTTGCGGCTACGAAAATAATAGTGGATCGATGCCCTGTTGATGCCGGCGGCATCTGCAATATCCTGCGTGGTGGCATGCAGCTTACCTTCCTTGAAAAACACTTTTTTAGCGGTATCTTTTATCAATTCCTCGGTATCGGTATCCAATGCTTTCGTCTTCATGTCGAGTTCCTAACAATTTTGTTCAACACAAATGTATAACATTTTTTAATGCTCCCAAATTTATTATCGCACGAAACTTTATTGTTTAATATTTCGCCTTCATTACTTAAACAAGTCTACCTTGCAATATGGCTTACAACGTCTTTAGTATAAAAGATTTGGAGAATCTTTCGGGTATAAAAGCCCATACCATCAGGATCTGGGAACAGCGATACCATTTCCTCAAGCCGGCGAGGACCGATACCAATATAAGATTTTACGAAGCGAAAGAGCTGAAAACCATTTTAAACATATCGTTGCTGAGCAGATACGGTTACAAGATCTCCCATATAGACAGAATGGGCGAGCAGGAGGTCAGGAACAGAGTCGTAAGTCTTTCAGTCAAAGAAGCCGCACAGGAGCGGCTCGTCAACGATTTGATCGCGTGTATGATCGATTTCGATATCGCCCTTTTTGAAGCGATGCTGGATCAGTATATCCTGGCCAATGGCATCGATAAAACGGTGAATGCAATTATTTTCCCTTTTCTTGACCGTATCGGTATTCTTTGGATCACCAACCATGTAAATCCTGCGCAGGAACACCTTGTTACGAACCTGATCCGGCAAAAGCTCATTTTCGCTATCGAAAATGCCGCCACCTATAAAAGGATCGCTAAGACAGTCTTGCTTTTTTTGCCTGAAGGGGAGCGACACGAGATAGGGATATTGTATGTTACTTATCTTTTAAAATCGAACGGCGTCAGTGCCTTATACCTGGGCGCCGATGTTCCGCTCAAGGATCTCGAAGCCATCTGCCAGCGCCTACGCCCGGACTATCTGTATACGCATTTAACAAGCGTCTCAGGCAATTTCAATTTCGAGAAATTCATTAGTCGTGTACGCCACGGGATCGCCGTGCCATTTGTGATCTCGGGTCAATTCGCTCATTCAAAACTGGCTACCATTCCCACCGGCCTGATCTTTCTCAAATCCATTCCCGATGTGTCGACATTCATCAAAACACTTTGAACATTCCGTCCTATTCGATCAAACCGGCTCCACTTAGAAATTTCTTATAGGCAGCAATGGCCTCCGGCCCTTCAGAGACATCATTTAATGTATCGGTAAACGGGTCGCCCCGCAAATGAAAGGCAAAGATGTTCACTAAACGACAGCCATGATTGTAAAGGCGGGCAAGATAAGATTCCATTCCGTACCCGGTAGCAGCAGGCGGCATGTTCGCGATAATATCTGTGCCCTCGGATGATGCCCAGCCGGGTTGGTTTACCAGTCCATAGATCTCCTTTAAAACACCGGTCAAAGGATAAGTTGAAAACCCAGGTGTGTAGTCATTACCCAGCGCTATTTCCGGCAGTGAGAAATTATTGACTTCGGCGTAGGACCTTTTACCGAAGTCAGGATTGATGGATACCAGCGAGTCATAAAAGTCATGCGGCAAAAACACGGTATGACTGTACGTTTTACTGACGGGAAGTCCATACCCTCCAAATGGCGCGCTCATCCACTCCATGTATTGATGAAGTATGTCTACCCGTCCCTGATCAATCTCATTCGGGAGGTTGCCGGGTCCAAATCCCTGGTTAGCCAAGGCGTGATACCCCGAGGGCATTTTAGTATCCCGGTCGGGATAAATGCCGAGCTCCCACCCTATGATGCTGCCCGCGTACAGATAGGCTTTCTGTGCCGGCGTCAATTGCTCCAGGTTCAATTTGATCGTCCTGGCGATGTTTGACATAAAATCGTTGACAGCGGCCCTGACCAGCGGCGCATTGAAGCACATCTGCGGGGCAAGCCTTGACGTGACCCAGGAAACATCACTGCTGGTGTTGGGGGTACCCCGCCAATCGATCCATTCTACATTGTCAGGATTCTTCCACAGGTCGGGTCTGTTGGCCCAAAACTTACCGTCGTCGATATGGAATCCCACGGCGATATCATACCTTACGGCTAGCGCAAATGCCTGGTTAATGAGATTGCTAATGGCTGCATTTGAAAAGTCAAGCGCGATGGGGCCGATCATGATCGCCGGTTTTCGCCAGGCGACAGACGACGGACCCACTTCCGACCGAACCATGTTGAAAAAATCTTCCATCTGCACAGTGGAAATAAACGCGTTCAACCCTTGATAGTCGCCGGTGGGTTCAGTAGATCCGGAAACAAAAAGCTGGAACGCAAGATACTGTATGTCGTTGTCACCCGAAGGGCTTGGCTGCGCCACTCGCTTGTGCGAACACCTAAAGCCCAGCACAACAAACGCGACTAAGAAAATGGATGTCTTTTTCATTACTTTTCCCGGAGGGAATTCAATTTGGTCTTCTGATCGTCTGTGAGTGTGTTCTTAATTTTTACCATCAGCGTGATCTGGGTCTTTTTTATGATGCGCTCCTGGTCGAGGACTTTATCAAGCTGATCCAATACCTTAGTTTCGTCCGCCGTCTGTCCTGACAGCAATTTTTGAAGGGATGCCACCTCACCCTGAAGATCCCATTGGAGGCGGTTGAATTTTTTTTGGGCGTCCTCGACTGCCCCGATAATCGATTCCTTTTGCTCTTTTTTTAGCTGGATATCGTTTTGATACCGCATCACCAGCTCCGGAGGATAAAGCAATTGTTGCAGGGGATCCTTACCGGGATTTTCCTGGCCCAACAGATGGAATGTGGTGGTTACCATACATATGATCAACCCTATCGCCCATCGATGATTCCTTTTGATCGTTCTCATATTAACCTATTTTATTTATTTACATATTCCTTTTGCGGAAGTAACGTTCGCGTAGGCGACGTCCATTGGGAAACGCCGGTCAACTGCACCTCCTGCCGTGAAGGCAACAAAGCGCCCGTCGGTTCACTCCATGTTGTAACCAAAGGTGCGCTATTCGGCGGACTGGTACGGTGTCCGAGTACAACCAGTCCGACGCTGATCACCAAAATACTCGCGGCTATGCCCCATGCCCAAACGCTACTTTTTTTGTTTGATGCCGCAGCTGTTTGCCACATGAGCTCAAAATCCGGGATATCTTGTTGTCGTCCTAAATTTTCGGTAAATATTTCCTTGAATTTTTCATCTTCTGATCTCATAGTCATTCTTTATCGATTTTATATTGCACAAGGAGTCGTTTCAAATTCTCCTTGCCCCTTCCATAGTGTGTTCGCACCGATCCAATGGACAACTTGAGAAGACCGGCGATCTCTTCCAAGGTGAGGTCGTGATAGAACGCAAGCGTCAATACCTGACACTGCTGACTGGAAAGAGAGCGTAACAATTTCATGAACAATCCTTGGTTGTCCTCTCGAATACCCTCTTCCGTTTCGACGATCTGCTTGTGCGTCTCCCTTAATTTGTCAGCACGTCTTTTGTGTTTTCTCATCAAATCCACGCTGGTATACTTGATGACCGAAAACAACCACGATTTTAATGTTGCTTTTCTATTATACAAGGCCCTGCCCTCATAGATCTTCAGGTACACCGTTTGCAACACATCCTTGGCCATCTCCTCATCGAAATAACAGCAATTCAAACTCCACAGATAGCTCTGCTGGTGGAGATCGTGTACACTGTCTTTCCAATTCTTTTCGACATCCATGAGTAAAAGTTACAAATCCACCCTGTCAATAGGTTACCATTATTTGTCGTTTAAGCGGGCGATCTATATGACATGCCGCTACTAATTCTTGAAGAAATTTATCAAAAAAAAACTTACCGGCCCGGTCCGGCATGATCCGGCCAGATCCCGATCACCCAAAGGCGCGGACCAGCCCGGGCTATTAATGCCTAAAAGCTATATCTTTGACAATATGGCAGAGCAGGATCATCGCCAGTATATCAGCCTCATATGGAGACCGAAAATAGCCGACTGTATATGCAACAATACCTTACCATCGTACTTACTGCCGTCATTAGCATAAGCACCATCATCTACACTATTTATTCCGCGCGATTGTACAAGACCACCCGACAGGCTGCGGAGATCTCCCGTCAGGCAGCATTGGCAAACTTATGGTCGGAACTAAATAACTATATAGAAGTTTGTAAGCGGGAAAACCTCCCCGAAGCGGCATTCTTCCAAAAACTGTCGGGTATTTTTGCAGAATACATCATTGCAAGTCTCATGAATGACACCAATGCCAACACCGACCCCAATCTCAAAAATTTTCAGCAAAAAATTTCACAAATGATCGCATCAGCCGATTTTGACACGAATAAGATAGGCTGGCTCTCTTCTTTCACAAAAGCGATAAAATAAGAAAGTAATTACCGCGTTGCCCAAAGGGTCAATCCAATACAATTAATACTGAAAACGAATACAGATTATACCTAATTTGTACATAAAATATGCTTGTTTTTGCATTTTTTTAGTTAATTTACTTAAATTAGTGTAGTTGTCGCACTACAAGCCCGGCAAAGGCGGTCCGATAAAACTTTGGCTTTGCCTGCCTATCCCAATATCTACCGCTCGAAAACCCAGCGCTTACCGATGATACCTACATAGGAACTCCTGTAGCAGCTGTTTCAACGGCTTGCTGCAGACTGCGGACGGTCCATTTAAAAAAAACTCATCGTGGGAAGCATAACAGATACCTATTTTCAAGAGAACGCCCTGCTATATCGACTTCGATCGGGAGATCACGCTGCCTTCAATAAAATTATTGTCCATTTTGGTGGCGACATGAATATCGTGGCATTCGGTATACTACGGCATGCGGGTCTCGCAAACGAATTGGTACGTGAACTATTTATCAGACTTCAGAAAGAGCATTACAAGAATGCCGAGGTGCCGATAAAAGCCTATTTATACCGTGAGGTCAGAGCGGCAAGCGAACGCGCTGTGAACAAGATCCTGGAAGACTTTTTAGAGACGATCCCGCCAGAGCCCGAAAACCGTTAACAATGAGAAAAATAATTGGCAGCCTGCTGTTGGTTAACGCGCTATCGGTAGTGCTGATCGCCTGCGCCTGGAGCCTCTCTCAAATCAAAAAGGTTTCTCCAAGTTTCTGGCTGATTTGCAGTGTCATTATTCTGGGTTTACTATCCTTTACAACGGTAAAGGTTGATACCCCTGATACCAGGCGGAATGGAAAATCAAAGCCCGGGCTAAGCCTGTTTTCGTGGTTTCCAAGGTATTTGGTTACTGCTATAGTAGTGATGATGATCGCGGTTACTTTGAGCGAATGGGGACTCGTCATCGCGTTGCAGGCAGAATCGGTAAAGCAATATAATATAGCTCACAATCGAATGCTGGACTTTTCGCTATTAGCCGTTGTCATCTTATCAATTGTCTTGCAGGTTACCATTGTCGCCACCACGCTGGCACGCATCAAGACGGCTAATGACTGCTGAGAATTCCTGATGGCGACTCCATCGTCCCCTTGACCAACCGACATATAAGCAATGATCAGTCCAACCATAATTATACACCAATAAAACTGCACTAGAACGAAAAACGCACGGCCGCCGTCACGTACAATAAATTACCGCCGTTTTCAGACAGATCGGGCCGGCCAGGCACTACTACCAGGTTTTGCGGCAAGATATACGAAGGCGTCAGGATAAAATTGAATTGCTTATACCCATATACCAATGGCAGCGAACACTCATACGCGAGGATACTAAACCTTTCGCCGCTGGTAGTCACCTGCTGGTCTGCCACTGGAAAGACCAGAAAGTTCCGCTGTTGATAGTACACCTCCGTGAAATTCTGCGTCCCCGCGTACACACTGGCGGTTGGATCGAGCACTATCACATCCTTGCCGAAGATGTGGGGGATTCGAATGATGTGATCGAGCCCAGCCTGCGCGCCAAAGTCCGCCTTATCACTCCATTTGAGATTGCCGCCGATCGTGACATTCACGATCTTGTTGAGATGAGTAAGGCTCGCAGCGAACATCTCCTTCACCGCAGCCTGTATCAGGTTGATATCCTGCTCGTAAAAAAAGCGCGAGATGGCCAGATTACCCGCCCAATGCCCTTTGGCATCCTTGAAATTATACCCCCCCTCGAGCAAAGTCGCGGCATATTGGGACTGTAAGCTGTTGTGGATGAAAACAAAATTCGCATTGGCATACAGGCCGTTCTTTAACGCGACCCCCACGAATGGGTAGAACGCTTTGCTGTGAAGGCTATCGACGCGACCATAATAGTTTAAACCTGAATTGCAGGACACCCCGATTAGCAGATGGGTTCTTTCCGGTTTGGCAACAGTATCTTTCAATGCCAAAGAATCAGTGCCCTGCGCCTTTAACCCGGTGCCCGCGGCGAGGAATAAACCAACTATTGTAAAACGAAGCAAGTACATGAGTGTGGATTAAAAATGAAGACTGCGGCCACCTTGCGGCAGCCGCAGTCTATAGGGGTTTAGTTCGTTTTTACTTTGATTGAGGCGTCGGCCTGGGTGCCGGCCTGCACGCCGGACTTACCACGGGTCGCGCTACCGGCGGCTTGGGTCGATCCGCTTGTCGAAGCATTGGTGGAAGTGCTGCCGCCGGAAACGGAGGAGCCTGCAGTAGCCTTTCCCGATGAATTGCCGGAAGCAGAGTTGCCAGAAGTGCCGGAAGCAGAGTTGCCAGAAGTGCCCGACGCCGAGTTCCCAGAAGCGCCGGACGTCGAAACGCCAGAAGCGCCGGACGTCGAATTGCCAGAAGCGCCGGACGTCGAGTTGCCAGAAGCGCCGGACGTCGAATTGACGGAGCCGCTGCTCGAGGCACCAGCGCCAACCGTAGCATGGCTGCTTGTCTGGTCTACTTTATTGACCGTAGCGGCCTGGGTCTGCTTAACAGCATTGGTACTGGCCGTCGTGGTGGTCTTTGCCGCGGAAACCGTAGTCCTGGAAGCAGCTGCAGTAGTGGCAGCGCTGGACCGAAGTGCATTGCTGACGGCCGGCGTGTTTACACTCGCCGCAGTAGTCAGGCGGGCCGAACTGGCGGCGCCAAGACGTATCTGGGCAAAAGAAGAGCTAGAGATGGCAAAAGAAGCCAGCATGACCAAAGCGATTGCATAGCGTTTCATAATTCCTGATTTAGTTGTTAGAAAATAATAGGGTTGTTTAGTGCCCCTTTACTCTATATCAACTTATCCAGGTCTTTGTTACCCCCTAATAGAAAGTCTTTTTTAAAAACTCATTTTAAGCTGATTCTCAACTCTTTGACTTTGGCATCCACCGGGGTCCCGGTCGGTATACGGTCCAGCCATTGCAAGGCTGAAGCATTGTTTTTCTCAGCTGCATAGCTAAGCGCCAGGTAAAAGGCTGCGTCGTAGCGCAGCAAAGAGCCACTGGCATACACACGTTCCAGGTCAATACGCGCCCCGGGAATGGCACCGGTATGCCAGGCTGCTACGCCATGGTAGAACCGGGCAAGCTGGTTGACGCTGTCCCCCTTTAAGGCGCTGTCGAGCAAGGGCAACACTTTTGAGAACTCCTGCCGGTTAAAATAGCCCGCAGCCGCCTGAAGCACCGTATCCATATTATCGCCACGGTCAGTGGTACCGATCATTTCCGTCCGCCCGAGCCGATCGATCAATTCATTCTTATCCGGAGACAGAAAGACTACCAGGGAGCCCACGATCAACAGTACTGCCGCTGCCACGCCAACAAACCAACGCCTTAGCATGATGATCCTTCCTGATGACCTGGTCCCGAAATACTCCTCATTAAAGGAGGAAAGTGCTGCCTCCAGGGCCGCTTTCGTTTGGTCCGGAGCGAGCCGCTGGCGCAAGCCGGCCCTCACTTCCAGGTAAAGGTCAAGTTCGGCTTGCAATGCAGGATCGTCCCGCAGATCGGCTTCGAACTGCTGGCGTTCCGCGGCATCAAGCTCATCCTCCGCATAACGGACGATAAATTCCTTCGCATAGATCGCCATAATTTATAATTTTTGTGCTTGTATATAAGTTAACAAAGTCGCCATGCATTCCGTCTTTTTCTTTCGCAAGTATCCATAAGAAACGCCGAGCGTCGCCGCCACCTTCTCCTGCCGGTCGCCAGTAAGGGTAAGCCGTAAAATTTCCTGGCACCTGGCGCCCAGTCTCCTGAACTGCGCTATAAAGATCCGGGCCCTGTCCTCCTCCTGACCAAGCCTTTCGGCCGCGCCGAATACGTCCTCTCCCAGTTCAGATAAATCATCCATCGATTTTGTTACCGGTGTACGTCCTTTTTTCTTCAACTCGTTAAGCCATTTTCGCCGGCAGACCAGTAATAGAAAAGGCTCGAAAGGACAGGTCAGCTGCAGCGATTTATGCTTGGCCTGGTTATAGATGTCCATCAACGCCTCCTGCAATATATCGGCTGCATCCTGCTCGGAACCCCGGTTCTTTACGATATACGATCGGATCGTCCCACTGAACCGCCGGTAGATCTCCGCGATCTTGTCCCCGTCATTTTCTAACAATCCAATGATATAACGCTGATCCTGATGGACGACCATTGCCGAAAAATTTGGACGAATATCCATAAAAACGCCGAAAACAGGGTAACAAAAACGGGGTTCCATTGATCTACGTATATCAATCGGTTTTCATTAATTTAGCCACACTCCAATCCCTTCCATGACGAGGAAAACGGCCTTCTATATCTTGTTGTTGACGATCTCGTACAGCTGCCTTGCCCAAGACTCCACTCAGATCGGGATCGAGCAAAAAGGCGATAGCGTTTACTTCTCTGCAGGCTTGCGGCCTTTGCGCCAGATCGCCGGCGCACCCGCTCCATTTTACGCGTATTTTTGGGAATTGGGCGACGGCCGCTTCAGTTTTGACAAGACGCCCATCTATGCCTATCGGGATACCGGCACCTACCAGGTCCGGTTATACGCAACGAACAACTATGACGACGGCAAGGCTCCGCCGACCAGGCCCCGCCCGATAAGGATCAAGAAAAAGAGCGCAACCAAAGATGCCTGGGCTTCACATTTTTTCCACGGTGGCACTAGCATTGAAATGAAGATCAATCGCTATCCCAAACCAGGCGAGAATTTTGTGACGGTCATCGGTTATCGCAACCAGGGCAATGACAAACTCGCAGGATCAATCGTTCTGTTCTATAACGAACGTCAATTCGGCAAGGAAGGCTTCGATCTCGCAGACCAACGATTTTATAACCAGGAGCAAACCGCCAGCCTTCCACAGCTAATGGCCTCGCTCACACGCGCCCGGGAAAGCGGCGCTGCAGCTTTTAGCAACAGGTACGACGAAAGCCCCGGCGGCTGGCGGAATACCAATCGAGGTGCGGATCAGGCAGACAACGAGGAAGCGGAAGGATACAGTTCGCTTGCGCAGTCCGCACTCCGGACCCTCGAGAAAACCTATTCCCGTCATACCGTGTTGCATTTCCCGGCCATGGGCGCTGGCGAAGAGAAATTCGCATTCATAGAATTGAATACCCTACCCGGCATGCTCCAGGACACCAACGCTACCGTGGGCTTTAGCGCCATGCTCATTCCCGATGATCCGATGGCTTCGCCGGAAATTTGCCGGCTGGATATGCAAATAGTGGCCTCGCATGACCCCAATCGACTCCTGTTCGAAAGCAGGCGGATCAACTACCGTTTTTTCCGCAAGAACAAAGGACTCAGCTACCGGCTGAATTTTCAAAATACAGGGACCGGTCCCACCCGGAAGATCGCCATCGGTATTGGTTTACCGCCCCAATTGGATGCCGCCAGTTTTCGTTTAAACGATTATAGCCCGAAATGTCCTTTCTGCGATCCTTCCCACCCCAGTCAAAGTTGCCTGGACACGCTATCCCGGAATGACAGCGTGTATCTGGTCTTTAAGCATATCTACCTTCCGGGCAGCCAACAGCAGGGCATTCACAATCCCGATAGCACGGAGGGCTTTGTGGAATACACCGTCCGATTTCGGAAAAAGCCAAAGAAAATTCCCTTTAGCACCAGGGCCGCCATCGCATTCGATCAACAAGATCCTATCATGACCAACAAAGCGACTGCGCGATTTATAAAAGGCCTTTCGCCGGGATTTATGGCGGGCTACAGTCTGTTGCCGGGCAATGGCGGCTACAGTTCCAAAGGACCCCTGCAATTCGGGTATGTCCTGGCCCCATACGCCCCCTCCCGACCCTATTTTCAGATCGAGGCCTTCGTTGGCTTCCTGCAGCAGGATGCCTTCTCAAGCACGATCGTCAAAGACCAACGGGATACGCTTATCAATGGACTGCCTTTCGCCGTCACCGGTCATCAAACCATTACCACCACCCAGCGAAACAGCTTCGAAGTTACGCCCTTGCACTACCGCTATAACGTGAACAAGTGGCTGGGTATCGGCGCCGGCGCTATGGTACAAGTCAATATCGCCGAACAAACCACTACGGAAAACAAACTTTATTTCACTACGCAGGCGCTGCCGCTACATATCATGACGTCCTCGACTTCTCAAACTGCCGCGGTCCAGTACCTGGGAAGTTGGAATGCCGCGCCATTCCTGGATCTGCAGATCGGCGGCGTGCGTGCAGGGCCGGTGCTCGGACTACGGTATTTACATTTGTTGGAAGGCAATTTGACGAACCGCTTTTTTGTCTATGCTGGTTTCAAGCTATAATGTTTGCTATCTTAGGACCCCGGACGACCGGGCACACTATGACAGCAAATCCAGGATCCAGCTTATTGGCAAGGGTGATCATCAGCGCGGCGATCCAGCTGCTTTCCCAATGTTGTCTATGCCAACCCCCGAAACTGTCGCAGATCTGTCCGCCCACGCTGCAAACCGCGCTTGCGCACTACAAGTCGAAAGGGGATCTCACCGGATGGATCTATGCACAGCTCGAATGGACAGGGCAGTCCGCGGCTGACCATGCAGCCCTGTTGACGAAAGCCGTCGATAGTGCCTGGCGGCGGCCCCACACAGCGGAAGAGTCGCAAGCCTGGCAAGACTTGCTTACCAATCAAGGCTATGCATTGCTATTGGCAGGGGATATCGTGCCTTCGACCGATGCCTATACCAGGGCCTTCGATTGGGCCCGGGATCATCCGGAATCAGCCAATGAAGCAGGGGTCGTGGAGCACATCCTCAAACCCCTCGGCAACAATTACACCCGCCTCGGTGATTATGAACAAGCACTTTTTATTCATCAGCAAACCCTCGCCTTGGCCCTGTCTGAAAAAGACCCCACTGCCATAGCCGGCACGTATAGCAACCTGGCCAATACTTGCAGCAGCATGGGAAATGCTTTGCAGGCCCTTGCGTATTGCAGCAAAGGGTTGTTGGTAGTGAAAAGGGCTTCCGCACTGGCAGGGTTGCTCTTGTCGGAACAGGCAGATGCGTGGTTCCGGCTGGATTCCGTTGCAAAGGCCAGGCATACCATTGACCAGAGTATCCGTGTGCTGGAAAATGCACAGTCTTCCGAACAGAACACCAATGCCGGTTACTGGCTCTTCACGGCTTATCAGCAAGCCGGAGATATCTATGCTGACATTCCGGGACAATCGCTCACCTGGTACCGCCGTGCACTTCACTTGCAAGCCCGGCTATTGAAAAAGCACGGTCCGGTAAGGCAGCGTGAGCGCGCTAAGCTCTTCCAACGCCTCAGCGCCCTGTACGCCAGCCTACACCAACCAAGTTCGGCGGCCTATTGGTCGGATCAATGCCTTGCCATATTGCTTCCAGGCAAGTTGGCTGCCCGCCTCACGACCGCCGACCTTTACGCCGAAAATACCCTGGCGGACCTTCTCTATACGAGGGCAGGGCTTTCGATCGCCGCAAATGCGCCGGACGAGGCGATTGGGTTTTATACCCTCTGCTTTGCGACAGAGAAAAAGATCAGGCAGGAGCTTAGCTCCACTTCCTCAAAACAGCTGGCGATGGCGGATACCCGGGAACGGTATGAAGCAGCCATCGGGACCGCATGGACCAGCTGGGAAAAAACGCGGAATGCCCGGTACGAGGCGGATATGCTCGGCTTTATGGAAAGCAGTAAGGCCCAGCTCTTGCTGGAAGATGTGCTCCGGCAACAACGATCGTCAGACCATTTGCCCGGCGACAGCCTGGCTGCCAGAATTCATCTTTTACAAAACGCGCTGGCCTACTACCGACGCGAAGCGATCGATCAGGATGACAGCAGTCATATTGGCAAACAGTCCCAGGAACGGCAATTGAATTGGGAATTGAGCCAACTGTACAAAAAGGCCGGAAAAACGCAGCCGGCAAGCCTATACCCAAAGAGCCCCGACAGCATCTTTTCTATAGGCTCCCTTCCACGCCTCTTTGAGCAAGGTCAGTGCGGTCGTCTCTTCTTTGCAGGCTCGACCTTCCTTTATACGATCGAATGTACATCCGACGGCATTGCCTTTGCCGAACAGCTGCCGCTTGGCACCGCCTTCGGCGATAGCATCCGCAAATTCGTGGACACCTGGTTCGAACATGGGGCCAACCCTATGATCGACCGTCCGCAGGACTATTGTATACAGGCATATGCGCTCTATCAACGTTTGTTCAAAGCTCGCCCCTTGCTGGCAGGAAAACAATACCTGCTCTTTCCCGACGGGGCTTTGAACCAGCTGCCCATGGAGGCATTGGTCACTACCCCTGACTGTCCGGCGTCGCCCGCAGCGTGGCCATGCCTGATCCGGCAAACCCAATTGTCGTATGGATGGTCACTGCAGACCTTGCTGGTGCAAACCTCCCATCCACTCGCCGGCACGGCCTTTTCCGGATTTTTCGTTTCTTCCGGAAATCGGTATGCCCCGGCCCTGGATGCGGTCGGCAAGGAGCAAAAGGAGTTAAGACAGATCATCCGAGGCGATCAATGGTGGGTAGACAGCCAGGCGACCACTACCCGCCTGCGCGATGCATTGGAACATGCGGCCATCGTCCATATAAGCGCACATGCGAACACCCGCCATGACCATATAGACATACCGTCTCTCCAGCTCCATGACGGTCCATTTTATTTGTTCGAACTGCAGGCCATCCAAGCGCATCCTTCCCTGGTCTTTTTGAACGCTTGCAAGACAGCCGATGGAGAATTGGTCACCGGTGAAGGCGTGCAAAGTATGGCGCGGGCCTTTACCGCCAGCGGCAGCAAAGCCGTGATAGCCGGTTGGTGGAATGTCAACGACGAGACGGCGGCCGCTCTATCGGCAGGATTTTATCGAAGGCTATTTCAGAACCAAGACGCCGGCAAAGAGAACGTCGCATCGGTATTGCGAAGCGCGAAATTGGCCTGGCTTGACGACAAATCCATTCCTTACCTACAGCAATTGCCTTATTTCTGGGCCTCCTTGGCTTATTCAGGCGCTACCGCACCGCTCGATCCCCCTGCCAGACATTTTGTCCCCGCCGGACATTTCGCGAAAATCCTCCGCATCATAGGACTCGGATCGTTTATACTTACACTTGCCGCAATTTTCTGGATTAAGAGAGCGAAAAATGGTCATCAGGGACTATAAAAGTTAAAATATTCCTACCATCCATAGCCGGTTCGGTCTAAATTTACCCATATGAAAATCTCCCACCCGATCATAGCGCTGGCGATCCTGTCATTCGGAATTCGTGTGTCCGCTCAACAGATGCGCACTGCGCGGCGGCCCATAAAGATCTGGTACGATCACCCTGCTGCGAAATGGACCGAGGCTTTACCCATCGGCAACGGTCGGCTCGGGGCCATGGTCTTCGGCCGGGCCAGGGAAGAGTTGATCCAGTTGAATGAGGGCACACTCTGGTCGGGCGGACCGGTAAAAGTCAATGTCAACCCGGAAGCCGCATCCTACCTGCCACTGATCAGGGACGCCCTGTTCAACCATGCCGATTATGCGGCGGCAGACAGCCTCGCCCACAAAATGCAGGGCCTGTATTCGGAATCCTATATGCCGATGGCCGATCTATTGATCACACAGGACTTGAAAGGCAACCAACCGGTTTCGCTCTACCGCGACCTCGACATCAGTACTGCCATAGCGACGACCCGGTTCAGCGCAGGCGGCATTACCTATACCCGCGAAGTGTTTTCCTCTGCACCCGATCAGGTCATCGTTATCCGCATCCGATCCTCCAGGCCCGGGCAAGTCAACCTGGTGGCAGGAATGAAAAGCCTCCTTCACTTTCAAATCGTCCCCGCATCGGCAAATGAACTCCTCTTACGCGGCAAAGCCCCGGCACATGTCGATCCAAATTATTACAATGACCATAAAGAACCCGTCGTTTACACGGATACGACAGGCTGCAATGGCATGCGTTTCCAGGTTCGCATCAAAGCGATCAGCAAAGACGCCAACATGACAACGGATTCAACAGGCATCCATATCACACATGGCTCCGACGTATTGCTTTTGCTCAGCGCGGCCACCAGCTTCAATGGATTTGACAAATGTCCCGACAAGGACGGAAAGGATGAAAATCAATTGGCGGCGGACTACCTGCAAAAAGCTTCCGCCCGCTCCTTTTCGGCACTCCTGCAGCGCCACCTGGCGGACTACCGACATTTTTTTGACCGGGTGTCCTGGGAAGTCACTGATACGGTAAAAAATCGCCCCGATACGATCCCCGCGGACCGTCGCCTGCAGGAATATGCCAAAGGCCGCTATGATCCCTGGGTCGAAAACACCTATTTTCAATTTGGCCGTTACCTGCTCATCTCTGCCTCGCGCCCCGGCGGCGTCCCGGCCAATCTGCAAGGCATCTGGAATAAAGAGCTCAGGCCGCCGTGGAGTTCCAACTATACGATCAATATCAATACGCAAATGAACTATTGGCCGGCGGAGCCAACCAACCTTTCCGAGATGCACGAGCCCTTGTTCGGATTGATAAAAGATCTTTCCATAACCGGTGCAGTGACAGCCCGCGAGTTTTATCATATGAAGGGTTGGGTAGCCCACCACAACTCCGACATCTGGGCACTGTCCAATCCGGTCGGTGATAAGGGAAAGGGTGATCCCAAATGGGCGAATTGGGCACAAGGCGGTAATTGGCTTTGCCAGGACCTCTGGGAACACTATTTGTTCACCCGGGATGAACGGTTCCTGCGCGATACCGCCTATCCGCTGATGAAGGGCGCGGCCACCTTTTGCCTCGACTGGCTGGTAAGAGATAAAGCCGGCTGGCTGGTCGTAGCGCCTTCCGTATCGCCCGAAAATGACTTCATCGACGGAGACGGTAAATCCGGCGATGTGTCCATCGCCACGACCATGGACATGTCCATCATTCGGGACCTGTTCTCCAACCTGATCGACGCTTCGACGGTGCTGCAGGTTGATCCCGCATTCCGTGCCGAATTGATCGACAAAAAAAATAAACTCTACCCCTTGCACATCGGCCACAAAGGCAATCTCCAGGAATGGTACCAGGATTTCGAAGATGTCGACCCCCATCACCGGCATGTTTCGCATCTTTTCGGACTGTATCCCGGACAGGAAATCTCACCGCTGATGACACCCGAATGGGCAGCCGCAGCAAGGAAAACGCTCGAGATGAGGGGAGACGAAAGCACAGGGTGGAGCAAGGCCTGGAAGATCAATTTCTGGGCGAGACTGCACGATGGGAATCACGCCTATTCGCTGCTCCGCCAATTATTACGCGCCACCAGGGAAGAAGACACCAATTACGGTGAAGGCGGCGGCACCTACCCCAACTTCTTCGACGCCCACCCACCTTTCCAGATCGACGGAAATTTTGGCGGCACTGCCGGCATGGCGGAAATGCTCTTGCAAAGCCAATTGGGAGAAATTGACCTTTTACCTGCAGTTCCGGCTGCATGGACAAACGGACAAGTCAAAGGCCTGCGGGCCAGGGGCGCTTTTGAAGTGGGCATCGACTGGACCGACCATAAGCTTGGTTCGGCCACCATCAAATCACTGCAAGGCGGCAGATGCAAAATACGGGCGCAGTGGCCCTTCAAGGTAGTTCGCGCGGACAGGGGCCAGCCCAACCAGGTGCGTCGCAAGACATCAGAAGAAGCAGCTGGTCAGGGCTATACCTTATCGTTCGTAACAACAAAAGGCTTTACCTACCGGATAGTGCCACTATAAACGTGCGCACCTACGCATCTTTGAGTTTGGATTTGCTCACGTAAATCTTTCTCCCCCTGCCATTGATATAATAATAATGATCGTGCTTGTTAATATAGATCGCCTGACCCTGAGGCCCCACTTTCGAAGAAAACTTTTTATCCTTGATGGCGGAAGCCCCACTTACGGCTACATGCGCAGTTTTATTCCCCACTTTATTAATGGCGGTTCCCACCTTACCCTTTCCAGTGCTATCGGTTTGCGCAGAACAACTTATCGAAATGGCGCCACATACGGCGATGATGATTGGTACCAGCTTGCTTTTCATGTTACTATTTATACTGCAGCAGCCAAACTCATGCCACCGCCTTTCAAAACACCGAAAAGTCGTACTGCCCCGATCCAACCCTGTACACCGCACGCCCATCCTGAAATCCTGCAAACACTATGGCACTATCCTTCTTCACTGCATGCCCCGACTCTAAGACTACAGACGAAGGTCGTGCCGGCAGAAAGATGGTAGCCCGGGCATTTGCCGGGATGCTGACAGCCAGGTGAAACACCTGACTGCCTCGATGCCACCGGCTGGAGATCACGCCATACGGCGACTCGAAGGTGGCCTGCGTACTGCGAATACCTCCCACAGGCTCCGGCCTGATATCGATCTCCCGGAAAGCAACGGACCCAACTGCCGGCCGAATCCCCGCCAACCCACTGTAAAACCATTCCATCAAATGCCCCAACATAAAATGATCATTCGAGACGTCCCGATAGGCCTGCCAGGATTCCGTAAGCACTGTAGCGCCATGCGCCAGTTGATAGCCATATCCCGGCCGGTCGGACCGGCTATTCATGTCGTAGATCACGTCCGACCGGCCGGCATCATCCAGTACGCGCAACAAATACCGGTACCCGATATCACCCGCAGTAAGGCCATTGCCACGCTCCCGGATATCGGTCACGATATGATCGATCACCGCCGCCTTATCCGTCGAATCGACCAGGCCCATGTATACTGCCATGGCATTGGCTGTTTGGCTGCCCGTGCCATACTGTTTGGATGCAGGATGGAAGAAACTGCTGTTAAACGCCTCCCGGACTTGCCCGGCGAGCCTCGTATACTTTTCGGCATCGGCAGCTTTGCCCAGCAAGACCGCAACACGGACTAAAATGGTCAGATCGTAATAATATATAGCGGTGGACGTAATGCCCGGCGGGGTGAGTTGGGATACGCCGGGTGGGTTTGCGCCGATATCATACCAATCACCCAACCCAAAATACAACAAGTGACCTGCAGATCGTTTTTCCAGGTACGCCGCGTACCGGCTCATCATGTCATAGCTTTCTTCCAGGATCGACCGGTCCCCATACCATTGATACCCATACCAAGGCAGGAGGATCCCGCTACTGCCCCATTCCGGCGAGTCGCGAAAGCCGGATTCGAATTGCGTGTACTCCGGTGCAATATCGGGGATCAGCCCCTCGGGCGTTTGGGAATGGATCATATCCCGTACTACTTTGTGGACGAGGTTGCTGATGTCATAATTGTACCTGATCGACTGACCGACCAAATGCGCTTCTTCCAGCCACCCCAGTTTTTCCCGATGCGGACAATCCGTCAACACACTCGACATATTGCTTTGGACCGCCCAATCGATCAGTCGGAAGGTCTTGTTAAAAAGAGGATTCGAGCAGGAGAAAGAGCCGATCCGCGGAGCCGCGTTACGCGTATGCAAGCCACGCACAGCGGTTAAGACGGGAAGATGGTTTGGGTTGGGCTTGCCCTCGGGCACGCCTCCTTCGATTTGCAAAAACCTGAACCCATAGTACATGAATTCGGGCCGCCATCTTTCCTCACCGGCCCCTCTCAGGATATAGGTGAAATTGACTGGTTCACCTATCCATTTTTGCATGGCCAGGCCATCATCGCCAGTCAACTCTGCCGGCGTTATCCTGACCACACTACCCCGCTTGCCGACGACTTCCAGGTAAGGAATACCGGATGCGTTCTGACCAAGATCGTACAGCCAAACGCCGGCCTTTGGCTCCGTGATGCTGACCGGAGCAAAATGCTCGAAGATCCTGAGCGGCTCCGCCATTTGCGCATCCAATTCCGGGGGGCCATCGACGAGCAAAGCCGGCTTCCATGCCCGATCATCGAAGGGTGATCGATCCCATCCGGATTGCTCCAATCGGGCGTCGTAGTCTTCCCCACCATAAATACTGGAAAAGGTCACCGGGCCCGCGGCAGTTTTCCACGAATCGTCGCTTAGGACGTCTTCGGTTGAACCGTCCAGGTAGTTTATCACCAGTCGGCAGATCATTGTAGGATGGCCATAGGCACCGCTCAGCTTTCGATACCGTTCGCCAGGAATAAAATAAAATCCATTCCCGAGCATTACGCCCAGCACATTGGCGCCTTCCCGTATTTGCCGGGTCAGGTCAAAAGCCACGTACAAGGC
This sequence comes from Puia sp., assembly GCA_965214315.1. Lineage (GTDB taxonomy): Bacteria > Bacteroidota > Bacteroidia > Chitinophagales > Chitinophagaceae > Puia. The sequence goes on along the minus strand of CBDCBP010000015.1, from coordinate 555,964 downwards.
ATGCTGGTCATATTTGGTCCATCCCGGATCAAGGAAATGATCGCCCACTTTTTCACCGTTGAGATCCAGCCGAAATTGCCCCAGGCCACAGATATATACCGTCGCAGAACGGACGGATTTGCGGACATCGAACTGCTTTCTGAGTAACGGCAGCACATCGTGGACACCATCCCACCGCTTATTCCATTCACCGGCCACGGCCGGCACCATTCGCCCGGAGTCAGGCAGCGCATCATACCCTATCCAGCTCGCGCCATGCCAGTCGGCCTTATCCAGCAAACCCATCTGCCAACTTGCAGCCTTGCTCCACGCAGACACATGGCCGCGGTTATCCCATACCATCACTCTCCACCAATATTTCTTCGCTGCTTCCAGTTTTCCACCTGCATACCCGACTTGGATCGACTGATCGGAGGCCACCTTTTTTGAATCCCAAACATTGCCCCTGCCCTCCGCCAAAAAAGCCGGATCGTCGGCTACAATGATCCGATAGGCGGTCTGCCTGATATTTCGGAACAAGCCTTCCCGGGACCTGATATGCCGGAAGGTCGCCCCCACAGGGACCGACGACAGCTGCCAGCTCAGGCCTGGCTTGGCGTTGTCTATACAACCAGCGTCTGCTTTGTTCTCACATAAAAGGTGCTCGGCCACCGGCGTTTGGCCGGCAACCTGCAGGAATAGCAATGACAACACTGACAACCAACAGACCTTCTCCATGACTTGCGGGATTAAAGTGTCCACAAGTTATTAAAAATACCCCCCCGTCCGCCATCCTCACTTCACATACCAGGACAACCACGCATCGATAACATAGTGCGTTATGGCCGTTGGCTTACCCTCACCCGATCGCCTTCATTCAAAAGGCTCAACATGTACAAGTACATCTTTTATCCTTAAATTACTTTCGAGAAGTATCGTTTTTACCTCGTGGGCGATGGCATGCCCTTCCGTGACGCTCAGATCTCCGTCGACTTCAATATGAATATCCACGAAGTAATCGAAACCCATTTTTCGAACATAGCACTTCTCTACTTTACGGACATGCTGATGCTGGCCGGCAAGGTTACGGATCCGGCCAACGATCTCTTTGGAAGGTGCTGCGTCCATGACTTCATTCACAGCGGGACGAAGCAGTGAGATCGCATTGTAGAGCACGATACAGGCAGCGGCAAGGGCGGCCCAGTCGTCGGCAGATTCATGTCCGGGGCCAAGCAAGAGCGCGATACTGATACCGATAAAGGCTGCAATAGAAGTGATGGCGTCGGCCCGATGATGGTAGGCGTCGGATTTGACGGCTTGGCTATCAATTTGTTTACCCACTTTTAGGACGTACCGGAAAAGCGCTTCCTTTGCTACGATCACCCCAACGAGCACATAAAGCGTAAAGCTGCGGGGCATGGGATGGGGAGTACGAATAAATGCAATCGCGTGCCAACCGATCCAGACTGCCGCGGCCAGCAGAAAAAGCGATATCACTATGGCGGCAAGCGGCTCGGCCTTACCGTGGCCATACGGATGTTCCGTATCGGGCGGCTTTTGTGCGATGCGCAGACCGATCCACAGCAGGCCGGAGCTTAGCACATCGGCGGAGCTTTCGGTCGCGTCGGCAATGAGGGCATAGGAATGACCAAAGTAACCCGCAGCCATCTTAATGAAGACCAACACGAAGCTGACGCCTATCCCGAGCATAGTAGTGCGCATTCCACGCACGGAGGGATGTACATCGGTTCCTTGTATGGCGTTGTCAGTCAGACGCTTTATTGAGCAACAAATGTAAAAAAATATTGGTTGCCGCCCATATTATTTGCTACTTTTTAGCCGCTTGCATTCCGCTGCCATCAATCAATCCCCCGATCGTTAGCGATTCCTCATCGATCCTTCCGGACTCCCACATCCAGATCGCGTCTTTTTCAGCATTGATATGGTGATATAGCTTCTCAACTTTGCCATCTGAAAACTTAACCTCCCAAAAGTTTTTGTTTTCATCCACCTTAATAGCGTGTCCATTCAGAATAAACTCCAATTTTGAGCTCATAAAAATTAGTTTTAACATAAATCCAAGTTATAACTTCCGGTAGAGAAATGTATGCCACGCGCGCAATCCACCTTCCGTTCAATCCTATCCGGCCAATTTGCCTTTAAACATTAAACAATCGCTTGCCTGTTCCCAATCCGCACCGCCTATTCGCCGGGCCTGCTTCCCAAGAAGGTGAGGCACAATAATTTCTGTAGTGTATTGCCAACCTCTTCGTTATTCCGCAGGCATGAAATCGGTTCTACAAGTGATTTTTTCAGATTAAAATGACGTTATGCTCAAGAACCGGATCAAAATAGTTATTGCCTGTGCAACAAGCTTGATCTTACTTTCCTCTCAAGGCGGCCATGAGAATGATGCACTGCCTGAGCCAATTGTTAAGCATTCATTACCTGCTCAATACACGCTCTATTTGACCTTCGATGATGGGCCATCGGATGGCAGTACAATCGTAAATGAGGTCAGCCGGGTCGACAGTTTGCCGATCAATGTCTTTCTGATTGGCAAAAATACGTATGGCAATAGAAAAAGCCGCTCGATCTATCAGGACTATCTTGACAATCCATGGGTAGAAGTGGGGAATCATAGCTACAGTCATGCGAAGGACGGCTACCACAATTATTTTAAGCAGCCAGCCTTGGTGCTCGCAGATTTTAATCGGAACAAAGATACGCTTGGCCTAACATCCCAACTTTGCAGGCTTCCCGGCCGAAATTTCTTCCGGGTAGGCGCTTTGGAGCGTGACGAATCGGGAAACGGTGTGGCAGCAGCAGATACCCTTGCTGCTAACGGGTACAAAGTGTTCGGCTGGGATCTCGAATGGCGCAATAAAGCCGCTAAAGGCTTTGCTTTGCACGATGGGGAACAAATGTTCGAGATAGTTAGCGAAATACTTCAAAAGCATAAAACCATGCTTCCGGGCGGCGTCATTATACTTTTGCACGACCGGGAAATGAAAGATTCCACGTTCAGGCATTCCTTTGAGGACTTCGTAGGAAAAGCCAGGGCCGATGGCCGTTTTCAGTTTGCCCACCTCAGCACTTACGGTAGCTGAACCGTACAAAAACAGACACCATCGCATCCTTTTCCAACGCCCAGGATCGAAGCAGTTCGCTGTCAATTGGCTCATAGACATCCCTGTCACCCTGATCCTTTGGCAGTTGTTTCATCGGTATCAACACAAAATGATGTGGCTCGATGTGCTCATAATGCAGGTCTGCCGTTATTCCTTTGACCTGCACAAAGCGCCAGCCTGCCCCGTAAAGTTGGTCGAGGAGCTCGACTGTTAAAGGGAGCACCGCTTCCTTGCTATCTCTGATCGCCTTGCGCATAAGAAAGTAATAAAGAAAGGTTCCGAAAATTTTAACAACTTTGTGCCATGTCGACTATAAAAAAATATTGCGCCCAGGATATCCATTCGATGGAGCAGCGATACCGCGCCAATTTCATCAACTCGCTGGGAGGATTCAAAAGCGTAGTGTTGGTGGGAACACGGGACATGGAGGCGCATAAAAACCTTGCTATTCTCAATTCGTTTTTTCACATTGGCGCGTCTCCTCCCCTTTGCGGTCTTATCTTCAGACCTGATAAGGTGCCAAGACACACGCTTGACAATATTCTCGCAATAGGACAATACACGATCAACCACCTCACTCAACAGATCATTCCACAGGCGCATCAAACCTCCGCACGCTATGATCGAAGCATTTCTGAATTCGACGCCACAGGGCTCACGCCCGAGTTTCGGGAAGGCAATGCTGCTCCCTTTGTTGGCGAGAGCCGCATCTCCTTCGGTGTTTCATTTGTTCAACGCATCGACCTGGTGATCAATGGAACGGTGCTAGTCATAGGTACCATCGACATGGCCTACCTCCCAAACGATTGCATCCAGTCAGATGGCTTTATCGACCTGGCAACTGCCGGCACCATTGCAGGATCGGGTCTTGATAGCTATCACCAAACCCACTCGCTGGGCCGCCAACCCTATCCACATCCCTGATCAATTTCCGGCCAGGTAGTTTTTAATCTTCGCTTTCATCGCCTGATCGCTAACCCTGTACAAATTTGTCTCGATAAACATTTTATCCTTGTCCAGCGATTGCCGATAGTGGAGGAACCATGGACAATTCTGCTGTATCGAATACCGAATGAAGATCAGTTCCACATCCTGCCCGTCAGCAGCTACCGAACGCTCAAGCAGGTCCCTGCCTTTACAAAAACACTTCCACTTTGTGAACGGACTTAACGCATATTTTGCCATAACCATCGTAGCCCCCGCGCGATAACCCGCCAGCAAAGGCCCATTTCCCTCATCATAGTCCTTCAATAAGTCTAACAGCACTTTGCAGCTGTCCTCGCTGATCATACACCGCTCATACAATCCACGCACCCTGTCCAGCGAAGGCGCCGGATGCCCGAATAGTAACAAGCAAAGCGCGATCATAAAATGATATCCTCCGGTGACTTGATATCCACTTTTCGATGCGCGGCGTTGGCAATACTTTTGCGAAACACCAGCCGCCCCGCAAAAAGTTCGAACAGCACGACATTCAGCGAGATCAGGCTAAAACCGTAAAAAATATCTTCCACCGGTATAGTGAGTAGCCGGATACCCAGGTTCTCTGCATTGTTGTACCGAACTACGGGCTCCCGCAGCCAGGTTCCTGTAAGTAAGCCATTCACCAGGAAAAAAGGACCGAGCAGGATCGCATAGCCGGCGATACACTTTGCAAGCAGCCTGCCCCCACCCAATAATTGAACGACCAGGCACGCAAAAGCCGCACTGATAAGCGCCGAACTGGTGTAAAGCCGTTCATGAAAGACAACGGCCAAAGCCACGAGCATACCAACGATCACCACTTCTGTGATATCCGCAACAGGGCGGATACGTTTCATCACATCAAAGCGCTCCAGGCAATGGTAAGTAAACACACAGGAGAACGGGATACAAAAGAAAAAAAATATTTCTTCCAATGGCAAATGGAGGAAATACACACCCTCGACATAACGCGGATTGAAACCCCAAACGCCCAGATGCGTAAACACGATATCCCAGGACACAAACAAGACCCCCACCGACAAATTCGCACACAAAAACGGCCCAAACTCGCGATAGAACGGAATGCGCCCGGAAAAGGACGCAGCAAAAGGCACTGCTACAGTAAGGCCATCGATCAGCAGGTAAAGTGAATGCATGGCTATGCTTTGGTAGGTTTCGCGTTCGGCCTGCGCCGCATATACATCCTGAAATACTTGAGCGGAACCCATAACATGCCAAAGCACTCGCCCTCCCCTTTCTGCAAATGCTTGTGGTGGGCTTTGTGAGCCCGGCGGATCCCCTGCAGGTAAACGCTATTCGTTGACCGGATAAAAGCGATCCGCTGGTGGATGAAGACGTCATGCACAACAAAATACGCCATACCATACAGACTGATGCCAAGGCCAATCCAAAAATAAGCGTTGAAATGCCCACGCAGCCCAACCAAAAGACACGCAATCCCAGGCAAAGCGAAGATCAGGAAGAACAGGTCGTTGTGTTCTAAAAGGTCTGTGGGACTTTTTTGATGATGGTCACGATGCAACACCCAAAGCCAGCCGTGCATCACATATTTATGCGCTAGCCAGGCCACGACTTCCATGGCGCAGAACGCGCCGATGACCAATAGAAATGCGGTAAAGACACCCATATGCTAAAAGTTTGCGATCCTTTGAAATAAATACGTGTTCACCATTAAAGTAAGCTTCTTGCCATTGTTGATCCTGACCCTGCCAGCCAGCAGCCGCGTTGGCGGCAATCGCCTGATCTTGTCGAACAAAGATTTGTAGTAGACATAAGCCAGGTGCACGCCATTTCGGCTTCCCGAAGGCAGCTTGCGGATACCCTTCAACGCGATTGCGAAGTCATCGGCTATCTCCGCCTCTATTTCCACCTTCGTCCGCATATCGAAATTGCTGATGTCTACCCCAGGGAAATAGGTCCGTCCCAGGACCTTGTAATCTTCCCGGAGATCACGCAGGAAATTCACCTTTTGGAATGCGGCGCCCAGCTTCATCGCGGCGGGCTTAAGCTCCTCATACATGGCCACATTGCCCTCGGTGAAAACGTGCAGACACATCAATCCGACGACTTCAGCCGAGCCGAGAATATAGCGATCGTAATTGTCCCGGTCATAATCGATCTTATGCAGGTCCATCGACATGCTGCGCAAGAACGCTTCGATCAAGGGGTGACTGATCTTGTAACGCCTTACCGTCTCCTGAAAAGAATGCAGCACAGGATTTACGCTTATGCCCCTGCGCAGTGACTCATAGGTCTCATCGCGGAACCGTTCCAGCAAAAACTGCTGATCGTATCCCGTAAAACTGTCGACTATCTCGTCCGCCAGACGCACATACCCGTAGATCGCATAGATCCCAACCCTGATCCTGCTATCCAGGAAAAGGATGCCGAGCGAGAAGCTCGTGCTGTACACCTGCGTGGTCAGCTTACTGATCTGATCGCACAGGTTATCGTAAAGCGACTTCATTTTTTTCCTTTAAATATTTAATTAGCAATCCTGCCGCAATTTTTCCCGAGATCAACGCCGGCGGCACGCCCGGACCCGGCACAGTCAACTGACCCGCATAGAATAAATTGCGGATCTTCCTGTTCAGTATCTTCGGCTTAAGCAAAGCGGTCTGGCGCAGTGTATTCGCCAGGCCATACGCATTCCCCTTGTATGAATGATAATCGATAATAAAGTCTTCTACGCAATAGCTCCGCTTAAAATCGATCTCCGGCACCAGGTCTTCCCCGCAATGCGCCTCCAGCCGGTTCATCATGATACTAAAATAGCGTTGCCGGAGCTCGGCTGTATCTTGCAAGCCTGGCGCAATCGGCATCAATAAAAACAGGTTCTCATGACCCTGCGGCGCAACCGTGTCGTCGGATTGCGATGGGCAACAAACGTAAAACAAAGGGTTCCGTGGCCACTCGTGCTCCTTATAGATAGCGTCAGAATGACCATCAAAGTCCGCGTCGAAGAACAAGGTATGATGCCGGATGGATCTTATCCGTTTATTGAGCCCGATGTAAAAGATCAAACAGGAGGGCGCCATTGTCCGCTTGTCCCAATATGCCTCACTGTAATTGCTGTAGGAAGGGGGCAACAAAAATTTATCGACATGATGATAATCCGCAGTCGCGATCACGCCGTCGAAACCGATCTCCAGACCGCCGACGACAATACCGCGAACGACACCGTTCAGCACGGCGATGCTTTCGACCTCCGACCCGTAATGAAAACACACCCCTTGTTCGCTGCCTACAGAGACCATGGCGTCGATGACCGCGCCAAACCCGCCTCTCGGATACCAGGTACCCAGCTTCAGGCCGGCGTAATTCATCAAGCTATACAATGCCGGCGTGTCGTCGGGAGCAGCGCCGAGGAACAGCACTGGGAATTCCATCAACCTGATAAGCCAGGGATGGGTGAAATATTTTTTTACGTGCCGCCGAAAAGAATTAAATACCTGCAATCGAAAAAGACCCGACAACAGATCGAGATCCGCAAACTCAAGTATCGAAAGCCCGGGAAGATAAACGAGCCGTTCCATGCCTGTTTCATATTTGAATTGCGCTTCTTCCATAAACGCCGACAGTCTTTTTGCGCTTCCAGGCTCGATGGTCTCGAAAAGGTCGCCAAGCTTTCCAAAATCAGCCGGGATCTGCATCGAGCCGCCTGCATCGAATAAAACCTCGAACCCGGGATCCAATAATTGCAAGGAATAAAGGTTCCCGACGTTGCGGCCAAAATCATTGAAGAACCGCTCAAAAACACCCGGCATCCAATACCAGCTGGGGCCCATATCGAAGATGTAACCATCGGATGTCCGAAAGCTACGCGCCCGGCCGCCGGGCGCGTCATTCTTTTCGAATACATGCACCTCATGCCCCCCGGCCGCGGCATAACAAGCCGCGCTCAGCCCAGCAAATCCTGATCCTATGATCGCAATCCTTGACATGACATGAGGTTGTTAATGCCGCCAGTAGAGAACGTCCTGGGCGGGTTGCGAGATTGAGATAAGGTCCATTGTTTAATTATATTCAAAGATATTTAAACAACAGCAATACCAACAAGATAACACCCTTATTCTTTTCCTGTTTTAATATTTACCGTTGATCAGGTCGAAATATTAAACACTATAGTCGACTTGTTCTTGCTCAAAACGCGAAGCCTTATTCCGTACGCAAACTGCCTGACGGACTCGCCGTCGAAACTCGCCACGCCCGCGAGCATAATCGATCGCCACCAACCCATTGCCTATTCGCGAAATGCTATGCGTTAGTAAAATTACTAACCCATTACGTGTTTTAACTAAAGTACTTGGCACGGTTTTTTCACTGAATATTGCAAATCATCCCTTTGTTCCCCAAACTTCTCACCACAAGCTTTACCGAAGAGTTGGCCCGCGGAAATAAAGTCGCCTGGGAACGAGTATATGATGTGTATGCTCCATTGTTATATGGTGTTGTTTGCCGCCAAGTCCCCGCGGAACACGCCCCGGAGATCCTCCAGCAAGTTTTCGTGGACTTATATGCACGCGCCAGGGAATATAAAGGAGAAAATGAAAATCTCTTTACCTGGATGAACCGGATCACGGTAGAGCGGTGCCTGACTTTTACCCCTGCGTTAGTTGCCAACGTCTTCAGGTGATTTGTGGGTATATAGGTCAGATCGCAATCTTAACATGTTGAAACTGCCGCCCATTGCTGTCAAAATTCATACTGATTTGAGGTCAGTTTTCCACTCATTGGATCAAAGTACAAGTACGCGACAGTCCTGACATCAAGACTGATAAGCCGGTATCGATCCGCGTCAGCGAGCTGACTGACCCCTTCCAACGGCATTGAAATGTGAATTGTATAATATTTTTCGGGCAGGCTGTAACACTTTCCTTATCATATTGAGCCAAATTTGGCAAAATCAGTGTTCCGGCTTCAACAGGCGAGTGAACCGCTCGCTGCGCTTCGAAAGGGGGAAGTCCATGGAGCGGCGGTGCTGGCTATGTAAACAGTGAATTATGCGCTTACCAACCAAATTGCAGCAGTTCCTGGATGAGACGGGAGGGATGACGGTCTTTACCGGAAGGTTCTTCGCGCAGGAGTTCAGACCCCGTTTCGAGTTCGGGGAACTGTTCACGCAATGTTATATCATTGGTTATAATTCCCTGCCGCTGGTGGGCTTGACCGGCTTTATCATGGGACTTGTACTGACGATGCAGCTACGGCCGTCGCTGGTGGCGTATGGTGTGCAGTCCCAGCTGCCGGTGATGGTGGGCGTCGCTATCGTCAGGGAGATCGGACCGGTCATCACGGCGCTGATCTTCGCCGGTAAGATCGGCAGCAGCATCGGGGCAGAACTGGGCTCGATGAAGGTGACCGAGCAGATCGACGCGATGGAGGTGAGTGGTACCAACCCCTTTAAATACCTGGTGGTAACAAGGGTGGTCGCAGCAACGCTCATGTTACCGATCCTGGTGGTATTGAGTGATTCGGTTTCTTTGCTTGGCGCCTATATCGGCGTTAACATATGGTCAGTGACGAGTTTTACCTTGTTTTTCAGGCAGATATTCTCCGGCCTTGCCTTTAGCGATGTGCTGCCGGCCGTGATCAAAACCTTTCTGTTTGGCTTTGCCATTGGGATGGTGGGCTGTTACCGGGGCTACAATTCCAGGAACGGAACGCAGGGGGTCGGCAGGTCGGCCAACTCGGCAGTAGTGATCTCTTCGATCCTGGTCTTTATCATCGATCTGATGGTCGTTCAGGTGACGGCTTTAATGGGTTTAAATTAAAAAAATGGAACCGGTCATCGATATTGAACACGTCTGCAAGCGCTTTGGGGCCAACGTGGTCCTGAATGATTTCAACCTGGTCGTAGGAAAGGAAGAAAATGTAGTGGTTTTGGGCAAATCAGGCAGCGGCAAATCGGTGTTGATAAAATGTATCATCGGTTTGCTGCAAGCGGATAGCGGGCGGATAAATATGCTGGATAAGAATATCCCGGACCTGAACCACGACGACCTAGACAGGATCAGGGCCAAGGTAGGGTTTTTATTCCAGAGCAACGCCTTATATGATTCCATGACTGTCAGAAAGAACCTCGAGTTCCCATTACGCCGGCATTGGTTCGATCTGTCCCAGGCTAAAATAGATGACATGGTACGGGAAGCGCTGGAAAATGTAGGTCTCGGCCATACCGTGGACATGATGCCGGAGGAATTGTCCGGTGGAATGAGCAAGCGGGTAGCGCTTGCGCGAACATTGATCCTGAAGCCGGAGATCATCTTGTATGACGAGCCGACGACGGGCCTGGACCCGGTAACGGCCAGGGAGATCAGTACGCTGATCGTAGACATTCAACGCAAGTTCCACACGGCATCGATAGTGATCTCGCATGATATGCACTGTGTGAAGCTGGTATCGGACAGGGTGGCGTTACTGGATGGCGGGAAGTGCTACTGGCAGGGCAAATACGAAGAAATGGAGACATCAAAGGATGACGTATTAAAACAATTTTTCGAATAAATCTACCATTATGCCAGAAGGGGTTACTAAAAATGTGAAGCTAGGTTTTTTTGTACTGGCGGGGCTATCCGCGCTGATCCTGACCCTTTACCTGATCGGCAAAAGCCAAAATGTCTTTGGGTCCAATGTTGTATTGAAAGCAAGGTTTAAGAATGTAAGCGGACTGATGAACGGCAGTAATATCCTTTTTTCCGGAATTCACGTGGGGACGGTCAGTAAGATCAGGATCATCGACGATACGACGATAGAAGTGAAATTTCTGGTCGAAAAGCAAATGCTACCTTATATCCATCAAAATGCCCGGGTGTCAATCGGGTCGGAAGGGTTAATGGGCAATAAGCTCATCAATATCCTGCCCGTGAATCAGCCTTCTCCACCGGTCATCGAGAATGACATCCTGGCGGCAAGCCAGGCGCCCGGAACGGATGAAATGCTTCAGACCCTGAATAGGACCAATACCAATATTGCAGAGATCTCCGAAGACCTAAAGAGCTCGGCACATCGGCTCAAAGACAGTAAGGCGCTATGGGGCATCCTTGACGACCCCGCCCTTGCTTTGAATATGCACCGCTCCACGGACAACATCAGCAAGGCCAGCGCAAATGTAAATGCCGTCACACAAGACCTCCGGACGATGATCGCGGATGTCCGGAACGGGAAAGGGTCTGTCGGGCAGTTGTTGGTGGATACTGCATTTGCCTTAAGCCTCAACCAAACCCTGGTCAAGATCAAAACAGTAGGCGAAAAAGCGGCCGGTTTGGAGGACGAACTCAATCGGACGGTTGGAGACATCCGGTATGACATGGATCATGGCTCGGGAAGTGTTCACACGCTGCTGAAAGACTCCTCGCTGGCAAATAAACTCAACGCCACCATGGACAATGTCCAAAAGGGTACAGAATCGTTCAGCCAGGACATGGAAGCCCTGAAGCATAATTTCCTCCTCCGCGGATATTTCCGGAAACAGGAGAAGGAAAAAAAGAAAAATAATTTACCCCCGGCGCCGCCGGTTGCAAACAATTGAGCTCGCACCCCGAACAGTAAAAGTTGACTGACATACTGCAAAAACGCCCTTTATTGAACCGCATTGCCGTCGAAAAGTCAAAACTGGGAATTATATAAATGATCGCGCGATTTGTGTAACGATCAGCGGTTCGAATAGGGCGACATTGCAGGGCGTAAAAAAAGGAGACCTTATGCAGCGGAATGTAAATAATTTGATCGGTAACGTCATGCAAGGGACAGATGGTGAAATGGGTAAAGTGGAGGATTTTTATTTTGATGACCAGGTATGGATCATCGTATACCTGATTGTGAAAACAGGCAACTGGTTTTCTGACCGTGAGGTACTCATTTCTCCGTATTCGCTGATCAAGGGCATGTACCGGTCCGGTTCTTTTCCGGTCAATCTTACCAGGGAACAGATAAAGAACAGCCCGGATATCGATATCGATCTGCCGGTTTCGCGGCACCAGGCCAAACAACCTATTGGCGATGCCCACCTGCGCAGTACGCATGCCCTCACCGGTTATCAAATTGAAACTTCGGATGGACAGCTGGGCCAATTGCGGGATTTTATTATTGATGATGAGACCTGGCACATCGAATACCTGGTCGTTGAACTGAAAAGCTGGCTGATAGGAAAGCGGGTGCTCATCCCACGCATGCATATTAAGCAGATCCAATGGTCCACATCAAAGATCCTGGTTCATGTAACCAGTAATGTGCTTGAAAACACAAAGGCTTTTGACGAATCGCAATTCCTGCATCCTCAGGAGGGCGTTCTATCGGAAGCACAGCCGATCGGCTAAGATCAAAGCTCATCGAGCATTGACCGCCTTTTTTCCTTCAACTTTTTGTAGTAAGAGGCAGTACTCCCCGTTATCTTTTTGAACTGTGCAGACAAATGAGCGACGCTGCTGTACTGCATTTTGCCAGCTATCTGAGTCAGACTGAGCTCGTCGTACACAAGCAATTCCTTGACCCGCTCGATCTTGTGCTCGATATAAAATCGTTCGATTGTATGCCCTTGCGTCTCGGAAAACACATTGGCCATGTACGTGTAGTTATGCTGAAGTTGTTGGCTTAGGTAAACCGATAAGTTTACCGTCAACGGTTCTTCTGAATAATGAACCAATTCAATGATCACTTTTTTTATTCTTTCTACAAGTATGCCTTTCTTATCATCTATCAATTCGAGCCCCGACTTTGCTAAAGCGAGGCGGATCTGATCACGTTGCCCCGGGGAAATGTCCTCTATGATGTCGGCATGGCCGAGCTCAACACTGCAAAAGTGCAATCCAATCTTGGTAAGCTCGACCTTTACCACCATTTTGCAGCGGATGCAGACCATATTCTTGATATATATTTTCAATGAACTTGCCGTTTTGCAGGCCTCAGTAAGGTACGCTTTATAACTCGTGATTGCCTGTAGTAATATTGTTATGGTTCGCAGATGCTTTGGATAAGCGTTATCATCGAGGCCGGAAAACTACCTAGCCATAGTATCGCCATGCCCAATACCATCAATAGGATCACCGCTGCTTGCGAATAACGTGGTGTATGGAAGGCTGCCACAGCAGCAAAACGGGCGCCGCCGTCACCCGTTCTCATCATGGCGAACACGAAGCGCAGGTAATAGAACAGGCCGATGACGCTGCTGCCGATCAGCACGAACACGAGCAGCCAATGACTATTCGCCACACCGGACCGCAGCAGCAAAAATTTCCCCATGAATCCCGCGGTAAGGGGAATGCCGGCAAGGGACAAAAGGGCAATCGCTAAAAGAGCGGCGGAAACGGGCTTTTTCCAAAATAACCCCGCATAGTTGTCGATATCCATGGCTTCCGAGTCGGAAGTAGAGAGCACGGTGATCAGACCGAAAGCCGTCAGAACGCTCACGCTGTAAGCAGCGAGGTAGAACATGACCGCCGGCGTCCCGCTCCCCCGGCCGGAGATAAGGGCAACCAACAGATACCCAAAATGACCAACAGAGGAATACGCCAGCATCCGTTTGATATTGTTTTGAAAGAGCGCCAGCAGGTTACCCACCAGCATCGACAGCAAAGCCAAAACACTACATAAAAGCACAACGGTCGGAAACTCGTATAGCCGCGAAAGCGTGAAAAAGCGAAGCAGTACAGCCACCATGGCTCCTTTTGATATCACGGCTATGAACGCGCTAACTGGCGAAGACGCACCTTCGTAGACGTCCGGGGCCCAGGCATGAAAGGGTGCCAACGCCAGCTTGAACCCAATGCCCGACAGCAGCAAACCACTCCCTCCCAACAACAGGACAAGCGCGAATGGACGAAGACGCAAAGACACTGCACCGAGTCCCTGAAACGATAACGTCCCGGTAGCAGTATAGATCAGCGCCATGCCAAACAATAGGATGGCCGACGACATCGCGGCCAGGATAAGGTATTTGACCCCGGCTTCAATGGCTTTCGGGCGCTCCCGATAATAGCTGATCAACGCATATAAAGCAATATTGAGGAGCTCCAGGCCCACAAAAAAAGAGATAAAATGGACACTAATAACCATCGTCATCGTACCCATGACGGCCAGTAACAGCAAGACATAATATTCTTCCTTGCGCTTGTCAGGGAAGAAATTGCTCAGACTGATATAGCTAAAGATCGCCACCGCAAAAGCCGAGCAAAGAATAAGCGCTTGGAAGTAGGCGCCAAAACGATCCACCAGGAAAAGATCATTGAGGGCGTGCGGCCCTTGCGACCGGCGGACATATAGAGAAAAGAGCGCAGCGGCCAGGGTAGCTAAGACGGACACCAATGCCAGCGCATGATTGCGCTTAACAGCGATCCCGAGCATAGTGAATAACACGCCACCCGCCAGCAGGGCAAGCGGAAGTAAGGTCTTCAGATCGGATATCCCCATCATGGAAGCATATGTTGAGGTGCAGCAATAAGCGTACGCGTTCGGTCGATCACATCCAGCACCGTTTGTTGCGTTGCCTGGAGGATCGAACCCGGGAACAGACCAAGCCAGATAATAACGATTGCCAAAGCGGCCATGACGATCATCTCCCGTGCTCCGAGATCTGCGATCACCCATTTTCGCTTCGCCTCGCCCAAGAATACCCCTTGCATGATCCGAAGGGAATAGAGCGTGCCAACTATAAAGCCGAGGGCTCCGAAAACAGTTAGTATCGGACTGACGGAAAACGATCCGGTAAGGATCAGTATTTCAGCGATGAAGTTGCCAAGGCCCGGCAGCCCCAACGATGCGAGGACGAAAAGTAGTCCCATGGCCCCCATTCGGGGCGCCTGTGTCCAAATGCCGCCCATTTGCCCGATCTCCCGGGTCTGTATGCGGTCATGCAAGCCGCCGACGATGATAAACAAAGCCCCGGTGCTGACGGCATGGGCCACCAGCTGCATGATGACGCCCTGCATGGCGATGGCGCTGAAAGCGTAAACACCTACAAGGATGTATCCCATATGGCTGACACTGATATAGGCGACCAACCGCTTGAGGTCGGTCTGGGCAAAAGCCAGCTTGGCACCATACAGAATGCTGATGATCCCAAGGAGCATACCCAGGGGAGCAAACCGATGAGAAGCCACAGGAAACAGGGGCAATACGAACCTGATCAGGCCGTAGGCCCCTGTCTTTAATAATAGTCCCGCCAGTATCACGCTTCCGGCTGTTGGAGCCTGGGTATGCGCATCGGGAAGCCAGCTGTGAAAGGGTACGGTAGACAATTTGACGAGGAAGGCGGCGGCAAAGCCCATCATGAGCAGAAAGCCCGTTTGGGGAGCCATGGACATGCCCAGCAACTGGTCATAGTCGAAGGTGTAGTTGCCGGTGCTGTGCCCGTGTACAACATACAAGCCCAGGATGGACAACAGCATCAGCAAACCGCTGGCCTGGGTGAACAGAAAGAACTTGCCCGCAGCATAGGTCCTGTTCTCGTAGCCCCAGATGCTGATGAGAAAATACATCGGTATTAGCATGACCTCCCAGGAGAAGTAGAACAGGAAAAGATCCATAGCCACAAATACACCTGTAACACCCGCGAGGATGAAAAGCAGGTTAAAATGAAAGAAGCCCACGCGTTCGCTGATCTCTTTCCAGGAGACCAATACAGCCAGCATGCCTAAAAACCCGGTCAGCAGAAGCATCAGCAGGCTCAGGCCATCCGCGGCTAATTTGAACTGTATGCCTATAGAGGGGATCCATGCATGCGCATAGCTGATGACCCAACCGGCGTGTCCGGCAGCCGATTGGTGTACCAACCACAACGAAAGCACAATACCAAAAAAAACAAGCGTGCCGGTAAGGCTGATGATCCGGGAAAGCGTACCGCTCCAGGCACTCGCCGCCCAGGCCAGCAATCCGGTCCCCATCAACAACCATATGAGCCAGGCTAGTATCATGGATAAAAGAGGATGGTTAAAGTTAGAATAGCACCAAGGGCAAGGGCCATCGCATACCAGCGCAGCCTGCCGTTCTGCGTCGCCGTCAGGGCCTTATTAAGCATGCCGGTCAGCGACCCCAGGCCCGTATAAAAGGCATCGATCATATCGGCCTTATCGATCCGCGAAAGGTACACCACAGGCGCAACGATCACGGCATTGTACAGCCTGTCGAAACCCCAACCTTCATAGAAAAAGGTCTCCCAGCCATTTCTGACAGGTATCCCCGCCGGAAAAGACTTGTTGTAATAGACCCTGTAGGCGACCAAAAAACCGCCGATTGCAAGCCCGCCGGCGACTACCTGGGCCATCAATTCAGCGGAGAGGCCAACAACCCGCATCGCTGTTACGGGCAGCATCTTTTCCATCAGGTCGGAGAACAGTGTGATATGACCCATGTTGTCGGGCAATTGAATAAATCCACCGAACAAAGCCAACGCGGCCAGGATGATCAGCGGCAAATTCATGGCAAGACCCGGACGGCCAGTCGGCTCGGCCTTGGATTTACCAAAAAAAATCAGGAAGACCATGCGAAAGGTGTATAGTGCGGTAAGGAATGCGCCAACTAACCCGGCTATCCATAAGACCGGAGAACCCCTGACACTCGCAAAAGACAACCAAAGGATCTCATCCTTGCTGTAAAATCCGGCAGTGATCAATGGCAAGGCAGACAGGGCGCAGGCGCCGACCAAAAATGTCCAAAAGACCACCGGCAATTTTCGCCACAGGCCGCCCATTTTGAACATATTGTGCTCGTCCCGCATGACCCAGATGACGCTGCCTGCGCTAAGGAATAGGAGTGCCTTGAAGAAGGCATGGATCATAAAATGAAAGATCGCAGCCGACCACGCGCCGACGCCCAGGGCGAGGAACATATACCCGATCTGCGATATCGTCGAATAGGCCAGCACTTTCTTGATATCATGCTGATTCAAGGCCGCCATGCCGCCAATGACCAGGGTGACGGCGCCGATGATGGCGACCGTAGACTGCACAATAGGGGCCAGACTGAACAACGCATGGGTCCGGGCGATCAAATAGACCCCCGCGGTGACCATGGTGGCGGCATGGATCAGCGCCGATACCGGCGATGGACCCGCCATTGCGTCCGGCAGCCAGGTCTGCAGCGGGAACTGCGCGGATTTGCCGATAGCACCCCCTAGTAGAAGTAAGGCGGTTGCAACGGCTACGCCGGATCCTACGGTCCACCGCCCGGGCGCCAGGCGCATGATCGTCTGGATATCGAACGTGTGGAAATTTTTGAAAAGCAGAAACAGCCCGATCACCATCGCGGTGTCGCCGATCCGGGTCACCGTAAACGCCTTCCGGGCGGCATACCCATTGGCCGCATCCGTATACCAAAAACCGATCAGCAGATAACTGCAAAGGCCTACGCCTTCCCAGCCAAGATAAAGCAAGAGCAAGTTGTCCGCCAGCACCAGTACGAGCATGAAACCCACAAAAAGATTCATATAACAAAAGAAGCGGGCATACCCTCCTTCTTTCCACATGAAGGGTGCGGAATAGAGGTGGATCAGCGCCCCCACGAAGGTGATGACAAAGACGAAGACAAGCGACACGGCGTCGAGGTGAAATGCCACCCGGGGCGCGAATCCGCACACATTGATCCATTGCCAGATGATCTGATCGAGAGGAGCGCCCCTGGGGTTGCCATGCAAAAAAACCACACCGATGATGATCGCAACAATGGCCGAAAGAAAGACCGATCCGACCCCAATGACGGCGATGCCGAGCCTGGACAAGCGATGGCCCTGCAAGCGCCAGGATGATGGCGCCCGTAAAAGGCAGTGCTACGATCAGCCAAAGAAATTCTTTCATATTACTCTCCTGTTCATTTTTTACAAATGGTCCTTTTACCCGCTCATCCTGCTGGCCTTATCGACATCATCCGATTTAAATTGCTGGTATAATTGTATGATCAGGGCCAGTCCTACGGATACCTCCGCCGCGGCCATCGCCAGGATAAAAAGGAACATGACCTGTCCATCGGCACGGCCCCAGGCCGCTCCCCCGACGATAAAAGCCAGCCCGGCCGCATTCAACATCACTTCTACCGACATCAGCATAAAAATGACGCTCGCCGAACCAGCACCCCGGTCAGACCGATACAGAACAGGACGGCCGCCAGCAGGATACCCTGGCTCGTGGAAACAGTCATCGTCAGGTCCGGCATCATGTGGGCCATCCTTCTTTTTTCAAATACCGGTGATGAGCGACCCTTTCTTTTGACCTAAATGATAGGCGCCGACAATGCCGGCGCCATCAGGAAGGCTGACAGTTCCACGATCAGACTATACTTTGTGAAAAGCAAGGCGCCCAACCGCGCCGGGTGAAATGTCCTGCCTGGCTGCCGGCAGGTTTGGTTGCCGCGCCAGCCATATAGGCCATTTCCAAAAAAAGCACCGCCGCAATCAGCACGGGACCTCTCCAGATCCCTCGTTGCAGCAGCGCCCGCTCGCGCTGCAACCCATCGCCGCCCAGGTTAAGCATCATCATCACAAACACGAACAATACCATGATCGCGCCGGCGTAAATGATCACTTCCAGGGCAGCAATGAAAGGCGCACCCAGCAAAAAGAAGATCACGGAAACGGCGGAGCAATGACACGATCAGGTAGAGCAGCGCGTGAACGGCATTTTTGCCCGTGACCATCCGCACTGTGGCGATGATAGCAAGCGCAGCTGCAGGTAGAACAGACATTCATGGCATTAATTTTTTTGATGTCTACGGGGTGCAGTTCGTTCTCACCGTCGCCCTTTCCCTTGACACCCGCATCTACGCCCGCGACCCTATAAAAATTATACCCATGGTATTTCCCCTGGCCGTCGATGAGCAGGTCTTCCTTTTCATAGACCAGGTTCTGGCGATGGTACTCTCCCATTTCAAAATCCGGTATGAGCTGAATGGCATCCGTCGGACAGGCTTCTTCACAGTAACGGCAAAAGATGCAGCGGGGAAATTGATGCGAAAGGTTTCCGCATACCGCCGGCCATGCTCATCCTCCGCGGCCTGAAGCGCATGCAACCAACCGGACACGCTGCGGCACAGAGATAGCAGCCTACACAGCGTTCGGCCGCGTCCGGATCGCGGGTCAGCACGATCCTCCCCCGCCAGCGGGGCGGCAGATACGCCTTTTGCTCAGGGTAGAGCACGGTTTCGCGCTTGTGGAACATATGTAAGAAGACTACCCAGATCGAACGAAGGTTGCTGAACATGGTAGGCAATGATTTAGCGATTGTTTAAAGTAAAGGACAAGTAGCGCCGGTGACCAGATATATTTAATAGTGACAGCGGTAACAGTATCTTCCAGCCGATGTGACATCAACTGGTCATACCGCAGCCTGCGGCAGGGAGGCCCGCAGCAGGATGAAGACCAGGATGAAGCCGAACATCTTGACCAGGAACCAAATGACAATGGGCGGCAGGAAATGAAATCCCCAGCCAGCCCCCGAAGAACAGGGTGGTGATCAGTGCGGAGATGAGGGTGATACCCAAATACTCGCCGACAAAGAACATCCCGAATTTCATCCCGGAATATTCGGAATGGTAACCCGCCACCAGCTCGCTTTCCGCTTCCGGGATATCGAAGGCAAACGGTGCGCTTCGGCGATGCCCGCTATAAAAAATATGATGAACCCGAGGAATTGCGGAATGACGAACCACTGCCTTTGCTGCGCCAGCACGATAGCCTTCATGCTGAAAGATCCCGTCATGATCACAACACCCATTAGCGAAAGGCCCATAACACTTCATAAGAGATCATCTGTGCCGATCCCCGCATGGCACCAAGCAAGGAATACTTGTTATTAGATGCCCAACCTGCCAGCACAACGCTATATGCGCCGAGGGAGGACATGGCCAGGAAGAAAAGCACCCCAATATTGAGGTCGACCACCCCGATACCCGGCGCAAACGGAACGACGGCAAAGCTCATGAGGATCGTGATCATCACGATGGCGGGAGCCACGATGAACACTTTTTTATCCGCGAAGGGCGGGATCCAATCCTCTTTGAAAAAGATCTTGATCATGTCAGCAACTACCTGCAGGGTGCCGAAAGGCCCTACCCTATTGGGGCCATAGCGATCCTGCCACAGCGCGAGCACCCTTCTTTCCAGCCAGATAAGGCCGGCAGCGATCAGCACAAGCGCGAGCATGATAACGAGGACAAGGACAATATGTTCGACAATGTTGATCATGTACTGATCGGTTGTAGGGTTGTCCAAAAAGGAAAGGACATGCCTGCTGTTGCTCGAAAGCCCTTAGGCAGGCCGGCCGTTCCCGGTGGTAAGCCGAATTGCAATCGTACACGAAAACAGCACGTTGCCCCGTTTACCGAGATGGCTATTTCACTCCCGTCCACAAGGCCTGCATGGGCGGCGTCCGCATCGTTGAGCGCGATATAAGGCGCCGGTACCCTTTCATTGACGCCGGCACTCAACGCGCTTAATGCGTCGGAACCAAAAATGTGATAGAGCGGCAGCACCAGGAATCGGCCCGATTGCGGGGAAAAGGCAGGCGGGATGCCATTGGCCTGGCAAGAAGCACGATCACTGGTCTTGCCGGAAGCTGCGTCATCGGGCAGACCCTCACCAGCACTCACGTCGGCGCCGGGTTCGAACAACCGCTTACCCGGATTTCCTCCATGGAGCGGTCCCCCAACTTCAATTTGGTATTTATTGATGGCCTGCAGGGAATTCCACCCGGGAGACCAATAGAAAGGCGTCAGCCCCGGCGGCGGCACCCCGGCATAGCCTTCCATGGTAAAGGAAAGCGCAGAATCGGGATCGGCAGGCGGCATCGGTTCACTTACATCGTCACCCGCATGTATAGCCGTCCTGCCACTGTACCGGTGGGGTTCACGCGGTATCTTCTGCGTCCCTTCGCGGAAGGCTGCGGAAGGCGCGAGATCTAAAACAACACTTACTGCAGGAAACGCCTTTACCAGCCTGGCAGTGATATCGTCAAACCGGACAGGCAATTCAGTCTCCTGGTCCTGGATCGCCTGCAGCCATTTCCAGCTGCCCCTGACGTCATTGTCGGGAACATGCACGGCATAGAACCGTTGGGCCCGGCCTTCATTGTTGACGACAGTCCCGTCGGTCTCGGCGAATACAGCCGCAGGCAAAAGATGATCGGCCCTGCGGGTCGTCGCATTTTCCAGGTAATCCAGGACGATAAGCCGCTTACACCGGTCAAGAAAAGTATCCACCCGATTTTTGAAGGTCCTTTCATACAGATCGTTTTCGAGGATGATCGCCGCCTCCTCGTCGCTCCCCCCCTTTTCCCCATCGCCGGGGCCCGGCTCCGCCGAAACCTCGCACCGGTCAAAAGCATCCTCCAGGAACTGACCCGTCATCATCGCCAGACCTATAGAATTAACTTCCGGCACAGTAAACACCAAACCAACCTCCTTGCCATGTTGCTTTAGCGCCAATGCAAGACTGGCTGAAGCGGCTATGATCCCCTCGCTATAAAGACTGGTACCTGCCACGATCAATGGCTTCCTGGCGGCGAGCAAAGCGTTTGCGATGGAATGGGCAAGTGTTCCAACAGCTGCATCATCGGGCAAAGGCTCCAAATTGCCATCCACCGCAGCGGCAACGGCATAAACCAGCCGCGCGATCGTATCAGGCGCCCCCCGGCAGCACTGTGTCGCGATCTCATCCAGCTTGGTGGCGGCGGGGGTGGCCACTTAAAACGGCCCCTTTGCTGCCTGAACCACCTCCCTGACAGCCGCATCGTTCCACACAGGTATGTGAAGCGAAGTGGCCAATTCACCCGGTTGATTCTTAGCTGCCTGTCGGAGATTGAGCGCGAGTAGCGGCGCCGTATTGGTGAGATCTTCCCCTACTACAAACACCGCATCGTATTGCTTTACCTCACCCAACGACGGCGTCCTAACCTTCCCGCTCCTCATGACATCGATCACTTGCCTGATCAATTTGCCTTCGGCATTGGGTATACCAGCATAGAAATTTTCCGCTCCTACCAATTCCCGCAACATGAAATTGGACTCGAGAGAAGCGCTGGGCGAACCAATACCAATCATCTTTTTCCCGGAAGCACGCATAGCACCGATCTCCCGGACCGCGCGATCAGCAGAAAGTATCCAGGAAATGACTCCTTCCTTTTTCGTAGGGAAAAGAATTCTTTTCTTGCTATTGACGTATTCATAACCGAACCGTCCCCGGTCGCATAAGAAATACCCGTTCACGTCCCCGTTAAACCGGCTGAGGATCCGCCTGATCGACCCATACCGTTCACTGGCGATGATATTGCAGCCCAAGCTGCATTGATGACAGATGGATGGCGCATCGGTGAGGTCCCATTTACGGGTAAAGTGTTTTTTTAAGGTCTTATCGGTAAACACCCCGGTGGGACATACCTCCACCAGATTACCGCTGAACTCATTTTCCAGCACCCCTTCTTCCGCGCGGCCGAAATAAACATCGTCATGTGCAGAAAAAACGTCGAGGTCTTTGCCGCCGGCATAATCCTTATAAAAACGCACACATCGGTAGCACTGGATGCAGCGGTTCATTTCGTGGTTGACGAAGGGGCCCAGGTACTGGTTGACGTGCGTTCGCTTGGGAAAACGATAGCGGCGGCAGTTATGCCCCGTCATCACCGTCATATCCTGCAAATGACATTCGCCGCCCTCGTCACATACCGGGCAGTCATGCGGATGATTGACCATAAGTGCTTCCACATTTCCAGCCCTGAACCGGCGCGCCGCGGCCGCTTCGATGGAGATGCGCAGCCCTTCACTGATGCTTTCCAGACAGGCCATGACCAATTTGCCCTTTTGATCGGCTGCGTCCTTGAATTTCAGGACGGCGCACTGCCTGCAGGCGCCGACGGAGTGCAGCGCCGGATGCCAGCAAAAATAAGGCAGGTTGAGCTTAAGCGACAGGCATGCTGCCAGCAGGTTTTGACTGCCGTCGACCTTGTAAAACTTGTCATCGATGGTTATGTTTACCATTGTCATTGCCAGGGACATTTATGTTCGTGGATATGCCGCTCAAAGTCATCTTTGAAAAAATGTAAGGCACTTTGCAGTGGCTCCATCGCTCCAGGCGCCAGGGCGCAAAAAGTATTGCCCGGTGCCATATAGTCTACCTGGAAGGCCAGCGTCTCCAGATCCTCCATCTTGCCATTTCCCGCTTCCAGCGCATCAAGCAGCCTGGCTGTCCAGGGCAGCCCTTCCCGGCAAGGCGTGCACCAGCCGCAGGACTCCTGCGCAAAGAAGTGCTCCAGGTTCCGCACCATCCCAACCGGGCAGGTCTTATCGTCCAGCACAATGATGGTGCCCGTACCCAACCGGCTGCCGGCCTTCGTTATACTGGCGAAATCCATAGGCGTGTCCAGGTGCTCCGCAGTCAGGAAATCCGTAGATCCGCCGCCAGGCAAGACACCTTTGAATTGATGCCCGTCCTGCATGCCCCCCGCATGTACTTCCAATATTTCCCGAAGCGAAGTACCCAGTGGCAATTCCCAGCGGCCGGGTCTTTTGACCCGGCCGCTGGCTCCATATAGCTTGGTGCCACCTTCGGCAGTCTTACTAAGCTGGAGAAACCAGTCGGCTCCATTGGCAATGATATGGGGAATATTACTTAGCGTTTCTACATTGTTGACGATGGTCGGTTTTCCGAAAAGGCCGCTGACCGCAGGGTAAGGAGGTTTCGCCCGGGGGTTGGCCCGCTTGCCCTCCAGGGCATTCAAAAGGGCAGTTTCTTCACCGCACATATAGCGGCCCACGCTCGTATGCAGCGACAGGTCGAGGCTATAGTCACTGCCGGCGAGATGTACACCCAGGTAACCTGCAGCGTAAGCCTCCCGAATGGACTCGGTGATGGCCTTCCCGGCCTGATGATAGGCCCAGCGAAGGAAAATAAAGCCGAAGCGGGCCTGGGTCGCATACGCGCCGATGATCAGCCCTTCTATAAGTTGATGGGGATTGCCTTCCAGCAGCCATCGGTCCTTAAAACTTCCCGGCTCCATTTCGTCGGCATTGGCGATAAAATATTTCGGGTTGGGCGTGTCCCTGCCCATCGGCATGAGCTCCCATTTCTGTCCAGCAGGAAAGCCCGCGCCCCCGCGTCCCTTCAGATCGGCGTCCTTTACGATCTGCGTAACCGCGGACGGCGTCAACTGCAGCGCCTTTTTAAGCGCCTGATAGCCACCAACAGCTTCGTACTCCTTTAGCGAGAGCCGGCTGCCATCGTCCTTGATATGTTGGGTCAACGGTCGTTCCATACCACTACACGTATTTATTGATGATCGTATCCAGTTTTTCCATTGTCAGGTCGCGGTGCAGGTCTTCGTCGATCATCATGGCGGGGGCATGGTCACAGGCGCCAAGGCAGGGTATGGAAAGCAGCGTAAATCGATCGTCCGCTGTCGTTTCGCCATAATCGATGGATAGCGTCAACTTCAAAGCGGCGACCATTTGCTCATACCCCATGATCCAACAGCTTACGCTGTTGCAGACAAAGATGACATGTCTTCCCACCGGCCGCCGGAAGATCAGGTTGTAGTAGGTAGCAATGCTGTCTATCTCCGCAGGTGACATCTCCAGCAACAGCCCCAGATCTTTCACCGCCGCATCCGACACCCAGCGATGATACTTCTGGATCACCTTCAACCCCTCCATGCAAGCGGCGCTCTTGTACGGAAAATGCTTGAATACGTCAAGTATTTCCAATTTTTCCGCGATAGTCAGTTGTCCCTGAGCTGCCATAAAATGATATTTTATCGGTCTACGTCGGACAGCACATAGTCCGTACTGCCCAATATGGCCATCAGATCGGGTATCGTGTGACCGGCACTGATGGCAGGTATGAACTGAATGTGCGGAAAAGAAGGGGTACGGATCCTTGTCCGGTAGGAAACGGTATTGCCATCGGAAATGAGGTAATAGCCGTTATTGCCCTTGGTTGCCTCTACCCCGCAGAAGGCTTCGCCGGGCGGCATGACCGGTCCCCAGCTCACCGTAAGAAAATGGTGGATCAGGGTCTCGATATCTTCCAGGGTGCGGTTTTTTACGGGCGGGGTCGTCAGCGGATGATCCGATTTGTACGCCCCCGCCGGCATCCGGTGCAGGCATTGATCGATGATCTGCAGACTTTGCCGCATCTCTTCTACGCGGACTTTTGCCCGGTCATAACAGTCGCCGTTCTGGCCGATCGGTATTTCGAAGTCGAATTGCTCATACCCGGAATAAGGTTGTTTCTTTCGAAAGTCCCATTCCAATCCGGTAGCTCTCAAACCCGGACCGGTAACGCCCCATTCGATCGCTTCTTCAGTGGAATAGATGCCGATGCCGACGGTACGGGCCTTGAAGATGCGGTTCTTCATGACCAGGTTGTCGTATTCTTTGAGCCGCTTGGGAAAGTAATCGATGAATGCCCGCACCGCCTCTTCCCAACCAATGGGAAGATCCTGGGCGACACCGCCGATCCGGAACCAGTTGGGATGCATGCGTGCCCCACAGATTGCAGCGACGATATCGAGCAATTTTTCCCGGTCGTTGAAGGTCAGGAACACGGGCGTCATCATGCCGAGGTCCTGCGCGAAAGTCCCATACCAAACAAGATGACTGGAAATGCGGAATAGCTCGCTCAGCATGATCCGGATCACCTTGGCGCGGTCAGGAACTTCGATACCGGCCAACTTTTCCACGGCCATCACATAGGGAAGATTGTTCATGACGCCGCCCAAATATTCGACTCGGTCAGTATAGGGGATATAGGAATGCCAGGACTGGCGCTCACCCATCTTCTCGGCACCGCGGTGATGAAAGCCGATGTCGGGTACGACATGCACAATATCTTCGCCGTCGAGCTGCACGACCAACCGCAAGATGCCGTGGGTGCCCGGATGCTGTGGCCCAAGGTTCAGGAATAACAGCTCGTCGCCGCCGGATACATTGTTCAATCCCCAATCTTCAGGCTTGAATTGCATGGCGTCCTGCTCCATTTCCTGTTTATCCTCCGGCAACCGGTATGCAGGCATTTCCGTAGCCCTCGCAGGATGACATTTCTGGAGCGGATGCCCCACCCAGGATTCGGGCATCAGGATCCGCCTAAGATGGGGATGGTTGGCGAACCGTATCCCAAAAAGATCGAAAACCTCCCTTTCGTACCAGTTGGCAGCCGGCCAGATGCCGGTAATCGTCGATAGCGTCGGGTCGCCGCCGGTAAGCGGCACCTTAATCCGCAGAAAAGCATTCCGTTCAAACGAAAGCAAGACGTAGACAATGGTAAAACGGCTGGCTGGCTGCCCTTCGCGAAAGTGCCGCGCCTGTTCGTCGATGGCCGTCAGATCATATAACATTTTATACGGCCCGTCAAGATCCATTTTCAGGAATCGAAGGACTTCGACGATCCGATCCCCCATTATCCAAACGGTTGGGAAGTCATCTGTTGTTTTCTGAACCGCCAGCACCGCGCCAGGAAATCGATTGGTCAATATGGGGACGGGGGCAGTCATACCTGGTCGGGTTCTCTTATTTCGGTCATCCTCATTCTTTCGCTTCTTTTGACTTCCTTCATGGAAGGTCCCTGCGGTTTGATGATCCCCTGCGGACCGATGACCCAATTGAGCGGACGCTTCTCATTGCCGATCTGTTCCCTCAACAATAAAATCCCCTCCAAAAAGGCATCCGGTCTTGGTGGGCACCCCGGCACATATACGTCCACGGGCATGAATTTGTCCACGCCCTGGACGACACTGTAGATATCATACATCCCGCCTGAATTAGCACAAGACCCCATGGAGACGACCCAGCGGGGCGCCATCATTTGCTCGTACAACCGTTTGATCACGGGGGCCATCTTGATAAAGACAGTGCCTGCAATGATCATCATATCGGCTTCCCGCGGAGAACCACGGATGACTTCGGCGCCGAACCGGGCGCTATCGTATTTGCTGGTGATGCTGGTGGCCATTTCCACATAACAGCAGGACAGACCGAAATTGAAAGGCCAGATCGAATTCTTCCGCCCCCAGGCTACCATGCTTTCCATATTGGTCAGCACGACAGATTGTTGGAATGTTTCTTCGAACGAACTGTTCCCTGCTACACTTCCAGTTGGATCATTGACCTTGCTTGTCCACCATTTCATGTGCGATAGGTTTTTTGATGAATTTGTGATAGGCCTTTAATAAGATTTTACCGTCAGGCCCGAAGTCAAGCGCGCCAGCCCGCCATAAATACAGCAGGACAACGCTTGAGACGCCCATAAAGAGCAGGACTACCCAATAGCCCCCCCAGCCGACAGCGCGGATCGCAATGGCCCAGGAGAAGATAAAAGCAGCCTCCACGTCGAAGATTACGAAGAACAACGCGATGACGTAAAAATGGATGGGGAAGCGGAGGCGCGCCGTTCCGGTCACCAGTATACCACCTTCATAGGCTTCTCCCGTAGCGTGTTCGGCGTGGCGCTCACCTAAAAAATAGGAAAGGGTGAGCATGCCGCTGACCAGGCATACTACGGCAATCGCGTAGACAAGGAATGGCCATAATAAAGAATTGTTGGCGGTCTGATGCATAATGTTGTACAAAGCTGGCGGTTTCGCCATCAATAATTTTATACGCTTTTAAGAATTTTTTATATAATTCCCACGTCGGAATACTATAATATTTCCATCCGGACGTGTAACACTTTCCAGGACGGATTGCGCCACCTTTGCTTTATGAATGACATGAACACCAAAGCCTACCTCGTCGGCGCCGGTATCGCTTCCCTGGCAAGCGCCGTTTATTTGATCATGGACAGCGAAATTCCGGGCGGCAACATTTGCATCCTGGAAGAGTCCGGCGAGGTCGGAGGCAGTATGGATGCCCATGGGTCTGCCGATAAAGGCTATACCATGCGGGGCGGAAGGATGTTTGACGAAGAAGCATACACCTGCACCTATGACCTGCTTTCCCGCATCCCGGGAACGCGTGGTCCCTCGACGTCGGTAAAGGAAGAAATGTTCGATTTCAATGAACGGGTCAAGAGCCACTCCAATTGCAGACTGGTTGAAGCCGGGAAAAAGGTAGACGTGTCAGGGATGGGTTTCAGCATGCGCGACCGCCTCGATCTGATCAAAATGATGCTGTCATCCGAGGAGGCCCTGGGCGTCTCCGCCATCAGGGATCATTTCGAGCCGGCTTTCTTTACCACGAATTTCTGGTTTATGTGGTGCACCACCTTCGCCTTTCAAAGCTGGCACAGCGCCGTCGAATTCAGGCGCTACCTGTTGCGCTTCATCCAGGAGTTTCCACGGATCAGCACGCTCGCCGGCGTGCGTCGTACGCCTTACAACCAGTATGATTCGATCATCGCCCCGCTGGTAGCATGGCTGAAGGAAAAAGGCGTCCTGTTCTTGCTGAATGCCCAGGTGACGAACGTCGTATTCTCGACCCGTACGTACCCGAAAAGGGTAGAACGCATCGTATACTCCCTGCAAGGCAAGCCCGGTGAAATAGCCGTCGGCGAATATGACCTCGTGTTCATTACCCTCGGTTCAATGACCGAAGGTTCCAGCTTCGGGTCCATGACCGATGCGCCCTTGCTTAAATCAAAGAGAGAGGGCGGGGCATGGAGCCTGTGGGAGACCATCGCCCAAAACAAGCCCGAATTCGGCCGCCCGGCGACCTTTGACGACCACATTCCGGACTCCCTATGGGAATCGTTCACGATAACCTGCCACGATCCTACCTTCTTCCGGCTGATGGAACAATTCACCGGGAATGTGGCCGGAACAGGAGGGTTAGTGACTTTTAAAGACTCGAACTGGTTGCTGTCCCTCGTGCTTCCCGCACAGCCGCATTTCATCGATCAACCAGCCAATGTACAGGTTTGCTGGGGCTACGGGTTGTTCCCCGATAAAGCGGGAAATTTTATTGCCAAAAAAATGTCGGAATGCAATGGCGAAGAGATCATAAAGGAAATATTGGGCCACCTTCGATTCGGGATGGAAGAGCATACTATATTAAGAACAACCATCTGTATCCCCTGTATGCTGCCCTTCATAACAAGTCAGTTTTTGGTGCGGAGCCAAATAGACCGGCCTGCCGTCATACCAAAGGGGTCGGTCAACCTGGCGTTCATTGGACAATATTGCGAGCTTCCGGACGATGTCGTCTTTACGGTGGAGTATTCGGTCCGGTCGGCGCAGACAGCTGTATTTGCCTTATTGCAATTAGACAAAAAAGCTTCTCCCATCTACAAAGGTCAGCATGACAGCCGGGTCTTATTCGATTCAGTAAAGGCTTTGCTCAGCTAATGCACGTACGCCGTACTATTAAACATAAACGCCATATGGAACGCAATTTAAAAAGTATCATCGGCTACAGGATCGTAGCAAAGGACGGAGAAATAGGCAAACTGGACGACCTCTATTTCGAGGACGACTCCTGGACTATCCGCTACCTGGTCATAAAATTAGAAGAGGGGACCTCAGGACGGAAGGCTTTGATCCCCCCCTCTGCGATGGCGCCCGACCAGGATTCGAAAGGCATATTCTTTGTCGATCACACTAAAGCGGAAATATTCAATAGCCCCAACATCGATACGGACAAACCCGTTTCCCGTCAACAGGAAATTGAATTGTATGGTCACTACGCCTGGAAGGGCTATTGGGAAAGCGGTTTTTACAATGGAGGGTTGGGAACAGCGGCAGAACCTCTGCCGGCAACGGGCAACCGAACAGGTACCGACCTGCATCTGCGCAGTTCGCTTTTTGTTTCCGGCTTCCATGTGCATGGGGTCGGTTGTGAGATCGGGTATATTTATGATTTCATCCTGGATGACAAAACCTGGCAGATACTGGATCTCGTTGTTGACACCCGTTCCTTCCAGGGTGGAAAAAAAATACTTATTTCCGTAAAACGGGTTTTGCAAATGCGCTGGAGCGATTCCGAGGTCTACCTGGCCGAAACGGAAGCGCATATTATAGAAAACGAGGTCTTCGAACCGGATATATTCAACGGTCCAAAAAAATAACATGTTATGAAAAGTAAGAACGGCAGGCCGGGGTCAGCCTGATCCTTTTCGGCGAGGCACATGTGAATCGTATAATCATCCTCCAGCAGTATGTAACGATCCGGCGGACCCTATATCATACCTTACACTCAATTATGAAAAATATACAGATCCTGCTGGCGGACGATGACGAAGACGACCGTCTTTTCTTCCAACATGCGCTTGCGGATTCGGGGATCGGAGCCGATTTGACGACAGTATCGGATGGCGCCAAACTCCTTGATTATATGCTCCATAACGTCGAAGTGCCTACGCCCGACGTGATCTTCCTGGACATCAATATGCCCGGCATGGACGGGAAGTCCTGTCTGCGGGAAATCCGCAGGCAAGAGAGGTTTTCAGACATACCGATCGTCATTCTTTCAACCTCCAGTCATCCAAAAGATATCGCTGATACCTACAGGGACGGAGCCAACAAGTATCTCTCGAAAACGCTGTTCTACCAGGATAGCATGACCTCGATGACCGACTTCTTCGCCGACGATTGGCGGAATAGGCTTTTCAATCCATCGCCGAAAACCTTTCGACTTATCGCATAACATTTGGAAAATAAAGATAAAAACAAACAACTTTCAGCCAACCTCTTCCCCGTGATCGGCGTAGGTGCATCGGCAGGCGGTCTCGAAGCCTTTAAAAAACTGGTCAGGGCCATCCCTGAAAACTCGGGCATGGCCTATATCCTGGTCCAACACCTGGAACCCACACACGAAAGCATGTTGATGGACATTCTTCAAAAGATCACCCGCATCCCCGTCCGGGAGATCACCAACAACGTACTCGTCGAGCCGGACCACATTTACGTCATTCCCTCAAATAGACTGCTGACGGCAAACGATGGACGGCTGGAATTAAGCCCAAGGCCCACAATAAAAGAAAGGAATATGTCGATTGACGTATTTTTTACTTCACTCTCCGAAGTTCATCAGCAACACGCCATAGGGGTAGTTTTATCAGGAATGGGCACCGACGGAACGCTCGGCCTGAAGGTGATCAAGGAGCGTGGAGGATTTACTTTCGCTCAGGACCCGGCATCCGCTGCTTTCAAGGGAATGCCCGAAAGTGCGATCGGAGCGGGTGCGGTGGACTTCGTCTTCCCACCCGAGCACATTCCTTTACAAGTGCCGAAATTGTTCGAGTCGTTCACCCAATTGCTGGCGCTGGTGGGTGACAAAAATGGGACCGACTTCACGGCTTATAAGCAATCGACGATCCGGCGCCGCATTATGCGCAGGATGGGCCTAAAGAAAATCGATGACATAGCCCACTACTACATGTATTGCAAAGAAAACGTCATTGAACAAGACCTGCTCTACCAGGACCTGTTGATTCCGGTGACGGGCTTTTTTCGGGATCCCGGCACCTTTGAGCTACTCTGCACTGAAATATTTCCGCAGCTGCTGAAAGTCAAAAGTAAAGCGAATCCCCTGCGGATTTGGATCGCCGGTTGTTCCACGGGCCAGGAAGCTTATTCCATGGCCATCTGCCTGAATGATCACTTAGGTGAAAAGCTGTCCGCTTACAAGATCCAGATCTTCGCCACAGACATCATGGAAAGATCGATCACAAGAGCGAGAACTGGTATATATGCAAAAAAAGAGCTGGCCGATGTAAGCGCAGAGCGCATAGAAAAATATTTTACTGAGGTGGATGGAGGATTTCATATCAGTAAAGCCGTCAGGGATCTTTGTGTCTTTGCCCCGCATAATTTCGTAAGCGACCCGCCTTTTGCCAATATGGATCTCGTCAGCTGTCGGAATGTACTGATCTACCTGGAGCAATCCGTGCAAAAAAGGGCGCTGACCATCTTTCATTATGCGTTGAACAATGCTGGTTATTTGTTGCTGGGCCATTCGGAGACGACCGCACCTGCCTCGGAGCTCTTTCGGCGGTATGGGAAGACCGACAAATTATACACTCGAAAACCGATACCGGGAAGATTCCAGCCCTCGGCCTCGGATACGGTGAGAACTGCGCTATGGGATAAAGGGAAGCCCAGTGACAAAGAGCCCCGGCCCGACGCCTTCCAGAAAAGCGCGGATGATGTGGTGCTGTCCCGGTTCAATCCGCCGGGTGTCGTCGTGAATGAACAGCTGGAGATCGTGCAATTCCGTGGCTTTATAGGTAACTGGCTTGAACCGTCACCGGGCAAGCCAAGTTTGAATGTGCTCAAAATGGCGAAACCGGCACTTTATTTCGAGCTTCGAAGCGCCATCAACCAAGCAAAAGGAAATCGATTACCCACGGTAAAAGAGAATATACCACTGCTCTTGATGGGCAATCAACACCTCGTGACGATCGAGGTCATACCATTACCTGATACCGTTGATCCATACTATTTGGTCCTGTTCAGGGATAAGCCGGAAAATGGCGCAGTTCAGACAGGGCAGGAACAGCCGGAAAGCGACCGGAACCAGCTGCTCCAGGGAGAAATGGCGCAATTAAGAGATGACATGCGTATCCTCATCAGGGATCAGGAAGTGGTGAATGAGGAATTGCAAAGTGCGAACGAGGAACTGCTGTCCGGAAGCGAAGAATTTCAGAGCCTCAATGAAGAACTGGAGACTTCAAAAGAAGAGATTCAAAACACCAACGAAGCATTGGCTGCTTCAAACCAGGAATTGTCCGACCGCCAGCATGAACTGCTGTTCCTTACCCATGATTTGGAAAGGCAGGTGCAGGAAAGGACGGCATCGCTCAGCGAGTCGAACACCCTGCTTCATGAGTCGAACAATAACCTGGATCAATTTGCGACCATCGCTTCGCATGACCTGCAAGAACCCCTGCGAAAGATCAGAACCTTTTCGACGCTGCTTCACCAGCGGCATGGCGATGTTATTGTAGGGGAAGCCAGGGAACTGATCGATAAGATCAGCAGGTCGGCGGAACGCATGTCGGATCTGATCCAGGATGTGCTCAATTTTTCCAAGGTGCTGGATGCAAGCGTTTTCAAAGAGGTAGACCTGAACCTGATCGTGAAAAAGGTCGTCGATGACTATGATTTGCTGATCGAGCAGAAAAAGGCCGTCATCACACAGGAAAAATTGCCCGTCATTACAGCAGTACCGTTGCAAATGAACCAACTGTTTTACAATTTGATCGGCAATGCACTCAAATTTACCAGACCCGGTACGCCGCCCGCAGTCAGCATATCCCATAAGCCGCTGACACCCGAAGAAGTACAGCTTTTCCCTTCCCTTAGGGCCGATATTCCTTATTGTGATATCAATGTTAAAGACAATGGCATAGGCATCGACAAGCAATTTTCAACGCAGATTTTTGTCATTTTCGAGCGGCTCAATTCAAGGAACCATTTTGAAGGTACCGGCATTGGTCTGGCACTGTGTAAAAGGATCGTGTTGAATCACAAAGGGGAGATCTACCTCCTGTCCGAAAAAGAACAGGGGGCGGAATTTCATATCATTCTTCCACAGCTTTCTAAATAAAAACATATGACAATTTTATTGATTGACGATGACCTGGACGATAGCGCCATCTTTTCCGAAGCAGTCAAAGACTGCGATCCTGCGATCGACTTTCAAACGGTAGCCGATGCCGACCAGGCGCTGAGTTATCTCAGGGATTTAAAAAATCGTTTGCCCGACTTTATTTTCCTCGATTTGCGGATGCCCGGGATGACGGGACAGCAATGCCTCGTGGAAATAAAAAAAGATCCCAGGCTGGCGCAGATACCGGTGATTGTTTATACAACTTCTAAAGACGAAAAGGAATCCATCTTGTTAAAAAATTTAGGCGCGGTGCACTTTATGTCCAAACCCGTTTCGCCTGATGACGTCTACTATATGGTGTCTTTCGTATTGGGTGAACAATGGACGGCTTGAGGCGATCGATGGCAATTAGCAGCGTACGCATGCCAGAAGAAACCATTCGAGAACAACAACATCACTAAAAATTAGCATATGGAAGCTTATAGTTTTTGCCAGAGCTGCGGCATGCCCATGAACCGCCCCGAGTTGATGGGCAGCGAAAAAGACCTTTCAAAAAGTACGATCTATTGCAGCGCTTGTTACAAAAATGGAGCATTTATCCATCCGGAAATGACACGGCAGGCAATGATAGACTACGTAAGAAAGTGCTTGCAAAAAGACAAGGTACACAAAGACGTTATTGCTTTATCCGTGCAACGGATTTCCTACCTCAGCCGTTGGCTGGGCATCCCCGCGATTCAACATTTCCGTGAATGGCACTAACTATAAACTATTTTAGAACGCTTCTTAAATCAACAAAAATGAACATTATTAAAAAAGCCTTTACCGGCCTGTGCAGCTTACCTCTTCTTTTCCTGGCGTTCTCTGCCTCGGCGCAGCACCAGGGCATGCAGTTTTATCGTCCCAATGATCAAAGCGGTATCAATGTTTTCGAGACGTCCAAGGACGATACCACCGCTTTTCACCATTTGAAGGTCAAAGTCGGCGGCAATTTCGAACAGAGCTACCAGATGCTGCGGGACAAGAATACGGCCCTGCCTATGACCGGGGCCGGTTACGACGGAAACGTCAACAGCGTGCTACGCCTCACCAACGGATTCGACCTGGCCATGGCTAACCTGAATATAGATGCCCAACTCGCCGATGGTATTCGCGTAAACCTCACCACCTATCTGGCTTCCCGGCACCATGAGGACACTTGGGTAAAAGGCGGCTATATCCAGTTCGATAAGCTGCTCTTCCTCCACAGCAGTCTGATCGATACCTTGATGAAGAGTTTTACGATCAAGATCGGGCAGTTCGATGTGGATTATGGTGACCAGCACTATCGGCGTACGGACGGCGGCAATACCATCTATAACCCCTTCGTGGAAAATTATATCATGGACGAATTCGCTACCGAACTGGGCGGGGAGATCTATTATCACCACTCCTCCGGTTTGTTTGCAATGGTCGGCATTACCAATGGCGAACTGGACCCCACTGCCGCAGCAGCTATAAAGGTCGATTCGGCCACGGATCAATTGAACAAATACCCGGCCGCCTTCCAGGGCAAGCTTGGTTTTGACAAGCAGTTCACACCCGATTTCCGGTTCCGGCTGACCGGCTCGATCTATAGCGTCCATAGCGCCAACAGCAACACCCTCTTCGGCGGGGATCGCACGGGTTCACATTATTTCTATGTAATGGAAAACCAGGCCATCGCCAACGGCACAGTACTATCTAACGCCAATGACTACAGCCCGTTTTCCGGCAGGTATAACCCAGGCTTCAGTGAAGAGGTCCATACATATATGATCAACCCGTTCTTCAAATTTAAGGGACTGGAATTCTTTGGCACCTACGAGGACGCGAAAGGGCGGACGATCACAGAGACAACCGAGCGCCATGCGAAGCAATATGCGGCTGACCTCATCTACCGCTTCCCCGCTCATACGGAGAACTTCTGGGTCGGCGTCAGATACAACAAGGTCAAAGCAGCCATGCAGGGCGTCGTCCAGGACATCAACATCGATCGGGACGTGGCGTCCGCAGGCTGGTTCTTGACCAGGAATATCATGCTGAAGGCGGAATACGTCCACCAGGATTATAAGAATTACGCCAATACCAACATCCTGAACGGTGGCAAATTCTACGGCACGATGCTGGAAGCTTCCATCGCCTTTTAGTTCAGGCTTCGCGCAGGCCGAAAAAACAAAGGGAATAATACAAGCGATCGGGTTCAAACGATTTTTCTGGTTGGATCTTGCAGGGAATAGAAGATCCGGCGCCTTATTTCACCAGCAGCTCACTCGACCAGCTGTCCTGTCCCGACCTGACCTGCACAAAATAGACGCCCGGTGTCCAAGGCCTGGTCGCTGTTATAGCGACCTGCCCGCCACTGGCAACGCCGGTCTGCACCAGGATGGCCCGCCCCGTGACGTCGTACAGGGAGAGCGAATAAGCCGCGTCGACAGCAGATGGCAGCCTGATCGTAAAATGGTCGATGACCGGATTCGGATAGACCGCCACACCGGCTGCATCCTGCTGGCTGAACGATTCGAGGATGATCGATGAGTAGTTGGTCACACCGCTTTGGTCGGTTTGCTTGAGGCGGTAATAATTCTGCCCCATCGCCGGCGCCAAATCGGTAAAGGAATAACTTTCCTGCGTATGCAGCAGGTCATTTCCATTCACACTGCCGATGGACGTATAAGACAGCCCGTCTGCACTGCGCTCGACGGCAAAGATTGTCTCCGCCCCTTCCGATTCCATAGTCCAGTTCAGCACGACACTCGCACCTTCCACCTGACCGGTGAAGGCCCGTATGGCAGAAGCCAGGACTGTCGCACCCTTGTTGCCCAGCACACCCGAATTATTCGAGCCCGCGCCATTCCCGGCAGAAGACGAAGCAGGAGTATTGTTCGTGCCGCCCGCTCCATTCGTGGTGGTACTCGTGACATTCGCGCCAGGCGCGGTCGTATTGTAAATGATAGCGCCCTGGCCGCCCCCGCCGCCGCCGCCATGGGCACCCGCATCGGTAACGTTTCCACCATTGCCGCCGTTAGACTGAACCGTCAGCAGGCAACTATTCGCGACACTATAATTC
This sequence comes from Puia sp., assembly GCA_965214315.1. Lineage (GTDB taxonomy): Bacteria > Bacteroidota > Bacteroidia > Chitinophagales > Chitinophagaceae > Puia. The sequence goes on along the minus strand of CBDCBP010000015.1, from coordinate 519,328 downwards.
GTGATGTTGAGGTAAATCGAGCCGGCCGCACCGCCGCCGCCCGAACCGTCATTGCCGCTATTGGCCGCACTGGCCCCGCCGGCCGAGATGGTCAGCGATCCACTGCAACTCGTCACCAGCGTCGTCGCTTTCAAAATGATGATGCCGCCGCCGTTGGCGCCATTCGAACCTACACTATTGTTTTGCTGACCGCCGCCGCCGCCACCGCCCATGAACAACCGGTTGCTATTGATGTACGTGCCCACGGTGTTTCCGCCGTAGCCGCCGGAAGGCGACGCAGAACAGGTCCAGCCGGCGCCGCCCTGGCCACCCGCCGAATAATTGCTGCCACCGCCACCACCACCGTTGTCGTCGCTGCCGCCGCCGCCGCCCGTTGCGAGGGCATTACGCGCGTACAGCAATCCGGTGGCATTGACTTGTATACCTTCGCCCTTCGTACCGTAATTGGTAGAGTTGCTGGCATACACCGACGGTTCACAGTTCACTTCATAATTGGCAGAGGCGGTGCCGCCGCGAAAGCCCGCGCCGTCGGCCGACACCGAATAAGCGAGCGTCAGCGTACCCGGTACTTGCATCGCCACTACGCCACCTAGACTGCCATTCCACGCGAGTGCGCTGATAGCGGCCGTCGTCGTATAATTGGGTGACCCGAAGGAAGGGAAACTTATGATCTGCACGGCGCTGTTGGCGCCGAAGGCATAGGTATTCGTTGTCGCACCTGTTATCGTGATAGACCCGGGCAATCCCGCAATCGAACTGATCGTGGCCACTTCGTAGGTGCCCGCGTTGGCTATCGTGGTGACATTGCCATAGGTAGAGGTATTGGTGGTGTTGCCGCCGGCCACGTTATCCTGCATCTGCATGATGATGATCTGCTGCCCGTTCGAAAAGGAAGCATAGGTCTGGTTGACACTGGACAGCGTGAGGGTAGTACCGCTGATCGCCGAGACACTGGCGTAGGCATTGATCTGCGCGCGGGTGGTAAAAGAAAGGGCAGCCAGCAGTAAAATTAGTAAAGGTCGAATGTTTTTCATAAAATCGGATTGCTACCCCACCCTACCCAATTTGGCACCAGATTTATAAATCCTTGGCTATCTTTTAGTAATGCCAAATGCTCGGAATAAGGCCGCTCCGGTAATTGGAATACTTTCCAAAAAATGGAACAACGCAAGCTCCTATTCGAAATCCAACCGCCCAAAATACTGCGGCATGTGGAAAGTCGGCTGCGGCCCCTCGATTGGACTCCACGTCATATGGTGTGGGTTGCTGCTGTTCTCCGCGATCTTGCAAAAATTGGCTCTCCACCTAACGCCTCTCGCTGGTCTGGTCATGCGGCCGTATTTGGCCAGCATAGCCAAGGGGATGCGGTACTCGATGGTCCAGTCGACCGGACCCGCTGCTTCAGGATCGACTACCGCCGGCATGGAATGGGCGACTTCGATAGACCGGATATCGTCCATCATGAGCAGCACGGCATTGTAGCCCAGCAGCAGCGTACCCCCACAGTTGATCTCCAGGTTGAAATACCGGTCAGGCCTGGTCGTATCCGTGCAAAAAAAGAACTCCACGGCCGCATCCTTCCAAACCGGTCCGTTAACCTTCGTCGTCAGACTGCGTACATAGCGGTCATGGACCAGGAAGATCACATACAAGTTGCCCGTATCATAAACCATTTTCACTTCCGTTGTCGGATGGAAGGCCGGAACATTGATAATATCATAGGTGATCAGCGCCGGCTTGATCGTCGCCCAGGCTGCCTTATTCCAGTTGCCATCGATGACGATAGCTCCTGCCAACCGTTTCACGGCGTAGACAGGAAACGGATCAGTTTTCACGGTGTCTTGTGTAGGCGTGGCGACCCTACCAGCCGGAAGGAATAAACAAAAAAGCAAAGCTTGAACGATCATGCGCTTAATGTAATTATTTTTTCATTAAAAGTGACACCCCCGGACTGATTTGTCGAATAGCCTTTACCTTTACAGCATGAGTATACCAAAAAAGATCACTATAGCAGCCGGAAGTGGACAGCCTTTAACAGTAAACCGTTTGGGATATGGCACGATGCGCCTCACCGGCGAAGACATTTACGGCGAACCGGCCAACCGGCCCGAAGCCCTGCAGATATTGAAGCGTGCCGTGGAAGCCGGCACTAATTTTCTGGATACCGCCGACTATTACGGCGATGATGTGACGAACCGACTCATAGCGGAAGCCCTGTATCCCTACCCTGCCGATCTGGTCATCTGCACGAAGGTCGGCGCGACCCGCAAACCCGATAAAAGCTGGATCCCATTCAATAAAGCGGAAAATTTACGCACCAGCATCGAAAATAACCTCCGGACGCTGCGAATAGACCAGGTAACACTGGTCCACCTGCGCGCCATGCCACACGGCGCGGATTTTGAGGAAGGACTCGACGCCATGTTCAACATGCAGCAGGAGGGCAAAATAGCCCATGTTGGCATCAGCAACGTCTCGGCGGCCGAGTTTGAATTGGCCCTGACCAAAGGCGCCGTTGCCACCGTCGAAAACATGTACGGCTATGCCCAACGGTCGACGTTAAAAATGGCACACGGTGACACCCACGGTGGCGGCGAAGTCTTGGAGTTGTGCGAAGCCAACGGCATTCCCCTGATCCCGTTCTTTTCACTGCTGCACGGCCTGAAGAAAAAAAATACCAAAATAGCCGACATCGCCAGCAAATACGACGCCACCGAAGCACAGGTGAATATCGCCTGGCTCTTACACAAATCGCCCTGGATCTTACCCATCCCCGGCACCTCTTCCCTAAAACATTTTGAAGAAAATCTCCGGGCCGCCGACCTCCAGCTCACCGAAGCCGATATGCATTTATTGAATTAAAAATTCCCCGGATGAATGGGGATCATAAGAATATTTCCCTTGCCATTGAAGATGCCATTCATCTCTTTTAACAGGGCATCATAGTCCATGGGAAGGACTTTGGGATCCCTTTTATAATAACCCCTTACCCGGGTAGAAGTAAAATAAAGCATTTTCCCATCGGGCGAAACCGTTGGATCGTAATTGGAACTGCCATCGTTCACCTGTGGTCCGAGAGACTGCCCGGCAGTCCAGCCATCCCCATGACGATAGCTGATATAAAGGTTGTTCTCATTCACAAAGATGATAAAACTTTCATCCGGGGAAATGTAAGGATCACTTATTTCTTCGGAATCTTTCAGCAGCAGCATTTTTGGCGCGTCGTAGTGATCTCCCTTCCAGGCGGCACAATAACTCCTGGCCTTGCCGGATGGATCCCGCTGCGGCGAAAAAAAACAAAGGGTCTTGTTCCGGCTCACGGTCGGCGCAAAATTGCCGATGCCATCCATGTTAAAACTGTCTTTTATACAATGCGGCTCGGACCAGCTGTTGTCACCGAGCCGGTCAGTCCACCACAGATGGGTAGACCGTTTAAATTTATTGTCCCCGGTCGTGTCCAATGGCCGGTTCGACACGAAGTAGAGCTGTCGGCCATCGGGGCTAAGAAAAGGGTCCCAGTCACCCCAACGCCCACTAAAAGGGGCAACATGCGGTTTCCCCCACCCGCCCTGCTCTTTTCGCGACCAGCAGATTTCCATGGCGATAGTCCCCTGCGCAAAAAAGACGGTATGTTCATCCGGCGTAAACGTCGCCGCGACTTCTTCGAAGGGCGTGGATACCACCCCCGGCGCGAATACGGCCGGTTGTTTACCCGTATCTATCGCGCCGGCATTCCCCTGCGCCGACACATTACCGATCGAGCCAGATAAAATACAGCATCCAAAGCATAGTGAAAAAAAAAGCTGGTTGGGCATGAGGTAACCGTTTAGTCGGGCCAAAAATAGTCACGGAAAACCATCGGTCCGCCGCTAACCAGTACAATGGGCATTTATTTCAATAGCTGCCTTCCCTTATTCAATTGTCGGCCGCCGACCGGTCCTCGAAGGTAACCCTGGGAATTGATTGTTAGTAGTATATTTACACCAGGTTTTGATAACAGGAGACAACTTTGAGACGATCGCCCTCTCGTTCCAGGGAGCAGAGGCAAAGCCGCACTTTGACCGGATGGGTTTTAAGGTGCGTAGGAAACGCATGTTCGCGACCTATTTGGCGTTAAATAACACGGCCAATGTCTTCCTCACGCCTACCGAGCAGCGCATGTTTTGCAAGATCGATCCCACGAACATCTATCCGGTCCCTAATAAATGGGGTGAGAAGGGTGCCACGACCTTCGAGCTGGCTACTGTGGCGAAAGAAACGCTCCAGGAGGCGTTATTGGCGGCATACACCGCGGTCATAAAGCCAGCGGCGCGTAAATAACCGGAAAAGCCGGTTGATAAAATCGTTATACTATTGGCCGCCGCGGGTGGACGGGTATACGGAAAACACATCGTGCGCAATGGGCTCATTCAAAACACATTTTTTTATCTTCACCGTCAACACTACCTGGTCCTTTATTTGATGCACCGTTTTGAACGGTATCTTGATGTTGTTGACTTCCGTATAATCGCTATAGTAAGTGTCCAGCACCGCGTTGTTGAGTTCGGCGTTTTTGGAGACGGCCGTTTTCTTGAGCAGCGCGCCGTTCGATTGGTCGAAAGCGTACGTTACGGTGTCGAGCGCTCCTTGCAAGCCGATGCGGTAACACACGTGTTGGTCTACTGTGTCCAGGCCCGTTACCACAGCCTGGTAGCCCTTTTTGGCGTAATCGATAAAGGGGGATTCAAAGGCCACGTCCACTTCGTTGGCCATGTTGAGGGCATCCTTGCCCTGGAGTACAGTCTTATTCTTCTCACCTTTAAAGACGTCGATCTTCCAACCTTGTTTGCCGTCGAACGCCTGTGCAAAATACTTCCCCTTGAACGATACGGTGTAGCGATATAAATCGGGCGATTCGGCATATGATGTGAACGGGAATTCAATGCCCCCATAGTTATAGGTGCCGCTATCGGTCCTACTGTGAATAGCCTTGAGGTTTTTTTCACCCCCCAGGAAATGAATGTATTTATCGATGATCTTCGGGGCTGTAGTTTGGGCGCAGCTCCTGGCAAAAAAAAATAACAGGACGACGCTTAAAAGACGGTTTGGCATGGTGCAATATTTTGGCGGAAGCAAGGTACGGGATCGGGCCGGGTTTTCAAGCAGGGGCCAGGGCCCGGCGGCGGCAGGCCGCCGGCCTTTATATTACTCCGGGTAAATATGAAGCCAAACCGATCTTCGGCGTCTTGCGCATCGTCATCAAGTCGAAATCGAAAATACCCGCTTTCGGGTATTCGCAGCTCGTCAAAAGACCTTATTTTCGTCTCTCGTTTTACACTTACCTACCTGAGTCCCACCAGTGTCAACATTGCTCGCGGGAATATAAAATTTCGTCATTTATCAATTTTTCTTTCATGCCTGAAAAGTCTTTGTGGCGTGCAGCGGTGCTCATGTTCATCCTGGTCGTCCTGGTCATTGGCGGCTGGGAAGCCTATCTGCGGCTCAGCGGTGTAACGATCTCTTATGACAATGGGAAGGAATTGTGGGCCGATAAAAGGGCCATGGTGTATGAACCCGCCGATAAGGCGACGGTGTTCATCGGTTCTTCACGGATCAAGTATGACCTTGACATTCCGACTTTTGAGCAGGCCACAGGCAGGCACGCGATTCAGCTGGCAGCCGAGGGCAGTTCTCCCCTGCCGATCCTCATCGACCTGGGCAAAGACAAGCGTTTTAAGGGAAAGCTGGTAGTGGATGTCACGGAGCCCTTGTTCTTTTCAGGCGGGGCCAGGGCCAACAAACAGGTGGAATTCTTGGCCTATTACAAGTCGCGCACACCTGCGCAGCGGATGAGCTTTTTGCTGGATCGGGCAATAGAGTCGCAATTCGTTTTTTTGGACGACGAATTCCTGGCATTGAATGCCGAGATCGATAAGCATTGTACCCTGCCCGACCGGCCGGGCGTCTTCGTCTTCCCTCTTTTCCCGATCGATTTCTCGCATTGCGATTTCAATCGGCAAAATTCCATGACGCCCAGGTTCCTCACCGACACGAGCTTGCAGGTACAGGTGCAAAATATCTGGTCCTTGCTGATGTCCATGGCCAAAAATGCGCCGCATTCCAAGACCGATCGGGATCCGGTTCCGGAGATCATCCAGGACGCGGCCGCGGCAGTCGATAGCATCCGGGCCAGAGGCGGTGACGTGGTTTTCTTAAGAACGCCCTCCAGCGGGAAGATGTGGATGATCGAACAGCATGCGTTCCCCAGAGAGAAGCTGTGGGATCCTTTGCTGGCGGCTACACATTGCAAGGGCATTTTCTTTTCGGACCATCCGGAGATGGCGCATTTCGTCTGCCCCGAATGGTCGCACCTGAAGCCTGCGGATGCAATTGCCTACACGAAGGCCTTGGTGCCGCTATTACCTGCATCATTCGTCCAATAAAAAAACTGCTGTCATGGTTTTCAACTCCTACACCTTTATTGTTTTCTTCGCGCTGATCCTGGTCCTGCACAACCTTCCTTTTAGCTGGAAGGTCAAAAAGATCAACCTGCTGCTGGCCAGTTATGTTTTTTATGCGGCCTGGAATCCGCCCTTCATCTTGCTCCTGTGGCTCTCGACAGTAGTAGACTTTTTTGTGGGGAAGGCGCTTTACACGGAGACCAATGTTTCCAAAAAGCGACTATTGCTGGTATTGAGTCTCTGCGGCAACCTGGGCATGCTTTGCTTTTTCAAGTACGGCGCATTCTTGCTGGAGAATTTCGTGACGCTAGTAAATGCCCTCGGCGTCCACTACCAGCCGGCCAGGCCGAACATCATTCTGCCGGCGGGGATCTCGTTCTACACGTTTACGACGCTTTGCTATACGATCGACATGTACAAGAAGGAAAGCAAACCGGTTAGCTCTATGCTGGATTTTTCGCTGTTCGTGACCTTTTTTCCACATCTTGTGGCTGGGCCGATCGTCCGGCCGCCACAGCTGGTGCCGCAGTTCGAAACGCCGCGGCGGGCCACGCAGCGCCAATTGCTGGATGGACTTTTCTTGTTATCGCTGGGCCTGTTTATGAAGGTAGTCCTGGCGGACAGCATGTTGTCGGAATCCGCAGATACGGTGTTCAATGCAGGCGCGCCATTGGCTGCGCTGGATGCTTGGGCGGGAGTCCTGGCTTTTACAGGGCAGATCTTTTTTGACTTCGCGGGTTATTCGACTTGCGCGATAGGCGTGGCGCTTTGTCTTGGCTTCATCCTGCCACAGAATTTTAAATTTCCCTATGCGGCGGTGGGTTTTTCAGACTTCTGGCGGCGTTGGCACATCACTCTCTCCAGCTGGTTGCGGGACTACTTGTATATCCCGTTAGGGGGAAATCGAAAGGGAACGTTCAGAACCTACATCCATTTAATGGTGACCATGTTATTGGGCGGCCTCTGGCATGGCGCCAATTGGACCTTTGTCGTTTGGGGCGGTCTGCATGGGTTATACCTGTGGGTGGAAAAATTCGTCCGGGACCGGCGATTGCCGGCAACACTGGCGGTTGCATCCAGGGGCGCAATGACCGTTGTTGCAGCGGAAGCTACAAGCGCGGGTCAGGTCCTTCCCAAGCAAGCACACGAACCTGGCACGAAGTATTACCTCACGCCGGGACGGGCCTGGCCTTATGCGCTGCTCACCTTTCTACTGGTGGTAGTGACCTGGGTATTCTTCAGGGCTTCGACTTTTGGCGGAGCAGGGCTATTATTGGGGTCCATGTTCGGTGTCCTGCGCGGCGGGCAAGCACTCCTGTCCACATTGGCATTGCTCAAGATAGGCGTGATTATAAGCGCGATGTTGATCAGCCAGTGGGTGTTGCGGCATTCCCGCATCCTGGAAGTCGCCCACCGGCTGCCCTGGTGGGTGACAGGGCTTTTTTGGGCAACGATCGTTATCCTGCTCGTGTTGAGCCAGGCAAGCAGCAGCTCATTTATTTATTTCCAGTTCTAACGGGCAGAAATTCTTAAAAAGCACGGTCCCGCCAGGCAAAAAAAGCCGCCCTGCATCAGCAGGGCGGCTTAAAATCTTTGATCAGGGTTCTACTACAAGGTCCTTACAAAGGGATTGGATCGGTTTTCGTGGACTTGGATTCGTCGTTGGTTTTTCGAGGATGATTGGCTGACTTTCAAAGGATTGGATCAAGTGGTGCGTTCAAAGGATTTGGATGACATTCAAAGGATTTGGATATGAACTACTTAAAAGGATTGGATTTGTGTTGATTTTTCGATTTGGATATTGTTTCTTGCTGATACAAAGATGTAAACAATCAAGGGGCAAATAAAACTTATTCGTCGGATTGCCATTCGTGCCCGACGAAAGTCGTTTCTACCCGACGAACGGATGGCAACAGGGCAAAAAATAAGACCACCCGAAAAATCGGCTGGTCTTGACCCTTAAAACAACCTGTCGCAAACGTTAAGTATCGTGAACCTTGATCTGTGCGTGTTACTGTGGAATATCTTGATAGTTTTCAATTCGTTATCAACGCGCTTACCATTATTAGTAACGGCAGACCGTAGCGTTGTAACCACGATGCTGTCGTTTTTTTCCTAACTTTCCCGTTTGACAGGCGCGCACAATAGTCCGCTGCTATCCTTTATCAGCCCCGCATTGCCTATGATCGGCCATTAATTTTTTAACTCCTAGTGTTGCCGGACACTATCCACCGGGTAAGGTCTCGGCTTCAGCGGCACAATTCCATCTGTTGCCTTGACTGATCCCAGGGTTCCGCTTGTCGAAGCAGTCGCGTCGGGCCGGGCAGTGATCTCGGCCCCTGTAGAACAGGCCGCAGCCATAGTGATCAATGCACTTATTAGGATATAGCGTTTCATATAAGAAGTTTAAAGGTGTATTGAAAAAATCAGGCCACGGCCAGGCAGACCAGGTAGCCGATCGAAGCGGTGCCAGCAGTATTCCCGTTGTGGACCAGGGCGGCGGGAACTATAGCAGCGTGGCATGACATTTATACCTTTTCCCTTATGGCAAAAGCAAAGCGTCAAAAGAGCAATGGCCAAAAGGCAGCCATGCCCAAAAGCATTGCGCCAATGCTGTGTACGCTCACCAAAGAACCGCCCGATGACCCCACCTATCTTTATGAAATCAAATGGGACGGTTACCGGATCATCAGCTACGTGAAAAAAGGAAAAGTGCGGATGGACTCGAGAAGTGCCAAAGACTATACTAATCGCTACCCGCCGATCGTCGCTGCCTTTCAAAAACTCGGACACGATGCGGTCATCGATGGTGAAGTCGTCGTCTTCAATGAAGATGGCGCGCCGGATTTCGACGCATTGCAACTGTACAATGGACATGCTACCGCCATCGTCTATTGCGTCTTCGATCTCCTGTGGCTGGACGGCTATGACCTGAGGGAACTGCCCCTTACGACCCGCAAAGAATTACTGGCGGCATTGGTCAAGGATATTGAGATCTTCCAGGTCAGCGAAAGTTTTGACGACGGCCCGGGTCTGTACCAACAAATGCTGCAACGCAACCTCGAAGGTGTCGTCGCCAAGCGCAAAGACAGTCCCTATCAACCCGGCGCCCGCAATAGTGACTGGCTGAAAACGCCGACGCGTAAACGCCAGGAGTTTGTGATCGGCGGCTGGGCCGAATCAGATAAGAACCGCTCCTTTAAGAGCCTTTTATTTGGCGCATACAAAAAAGGAAAACTGGAATGGATCGGCCGTTCCGGCGGCGGTTACAAGCAACAGGAAATGCCGGGCATTCTTCAACAGCTCCGAAAACTCGAAACCGACCATTCCCCTTTTGCAAACCCCGTCCTGGATTCCAAAGGCGCGGTGATGCATTGGGTGAAGCCGGAGCTGGTGGCCAATTTTGAATTTGCCGCCTGGACCAGATCGGGCCGCATCCGCAAACCCGCGACATTCCTCGGCTTCCGCGGTGACAAACAGCCAAAACAGGTAGTCCGCGAGATGCCGAAATAACTGCAGTTATTTCAAAAAATTAGACTTTACCGTTTCGAGGACCTCTCCCAGATTCCCATCCATGATCTCCCTGTACATGTACAGGCTGAATCCTTTCGCCTCCCCCAATGTAATTGTCGGCGGCATACTCAGTTCGGAAGGGCTGACATACATGTCCAGCAGCACCGGCCCATCGTGCGCCAGCGCTTCGGCGATGGCCGGAGCAACCCTGTCCGGCGTCCGCACCGCAATTCCTTTGATCCCCATCGATTCCGCCATCAGGGCAAAATCCGGGTTGTCCAGATCCGTAGCGAAGGGCGGGTAACCCTGCACTTTCATTTCCAGCGCTACGAAACCCAACAGGCCATTGTTAAACACCACGATCTTCACCGGCAGTTTATACTGGCGGATTGTGAGGATGTCTCCCATGAGCATCGCGAACCCACCGTCGCCTGAGAGCGAGATCACCTGCCTGTCCGGGTAGGTAAACTGCGCACCGATGGCCTGCGGCATCGCACTGGCCATGCTCCCGTGGTTGAAAGAACCCAGTACATGCATGCCCTTGCGCACCTGCAGGTACCTGGCCGCCCAGACCGTGGGCGTGCCGACATCACAGGTAAAGACCGCATTGTCCTGGCATTGCCTGCTCAGCTCCGCGGCTACGTATTCAGGATAGACAGTTGTCGTACTCCTGTCTGCCGCCGCCTTTTTATCCAGCTCTGCGCGGACCTTGATATAGTCCTTGCGGCACTGTTGCAGATGCGTGTCATCGGTCTTTTCTTTGAGGAGTGGCAGCAAAGCCTTGATCGTTTCCTTGACATGGCCCACCAGCCCCATGTCGACCGCCGTCCGGCGGCCAAGGTTCTCGGCCCTGATATCGAGCTGCACGATCTTGGCGTTCGGCGGATAAAAGTCTTTATAGGGAAAATCTGTGCCGAGCATGAGCAGCACCTCACATTTTTCCATAGCCTGATAGCCGGAATGGTAGCCGATCAGGCCCGTAAGCCCGACGTCGTAAGGATTATTATACTCCACATATTGTTTGCCTCTTAGCGCAATGACGGTCGGGGCCTTCGTCGTAGCGCAAAGCGCCATGAGCTCGTCGTGCGCATCCCTGCAGCCGCTGCCGCATAAGAGGGTGATCTTTCCGTGTTGGTTAATCAGGTCGGCGAGCAGGGCCAATTCCCCATCGGCGGGGCGGATCATGGGTTGGTTCGTGAAGAGCTTGTGCCGGAGCTTTGGAAATTCGACTTCTTTTAGTGCGATGTCTCCGCTTAAAACGACGACTGCTACACCACCCCTGCCTATAGCGTACTGCATCGCGATCTGCAGCACCCGGGGCATTTGTTCGCCCGAAGAGATGACGGCGCAATAATGACTGCAGTCCTTGAACAGCTCTTTGGGATCGGTCTCCTGAAAATACCCCGTGCCAATCTCAGCGCTCGGAATATGCGTGGCGATAGCCAGTACCGGCGCATAACTCCGATGGGCATCATAGAGGCCGTTGATGAGGTGCAGGTTGCCGGGACCGCAACTGCCGATACAGACGGCTAATTCTCCGGTGAGTTGCGCTTCGGCGCCGGCCGCAAAGGCGGCAGCTTCTTCGTGCCGGTAATGATTCCAACGGATCGACCTGGTCTCCCTGATGTCATTGGCGATCGCATTGGCCGAATCGCCGACTAGCCCGTGTAGCTGTTTGACGCCCGCGGCGACCAGGGTCTCGACTAACATTTTCGCTATTTTCATGTGATGCGTTTTTGGCCATCCGCCTGTACGGAAACGTACAGTGTTATCGCAGGATGACCTATAAAATTACTGATTAATAACTTGTTACCAACCTGGCATTTTCTTGGTTACAAGAAAGGCATGCTTAAAAACTACTTCAAAGTGGCCTTGCGCAGTTTGCTGAGGAACAAAGCGCATTCGGCCATCAACATTGCGGGTCTTTCAGTGGGCATGGCGGTAGCCCTGGTGATCGGCTTATGGATCTGGGATGAATTGTCTTTTGACACCAATTTCGAGCATTACAAGCGGATCGCCCAAGTGATGCAGACGACGACCCACAATGGAAAGCAGAATACCGGCAAGGGGAATGAGATGCCGCTGGCGGCGGCGCTGCGCACCACTTACGGCAGCGATTTTAAATATGTCGTAGCCTCGTCCTGGTCTTTCAACAGCCTGGTTGCCGCGGGCGACAGGAAGGTACACGTGCAGGGCAACTATATGGAGCCGGATGCGCCCAACATGCTTAGTTTGAAAATGCTTGCGGGGACGCGTGCAGGCTTTACGTGGCATTCCTCCATCTTGATCTCACAGTCGACGGCCAAACAACTTTTCGCCGGCGATAATCCTCTTGGAAAAATCGTTCGCATAGACGGTGAAGTGATCGAAACGGTCGCCGGCGTATACGCCGACTTTCCAAAAAACAGTTCCTTCAATGACGTGTCATTTATTGCCCCATTTCTCGACCTCACTAATTGGGTGAACGGCAACGAAAATAATTGGTCCAATGCATCCTTTCAGGTGTTCGTACAGGTAACCGATCATGCAGACATGGTGGCCATATCCGCTAAGATCAGAGACATTAAATTGACAAAGATCGATGCGAAGACGGCAACACTCGAAAAGCCGCAGATGCTTTTGTTTCCAATGAACAGGTGGCATCTCTACAGCGAATTCAAAGATGGCGTTAGCTCGGGGGGCGCCATTCAATATGTGTGGATCTTCGCCCTGATCGGCAGCTTCATATTGTTGCTGGCCTGTATTAACTTTATGAACCTGAGCACCGCCCGGAGTGAGAAGCGAGCGAGGGAAGTGGGCATTCGCAAGGCCATCGGTTCGTTGCGGGTCCAGCTCGTCGGCCAGTTCTTCAGCGAATCCCTGCTGACGGCGGTGATTGCTTTTGTGGCGGCCATGGCCCTCGTCACCCTGATACTGCCATTTTTTAACGATGTAGCCGGCAAAGAAACAAGCCTGCCCTATGGAAATGGCTATTTCTGGTTGATAGGGATCGGTTTCAGTGTTTTTACGGGCCTGGTGGCCGGTCTGTATCCGGCGTTGTATCTCTCGGCTTTCAAACCGGTAAAAGTACTCAAAGGTACTTGTAAGGCAGGCCGTTTTGCCGCCACCCCACGCAAAGTGCTGGTCATACTGCAGTTTACGGTGTCCGTGATCCTCATCATTGGCACCATCGTTGTTTTCAGACAGGTGCAGTACGCGAAAAGCCGCCCTATCGGCTATAGCCGGCGGGGACTGATCACCATTATCATGAGCACTTATAATTATCACAATAACCTGGCCGCGATGCGTCATGAACTACAGCAGAACGGTACGGTCGCGGATTTGGCAGAATCGAATACCCCGGTTACCGAGAACGACCATTACGGCGGATTTAGCTGGCAGGGCAGCGATCCCCAGGTCAGTGCCAAATTCAATACCGTGGCAGGATCAGCCGAGCTGGGGCACACAGTCGGCTATCAATTTATCAGCGGCAGGGATTTTAGCAAAACGATGGGTACGGATTCCACCGCGGTTGTTATCAATGAAGCCGCCGCGCGCTATACCGGCTTCAAGGATCCCGTTGGCCAGACGATCCGGCAGAATAGCAAGGCGTTTACGATCATCGGCGTAATTAAAGACATGGTCATGGAATCGCCCTATGAGCCAGTCAAGCCGACCGCCTATTTTCTCGACTCGAGTATCGGCGGCATCCTGAATATCCGGCTTAACCCGGACAGAACGATCGCCGACGGGCTGGCCCACTTGGCCGCCGTGTGTAAGAAATATTCTCCCGAAGAACCGTTCTCCTATGTGTTCGCCGATGAAGAATATGCGCGTAAATTCGTCGACGAAGAGCGGGTCGGCAAGTTGGCAAACGCGTTTACCGTATTGGCCGTCTTTATATCCTGCCTCGGGCTTTTTGGGATGGCTTCCTTTATGGCGGAACAGCGGGTCAAGGAGATCGGCGTAAGAAAGGTCCTGGGGGCATCGGTCTTTCATCTTTGGCAGCTTCTGTCGAAGGATTTTGTCGTGCTCGTGATCATTGCTTTATCGATCGCAACGCCGTTGGCCTGGCTCCTCATGCATCGCTGGCTGGAGAATTATCAGTACCGTGCCGATCTGTCCTGGTGGATATTCGCCGCCGCGGGATTGGGCGCTTTTTTGATCACGTTGTTGACGGTGAGTTACCAGTCTATCAAGGCTGCGTTAATGAATCCAACCAAGAGCCTCCGCTCCGATTAGGGTTAGCCCCGCGCGTTCCTCCCTGAGAATTTTTTATGGTTGACCCTTCTGTTTTAAGGAAATTTTGGCACATTAACGCCCTACATTTGCATTCACCTTTAAACAACGATGCAGATGGCAGCTAGGCGGACCGTGATCGTTTTGACCCTGATTTGCAGCTTCTTGTTTTCATTTAAGCTGGCTCCGCGGCATGCCGCTGTCGCAGCCGCAGCCGCCACTTCAGCCTTCGCTCGCTTCACTATATTATATGACAGCCTTGGCCTGGAGGCCCTGGAACTCTCCCGACCGGCCTACGAGCATGCCGTTATTGGCTTTCTGGCCCTCCGCCAGACGGGCCAGATCCGGAATGCAGCGGTATTATCCATTGTTGACTTCTCATTGCCTTCCACCAAGAAGCGCCTTTTCGTCATCGACATGATCAATGGACGACTGTTATTCAATACGTTCGTTGCCCACGGCCGCAACAGCGGCGGATTAATGGCCACACACTTCTCCAACCGCACGAATAGCCTGATGAGCAGCCTGGGCTTTTACCTGACGGGCGATCCTTTTATCGGCCGCAATGGCTACTCGCTTCGCCTGGAAGGCATTGAACGAGGCTGGAACGACCACGCCAACAGCAGGGCAATCATTATTCACCCGGCAAATTACGTGAGCCAAGACCATATCCGCCAATGGGGCTTGCTCGGGCGGAGCGAAGGCTGCCCCGCCATTCCGGCAGAACTTGACCAGCCTATCATAGATGAGATCAGGGGTGGGAGCTGCTTATTCGTATACGCCCCAAACAAGACCTATTTGAAAAGATCAGGCTTATCTTCTTAATTTTCAGCAATATGCGCCTAATGAGGGGAACGTAGGACTCCCCACTTACCATGAATTTGACCGAAAAAAAGGGAATCAATATACGTTTTGATCCCGACAGGCGTTTTAAGGGCGCAATAAAAGCGCACAGCGCACAATTCTTATGAAAACTACTAGTCTTTTTATCGTATTAGTATTGGGGATCACAATCGCCCGGGCCGAAAACGGAACCGGTGCCCATGCAACAGCCCGCAAAAGCGTTACCACTACCGCGGTACGCAACATCCTCTCCACACAATTGCCTGCCCGTCTTTTGTCACCTATAAAGACCAAGTACAGTTCCTACTGGATCACTGACCTGTATAAGGCCACTGCCGATGGTAAGATTTGTTACTACATTACTTTGGAGAACGCTGACCAGAAGCTGAAGCTGACTACGAGCCATTCCGCCCATTGGCAGGTGACTCGTGTCGTTTCGAAAGACATGGCCATTCGTTAGGTGTTGGTAAGGGGAATTTGTTAATAAGCCGTCTGCCCTTGGTCGACGGCTTATTTTTTGTAACTTGATGGTTCCCCAAAACAATCTGATATGAAAAAGGACCTTACTAGCCGCCAGCAAACGATCCAAATGCTCCTCGACCGCTGGCGCCAGAAGCAGGAGGAAAAAGACGTAGTCCCCCAAACTCAAATATTTTCGGAAAAGGCCACACTCAAAATTGGCAAACCCCGACGCGCATCAAAACATGACCACTGAGAAGTTCAGTATCGACTTTCCATTCCAGGTTGAGAATGGCGCCCTCGTTATATCGATCACTGCAGACGTCGAGCCTGATCCCCTCAACCAGGTTTATCATATCACGAATTTCAGGCTGCGCAGCAGCCTCAATAAGAGCGTCCTGCCGGACGTTCACATCAAGCACTGGCATGACCGATGGGTCCACGTGGATAGCGAGAAAGAAACCTACCTAAGCATTCAGGTCGGCGTGGCAATCGAAGCGCATAGCGGTCAATCCTGATCCTTCGTAGGTTTATAAGGATCGTGGTTCTTGGTCCTTTCTTCTTCAACATCCTCTTTACTTTTCTTGTCGTTGTCCTCCGCCACATGCTTAACGCCTTGCATAAACGAAGACACGGGACCTCTCATATGTTCCTGCGGATCGGTAGTATGCTTTGTCTCCGCATCCGGTTGACGAGGCTCATCTTTTTTGGTCGATTTGTCTGACATAACGTAATTTATCTCTTACAACCTAAAAACCCGTGCCAATGCCGACAAAAAAAGCGCCCCGTATGGAGCGCCTTTCTTTATGTTATAACATTTACAGTTATAACTTGTCGATCCAGCTTTTTACTTCGTCCTTGGTATGTCCGGTCTTCTTCTGAATACGGCCATACAACTCATCTTCCTTTCCCTCCTCGTACAGCAGGTCGTCGTCGGTCAGATTAGCATACTTTTGCTTGATCTTTCCTTTTACTTCATTCCAATTCCCCTTGATTTGCAAGCTCGTGCTGGAATTGTTGGGTTTGTTCGTGTCCATAAAAAACGTTTTTTATTTGATTAAATCGTTCCAGCTAATTCTGTCAAAACCATGCCAGGGCTCTTGAGGAATAATGTACCCAATCGGGGCGTTGACCGATGCGTTTTGTTATACTGTTGCATTTTCATTAGTTTTACACTATGCGCCGGCTGCATCCAAAAATTATTGCCTTCATCCTGCTCCTTGTCTTCACGCAGAAGATGGGGTTACGTCTCTGGATGCATGCCTGGGTTCACGAAAGCCGCGGACTGCAAAGCGCTCCGGTCCCGAATGCCGCGGCAGTGCACCTTAAATGCGATTGTATCGATGACGCCATGATGCCGTTGGTCGGATCTTCTATGATTGCATTGGATGTGCCGCCGCAAGACGCGGTCACCATGCCTAGCGCTTATCTTCCGCCCTTTTCTGCCGCTGAAAAGCTGTTCTTTTCTTTAAAAGGTCCGCCCTTCCCACGCCTCTAATCATCGCCTGTTTTATCGATTGCCGCCGTGTTCCATTCGCCTTGATGGCGAGGCGTTACCTATCATTTACAGCTTTACCAACTCATGATCCGAGCTTTATCGTTTTTATTGCTATTGACTTCCGGGGCCTTCGGCGGGCCGGCTGCAGTCACAAACTTGCAATGGCACCATTACAGACAAAAAAGATGGCAACCCGATCGTAGGCGCCACGATTTTCCATCCCCGACCTGAAGATCGGCGTCGCCGCCGATTCGAATGGCAAGTATACCATCAACGGTTTGCCAAAAGGCGTTTATTTACTGCAGATCACTGCAGTAGGATATGGAACTTTTAGTGAGCGGGTGGATTTCAACAAAACCTCCGTGGTGGACGTCCAATTATCGGTCTCCACCATGGAATCCAATGAAATAGTGGTTACTGGCGTAAGCAAGGCGACCTTGCTGAAGCGCGCACCGATCCCCATTGTAGCCGTGAGCAAGACCTATATCGATCAGCACTCCGCATCGGGTAATGTGATCGACGAGGTAGCCAACCTGCCGGGCGTCAGCGCCGTCACGACCGGTCCGAATATCTCCAAGCCGTTTATCCATGGTCTGGGGTATAACCGTGTCGTCACCCTCCAGGACGGCATCCGCCAGGAGGGGCAGCAATGGGGCGACGAACACGGCATCGAAGTAGACCAGAATTCCATCGACCCGGATCGAGATCATCAAAGGACCCGCGAGCCTCACCTATGGTTCCGATGCGATCGGCGGCGTCGTCAACCTCCTCACCCCTCCACCCGTCCCCGACGGAAAGACCCTCGGCTACGCCAGTGGCACCTATGGCACCAACAACGGACTGGTCAGTGGTACCATGCGGCTGCAGGGCAATCACAACGGCCTCGTGTGGGGCACCCAGCTCTCGCAGAAGGTCGCCAAAGACTACCAGGACCAGCACGATGGCCGCGTCTGGGCGACCAATTTCAATGAGAAGGATGCGCGGGCGATGATCGGTGTAAAGCAAGAGTTGGGGCTATTCCTACCTGAACGCTTCGCTATTCGACGACTTGCAGGCCATTCCCGATGGCAGCCGCGATTCGTTGACCAGAAAATTTACCAAACAGATTACCGATTCCGACACGTATCGCCCGATCGTCCCTTCGTCGGAACTCAACGCATATGGCATCCCGGTCCTGCATCAGCATGTGCAGCTGTACCGCGTTTATGACAATAGCAATTTCGCCATCGGCAAGGGTACCCTGGCCTTGAACCTTGGCTGGCAGTACAGTCACAGGCGGGAGTATACCCACCCGCTGGATGCCTCGATACCTGGACTCAACCTGCAGCTCCACACGTACACTTATGATGTCAAATACAATTTCACGATCGGCAACGATGTGGAGACTACCATCGGCGTAAACGGCATGTACCAAACCAATACCCTGGGGTATAGCACCGATTTCCCGATACCCGCCTACCACCAGTTCGACATCGGCCCGTTTGTGGTGCTGAAGAAGAGTTTCGGGAACTTGGATATTGCCGGTGGCGGAAGGGTAGATAGCCGGTCGTTCTCGGGCAAGGCGGCCTACGTCGACAATAGCGTTCCCTACTATCCCACTCTTTATACTGGGTCAAACCCCGACGCCAATCCAAACGTTACCCAGCAATTCACCGCGCTGCACAAGGATTTCTCCGGATTCAGCGGAAGTGCGGGCGCCACCTATAATTTCTCCAATTCCTTTTTAGCGAAAGCCAATATCGCCCGCGGTTTCCGCGCGCCCAGCATAGCCGAATTGTCCGCCAACGGCCCCGATCCAGGCTCACAGATCTACCATGTCGGCAATAGTGATTTCAAACCTGAATTCAGCGTACAGGGAAGATGTAGGTTTGGCCCTGACCCTGCCGAAAATATCGGCTAGCGCGAGCGTATTCGACAACAACATTCAAAACTATATTTTCCAGGAGCAGATCGTCGATGCCAATGGTAATCCGGAGCGGGTTAACCCCGATGGTACACCCAATCCGAATGGGCAATACAGTAAGTTCACCTATTTGCAAAGCAAGGCCCCGGATCGATGGAGCGGAATTCTACCTCGACATCCACCCCGTTTCCTGGCTTCACTTCGAGAACGCGCTGACCCTCACCTACGGCACGAATCGGAGTGACAAGGGCCATGCACCGGACAGTCTGAAGTATCTGCCGTTTATTCCCCCGCCGCATACCCATTCGGAGTTGCGGGGCACCTATGCCAAGGGGTTTGGCCGTTGGAAGAATGCTTACGCATTTGTGGGCTTCGACCATTACAATGCTCAAAACCGCTTCTTTTCAGCGTATGGCACGGAGACCTATACCCCGGGATATAACCTGTTGGGTGCAGGCGTCGGGGTAAACCTGGTCAATGCAGCGGGCAAAAAACTCGTGGAATTATTTGTGGAGGGCACCAACCTCGCCAATGTAAATTACCAATCGAATATGAGCAGGTTGAAGTATTTTGACAACCCGGTTGTGCCGGCCGGCGTCCGTCCCGGCATTTTCAATATGGGGCGAAACGTGAGCTTTAGCTCGTTGTCCCCTTTGATCTTTCGCCAAAGGCAAAGAGCGCCGGATCGTAACGCGTTTCCACATCCCGCTCAAACTGGCTTGCTGAAAGACTTCCACTGTCCCGCCGAAACGACGTCGACCTGACCGGCGAGACTTTGATCGCGGTTTGTTAGTCAATGACATACACCGATGCAGGGTTTTTTGCAGCCTATGTGGCAGCATTTAACCGCAGCCCCTTGAGAATGCTAGGGGCGGCCCATGGCATCCGCAGGAATAGGCGTCCGCCCCTCCCCCGGCCCGTGCATCCGGTAGGCCATAGGCTTTCACCTCTCTCCTACCTGTGGCATCACGCAGGACATAGGCGTCCACCTTTCTCCGGCCCGTGGCATCACTCAGAACATAGGCGTCCACCCCTCCCCGGCCCGTGGCATCCGCTAGGCCATAGGCTTTCACCTTTCTCCGGCCCGTGGCATCACTCAGAACATAGGCGTCCACCCCTCCCCGGCCCGTGGCATCCGGTAGGCCATAGGCTTTCACCTCTCTCCGACCCGTGGCATCACGCAGGACATAGGCGTCCACCTTTCTCCGGCCCGTGGCATCCCGTAGGCCATAGGCGTCCACCTCTCTCCAGCCCGTGGCATTGCCTTTGAATAAGGAAGGATATGGATAATGGGAACAGAAAGCGGCGAAAGCGGATTTGGCTGATCGCATCATGTTCGTTGTTGGTACTGCTGATCGCCTTACGCATAGCGCTCCCCTATATTTTACTGCGTTTCGTCAACAAAGAGTTGCAGACGATTCCCGGTTATACCGGCCACGTAGACGACATCGACGTCGCCTTATCCGGGGCGCCTATACAATTAAAATGATCAAACTGGATAAGACGGGCGGCAAAATCCCTGTACCATTTTTTTCTGCAGAAAAACTGGACTTGTCCGTGGAATGGAGCGCCATCTTTCATGGCAGACTGGTCGGCAAGATCGTCGTACTGCATCCCATTATCAACTTCGCGAAAGGACCTACACCGGAGACCTCTCAAACGGAAATTCCTACCAAGAGTTGGACGAAGGTCGTCGGTGATCTGATGCCGCTCAAGCTCAACCGTTTCGAGATCCTCGATGGGGCGATCCATTACCGGGATTTTTACAGCAGCCCCAAGGTGAACATTTTCGCGACGGACATTCATGTGCTCGCCGGCAATCTTTCCAACGCTCGCCACCAGCAGGAAGTGCTGCCATCCACTGTCGAGGCTACCTGCAAGGGCATCTACGGCGGCCACGCCAGCTTGCATATGAGACTGGATGCCCTCGACTCCGTGCCCACCTTCGACCTGAAGGCCGAGCTGCTGGACATGGACATTACGAAGCTGAACGATTTCCTGAGTGCTTATGCGAAGCTTACCGTTCGCCAGGGAACCATCAGCGTCTATACCGAAGCCGCGGCCAAGGATGGGAAGATCAAGGGGTACACGAAACCAATCATCAAAGAATTGCGGGTGGTGAATTGGAAGGACGACAAGGGTCATCCGCTCAAGCTAGCCTGGGAGGCGGTGGTCGGGGCCGTTGCGTGGGTCATCAAAAACCACGGCAAGGACCAGGTGGCCACGCGCGCCGACTTCGAAGGCGATCTGAAAAAACCGGACATCGATACCTGGTATATCATCGGTCAACTTCTGCGCAATGGATTTATACAGGCGCTGTATCCGGCCCTGGAGAACGACATCAACCTCAATTCCGTCAACGACGTCAAGGCCGGATCCAAATTGGGACAAGCTAATGAGGAGGCCAAGGGTCCGGGCGCGGCGAAGGAAGACAAGCATAGCAGGAAAGAAGTGCGAAAAGAGAAGCGCGAGGAGAAAAAGAAAAAGGAAAAGGAGCAGGACCGCCAATCCGCAAAACAGAAACAATAACATCATCATAATGAGCAAGACAACAACCACACAGCCCGAGATAGCAAATGCGCAGCGAACCATCGCTGCTGTGAACGCCGCGAGCCCCGCGAGCGCCAAAGCCAAAAATACCACCGCGAGCGCCAAAGTCAACAAAGCTACCGCGAACGCCAGGCCCGCGAAGGTCACCGCGACCCCCAAATCCAAAAATGCCACTGCAAGCGCCAACTCCACGAAGGTCACCGCGACCGCCAAAGGCAACAAGGCCACTGCAAGCGTAAAGCCGACGAAGGAGGCCGCGAGCGCTAAAGCCAACAAAGCCACCGAAAGCGCCAAGCCGACGAAGGAGGCCGTGAGCGCCAAAGCCAACAAAGCCACCGAAAGTACCAAGCCGACGAAGGAGGCCGTGAGCGCCAAAGCCAACAAAGCCACCGAAAGCGCCAACATCGCCATGACAGACCCCACAAAGAAATTTCCAAAGCCTCCATTCGACGCACAAACCCAGCCTTGGCCCGGCTTGACCAGCAAGATGAAACCTCTCCCGGACCACGGCGAAACCAGCTACCGCGGCTCGGGCAGGCTGGCCGGACGCAAGGCATTGATCACCGGCGGTGACTCCGGTATGGGCCGCGCTGCCGCCATTGCTTACGCACGCGAAGGAGCAGATGTCGCCATCAATTACTATCCGACCGAGGAACCCGATGCACAAGAGGTTATTGCCTTAATCAAGGCCGAAGGCAGAAAGGCAATTGCCATTCCCGGCGATCTGAGGGAGGAGGCTTTTTGTATCCAACTCATGGAAGAAGCCGTTAAGGAACTGGGCGGATTGGACATCCTGGTTAGCAACGCAGGCAGACAACAAAGTCGCGAGTCCATTCTTGACATCACCTCGGAGGAGTTCGATGCGACCATGAAGACGAATATTTATGCGCCGTTCTGGATCATCAAGGCAGCCTTGCCGCATATGGGTCCAGGGTCGGTCATCATCGGGACGACCAGCGAACAGGCTTATGATCCTTCACCGGATTTATACGACTATGCCCAAACCAAGGCGGCGACCATGAATTACGTAAAATCGCTCGCTAAACAGCTTGGCCCCAAAGGCATCCGGGTAAACGGTGTCGCGCCCGGTCCCATCTGGACCCCGCTGCAGGTAAGCGGCGGCGCGACGCAGGAGAAAATCAAAAAGTTCGGCAGCAAGACGCCGCTCGGCCGCCCGGGACAACCGGTGGAATTGGCCGGCATCTACGTGCAACTGGCCGCGGACGACGGCAGCTATGCAACCGGCCAGATCTACGGCTCCTCCGGCGGCGCCGGCCAACCATAGACCGAGGCGTCTTGAGCAGCCGGAAGCAGCGATCGCAACGGCACGTTGAGGAGCGTTGGGTAACCATAGACCAAAGCACGTCGATCAGTCGAGAGCCATAGGCCAAGGTTCCGTGACCAGCTTCCGCTTGCCATAGCCGCGAAGGTCACGGCGCCGACGTGCGCAAATGGCCGCTCATTCCATCCGCAGCGACTGCGCCGGATTCAACCGCACGGCTTTTAGAGCATGCCCACTAACCGTGATCAACGCCAGGACCAGCACAGCCCCACCCGCCAGCGCAAATATCCACCAGGATAGCCCCATATGGTACTGCCTGATCGTGAGCGCCTTCTCCAAAGTTAACACAGCGAGAGGAGCCGCGATGATAAATCCGAGCACCACCGGCTTCAGAAACTCGCGGGATAGTGAGAGCCAGATGCGGCGCGTACCGGCACCGAGGACGCGGCGGACGCATATCTCCTTGCTGCGTTTTTCGACAAGGAAAGTCGCCAGGCCATAGAGACCCAGGCAGGAGATGAATATTGCCATGCCGCCGAAAATATACATGAGCTGGACGATCCCTTCGTCATTGACAAATATGCCGCGATAGTCGTCATCCGTAAAGGTGTAAGAAAAGGGATAAGCGGGATTCAAGGATTTCACGATGTTTCCAATGGCGGAAATTTGTGCTTGCCGGTCTCCTCCGTCGGTCAGCCGAACCAGGATGTGGCTGAAATGCTCCCTGTCCAATCGGACGATCAGCGGTTTGACCGCTAAAGCAGGACTGTTGTAGACAAAATCTTGCACAATGCCAATAACCGTCTTACCTCCTACCCTTTGGCCCAACACGGGCGCGCGAAGGTTCATTTGTTTTACGGCGGTCTCGTTAAGCAAACAAGCCGAACTGTCGGCGCCATAAGCCGGGTCAAAATCACGGCCTACGATCAATTGTACGCCTGTTGTTTTTACCCAGTCGTATTCTACGCGGACACCTCGAAAAAAAAAGTCCTGGCCCACTCCTTTTCCCGGCCAGTCCAGGCCTTCAATATTTTCCCAAATGCCGATCATGTTGGCATTGGCCGCTGTGATCGCTTGCACGCCGCGCAGCTGCCCCACTCTTGTCTTCAAAAGCCCGTATTTGTCAGGCAGATCGCCTTCGGCGCGGATATCAAGGAGGCGCGACTGTTCATAGCCGACTGGGCGTTCATGGATGTACGAGGCTTGCTTAACGATCGCGAGCACAGCAATGATCAGAAACACCGATAGTACGAATTGAAACGTAACGAGCCCTTTGCGGAAGGCAAGCCCGCCCCGGCCCAGTACGACCAGCCGTTTTAACACCTTGACCGGCTGAAAGCGGCTCAGGTAAATAGCAGGATAACTTCCTGCTACCAGACCCGTCACCATGCCGATCAGGATCAGCACGAGCCAGAATGCCCTGTTACCGAATTGTCTGGAAAGATGCAGGCTGCTGAATGCAATAAACCAGGGATTGGCCACCCACGCCAGCAGTGCGCTTAGCGCCAGGGCCACCATCACGAACAACATAGCCTCCCCAAGAAATTGACCCATGATCACACGCCTTGAGGCGCCCAGCACCTTTCGTAGTCCGACTTCGCGCGCCCGGTGTTCCGCCATGGCCGTGGAGATGTTCATAAAGTTGATGCAGGCAATGAGCAGGATTAGGCCGGCAATCAGCTCGATCGCATAGACGAGATAAATCTTCCCGCCGGCGGGTTTACCGTCTACAAAGTTCATATACAGTTCCAGTTTTCCCATCGGCCACGCAAATACGCCGAGGTTTTTCGCGGAGCTGTTTTGTTGAAGCAGCACCGACAACTCGCGGTCGACGGCTTTGAGCTCGCTGCCGGCCTTCAGCTGCACCCATGTCAACACGCTATGGCTTTGCCAGTTGTCGATCCTCGGGTTATTCGTTTGAAACAGGCTGAAGGGCAGCACGAGATCGAACCTTACATTGCTCCCATAAGGCGGGTCCTGGACCACCGCGCCGACTTTTAGCGGGTGGGTGCGGTCGAGCAGGATCGTCTGACCGAGGGGGTTGGCGGCGGCGCCGAACAGGCTGCGGGCGGTGCGCTGCGTGATCACTACCGAGCTATTGTCGCGAAGAGCGGCGATCGGATCCCCCCATACGGCCGGGAAGGTCATCATGCGAAAAAAATCTGGCTCGGCATAGATACTTTGCTGGAAGATTATTTTATCGCCGGCCTGCAGAAGGGAACGGTTCTCACCGGATTGACGCACTACATATTTCAGCGAGGGCATGGCCGCCTTCAGGATCGGCCCAAGGGGTGCGGGCGTCGCATTCCCTGTGACGATACTGCTGCCGATCTTTTCATTAAGCTCCAGCAGATGGATGGTCGAATAGTTGGCCTGGAAGGTATCCACGTTAGTCCATTCCATTACAAACAGGCAAATGACGATGCCTGTCGTCAGCCCGATCATTAGGCCGCCGATATTGATGATGCCGGAGACCTTGTTGCGAAGCAGGCTTCTCCAGGCCATGAGCCAGTAGCTTTTTAACATAAATGGAATGTACGAAAAAGTCGGAATGCCGCATACCCAAAAACCGGATCCATAGGGGTTAATATCGTACAAAACCGCTTATTGCGCGTAAGCGGTGGATCAATATAGTACGAAAACGGCGAATTGCGCCTCAACTGCGCCGCCTGTATTGGAGATCGTCACACCGTAAGCGCCGGCAGCAAAGAAGCGGTAGTCGCCTTTTTTTGTAAAGGATTGGCCGGCGACCATGGGCCATACAGGCGAGGACGCTGCAAGAGCCGTTCGGATTGGCGCGCTGAAGCAGACGGCCAGGATGGGTGCTTTGAGGGTAGGCAGGCTAACCGATTTGCCAGGCGGCAACGTTATGCGGAAGGCCTGGACGGGATCTACGTTGAATAGCGCGGTCGAAAAAGGGACGTTGAGATGGTAGTGCGGAACGGACGCAGGTGGGTGCAATAATTCCATATCGATCACGTGAAACTCCACCGTGTCTTCATTCCATACCCGGTGGATCCGAGGGGAATTGTTAAAACTTTCAAACCAGATGTTCCCGTTCGCAAACGAGGTTTTACCGGGTTCAACCAAGACTTGTGAGCCGGTCTTCGTATTGCTAAGCACTATGAACACTGAAGGTGTGGAATGCTTGTGCATCAACGTGGTATCATGGGGCGGAATATGTACATCGAGGATGCGCACCCATTCATTTTCGAACACTTTATGATGCCGGGGTTCTTGGCTGACCTGTACCTGTGCAGCCGCATGAAACCCCAGTGATAGCGTCAAAGCCAGCAAAAGCGGGTAATCAGGCATTACAATGTCGCGTGGCATGCTTTTTTAAGTTGATATGCCACAGTAAAAACAAAATTATGTCAAACACCGCAAAAAGCCATAGCACGAAGAAAACCATCGTTGAGGATTCGAGGTTAGAGGAATTCTTTCACGACGAACTTAAGGACATCTATTGGGCAGAAAAGCACATTGTGACGGCGCTGCCGAAGATGAAAAAAGCAGCCACATCGACGGAATTGCAGACAGCTTTCGAAGAACACTTGGGCGTCACGAAGACACATGTCACCCGGCTCGAAAAAGCGTTTGAGCTGCTTGGCGAAAAGGCCCAGGCAAAGAAATGCGAAGCGATGGAAGGCATTCTCAAGGAAGGCGACAGCATCGTGGAGGATACCGAAGGCGGAACAGCCACGCGTGATGTAGGTCTGATCATGGCCGCACAGAAAGTAGAACACTACGAAATAGCCACCTATGGTAGCCTGATCCAGGTAGCCAGGACCCTGGGGCATGAGGATATAGCATCTTTATTGTCACAAACATTATCCGAAGAAAAAGAGGCCGACGAAAGCCTCACGGAAGTAGCCGAAAGCCATATCAATTATGACGCAAGCGAAGAGCATAAGTAACGCTGGCAATACGCTTACAAAGGGTCGGTGGCAATGCTACCGACCCTTTTTTTATGCTAAAATTTCCTAAATTGGCTTATGAATGATCAAAGTCTGGCAAGCGTGCTGGAGGCCGCAGGGGTCGGCACCTGGGTGATACGGCTCGATGACAATTCTTTTGTTTGCGACAAACCATACAGGAACATTTTTGGCATCCCTGAAGATCGGAACGTCTCCTACCCGGATGCGGTCCAGTTTTTCAGCGCCGCTGATCGCGAGGTCTTCATGAATGCCGTACGAGGCCTTCGGGCGGGCGCTAGCAGATTGACGTTGCTATTACATTTGGCAGGCGCAGGCGGTCAGGTATATATGAGCGGTGGCTTATCGCTCGATAAAAATCGGGTTAGCGGCATCGTCCACGCAGCCGCCGGCACAGCGGCAACCAGCGGAACACCAGCAACCGGCGAAACATCGGCAACGAACGGAACACCAGCAATCAGCGGAACACCAGCAACTGGCGAAACATCGGCAACGAACGGAACACCAGCAACCAGGGGAACACCAGTTAGCAGCGAAATACCAGCAACCAGCGAAATATCGGCAACGAACGGAACACCAACAACAATAGAAACGCCGGCAACCCATGAAACGGAAGGGTACACGGGAACTGCAGAAACCATTGCAACCGCCGGCACCATCGCCACCATACCGGGCATCGGTACCACCGCAACCATCGGCAGCGCCGGAACCATAAGCACCGCCAGGCATGCCGACAAAATCGCAGCCCTTGCAGAAACGGAGGAGCGTTTCCGCAATATCATAGAGCAGTCGCCGATGGCGATCGGTCTGCTGACCGGCCCGGAGCTGGTGCTGGAAGTCGGCAACGAATCCATCTTCAATCTCTGGGGCAAAGATGGATCGGCAACCGGAAAAAGACTGATCGACTTCCTCCCCGAAATAAAAGGCCAGGGCTTTATCGAATTACTTGAAGGGGTCTATAACACCGGAAAACCCTTTTTTGGGAACGCCGCCCTGGCCAGGCTCGAACGAAATGGCGTGCTCGAAGATGCCTGGTTCAATTTTTCTTATACGCCTTGGCGAACGAACGGCCGCGTGACGGGGGTATTGGTGCTCGCCGTGGAAGTCACCGAACTGATCCGGACACAGCAGGCGCTTCAATCCAGTGAGGCCAGGTTGCGGGCGGTGATCAGTGGCGCGCCGGCTGCGATGGCGCTCTTTACCAGTAGGGACCTTATCGTCGAAATGCCCAACCAGGCATTTATCGACATCGCGGCACAAGGGCGAGAGATCATAGGTATGCCGCTGCGGGAAGCCATGCCGGAGTTGGTGGATCAACCTTTCATGCAGCTCCTCGATGACGTGTATACGTCCGGCAAGACCTATGAAGGATTCGGTGTTCCGGGTGATATCATCCAGGATGGCAAGATAACGAAACACTATTTTAATTTTAGCTATTCGCCACTGTTCGACGCCGAAGGCAAGGTCGATGCGATTCTCGATATTACTGTCGACGTCACAAAATTAGTCGAGGCACAGCGGCAAATGCAGGAAGCGGATTCGCTCATGCGGGGCGCCGTCGAATTGGCCGGGCTGGGTGTCTGGTCGATCGATGGATTGGCCGGTCAACTCACCTACTCGGAAAGAATGTACGAATGGTGCGGAGTCGATCCGAAAGGTGGCCACGCCGCGGGAAACTTTTCCCAGGTGGACGCGCAGGACCGGGCACGGGTGGAGGCCGCCATTGTCCGCGCGTTCGATCCGGCATCCGATGGCCGCTTCGATGAAGAGTTCACGGTGATCCATGAAGTTTCGCAGCGCAAACGCATCCTTCATGCGATCGGCAAGGTGCTGCCCGATGAAGCGGGGCGGCCGGTAAAGATCATCGGTACGGCACAGGATATTACAGTCCACCGGCAGGTGCAGCTGGCACTTGAACAGCAGATCCAGGAGAGGACCCAGGAACTCGATGCCAGCAACGCTGAATTGCAGGCCGCCAACGAAGAATTGGCCGTCACCAATGAGGAACTTGCCCAGTCGAATGAAGACCTCTTCAGCTCCAACGAAGACCTCCAGCAGTTCGCGCACGTCACCAGTCATGACCTGAAGGAGCCGCTTCGGAAGATGCGGACTTTTTTGAGTCGCATGGTGGAGGATCCTGGTACCACCTTTTCTGCTAAGAGTACCAGCTATCTCGAAAGGATGAAGGTCTCGGCCTCAAGGATGTCGGAGATGATCGAAGGCATCCTGAAATATTCCACCATCAATTCCGGCAACCAGTTGATCCAGGTGGTGGACCTCAACGCAGTGTTACGCGACGTTGTCGTGGATCTGGAGATGATCATTGCGCAAAAGCGCGCTACCGTTACCTGCGACCAGCTTCCTGTGCTCCAAGGGGCGGGCATTTTGTTGTATCAATTGTTTTATAACCTGGTGATCAATGCGCTTAAGTTTTCAGCCGAGGGCGTGGCGCCGGTCATTCGGATCAATGCCGCGGATGTCGTCCGCAACAGTGTGCCTTACGCCAGCATCGAAGTGCGCGACAATGGGATCGGTTTTGGCCAGGAGAATGCGTTGCTTATATTTAATACGTTTACGCGGCTGCATACAAAAGACCGGTATGAGGGTACCGGTCTCGGTCTCGCACTTTGCAAAAAGATCGTCCAGCGCCATCATGGGACCATTCTTGCCGAAGGCCGCCCCGGCGAAGGCGCGGTATTCATCGTAGAACTGCCCTTCCAGCAGCCCAAACCTGCTGTTTAGGTTTGGATCAGCCACCAAGTGCCTTGAGCGCTTTCTGCATATCGATACCCTTTCCGAGAACACCCTTAAAAAGGTCACCTTCCGATCGGACCCTCGCGATCGAATTTTCAATGGTGAAGTGGGTCATTTTGAGTCCTCGCTTCACTTCGTCCCAATGGAGCGGCATGGACACGGTCGCCTTTGGTTTCGGGCGTATGGAATACGGTGCTGCCAGCGTTGCCTTAGGACGATTTTGCAGGAAATCAAGGTATATTTTTCCCGGTCGGTTCCGGGTCAGCCGTTCGATGCTGGTAAAACCTTTCAATTCATTGTGCACCTGCGTCACGATCAATCTGGCAAACAACTGGCACTCATCATATGTATATTTTCTTCCCATGGGGATATAGATATGAATACCTGTAGAGCCTGAGGTCTTGGGATAACTGTCTATTTTGAGTGCTTGCAATAGCTGAAGTGTGGTCTGCGCCGTTTTAATGACCTGTTCGAAAGTGTTCTTGTCAGTCGGGTCGAGATCGATGATACACCAGTCCGGGTGATCGGGGAACGCCACCGTACTATTCCATGGATTCATTTCGATAGCGCCCATATTCGCCATCCACAATATACTGGCTTCATCTTCCACCACCAGAAAGTTTTTGTCCTCCCCTTCCGACGTACGATACGGAAACTGTTTTACCCAGTCGGGTGCGGTATCGCTGACATTTTTGTAGTAAAAACTTTTGCCGGCGATGCCATTGGGAAAGCGGTTCAACGACTGCGGCCGGTTGATGAGGTATGGAAGCAGGTACTCGCCTGCCTGATAATAATAGTTCAGCAGGTCTCTTTTCGTATAGCCATCCTTGGGCCAAAAGACTTTGCCGAGGTGATTGAATTTCAGTTCGTGTCCATTTACTTTTCGCACCTGCGATTCATCGGTCGGGTTCAACAACGTTTTTCGCTGCGCCGCCGCCTCCGCCTTTAAGTGTATAGGAGAGGCTTTGACAGTTGCCTCGCCAGACGCCCGCCCGGGATAGTCCGCTGCGGCCGATCCAGACACTGCCTCGGAGCTGTTGGCGGCTATGGCAGACTGGCCCAATTCAGGACGCGTAAGCGCAGCAGCGGGCAAAGCAATCTCCGCGTGCACGTCTTTCGAAGGCTTGTCCTCGCGCATCCCCTGAAAAGATGGATGTCGCATCACACCGTCGGCCGTCAACTCGGCATAACTGACTTCGCACACCAATACCGGCTTTAGCCAAAAGGCTTCGGCATGGGGCGGATCAGGCCGGAACCGGGAGGGTTCGTTAACATCCGGAGTGATCGTAAACGGAGAACGGTCGGTCAACAACGGTTTGAATTGGTTGATCATATCGTGTTGTTGCTGCGAGTTGAAACCTGTACCGATCTTTCCGATGTAGGTGAGCTTTTTTTTGTCAAAAATGCCGACCAGCAGGGAGCTGAAAGGTTTCGGTGAACCTTCGTTCCGGGTAAAGCCGCCGATCACCACTTCATGTCGTTTTTGGGTCTTTATCTTGAGCCAGTCGCGGCCGCGATCGCCCGGCTTGTAGGGACTATCTGCCCGTTTGGCGATGATGCCTTCCAGGCCCATCTTCGCGGCGGCGGCGAGAAACTCGGTGGCCGTGGTGTCAAAATTTTGACTTAGCCTGATCGGCCCGTCCTCCGGCACGAGGGATGCAAGGATGGCTTTGCGGCGGGAAAGAGGCAGCGGCATCAGGTCATAGCCGTCCAGCCAGAGCAGGTCGAAGACGTAGTAGATGAGCTGGCCATCCGCTTCGCTTCGCCAGTTTTGCAAGGCGCCGAAATTCGAAACGCCATCTCCTTTCAGCACGGCTATTTCGCCGTCGAGGACGGCGCGCCATCCAGGGGTTGTAAGTGCGGCGTGAATGGGGTAGAATTTTTCATCGAACGATTTGTTGTTGCGGGAGATCAACTTCACCATGTGCTTGTTGCAAATGGCGATGGCCCGGTAACCATCCCATTTGATCTCATATTGCCAATCCGGTCCTTCTACCGGCTCCTCCACCAGCGTCGCCAACATCGGGCTGATCGTTTTTGGCAACGGCGATCGCTTGGCGCCGGAGAAGTCCGGGGCCGTCGTTTCTTGACCATCGGTCTTACCAGTGCCAGGATTTTGTCCGGCGGCTTTTCCGGTCGTAGGTGGTTGACGGTTGCCCTTGCGAGCGGCGGGACGTCCTCCTTTGGCTTCTCTGGCCACCGGTTGCTGACGATTAGCCTCACGGGCGGCGGGACGTTGCCGTTTGGCTGCTCCAGCCATAGGTTGTTGCCGGTTAACCTCACGGGCGGTGGGACCCTGCCCTTTGGCTGCTCCGGCCACGGGTTGTTGTCGGTTAACCTCACGGGCGGCGGAACGCTGCCCTTTGGCTGCTCCGGCCACGGGTTGTTGCCGTTTAACCTTGCGAACGCCAGGACGTTGCCCTTTGGCTTCTCCAGCCACGGATTGTTGCCGTTTGAGTTTGCGGGTAGGTGAGGTTTTGCGCGCCATACCGGTTCACTTGCAAAAAGAGTGCTCGCTTGAGGCAGTAATCCCCGAACAGGCGGCGGTAGCGGCTCGCCAGCCTATGTCATTTCATGAAATTAAACATCCAGCGGACGCCGAATTTGTCGAGGCAGGTACCCCAATAGGCGCCCCAAAACATATCCTGTAGGGGCATCGTGTCGGACCCGCCGGCGGAAAGTGCGTTGAACAAACGGTCGGTTTCCACGCTGCTGTCAGGTTCCAGGCAAATGGTCGTATTATTGCCGATCTTCAACAGATGACCCATCGACTCCAGCATATCCGTGCCCTGCAGTTTTACGCCTCCCATGATGGGCAGGCAGATGTGCATGACCGCATTTTTTTCATTGTCCGGGAGAGGTGGCATGCCGGGCATGGAGGGGACGTCTTTCATCCGGTCGATGGCTCCTTCGAATTCCGTTTTGAAAACCGATTTGTAAAAATTAAAAGCCTCTTCGGCATTGCCTTGAAAATTCAGGTAAATGGATACGCTTGCCATAATTGGTGTTTTTCTTGTAGCAAGGTAAGCCGTCTGCGCGACTTTTGCGCGCCGAAAAACGACATTGTAAGATGTCCTGCCCCACACTGGCATTTCTATTGGCTGGATGTATTCGCTAAGCCGCACTACGGGGACTACTGTCCAGTTGTACCCGCCAGAAGCCAGCATTGCACTTCTTAAGAAATTGTCTCATCCGGCCCTTGTTGCGTCTACATAAGAATGGATGAATACAACAAAATGCCGGAATCCGTCCTCACCGGCGCTTCCTTGTTTGCATCCTGCTCCCGGCAATGCCGATGATCGGTTGCTGGAGAATTCGTACCTTATAGGCATGAAGCATCGGATCATTTTTAAGGCTTGGGCATTGACCACGCTCTTGGGTTTCGGACACGCCATTGGACAAACGCCCGTCATCACGGACAAAGTAACCGACAAATTAACCCCCTGTACCGAGGTGGCGCTGACAGGCTTGCTCGACGATCGCATGAGGATCAATCTCGAGAAGCGGCTGCTGGCCATCGATTCGGCCACCTTGCTCTCTGGCTTCGAACACCGCCCCGGCGCGCAGGTATGGATTGGGGAACATGTCGGCAAATTCCTATTCACCGCTTCCAATGTGTGGCGCTATTCGCATGATCCCCGGTTGAAAAGCCTCGCCGACGCCATGGAAAAAACCTACGTCGCGACCCAACTGCCCAATGGTTACCTGGGGACCTACCTGCCAAAAGATTATTGGACCGAGTGGGATGTATGGGCGCATAAATATGCCATCTACGGCTTGCTCGGCTACTATCAGATCACCGGCGATCAACAGGCACTGGAGACCGCGGAAAAGGCCGCTGACCTTGTCTGCCGGACCTTTGGCACGGGCGCGGGCCAAAGAGATATCAACGCCTCCGGCTGGCACGCGGGTCTGGCATCGGGCAGTATCCTCGGAACCATGGTCGACCTTTACCGGTATACGGGCAGACCCGAATACCTGCGCTTTGCGCGATATTTGCTTTCCGCCTGGGAAGGCCCGACGGGGCCGAAGATCATGTCCAATTTGCAAAAATGGGGAAGGGTCGACAAGATCGGCGATGCGAAGGCCTATGAGATGTTGTCCTGTTTTGTAGGTATCCTGCAATATTACCGGCTGACAGGAGAAAAAAAATATTTGCTGGCCATGGAGACGGCATGGCAGGACATCGTCACCAATCGGTTATACGTGACCGGCACCTCGAGTTCGTTCGAGGTCTTCCAGGGCAACCATCGCTTACCCGGCGCCAATAAAGACGATATTGGCGAAGGCTGCGTCACGGTCACCTGGCTGCAGTTCAATGCCCAGCTGCTTGCCCTTACCGGGAAGATGCGCTATTCGGAGGAGATAGAAAAGTCCGTCTACAACCACCTGCTGGCGGCGGAAGACCCTTTGACGGGATGTGTGAGTTACTACACCCCTATCACTGGCAGCAAACCCTATAAATGCGACCAGGGCTATAGCTGCTGTTTGTCCAGTGTGCCCGGCGGCATCTCCCTGATCCCCTTCTTATGCTATGCGCGGTCCGGCGACCAGCTTTGGGTGTTGTTGTACGAGCGGGGCAGCGTAAGCGATACTGTCCTTGAAGCGAATGGCCAGCGGCTGGCGGTGCGGTTGGATTGCCAGTCAAATTTTCCCCTTGACGGCCGGCTCGTCTATACGGTACATCCTTCGCGACCGGATGCCTTCGGCATCAACTTTCGCGTACCCGAATGGGCGTCTGGCTTTTCCGCCGCGGTGAATGGGAAGCCGATTGAGCCCGCAGCAGGCGGCATCGCTTTAACAGGAGTCAGCGGCGCAATAAGCGCCAATAGCGGACCGGGAATCAGCGTCGCAAACAGCGCCAACAGCAGATCAGCGGCCAGCGACCAAACAGGAATCAGCATCGCAAACAGCGCCAACAGCAGATCAGTGGCCAGCGACCAAACAGGAATCAGCGTCGCAACAAGCGCCAACAGCACACCAGCGGCCAGCAGCACCAAAAAAGCCACCAGCGCAAACAGCGTCAACAGCAGACCAGCGGCCAGCAGCATACCAAGGACCGGCTCGTCGCCCGGCGGCCACGCCGTATGCAGCATTCATCGCCAATGGGCCGATGGCGACACCATCGTCATCACCATGCAAATGCCATTGATGCGGCTGGCGGGCGGCCTCTCCTTTCCCGGCTGCGTCGCCTTCAAAAGAGGCCCCCAGGTGCTGGCCGAAGACTCGGTACTGACTGCAACCATCGGTTCGCAGGCACACACACCGGCGCTAACCGACCTAAGCGCCCTCCTTCCCAAACAATGGTCCGGCAAACAGGCCTATGGCATTGGCAGCTTCGTACTGACACCGTTTGCGGATGCAGGCCAGCTCGACGGGCCGATCAAGATCTGGTTGAATGATAAGGCAACTGCACAATGATCGAAGTCCCCGTCCAGACGAACTCATTGGATACAAGAAATACTGGTGTAGAATATACACCTCATTTTTTTTGAACGCCACACGGGTGGCAGCGCCCGCCAGATAAGAAAGGGCGTGTTCGCCCATCCTACGGCAGCGGCCAGGCCAGCGACCCGACCGGCGACCCAACCAGCGACCCGGGCAGCGGCCAGGCCAGCGACCCGACCGGCGACCCAACCAGCGACCCGGGCAGCGGCCCGGGCAGCGACCCGACCAGCGACCCGGACAGCGACCCGACCAGCACCACCCCGCGGCATATCATTTGCCCCATCAATGCATGGACTTTGAAAAAGTGCATTTTATCATCAACCCGTCTGCCGGAAAGGATGAACCCATCCTCTCCTACCTTCAAAAGACCTTCTCGGGAACAGCAGTCGACTGGCATTGCACCGTGACACATGATGAAGCGGAGACCTTCCAAGCGGCAAAAACACTTATCGGCCAGACTGGCCTCATTGCAGTTTATGGCGGCGATGGCACCGTGTCACAGGTGGCAAAGGCCCTGATGGGCGCACCAACACCCATGGCGATCATCCCTGGCGGCACCGCGAATGTGTTAGCCAAGGAACTGACTATTCCGCAAAACACGGAAAAAGCGATCCGCCTCATTACCCAGGGACCCTCCCAAATGATAAAGGCAGACATGGGTGAGGCAAACGGCGCGCCATTCCTACTGCGGGTCAACCTTGGGCTGATGGCCGATATGGTGATCGATGTCGACGAAAAGCTGAAAAGCAACCTTGGACAGGCGGCCTATGCCGTCGCCGCCCTCAAAAAGCTCTCCGGCGCCGTCCCTACCACCTACAGGCTGCGCATCGACGATCACCAGATCACAGAAACAGGCGTGGCGCTTACCGTCACCAATGCCGGAAACGTAGGGATCGGCAATTTGTCGTTCCTGCCGGATATCAGGATCGATGACGGTTGGCTGGATGTTATTTTATTGCGGGAAGCCGACGCGGCTTCGCTGATCAAAGTAGCGGGATCGACGCTTTTTCACAAAGATTCCCATACACTCCAACATTGGCGATGCCAACGCGTCAGGATCGAAATGGATGCACCCATAGATTTTCTGCTCGATGACAAACAGGACCAGGCAGCGGTCATCGACATCCACATCGTCCCGGGCGCATTGAATCTTTTAGTACCATGTACGACCGAATAAAAAGCATCTTTTTACTCGTCCGCCTCTTCCTGCAAAAGATGGCGGACATCCTGCATCGCTACCTGTACGGGCTCCCCATATTGAAGAACAGCCAGGTTACCGCCGACCTTTTCCTGGGCAGCCAGTATAACCTGATCGGCTTGCAGAAGCTAAAAGCATTGGGCGTCACAGCCATCGTCAACATGCGCATGCATTCGGTGTATAGCGAGGCGCAGTACATAGGGTTCAAATACCTCCATTTGCCTACACCAGACAATACGCCCCCCACGCTGAATAACCTGGAAAAAGGTGCGAACTTTATGGATCAGGAGATGAAGGCCGGCGGGAAGGTCTACGTGCATTGCCGCCAGGGCCTGGGCCGGGGGCCTACGATGGCCATCGCCTACCTGATCAAAGCAGGGGCGACTTATGACGACGCCTACGCACTGGTGAAGAAAACGCGCCCCTTCATCGCACCCCGGCCGGCGCAAGTACAACGATTGCATGAATTCGAAAAAGATTGCCGGGAGCAACGTACATTTATGGGATGAGCAGCAAAAAATTACTCCTGCCGCTACTCGCGGCCACCTTGATGTCATTCCCCGCTTTTGCGCAGTCCCCCATCGGCGCTGAGACACGCATCGGCACCGAGACCGAAAAACAAAAACAGCAACGTATGCAGTGGTGGGAAGACGGCCGCTTCGGCATGTTCATCCACTGGGGCATCTATTCCCAGGCCGCCAGACATGAGTGGGTGAAGCACAACGAGCACATGACCAACGAGGAGTACCAAAAATACTTCAACGAGTTCGACCCGGACCATTTCAATCCAAACAAATGGGCCGATGAGGCGAAAAAGGCGGGCATGAAGTACGCCGTGCTCACGACCAAACACCATGACGGCTTTTGTCTCTTCGATTCAAAGTATACCGATTACAAAGCTCCCAATACCGCCGCCAAACGCGACCTGGTCAGGGAATATGTGAACGCCTTCAGGGCAAAAGGCCTCAGGGTTGGCTTTTATTATTCATTACTGGATTGGCACCATCCCGATTACACCATGGACGATGCTCACCCGCTGACGCAGGTCGATACGAGTGCCGCCAACTACGCGCGCCTCAACAAAGGCCGGGATATGGCCAAATACCGGCAATACCTTCGCAACCAGCTCACTGAGTTGTTAACCAATTACGGGAAGATCGATGTGCTTTGGCTCGACTGGTCCTGGGAGGACAAAAAAGAGATGGAAAGTCATCATGGAAAGGGCAAGGAGGACTGGGGCGCCGTAGAACTGTTGAAGATGGTGCGCAGGCTCCAGCCCGGCATCATCGTGAACAACCGCCTGGGATTGGGTGAATATGCCGACGGCGGCGACTTTGTGACGCCAGAGCAAGTTTCTCCAAAAGAATTGGAGCCATTCCACGGCAAGACCTGGGAGACTTGTCAGACCTTTTCGGGTTCCTGGGGGTATTACCGCGACGAGGATACCTGGAAGACACACCGGCAATTGCTCGACCTGCTGATCACGTCTGTGGCCAATGGCGGTAACCTCATCCTCAATGTCGGACCGACGGCCCGGGGCGAATTCGACTATAGGGCTACACGGGCACTCGACTCCATCGCGGATTGGATGTATGCCAATGACAGCGCCATCTACGACTGCACCTACGCACCGGAAGGCTTTAAAATTCCGGAGGGGACGAAACTCACCTACAATAAAACGACCAATCGATTGTATCTCCATTTATACAACTACCCGTCCGGGAAATTGCTGCTTCCGGGTTACAATGGGAAAATCAAATATGCGCAATTCCTGCATGACCATTCGGAGTTGTTGTACGCGGCTTCAGGCAGTGACAACTTAGAACTGACGCTGCCTCCCAAACAGCCGAGGTACGAGATCCCCGTTGTCGAATTGGTCTTAAATTAGGTGATTGCGGCGCTTCGGCAAACGTGGGCGACGCAAAACAAGGTGCGCCGAAACGCTGAGGCTTAGCTGCTCAAGCCACCGCTATCCCGTTCTGCCGTACTCGATCTTCTGAATCGTTTCCTTGATCTCGGCGAGCTTGAAGGGTTTTTCCAAAAAAGCGATGGCACCCTGTTCGATCGCTTCTTTTTCGATCGAGGAAGTATGCAGCGCCGACATCATGATAACAGCTATTTCTTTTGAGTAGGTAAAGATCGTAGGCAGAAAATACAGGCCGAGACCGTCGGGGAGGTTGTTGTCCAGCAAGACAACATCGGGGGGCTCATCTTGCAAGATGGAAATAGCATCCCGAAGGGTGGGGACCACATTTGTGCGGTACCGGTCGCTCAACTGTGCCCGTAGCAGCATAGCCATGTCAACTTCATCTTCGATGATAAGCACGGAAATTTTCTCTTTCATCACTAACCTTTTTATTAGTGATGCAATACGATAGCCACTAGTTTAACTATATTTTTGAGCAATTTTGAGCAAAAAACATCCCATAATTTCCCGCATATGAAGACATTCCTGCTAGTTGCGCTTTTTACTGCGGAAGCCATTTATGGCAGAAACCCGGCTCCCAAGCCTGCGAAGGCCCCAAAAGCCGTGGCATCCCTTATCCGATCGGTGCCGCTACACCAACGGTCTGCGAGCCAAGCATTGATCTCAAAATCGCCAAAATGGGCAAATCACCCGGTGCCCAGCCCCAACCACTACGCGACCATCCACTGGACCCCAGCCGCACCCGGCGTCTGGAAAGCCTCGATCGGCGACCCGCAAACATTCGATCTGCTGAAAGCCGCCGGCAGCATACCAAGGCGGGCCGCCTTGAAAAAAATAGGCGAGAACCCCTTCCCTTCCAATCTGACCAATTGCAGCGCACTACAAATAGACGGCCAGGTCTACCTCCGCTTTCCACTGGCCCCTACCGAACAACTCTATGGCCTCGGCCTTAATTTCAAGCACATCGACCAACGCTCACATACCCTGAACCTGCACGTAGACCACTTCGGAGGTACTGACAACGGAAGGACCCACGCCCCGGTCCCCTTTTATGTATCGGACAAAGGTTATGGCGTCTTCGTCAATTGCGCGCAATATATCCGCGTATATCCAGGCACAGGCGTCCGCAAAGATAGCCCGCACCCGCCGCAAGCCTACGACCGCAATACGGATCCGAAATGGACCGACCAGCCCACCTCCGATGCGGTCGAGATGCTCATCCCGGCAAAGGGCGTGGAGATCTATGTGTTTGCCGGTCCGACGACAATGGAGGCGGTTCAACGCTTCAACTTATACTGCGGCGGCGGCGTGCTGCCACCCAAATGGGGCCTGGGTTTTACCCAACGCTTGCCGACCGGCTCGACAGAAAATGACGTCCGCAAGGAAGCAGACTCGTTTGCCTTGCGCGGCTTTCCCCTGGACTTTTTTGGACTGGAGCCCGGCTGGCAATCCAAATCCTATCCCTGCACTTTTGAATGGGATAAAGGTAGATTTCCCGATCCGAAGCGCTTCATTAACGAAATGCTTGATCGCGGCATCCGGCTCAACCTCTGGTTGAATCCCTATCTTTCCCCTTCTTCTTCGTTGTATGACAGCCTGAAACCCCTTTCGGGAAGCCACACTGTCTGGAATGGATTGGTGCCTGATTTCAACCTGCCCGCGGCCGTCCGCCTCTACCGCCATCTTTTCGAAGAAAAACACCTCGATCTTGGCATCTCGGGCTACAAGATCGATGAGATCGACGGCTATGACAACTGGTTATGGCCCGACATCGCCCGCTTTCCTTCAGGCATCAGCGGCGAGCAGATGCGCCAGGTCTTCGGTCTGGAATGCCAGCGCCAAACATTTAACTGGTTTCACGCAAAAAACAAACGCACGTATGGCCTCGCGCGTGCTTCGAATGGCGGCGGCAGTTCATTCCCCTATGTGCTGTACGACGATTATTACGACCACCGGGATTTCATAACGGCCTTGTGCAGCAGCAGTTTTATCGGGGTATTGTGGACCCCCGAGGTGCGGGCATCCTCGTCCGCCGAGGAATGGCTGCGCAGGGTGCAGTCCGTTTGCTTCTCGCCCATGGCCATGATCAATGCCTGGGCCGACGGCACCCAGCCCTGGACCTACCCGGACGTGTGGGAGCAGGTAAAGGCAGTGGCGCTCCTGCGCATGCAACTCTTCCCCTACCTCTATACCACCTTTGCACAATACTATTTCGAAGGCAAACCGCCGGTGCGGGCGATGCAGTTGGTCGCGGGTTTTTCCGGCGCAGGCGCGGATGCCGATGCCATCAGTGACCAATTCATGCTCGGCGACAACCTACTTGTCGCACCCCTCTTCGCCAAAGAGAAGAAAAGAAAAGTCTACTTGCCAAAAGGGAAATGGTACGACTTCTATACGGGAAGATTGGTCGGCGATAGCGGCAGCATCATGAGCGAAGAAGACAGCGACCATATTCCATTGTACGTCCGCGATGGCGGCATCATTCCCCTGATCCCGCCGGTCCTGCACACGCCATCCAACGATACGCCTCTCCCGCTCGAACTGCGCTGCTATGGGGAAAAGGCCGCCCGCTACGACCTCTATGACGACGACGGCACAAGCTTCAACTACGAAAAAGGCGAGTACAATTGGTACAAGCTACAGACGGTTAAAACAACGAGTGGGGCCTGGCAGGGACAGGTCATTCAGGGACAAACAAAGATGACCCCGTATTCATCCATCTCCTGGCGTTTCATGACACAGTAATCGACCGGGCTTTAATGCATCCCGGGCGCTTACCGCAGACTTGTTGGTAGATTCACGCACCATCAGGATAAAAGGAATGCAGGCAAGGAACAGCAAGCCCAAATAAAGGAAAACGTCCATATAGGACAAGATGCCCGCCTGGTTGGTGACACCGGCATCCAGCGATTGCCAGGCAGTCTGGAGCGCCATATTGGGCGGCTCGCCCTTGGCCATGAATTGGTGCTGTAAATGGATGACCCGCTGTTGCACCACCGGATCATCGACATTCAATTTGCTGACCAGTTCGCTCCGATGCAATTGGTTGCGGCGGGCCATATAGGTGCTGATCAGCGCTACTCCAACGGACCCTCCTAGCTGACGCGCCATCCCGGTAAACGCCACACCCTGCCCGATCTCGGGTCCTTGGAGGCTGCTCAGGGATAACGAAGTGATCGGCACAAACAGCATCCCCATGCCAATTCCACGGACGATCAATATCCAGAAAAATGCGCCTTTGCCGGTATCATTTGTGAGGATATGATAAGAGAATAGACAGAACAAAAAGAAGAGCAGCATGCCACCGGACACCAGGAACTGCGGTTTGACGCCACGCTGCAGGATCTGACCGATCGTTGGCATCATCACCGCGGTGGCCAGCGCACTGGGCACCAGCAACATGCCGGATTCCTCCGCGGTCCAGCCAAGTGTGCCCTGCGTGTAAAGCGGGATCACAAACGTCGACCCATACAACCCGAATCCCAGTATGAACGTGAGCAGCGTCCCGATCCGTAAATTGCCATTCTTCAACACCCGAAGATTTACGATCGGGTCCCGGAACGTCATCTCCCGCCAGACAAAAAAGAATAAACAAAGGAATGACACCACCGTACACGCTGTGATCCCCGCATCAGCAAACCAATCTTCGTCCTGGCCCCGTTCCAGCACGTATTGCAGACAGCCGATCGCCCCTGCCAACAGCACGATGCCCGCATAGTCGATATCGGAGCCGGATTTCTTTTGTCCATAGTTCGGGCTACGCACATACTGCAACGTCAGCAAAGCCGCGGCAATCCCGATCGGAATATTGATATAAAAGATATAGGGCCAGGAATAGTGGTAAACGATATAGCCTCCAAGCGGAGGCCCCAAAGTAGGGCCGACCACCACGCCCATTCCATAAATGCCCTGCGCCAAACTTCGCTGGTTGACCGGGTAGGCCTCCGTAATGATAGTTTGGCTCGTCGCCAGCAGCGCCCCACCCCCTATTCCCTGCAATACCCGGAAAACAACCAGTTCCCAGATGCCGGTGGCATTGCCGCACAAAAAACTGCAGACGGTAAACAAAATGATCGAGGCTGCAAAATAATTCCGGCGGCCAAATTGTATGGACAGCCAGCTCGTCATCGGGATGACGATCACGTTGCCGATGGCATAGGCCGTGATCACCCAGGCGATCTCGGTAACGGTAGCGCCCAAACTTCCCCGCATGTTGGTAAGCGCTACATTGACCACCGTCGTGTCTACGACTTCCAGCAGCGTGCACAAGATCGCCGTGATCG
Source organism: Puia sp. (assembly GCA_965214315.1). Lineage (GTDB taxonomy): Bacteria > Bacteroidota > Bacteroidia > Chitinophagales > Chitinophagaceae > Puia. The sequence continues at coordinate 477,077 of CBDCBP010000015.1, read as the reverse complement.
TGATGATCACCCGCCTCGAACCATATTCTACCAATGAATCCTGATCCGTCATGATTATTTGCCATTCAGGTGTACATCCACATTGACATTCATGCCCGGCCGCAGCCCCGGCAGCAGCGTGTCGCCATTGTTGGCGAAGAGTATTTTGACGGGCAGCCGTTGCACGACCTTCACAAAATTTCCGCTTGAGTTATCCGGCGGAAGGAGGGCGAACTCGGCACCGGTCGCCGGCGCGAAAGAACCCACGGACGCTTCGAATTCGTGACCGGAAAAGGCATCGGCCGAGATCACTACCCGCTGACCGATCCGGATCCGGTCGAGCTGCGTCTCCTTGAAATTGGCTATTACCCAGACACTGCTGTCCAGCACCAGGCTGAAAAGACTTCCGCCGGCGGTGGCGTACTGCCCCACCTGCGCATTTACTTTGGAGGCCCGGCCGTCCGCAGGGGCCGTGATCACCGCATAGCTCACGTTCAATTTCGCATCGTCGATATCGACGAGCCTTTGCTTGATGGTCGTCTCCGCTATTTTGATCTGTGTAGAGGTGGCCTTGCTTTGGGTACTGACATAATGTGTTTGCTGCGTAGCTTGTTGTTGTTGATCCTGCAATACCTGCAGCTGTTTTTCGGCCGATTCTTTGGCCGCCAGCGCCTGCTCATATTGCTGTTGCGTGATCGAGTGGTCCTTGATGAGGTCGGCATAGCGGTTGTAGTCCTGCGTCGCTCGCCAGAGCGTGACCTTGGCGGCTTCGATCTGGTCGCCTGCCGCTTTCACCTGCGCCTGCTGGGTCGCGATATTGCTGCGGGCGGCATCGGTGGAGGCTTTGGCTTGCAGGAGATTGCTTTCGGCCGTTCCCAACGCCGCTTCGGCCTGCGCTACTTTTAGTTGAAGGTCGCGATCGTCGAGCACAAGCAGGGTATCGCCCTTGTGGACGGGTTGATTGTCCTTTACCCTTACTTCCGTAATATACCCGGAAACACGGGGAATGATCGGGCTGATATTCGCCGAGACCTGTGCGTCATCGGTTTCCTCATGGTGTTTGCCATGGATCCATTTGCTGATGCCGAACCACGCACCAACGATCACCAGTACGATCAGCACGATGGTAAAGACTTTACTTCGCTTTTTCGGCGGCTGATCCGGTTGCTGCGGAGCGCCATTCGGTTGCTGAGGCGTTCCGTTTTGCTGCTGCGGCGCAGACGCATTGCCTTGCTGAGGCGCATTCATTTGCTGCGGTGCATTGCCTTGCTGCGGCGCAGGCGCATTTCCTTGTTGAGGCGCATTCATTTGTTGCGGTGCATTGCCTTGCTGCGGCGCAGGCGCATTGCCTTGTTGCGGTGCCTCATTCGGCGGAGCTTGTGTTTCGTTTGCCATAACTATCTTTTTGAAGTGGCCTGGATAGGATGGGTTAGCAAACCGCTCCGCTCCAGGATCGTATCATACGCAACCATCGCATCGACCCTTGCCAGGGAAAGATTAATCCTGGCCTGCAGCAGACTGACATCTGCTTCGAGGAGGTCGGTGGTGGTGACCAGGCCATTCTTGTATTTATTGCCAGTGATCCGGTAATTCTCCGTGCTCTGTTCCACGGCTTTCTTGCTAACGGCGATCTTTTTTTGCGCGGTAAGAAAGTCTGCATAGGATTGATTGATCTGCAGTCGGATCTCATCGTCGAGCTGCGCTTCATTGGCAGAAGCTTGTTCTTCCCTTGCTTTTTGTTGGGCGACCCTGGCGCCGGTCTTCCAAAAGGAACCCAGATCATATTGGAGCGCCACCCCGTAGGTGACGGCATTGGTGACGGTGAAGAAATTGGGGATTTTCGCCGCCACATACCCACCCGATAACGCGACGGTCGGATAATAGTCCGCCTTCGCCGTGTTGACCGCGACGCCTGCGGCCCTCGTCCTGTACCTGCCGGCAGCGGCGTCACTTCGGTGTTCAAGCGCAGTTTTTTCGTAAGTGTCGATCGTTTCAATCGCTCCCTGGGTCATAAAGGTATTGGAATCGGGAAGCAAGCCGGTGTTTTCAGGGAGGCCAAGCAAAAGGTTCATGTTGACTTCGGCTACTTTCTCGTTGTTTTCTGCATCGGCAAGGCTATAAGCGATATTGGTTGTTTGCAGCTGGGCTTTCAGCATGTCATTCCGTGCGAGCAGGCCATTCTTTTCCATGCCGGCAAAGTCACTGTCCCTTTTCGAAGATTGGGCAAGTTCCTCCGTCAGCAGGAGGACGTTCTCCTGTGCTTTGTAAAGATTCGCATAGGCATTCACCGAATTGAGGATGACGGACTCGCGGTCGTTGTCGGCATCGAGCTGTGCCGCGAGGACAAGAAATTTGGCGCTCTGGATCCCATACCGTACCCGGAAGCCGGAAAAAAGTGGCATCGAGGCATTGGCCATGCCATACATGACCTGGTTGATCTTTAAATTGTTAAGGTTGGTCTGATTACCCGAGCTCCCGCTGCCACTACCAGCATTGCCCTGGCCGCCACTGCCGCTCAGAGCCTTGGAAACTGCCGGGTCCACGTCGATATTGGGCTGGGTAACGCGCAGGTAGGATCCACTGATCTTCAGATCTGGCAGCTGCCCATTGCGGGCCTGCTGAAGCAGCGCTTCGGCTTCTGCCGTTTTAGCGATACTGTTCCGTAATACTTTACTGTTCTTGACGGCCAGGTCAATGGCATCGTTCAAACCGATCAGGCGCCGCTCCTGAGCAGCGCCCTGTGCTGTGACACGCGGTGACGTAATCATTCCTCCGGCGACAAAAAAAGCCAATAGATAGGTGCGTTTCATGTCAATAGATTGAAACTTGCCTGTAAAAATCGTTCCACGGCAAACCCCCACCGGTTGGGAAAAATTTTTCCTATCTTAGGTGAAAAATAAGACATGGCAGGCGATACCACCAACATCAACAACAAGGCCCAGGCAATGAACACCTACGACGCGATTGTGATCGGCTCGGGGATCAGCGGGGGCTGGGCCGCCAAGGAATTGACAGAAAAAGGGCTTAAGGTCCTGATGCTGGAGAGGGGACGGAACATCGAGCATATCAAGGATTACGTGAATGCCAATAAGGAAGCATGGGACTACCCCCATCGCGGCACGCGTACGACCCAAATGGAAAAAGACTACCCCGTGCTCAAGCGCGACTACCCGCTCAACGAAACCAATCTCGATTTTTGGTGCAAGGACAGCGAAAGCCCCTACACAGAGGTCAAGCGCTTCGACTGGTTCCGGGGTTACCATGTCGGCGGTCGCTCCCTGATGTGGGGCCGGCAAAGCTATCGCTGGAGTGATTTTGATTTCGAGGCCAATGCAAAGGACGGTATCGCCATCGACTGGCCCATTCGTTATAAAGACATCGAGCCGTGGTACACCTATGCGGAAAAATTCGCGGGCATCAGCGGGTCGATCGAGCACCTTCCACAGCTTCCGGATGGTCATTACCTGCCGGCTTATGACATGACCTGCGTGGAGGTCGACGTAGCCGCAAGGATTAAGGAGCATTATAAGGGTACCCGCCATATGATCATCGGCCGCACGGCCAATATCACGGTGCCGCATGGTGGCAGACCGGGTTGCCAGTTCCGGAATAAATGTTGGCTGGGTTGCCCCTTCGGCGGGTATTTCAGCACCCAGTCGTCGACCCTGCCCGCTGCCGTTGCCACGGGTAACCTCACGCTGCGGCCGTTTTCCATCGTGACGAAGATCCTTTACGACAAAAATTCGCAGAAAGCTACAGGGGTCGAAGTCCTGGACGCCGAGACAAACCTGACTGTAGAGTACAAGTCGAAGATCGTATTTTTGAATGCTTCGACACTGAACAGTGCCTGGGTATTGATGAATTCCGCGACCGATATCTGGCCCGATGGACTAGGCAGCAGCTCCGGTGAGCTGGGGCATAACCTGATGGACCACCACCTGGGTGTGGGCGCAGGCGGCGAGATGGACGGTTATGAGGACAAATACTATTTTGGCCGCCGCGCCAACGGCGTGTATATCCCAAAATTCCGCAACATCTTTGGCGACAAACGCGATTACCTTCGTGCTTTTGGGTACCAGGGCGGCGGCGACAGGCAGGATTGGACCCATGCCGTGCCGGAATACAGCATCGGAAAGGAATTCAAGGAAGCGTTGACTGTACCTGGCCCATGGAGCATGGGGATGGGCGGTTTTGGCGAGACCCTTCCCTATCACGACAACAAGGTCACGCTGGACAAGACGAAAACAGACAAATGGGGGCTCAATATCCTCGCCATCGATTGCGAGTTGAAGGAGAATGAACTGAAAATGCGCAAGGATATGCAGGCCGATGCGGTCGAGATGCTCGAAGCCGCCGGGGTAAAGAACGTGAAGGGCTGGGATGACAATCCCTATCTGGGTCGCGGCATCCACGAGATGGGTACGGCGCGTATGGGTAAGGACGCCAAGACCTCGGTACTCAATTCCTGGAACCAGGTTTGGGATGCGAAGAATGTCTTCGTCACGGATGGTTCATTCATGACTTCCGCCAATTGCGTGAATCCTTCGCTTACCTATATGGCGATGACAGCGAGGGCCGCCGATCATGCAGTGGAAGAATTGAAGAAAGGCAACCTGTAATGTTCAAATTAATTGTATTGTTATCGAAGCGGTCAAAAACCAGAAAATGGGTGTCGAGATCATGCACTTGACCGACTCAAACACCGAAAGAAGCGCTTATAGGACCAGGAAAGATCGGCGTAAAAATCAGGTCGGCTTATCACTCGTATTCTTCACAAGCCCAATCCCGGCAAAGAAAAAAATAGCCCCCAATATCCCGAACACCAGGATCTCCTTGATCCCCTTGTTGCTACCCGTCCCATTGACGATCGAAATGGCGGCGAAGATTAGGCCGATAATGCCCACTACAGACAGAATGATACCCAGGATTCGTTTTTCCATATAATTAGTGCTTGACTCTAGGAAATGCAATCTTTAAGCCAGCCAGTCCCAAGACCACGCCGATGATGCCCTGGCTCAACACCGTCAACGGCGCGCCAGCCCGCTCAGATATGGCGCCCACGATCAAACTTCCAAGCGGCGCCATGCCATAGACGGCCATCAGCAAAATGCCAATGCACCGCCCCCGCAAATGCGGCTCGGATTCGGACTGAACGACGATATTACAGACCGTAAACTGCGACACGGCCCCCATCCCGACGATGGCTGCGAAGAAAAGCGCCAGTGGAAAGATCGTCGTCAAAGAAAAACCTATCAGCCCTAGCCCCATGATGACGGTACTCCAAAACAGGATCTTTCTCAATTGCGCGCCGGGCTTCCGCGAAGCAAGGAACATCGTGCCGATGACCGATCCGACGCCGACGGCACTCATAATATAACCGAACGTGGACGCATTGCCCTTGAAGACCACCCGCGCGAATACCGGTAGCACCGTCCCAAAAGGTAACACCAATAAACTGACTATGGCCAGCATAAAGATCACGAAGCCGATCGCCGGCGTTTGCTTCAGATAGACAAATGCCTCGGCGAATGCTGCACCGATATGCTTGTCCGACCGGTCTCGTGGCTGGGAAGGGGGTAATTTCATTAATAGCAGGGACGCGAGCACGGCGCCAAAACTGGCGGCATTCGCGAGGAAACATACCGGTGCGCCAAATGCGTTCAGGACGATCCCGGCCGCGGCAGGCCCCAGCAATTGGGCGAGGTTGGCCGTGGCGGTAGTGAGGGAAAGGGCATTAGGCAGATCGGCCGGATCGGCAACCGCGGCATTGATCAGCGCCTGTCTGGCGGGCACATCGAAGGCGTTAATGATACCCAGGACCACGCTAAGGGTCAGGATCTCCCAGACCACCGTATGACCCGTGTAGATGAGGATGGCGAGCAACACCGCCTGGAGCATCGACGTGATCTGGGTGATCCTGATGATGTTATATTGATCATAGCGGTCCGCGGCGACCCCGCCGGGAATGGAAAACAGAAAGGAAGGGAATTGCTCGGCAAAGACCGTTACCCCCAGCAAAAAAGCGGAATGGGTCATGGAGTAGATCACCCACACAACGGCGATGCGCTGCATATAGGTCCCGAACTGGGAAACGGCCCTGCCTGTGAAATAAAGGGTATAATTGGTGCTACGGAAAGCGCGAAACAATTCCATGGTTCAAAAACGGTAAAAATGATAAAAATAAGCCATCGCCACCATACTAAGAATATCGCGAAAATCGCCTATCTTTAGCCTATCCTTTTAAATTCCCCATTTACATCCATCTCCCGTGTTGCCATGAAACATTTTTACATTCATGCGTTGACGCTATGCCACACTATCGTTTTAAAGCGGCTTGTGAAGCCGACATTTTATTGCTGAGACAAAAATTGTCCGATGCAGAATTCTTAATGGAAAGAACAGGCTCCGAACTGGAGGTTGTGATCATTATAGATGCACCGCTGGAACAGGTCCGCCATGCGATGAAGACACTCCCGCACGCCAAATTGATGATCGAATCGCTCTCTCAGCGCTACATCCGCATCGGCAATTGCCCCGGCGATGCCAATTGCTTCTTTTCGGAAAATTAGAAGACTAGCCAATTCATTCTTATTCGCGTAACGAAATATCGGCGTTCTGCTTTTTGAGATACCTAGCGACGTGGCACGACATTTATAGACGTATCCGAAAGGAATTGAGTCATGCCGTGGTACAATGGGAACTATCCGCCTTCATACAAGAAGCAACCCTTACGCTTGCGTCAGAAAGCCACAGAGATCGCTAACGAATTGCTGCTGAATGGTGCCGATGAAGGGGTGGCCATCGCAACAGGATTGAAAAAGGCCCGGGAATATTTTGCCAGCCAAAGAAAGGAAAGCAGCCAAGCAAAGGAAACCAGCCAAACAAAGGAAACCAGCCAAACAAAAGAGAATCAAATGCCCCCTAAGCCCTCAGGGCGCAATCATAATTCCACAAAGGGCTGAAACACCTTACCTTTGGCGGCGGCACTAGCGCAGATCGGGCAACGGCCAACAACGGCACAATCGCCGAAAACTTCGGCCGGCTAAATCTGAATTAACGTTATGGCAAGAAGACTTCCGTTGATCATACTGCTCTGGTTACTAACCGACCTATACTTTTACCAGGCCATATTGTTCCTGGTAGGCAGCAACACTTACCTATGGCTCTATTGGCTGACCGATCTGTTGTTGGTCGGCGGCATTATCACGGTCATCTTCGTGCGTCGCGGGTCCCCAACTCAGCAAGTGGCGATCAGTTGGCTTATGGGAGGCATGCTCTTATCCTTCGTACCCCGCCTATTCTCCCTCCCCTTTCTGCTTGTCGAAGACATCACCCGCTTGTTCCGCGGGTTTCCACCGCGCGCGCCATGGGTAAGCGAATTGACGCTCGCAACGGCTGGGGTCTTGTTCCTCCTGGTCCTGTTTGGCATCACGCGGGGACGACATTTTTACCGCGTGAGGCGTGAGACGATTCTCTTCCCAGACCTGCCCATCGCTTTCGACGGATTTACAATTACACAGATCACCGACGTACACTCGGGGAGCTTTACCGACGCCGCCGGCGTCCAAAAAGGCTTGGACCTGGTCAATGCGCAAAATAGTGATGTTATCCTGTTCACCGGTGACCTCGTCAACAACAAGGCGTCCGAAATGGACAAGTGGATCACCGCTTTTGCTGGATTAAAAGCGCCCATGGGGAAATTTTCGGTCCTGGGCAACCATGACTATGGGGATTACATGAAATGGGAGACACCCAGGGCCAAGGCAGCCAACCTTGCCCGGTTAAAAAAAGTGCATACAGAGATTGGGTTTCGGCTCTTGCTGGATGAGGCCATCACCCTGGAAAAAGGCGGTCAGCACATCGTGCTTCTGGGCGTCGAGAATTGGGGCAAGGGTGGTTTCCACAAATACGGAGATCTGGCAAAGGCGACAGCCGGGGTACCCAACGACGACTTTAAGATCCTTATGTCACATGACCCTTCGCACTGGGAAGCAGTAACCCTTGATCACCCCCAACATATTCATTTGACCTTATCCGGCCATACCCATGGCATGCAATTCGGCATCGACTTCTTTGGCCTGAAGTGGAGCCCCATACAATATGTCTACAAACAATGGGTCGGCCTCTACAAACAAGAGGGCCGCTTCTTGTACGTCAACCGCGGCTTTGGTTTCCTTGGCTTAAAAGGGCGGATCGGCATGTGGCCGGAGGTGGCAGTGATCACCCTGAAACGTAAATAAGGGGCATGCCCGCACCAGGCCGGCAGCCCCCTATGAACAAGCGAAAAAAACTACACTAACTCTTTATGAACGGCATGGCAATAGCCAACACAGCATCCATTGTCAGCGGTTCATCGAACGCCTCCGTCACATTGACGGCAGGCGCCGTGGTGATTGTGGGAACGTTTATATTTAACTCGGTCGTATTGTCTTCCCCTGCATAGATTGCGGCGGGAAGTCCGTTTGCCTCCGCATTCGAGATCCAGCCTTTCAACCCTCTCAACCTTCTCACTTCCGACGCATGTCGTGCTTCTACCGAATGGATATCAAGCGCAGCGGTCAATACCGCACCTGCACCCAGCAGGCCCGGTGCCTGTCCCTTATAAGCGCGTACGCCGGTGTCCTCGAAGGCATTCGATAAGGCCAGGAAAGTCTGGTAATTGCTGAACACATCGGGGTAGGTGCCATTCGCAGTAAAGTCGAACGTGGGCTTGGCTACCGGCGTGCCTGATAAAGACTGAATGGTCGAGGTCAGGGTGGCGACGTGCTCACTCTCATGTTTGCTGATCTGCATCATCACGGTCACATCCGAAGAAGGGATAAGACCAGAAGTAGAGAGGCCCATCGTATAGAACGTTGATTCGAGGTACTCGAGGGTCAAGGCAAAGTTGAGAATGCCCACAATAGTATCGTTCGAGGGTCCGGCCATCGCCTTGTTCTCGAATGTATCCAACAATCCTAACGGGATCGCAGCCAGGACGGCCTTCAATCCAAAACCCAGGCCCTTCGTCAATGTCTCGCGGCGTGAGAAATTTTTCTTGATTACTTCTTCGCTGTAGACTTCGTCTATCAATTTTATTACTTTCATGTCTGTTGTATTATAAGATTATGGCAGTTGGGTAGCCGATATTTTTGTCTTGAGGAAGGTATTGGCCGTCGCAACGATGCTTGGACCGCCCGTGGTGGAATTGGGTGTCCTGGAAAAATCCAGCCCTGTCGAGGTATTTACGACATCGTCCCCGGCAAAATCTGCCGACCCGGGATTCAACAAATCCCTGATGGCTGCTGCATGACGAGCTTCAACAGAGACGATCTTCCCCGCAATGGTGAGGTAGTCCGCGCTGCTGATGTACTGACCGGCGCCGTTATAGGCGGATACGCCGGTGTCTTCGAGTGCCTTGGCCGTACCCAACACACTGGTCCTGCTCGTAAAGTCGATCGACGAAAAATCGGGTGTGAGCGCGGGAATGGCCGACGATCCGAGGGCATTCTTGAAGAAGTCCCGGTGACATATCTCGTGGTTCATGATGTCGGACAGGATGGACTGCTCGGCTGCGCTGGCATTCACGTAGAACTTAGCGTTTACCTGGATGTAAAAGGCCGCTTCCAATTGTTCCAATGCGTAGGCGAAATTGAGTATCCCGACGTCACCGGCTCCTACGTCGGTCGTTCCCGAAGTTGACGAATTATTATTGCTCTTATGACAGGCCCCCAGACCCACCAGAACGGCGGCGCCGCTGGAATAAAGACCGTATTTCATAAGGTTTCTTCTCCCGAGGCGCACTTGGAGGGCACGCTGGAGCATGTTCGTTGGCTGCGTTTCTTTTTTCATTTGCTACATTTTGTCGATATACGTTCAAATCGTTAGGCACAGATTTTCAAAGATCGCAGAATTTTTGATTTCAAACGTCCACCAATACCCGTAAAACCAACCCTTGGGAAAAAAATTCCCCACGATTTAACGCCATTTCAGGCGCAAATGATCACCACTGGCAACCAATTACCCAGGCCGGCCAACTTCAAAAAAAAAGAATTATATAATTTATACTTGGACATCCGGAGCCGGATTAGCACCTTTTCCACGGGATGCCGGTAGCTGCGGCTAACCCGAAATCCATACTCGCTGGATAAGCTCAGCTTAAAAGAGTCGGTCTTGCAAATGGCGACGATGAAAGAACGATGGATGCGCAGCAACAAACGGGAAGGAAGGAATTCCTCAATGGCCGGAATGAAGAATTTCGACACCATCGCCCTCTCTTTCATAAAAATTTTAACATAACCTTTAAGATTTCAATGAACAAAATGTCATCGAAACGCTCATTCAGGCTGCGGCGGTCGCAACCGACTGTGGCCTTTTTATTTGATTATCCCGTATTTTAGCGAATGCAAAAAATACTATCCAGGGCACTGTTGGTCGTTTATATCCTGTTGCTGATCTGGGTGGTATTGTTTAAACTCTCCATCCATCCCTGGTCGATTGTTGACCACCATCACAGAAGTCTTAACCTAAAGCCCTTTGCGGCGCCTTCCATGGTAAATGGACACGTCAACTACGCAGAGATGGTCCTCAATTGCGTTTTCTTTATTCCGCTTGGCTTGCTGCTGGATGTCAATTGCAAGAAAACCCGTTTCCTCCCCAAACTGCTTTTTGTACTGGCATTTAGCATTGCCGCCGAAACGCTCCAATATCTGTTCGCCATTGGCGCATCGGATATCACGGATGTCATCACGAATACATTGGGAGGTTTGTTGGGTTTGACCTTCTATCAGGTAAGTAATAAGTTCATTGCGACGGAGCGATTGGACGGCATCATTCTCGCCTTCGGAGTCGTGCTGCTCGTCATCTTCCTCTCCATCGACATCATGCATATAAGTCGACGTCATCGCATCCGAACAGCCAGTCTCGCAGCAAAAACATTAAATAACCAGTGGCATGCAAGAAAGAAAAAACTTCAACACGGAAAAAGTAGCGCGGATGTCGCAGCTCTTTCCGCAGGCTGTGATAGCCGATAAATTTATTTTCTTGTCGGGTACCCCGGGTTTAGACCCTGCCTCCGGAAAGCTCATCAGCGATCAGTTCGAGGACCAGGCAAGACAATGTTTCGCCAATATCAAAGTGGTCCTGGAAGAAGCAGGAAGCAGCCTGGCCAACATCGTCAAGACAACGGTTTTCGTCGTAGCGGGCAATGACTTCAGCATACTCAACAAAGTCTACGGCGAGTTTTTTCCCGAGAACGCCCCTGCCCGCAGCGCTCCCCAGGTCATGCCTTTTCCGGGAGGTATCCTGATTTCGGTAGAATGCATAGCTTTGCGCTAATGAACGCATACGACGCCATTGTCATCGGCTCCGGCATCAGCGGCGGCTGGGCGGCCAAAGAATTGACAGAAAAAGGGCTTAAGGTCCTGCTGCTGGAGCGCGGCCGCAATATCGAGCACATCAAAGACTATGTGAATGCCAACAAAGAAGCGTGGGATTATCCGCACCGCGGCACCCGCACTAGCGCCCTGGAGGCCGCCTATCCCGTCCTGAAACGCAAGTATACGTTGAATGAGACCAACCTCGACTTTTGGGTGAAAGACAACGAATGCCCCTATACCGAAAACAAACGCTTCGATTGGATCCGCGGCTACCAGATCGGCGGCCGGTCACTCACCTGGGGCCGCCAATGTTACCGCTGGAGCGACTACGACTTCGAGGCGAATGCAAGAGAAGGCATTGCCATTGACTGGCCCATTCGATATGCCGATATCGAACCCTGGTACACACACGTGGAGAAATTCGCCGGCATCAGCGGCTCCATAGAGCACCTCCCCTATCTCCCCGACGGCCACTTCCTGCCGCCCTACGACATGACCTGCGTAGAAAAGGATGTATCGTCGCGCCTCAAGGAGCACTATAAGGGACTGCGGCAGCTGATCATCGGTCGGGTGGCGAACATCACCGTGCCGCATCAGGGGAGACCGGGCTGCCAGTTCCGCAACAAATGCTGGCTGGGCTGCCCCTTCGGGGGGTACTTCAGCACCCAGTCCTCCACGCTACCCGCCGCAGTGGCAACGGGCAACCTGACGATCCGGCCATGGTCGATCGTCACCAAAATTCTCTACAACAAAAACACAAAGAAGGCAACCGGCGTCCAAGTCCTCGATGCGGAGACGAATCTCACATACGAGTTTGCCTCGAAGATCGTCTTCCTCAATGCTTCGACCTTGAACAGTGCCTGGGTGCTCATGAACTCGGCCACAGACGTCTGGCCGGACGGCCTGGGCAGCAGCAGCGGTGAATTGGGCCATAACCTAATGGACCATCACCAGGAAGTGGGCGCCGGCGGAAGCGTCGACGGCTACGAAGACAAGTATTACTACGGCCGCCGTGCCAATGGCATTTATATTCCACGTTTTCGGAATCTTCCCGGCGAAAAACGCGATTATTTGCGCGGTTTCGGTTACCAGGGCGGCGCAGGGCGGGAAGGCTATGCGCACCAGGTGGCAGAATACAGCATCGGCAGGGAATACAAAGCCGCGCTGGCCGAGCCGGGTCCCTGGAGCATCAACATCGTCGGTTTCGGCGAGACCCTACCCTATCACGACAACCGCGTAACGCTCGACAAAACACGAAAAGACAAATGGGGACTGGCCGTCCTCGCCATGGATGCCGAAATGAAAGACAACGAGCACAAAATGCGCAAAGACATGGAACAGGACGCAAAAGAAATGCTCGAGGTTGCCGGGGCCAAAAACATCCGCAGTTTCAATGCCGCCCCCTTTCCCGGCCGGAGTATCCATGAGATGGGTACCGCCCGCATGGGCCGGGAGGCAAAGACGTCGGTACTTAATGCCTATAACCAGGTCTGGGATGCGAAAAATGTTTTCGTCACCGATGGTTCCTTTATGACTTCGGCCAACTGCGTCAACCCCTCCCTGACCTATATGGCAATGACCGCCAGGGCGGCCGATCACGCAGTTAAGGCGTTGAAAAGCGGCAATCTTTAGAAAGTTCTTTTCTGAATGATGGCCATCAGCTTGTGCTCGTTAAAATCGATGAATATGGCAACGTCTACCATTCCGCAAACGCCGCCTCCCAGATGATCAACCTGGAAAAAGCCCGTTCCGCCACACAAAGCATATTCCTCGTGTGCGGCTTCGGCGTATCGAGCTGGGCGCCGATGGTTCCGTATGCAAAAGAAAGACTGGGTTTAAATGACGGTAGGCTGGGATTGCTGCTATTGTCGATCGGCGGTGGGGCCATTGCCATGATGCCGGTCACGGGCTACCTGATCCAGCGGGTCGGCAGCCGCCGCGTTATGGCCATCTCCGCATTGATCATTGCAGTGACGCTTCCGCTGCTGTTGTTGATGACTGCCGTACTTCCGATGACCATCGTACTTTTTCTGTTTGGCGCGGGCATCGGCGCCATCGATGTGGCCATGAATGCGCACGGCCTCCTGGTGCAGCAGCTGTACAATAAACCCATTATGTCGTCCTTGCACGGATTGTTCAGCGTCGGCGGTCTATGCGGCCCCATTGCCATTGGCTTATTGATCAAACTGGGGCTCCAGCCGCTGATGGCCGCCATTTGCATTGCAGTTTTGCTGGTAGCCATGGTGTCGGCGCAATGGAAACATTTAATGGATGCGAAAACCGAAAAAGCACTGACCATGGATTTCTCGCAGTCGACAGCCTCCGACGCCGCCCGGAAAGGTTCCTGGCTAAGCGCTCCCCTTATCTTCCTCGGACTGATGTGCTTTTCGGCATTCCTGTCGGAAGGTGCCATGCTCGACTGGAGCGCCATATTTTTACGGGAGGACAAAGGCATGGACAAAGCGCTAGCCGGAGTGGGCTATGCTTCGTTTTCAGTAGCCATGGCCGCCATGCGGTTGGTGGGAGACAGGATCGTATCGACAATCGATGCTAAATTTGTAGTAATTTATGGCGCGCTGGTCGGCGCAGGCGGATTGGCGTTAGCCGTATTCACCCCCTGGTTGATCACGGCATTGCTTGGCTTCGTGCTGCTGGGCGTCGGCGCGGCCAATATAGTACCCATAATCTTCAGCGAAGCAGGCAGCATGAAAAACGTTTCCGGTTCGGTCGCTATAGCGGTGATGACAACAATGGGCTACGCAGGACAGCTGGCGGGTCCAGTCATTTTGGGATTTATCGCCCTTCATTATTCCCTGCCGGCTGCGCTGGCATTTACTGCACTCCTGCTATTGTTCGTTGGAATAGGTTGGGCCGCAAAAACGATCCGTTGCAACCGCAAGACTTGACACTTAATCAGCCGCGATGACAACCCATCACGACCGCTCGACCTGGCTCTTATAGGTACTTTCGAAGATCTTATCCGCATTGCCCGCTTCGAAGCCTTCGCGACGATGCTCGCGGCGGAGTTGTGAGACCGGCAGGTGATGGTATTGGGGTAAAACCTTACGCTCCGCAAACTCTACATAGGAACCGGGGATCTCAACCCGCTCGCCGCCGGCGAAAGAGGCTTCTACCAATTGCGCAATCGTACTGCTTTGCAGGAGGCCACCATCGGGGCTTGTCTTTATCTTGCCGCCCGCGTCATTTAGCCTGAACCCTTCGGCTTCCAGGAAACCATTGAACTCGGCTATCGTATTGTAGCCGGACGGCAGGTTGTGGACGCTGATGGTAAAATGATTCAGGTAGTAACGGTTAAAGATCGCCCACGCCGCATACTCGCTTTCCAAAGCCAGCGATTGGTAGTCTGACAGTCGAGGAACGGGCCAGGCGCTGGTATGCAGGAAATGATCTATCGCCGATGGCACGTTTAGGTGCAGACTGTCTGCCGGGTCGGCCTGCACCCGGTCCGTATAGGTGCGGATGATCGCCTGCGAGGCTTCCGTCAACTCGTTTACCCGTAGCTCACTAAGGAAGATCCGCGGGAAATGCGGCTCCGGCGGCGAATACCAGAATGCGTTAAGTTTTTTTGCTGGGAAGAAATAGGGGTCGCGGCGTGTATACCCCAGGTGCAGAAATACTTTTTCAAGGGAGGTGATCCCGAGATGCGGTACGCCCAGACTGCGGAAGGCAATGTGATCGTTCTCGATCTCCGCCGGGGTCTTGATCAGCCCTTTCTGCGCCATCGCTGCCAGGATCATATGTACATCGGGCACCCGCTCCAGGTAACGCCGCATGAGCCCGTCCAGCACCCGCTCTAAAATAACCGTCTTATTAAGCATGGTAGGTGATTCACGCACTAAGATAAGCTAATTATGCAAAGCCGGCTATTGCTCACCCGAGGTCATCGCGACAGGGAGGATGGTAGACGGTTTGGTTTTTGCTTACTATCTACCGATCCCCTCTAACAAGGGTTCAGATAACATATGGACAAACGACAACAACTCGACCTCATGGACAAGGTCCGGCGAGAATTGGAGGATTTAAACAATAGCCAGACTTCGATACTTAAAAAGCTTTCTCAGATCGCAGCACACAACATTACCCTGGGCTCTGCCCTGCTCGACGATAAACTGCCTGATCTGGAAGATAAGACAAATGCTACCTTGACGACCACCACTGAATTGTCGGAAGCGTTCAGGGATTTTCGCGACAAATTTTTTATAGACAATAAGCTTGCAGCCACGGTCGATCCAACGGCATAAAAAAAGTCGGCCACCCGAAGGTGGCCAGCCTGCCAAATACATAATTATTTATTCCCACCACAACTGGTATTTATTCCCACCACCACTGGTTGTTATACATTTTTTCGGTCTGTCAGCGCACCTTTTCGACATCTCCGCAGATGCATAACGTGCAAAAACTTTCCGCATATGGCCACACAGATACAATTCGTTGCATAATCCTGCGCCGATTTGCTGTGGCGAACTGACCTCTTTTTTTTTAAATCCTATAATGACGCTATAGCGCTATAAACAGCCCCACTTCGCCACCGATTTGGGGGTTTACACTGATAGGCCCCTACGGACGAGCCGAAGAGGAATTGAAAGAAATCCGGCAGCTGACATCTTTCTACCCGCTGCCACCACCACGGGTAATATCACATACCGCTTGTAATGGTTTGCAGAATAGGCATGCATTTTTCCATATGTGGGCAATGCTGTCATTCAGCGTTAGCCTGCTTTTTGTCCTTCTGCCGCTGACAATATGCCTTCCTTCGCCTATCTTCTTCTGAAGATCAGGAAGAGAACCAAGATGAGTACTACTGTGCCGATTCCTATATACATAATGTTAATTTTCACTACTGTATAAAAAAGCGTGCCAGCTTCCTGCGCCGCCGTCATTGCGGGCATTGTCACATTCCATGTACGATTGTACAATTGATCATCCTTACTAGCATGTGCAAGTGCTTAGGAGTTGGATAACAGCAATTTTTGTAAGCTTTTATCGGCCTGGCTGACGGTGAATTCGATGATCTCGACCCTGGCTAATTTCTTTTTTGCGAAAGGATCATTTGTCATTAAAGTTTCCACGGCATCGCGGCTTATACCCCTCGCAATGATGACCCCCCCGTTGCGGGGCACTTGCCGGCCGGAGACGATGAAATGCCCGCTGGCGTATTGTTTTCGCAAAAAAGCGAGGTGTTGCGGCATCGTCGCGTCGATCTTGTCGAGTGAGACGAGATAGTGAAGGGTGATGACAAACAGCGAAGGTCGCGCTTTGGCGGCCTTGGTTACGGCAGCCTTAGCGGCTTTAGCCTCGGCGGCAGCTTGTTTTCGCTGTGCGGCTTGCGCCCGGCGCTGTACAGTTTCCACGTTGCGTTTTATAGCTTCCGCCTTGCGTTGTTCAACTTGGGCCTTGCGCTGTTCAACTTGGGCCTTGCGTTTTATAGCTTCCGCCTTGCGTTGTTCAACTTGTGCCTTGCGTTGTGCAACTTGTGCCTTGCGTTGTTCAATTTGCACCTTGCGTTGCGCAGATTCCGCCTTGCGCTTGTCGGTTTCCCTCTTATGTCGCCCGCTACCAACTTTGCGCTGTCCTGCAACAGCCTTGCGCGGTTCCGCAGCAACAGCCTGCTGATTGGCTGCAGTCGCCCGCTTTTTGGGCTTTCCCTTTTTCGTTCCATTCAACCGCCTCGCAACAAGTGCCCTTCGTTTTTGCAATCCGTTTACTACCGGACTGACGCCAAATGTCGATACCCTGGCGCCACCTAATTGCTTTAATATGGAGCGTCCGGCGCCGGCAGCGGCCGGATGCGCTTTAAGCCATTTTTCCTGCAGGCCCTTATCACGCTGCGCATAGGCAGCAAGCACGGTGTCAATCACCGCCAGTTCCTTGCCGTATTCCTTCAACCTGCGATACATCACCAGCAATCGCGCGACCGCCGCCTGGTTTTCCGGATCATTGTCCACCAGCTTTTGGTAGATAGCCGCAGCGTTCGACGTATCACCGGACTGCTCCAGCTGCCGCGCCTCGTCGAACTGCTCCTGTATCGTTTTTCCCGGCTCCATCCTGTTACTTTATTTCCCCAAGTTATTGGGTATTGTCGCGATGCGCCAGCTCGTCCTCGATCGCTTCTTCCCTATTCTTCTTGACCTGATCCATATGGCTTGCTTCATCAATCGAGTGGGATATCTGCAGACTCTCTTCGCTTTTCGTAAGATGGCTCAACTTCGTATAATACTTCTGGATCACCTTCATCTCTTCTTCAGTCATGTTTTCCACATTCACCAGGCGGTTGCTCGCGAATTCATGGGCTGCGATCAATTCATTCAACTTTAACTGGATGGCGAGTGAGTCTTTATTTTGCGATTTTTGAATAAGGAAAACCATTAAAAAGGTGATGATCGTGGTGCCGGTATTGATCACCATTTGCCAGCCATCGGAATAGTGAAATAGGGGACCAGTGCCCGCCCAGACGATCACAGCCATAAAGGCGATCATAAACGCACTATTGGTGCCCGCCGCCCGGGTGACGCTGGTGGATAATTTCTCTACGATATGAGGTTTTGGCGGAGCATCCTTTACGGTGTTCATGTGCGACATTTATCCCATATAAGCAAAAAGCCGTGCCAAACACTATACCAGCGCATCGGGGCATCGGCGGGGAATATTAACCCCATAGCAAATTAATTTGCAATGATTTACAGTTATATATTCCAAGGCATTTGTATTGATGCACTGTAAGCATGCAAACGGCCAAATATACCTGCCCCGTTCTTGTCGTGGAAGATAACGAGGACCTTTGCCTGATCTTCAGGGCGGTATTGGGCAAAACTTGCCCATTTCATATCGAGCACACACTGGAAGGTGCAGAACGATTTTTGGCCGAGAATACGACCGCCGTCATTTTTCTCGACAACAACCTGCCGGACGGCAGCGGCGTACTGCATATTCGACACATGCTAGATCAACAGCCCGGCACAAACGTAGTGGTGATGACTGCGGATACTGCCGAGGGGTTGCCGGCAAAAGCCATCTCCGAAGGAGCGATGTCGTTCCTTCGAAAACCTTTCAAACTCTCGCTGATAAAAGATATCATTATCAGCGTATGTCCCGAGTTCGTTCATTGACAAAACTGCCCGCATTCAGCAGGCAGTTAGACGATAGCCATACAAAACATTATTGCTGCGCCGTGGCAGGACTAATGACCGTAGTTACTTCATACACATTGGTGATGGGGAATCCGCCTTTTTTCGCATGTTCCCTTAGCAATGCTTCATTTTCCGCCTTGTACACACAGAAGATCTTGTCCCCTGTTACATAGCTCTGTAGCCACTGGATTGACGGCCCCATCGTATTGAGGACGGAACAGGATGTCTTCGAGATGTCCTTTAGCTTTTCCGCGCTGAATGCACCCGCTCCGGGAATATCCCGCTCGATCACATAGGTCTTCAATGTAGGAGCTGCAATAGCGGTCTGAGCATGGGTCGCAAAAACAAGGAGAAACATCGACGCAGTTAGTAGCAGCAAACGAAAAGTGTTCTGTTTCATAACAAGGAATTTTTTGGTGTAGGAATGGCACAAATCTACTTCAATGCTATACCCTGCTCCTATAACAGATCATCCAAAGAATATTACTTTTAGATCATTTGCTGGTAAGTGGCAGGCGGTATCCCAAACATGTCTTTGAAACATTTCGCAAAATACGACGGACTGGTAAAGCCGCAATCGAAACCAACCCCCGCAATGGAAGCTGCCTGATTTCGCAATAGTTCACGTGCCTTATCCAGGCGGAACCGCCGAAGCAGGTCGTTCGGGGCCATAGCCCATAATTCCATCGTCTTGCGGTACAGTTGCGATTTGCTCATCGCCGAAGTTCTTCCAAACTGCTCCACACCGAATCCCTGATCCTGGCCATGCTTTTCCAGCATATCGGACAAGGCAGTCATCAGGCTTTCGTCTTTCTGGGTAAGCACCGATAGCTGTTTATCATGATGAGGATAGAGATCGGGGCCAAACAAGTTCCGTACCGATATGCTGAGGGCGATCTTACCACCGCTTTGCAGGCTGCATAAGCGTTTCGCCAATTGCAGTGCATCGCCGAAGAACTTGTCGCTGTTCTCGACGGGATCGCCACTGCTGATCGCCAGCTGTGTGGTTTGAGGCGCGATATCCAGCGCGCAAGCCACGGCCCCCGCGGCTGATGGGAAACTAATGACCCACCCCCCACCCCCGTGTTCAACGACCCGGCCATTGTGTTTCGACGCGCCTATATGGATCGAATCATACCGGCTGGTCAATATCCTTTCTGCCCCTTCCTGCCCTAGTCGATGACGCAGCAGCACGCGGTCCACCTCGTCGGTCACCAGCAGCACCCGATGAGCGGGATCACTGAATACTTTTAGTCCTTTATCCGTCATGACAGCATCCAGTGGGTCATGGATCCTACCCAGGAACGACTGCACGAGCTCATTGCTGACTTCGAGAATTTTGTGCGGCATCAATCCGTGTGCATTTTTGTGCATCTGCTCCACCGTTGACTTGTCGGGCGCATCAATCAGGCAGAACACCGCACCACGCGGTTCATCGACCCAATAAGTCATACACTTGCAATGATGCTGGTGCTGTATGGTCACGTCTTCTTGGTGCGCCGCAGCGACATCAAGGGCGCCGACACCTGGAATGTAATGAACATCCATGTAAATAGGCATGTCAGGGAGTTTGGGTGTCTGAATATATACATTTTATTCAATATATCAGCGCCTTCGCGTCTATTAATAGAAGGTACTTACTATGCTGATCCCATCGGGACAACTATATTGTTTCCAAGCGGTAAAATGATCCAGCTCCGGCTGATGCGGGCCAAATAACGTTTTCCTGACAGGTGGCACGGCATTTTGGGGGATAACCAAAATTGGTCACATGTTTCAGAAATTATATCGCCATCTCGAGGAGATCAGCAAAAGTTTGCGTGAGGGGCGCAGGACTACAACGAGCGCCCAAGGCGAGATCATAGACCAATTGGAAACGATCAATGTGACGCTTGTCCGGTTGAACCAGCAGTTGGTCGCCGACCGAAAGGAAGACGAGCGAAAAGCCGAAGCGAGGCAAGGGGAGGAAGCTGCGCACACAAAGCCCTTAAACCGCACCGGCATCGGGTGGTTGACAATGACTGCGGCACTTATTCCTCTGCTGATCTTTATGGCTTTCAATCTGGTTCAGATCAATCATACGCTCCGCGTCCGACCCATGCAAACAACTGTCATGGCGCAGCCGGCGCCGATAGCGCCTGCCATCGCAGCACCCAGCACAGGGCGGTTGGATACGGCCGAAAGGTTGGCGGTGCAGCAGCATCTGGCAAAGCTGGACTCCCTGATAATGGAACAAAATCAAACGATCACGGAACTCAAAAGACTCAACAGCACAGCCGTTACAACGATGCAGCGCATTCGCCGGCATTTCGTTCTATCAGAGCACATCGTTAAAGCAAGCTCGACCCCCGCGATGGATTCACTTGCAGTAGCCAGGTAAAATTACTTTTATTGTTTGCTGTCTTCTTCGCAGCCACTTTCTTCTTGGCAACTACTTTCTTCGAAGGGGGGTTTTCTTGGTCGCAATTGCTTTCTTCGCCGCCTTTTTTCCAACCTTCTTCGCAGGCGATTTTTTAGCAGCGGCATTTTTCGCACCGGCCTTCTTCGCAGCAACTTTTTTAGCGGCGCCCTTCTTCGCACCGACCTTTTTAGCGGCCTTTTTTGGAGCGATCTTTTTAGCGGCCTTTTTTGCACCGACCTTTTTTGCAGCGACCTTTTTCGCAGCGACGCTTTTCGCGGCCTTCTTTGGAGCGGCTTTTTTTGCAACACCTTTTTT
Organism: Puia sp.; assembly: GCA_965214315.1. Taxonomy (GTDB): domain Bacteria; phylum Bacteroidota; class Bacteroidia; order Chitinophagales; family Chitinophagaceae; genus Puia. Next base: position 455,877 of record CBDCBP010000015.1, on the reverse strand, counting down.
CGCAGGGATTTTCTTAGTGGCAGCTTTCTTAGGCGAAGCCTTCCTGGCACTGGCCTGCTTCTTAGCCGCCCCCTTATGTGTCAAATTGGAGATCGCAGACTTAATGTTCGTGAATTTTTCACCGACTACCTCGATCACCTTGTCCTTTCCCTCAACGATCTCCTCGCCCAGCACGACGAAAGCTTCGCCGGCAAGGTTTAAAAATCCTTTGTGGTCAGGTGTGGCTTCTTGGTTCGCAGGCGCGGGCGGGGTGGGTTGTTTTGCTTTGCTCATATGGTTGTTTTGCTGAATATACCTATTGTTTGCTAATTTTAGCCATTGCCGTACCGGAAATGTCATTCGAACACCTGGTGCATGACTTCTGCCACCGATTCGCGGTCTAAAGGTTTGATCAGGAAATCCGTGACCAGCGGATCGCGTTTAGACCGTTCCAGGTCTTCCGGCGAGATGGAAGAAGACACAATGAACAGCGAAATCCGTTTTTGCAGCGTGGGGTTCAGATGCGCATATTCTGTCAGGAATTCCCACCCATCCAACACCGGCATACTCAGATCGAGAAAGATAATATCAGGTAGTTGCTCAGGATCGGCACTGATCGTTCGTAGGTGATTGATGGCCAGTTCGCCATCCGGGAACTGGAATATCTCCAGTGAGCTGTCGACGTTTTCGATGATTTTTCGGATCAAAAAGACGTAAATAGGATCATCGTCTATCAGAAAAATTCGTCCCACAGTGTAACGGTTTGGTGTTGACTTATTTAACCACAAAACCCGTACCATGCAAAATTTCCTATATTTATATTTGGACAACTTAAAATTTCACTATGCGGCAACTGACCTACGCACTCTGGCTAAAGAACAATGTCGACTTCTCCACCCACTCTGGCCTGATCAATGTCATTACGGCGGCCTTTAACGGCGACAGCAATTTCAGCAGCCGGTTCACCTTCACCCAATTTCCGCCGGAATTGTCCGATGATGTCCGACCACTCTCCGAGCTGGTGTCTGCCAATGGCCTTGCCTTCAATGACCATTCCTTTATTTCAATGGTGCAGTTCGGCTACGTGAAAACATTTATAGTCAATGTCCAACTGCCCGAATATGGCTACGACTCGTTCACCCGGCTGGTCGTCTACGGCGGCGAACCCATCGCGCAACAATTCGACTTCAGCGGCAGCGGTTTTATCGCCTTGACGATTATCGTTAATTCACCCTGGCATACCCGGCTGACCGGCTCCAACCCGATCTTGAGGAATTGGGACCCCTTCAACGCCATCCCACTTACACTTGGCGGCGGCCACAGCGGCACGGATAGGTACATGACGATCCCCGTGCTCCCCGGCGAAACGCTGGAATTCAAATTCGTCGATCCCTGTGACCATTACGAACCCGGCCCCAATCGGATCTACGTCGCAGGCTCCGAAGATGAGCAGCTACATCTCGGGAACATATAAGACCGCCCGGCTAAGGCCCCGACGAAGAGCAATTGCAGCACGGGACCATATAAGACCACGCAGCTAGGACCCCGACGGGAAACGAACTAGACCACGGGACCATATAAAACCACCTAGCTAAGGTCCGGGGAGAGAGCAACTACACCTCGGCACCATATAAGACCACGCGGCTAGGGGCCGGAAAATGAGCAACTACCCCGCGGGAGCTTATGCCTCCCCCCGGGATTTGTCTTTCATGATCGTAAAAGAGAATTTCTTCCCCACGCTGGACGCAGCCATCGATACGTCGGTCGTCGCATCCAGCAGGTTGGACTTTGCAGTGGACACGTACTCGATCGACTTTTTGCGATGACGTCCACCATCGTTGCCAATATCTTTGTAGGTATCGTCCTGTTGACGCCTGGGGAGAAACGACCTCTGTTTCATCGCCTCATTTAACTGCGCGACATCGTCCTCGCTCGCGGCAAGGAGCTTGATAGAAGTAATATAGACGGGCATAGCAATCGGTTTGTAGCTGCAAAGGTATAGAAGAGCTGGCACATGTTTTTATGTTTTACCACAAAAAAACACAGACTATGCCTACAACTACATTTAGCCCTTCAACGGGTACAGCACAGCACTCCAAATTACAGGAGTTCTTCGTCCAACAGCTCCAAGACATCTATTGGGCCGAACAGAAATTAGTGAAGACCCTGCCAAAGATGGCAGAAGCCGCGCATTCTGCTGAACTGCGCGAGGCCTTTGAAAGCCATCTCACCGAAACAGAGAACCACGTGAGCCGCCTGGAAAAAGTATTCGAGCTCATCGGTCAGGAATCAAAAGCCAAGAAATGCCACGCCATGGACGGGATCGTCGATGAAGGAGAGGAACTGATCGATGAGACCGAAGAGAACACGGCCCAAAGGGATGTCGGCCTGATCTTCGCCGGACAGAAGGCGGAACATTATGAGATTGCCACCTACGGTGGACTGATCCAACTCGCCAAGACCCTGGGTTACGAGGAAGTGTCCGAGCAATTGGCCGCCACCTTACAAGAAGAGAAGAAGGCCGACAGCACACTTACGTCTATCGCCGCGCACGCCAACGTAGACGCCAGCGAGGAACCCGCCGAAGAGTAGCAGCAGCATAAAGCACAAACGGGCCGGTCCTAAGGGACCGGCTTTTTTTTGCCCGTCCGCCCGGAGCCGGCGGACAGGAGCTTGTCAACGCGCGCGAGCTTAGTCAACGGGCGCGAGCTTTGTCAACGGGCGCGAGCTAAGTTAACCGGCGCGAGCTTAGTCAACGGGCTCGAGGTACGTCAACGGGCGCGAGCTTAATCAACGGGCGCGAGCTAAGTTAACCGGCGCGAGCTTAGTCAACGGGCGCGAGGTACGTCAATGGGCGCGAGCTAAGTCAACCGGCGCGAGCTAAGTCAACCGGCGCGAGCTTAATCAATGCGCGCAAGCACGCTCGGCGGGTACCACCTTGGTCGGCGGAAGCCGGTCGTGCACTCTTAGCGGCCACCCGCTTGCTGCGCCATATCCAGCGTATGCTGTATTGACCGTATATTCTGCCAACTTTGATGCGTGGGGATCACATACGCCGGATTGGGGAATGCAGCCTGTAAACGCCGGATGGTCGCCGCATAAGCAGCAAGATTGCCATCCCCGGTATAGCCCAGGTCAGGCGCTTCTACGCCTTTGATAAGGCAGCCGCCATATAACACCCGGTCGTTGCCGAACCACACGACAATATTGTCCTTGGTATGCCCCTCCCCCGGGAAAAAGGTCTGCACGGCATAGCCGCCGACCCTGAAAGTGGTGTCGCCGGTGAAAAGGAAGGCTGCGCGCGGCTTGCCATTCACCAATGACAACGAGTCCGTCAGCCGCGTGGTATAAGTGGGTATACCCATAGCCCCATAATAAGCCAGCCCGGCTGTTTTATCCGAGTGCCAATGGGTGGCGATACACAGCACCACACGCTGATGATGGCGTTGCGAGATCGTATCAAGAAGCGGCTGAAATTGGGTGGTGTCCCAGGGGGTGTCTATGAGCACCACGCCTTCCGGGGTCACGAGATAGAGTCCGTTCGCGGGGTAAGGCACGCCGCCCGCCTCGCCCCACGTGGTATAAACGTAGAAATTGCCCGTCAACCGGGCGATCGTCAGGGGAGGATGGGCTTGCTTTTGCACCGCCAACAGCAAAAACAGGAATGGAAGCATAGCGAAAATTACGAAAATCCCTATTTTTAGCACATGGGAGAACAAAAATTATTTATGGTCTTGATCGGCGCCACGCCGACAGACCGCCATACAGAACAGCACGACATTTTTTTCGGGATCGGTGATTCACTTAATAGCCTGGTGCCGGCGATAGAGGCCTTCTGGCCGGAAGCGAATGGCCGTGCCCACATCGACGCTTGGCGGGAGGTCACGCACGTCGACGGTTTCTCCGTCAGCGTACAGCCAAAGGAAACGGTGCAGCGAGCGGAAATTGTGCAGCCAGAGGAGACGGCGCAGCCAAAAGAAACAGCGCAGCAAAAAGAAACAGCGCAGCAAAAAGAAACAGCGCAGCAAAAAGAAACAGCGCAGCAAAAAGAAGCGGTGCAGCAAAACGAAACGGCGCAGCAGAAGCACGAATCGGCCGCCGGCAACAAACTTTTTTTCATCAACCTGGGCGGTTACAAACCCGGAGAATTTGAGGAATATCACTACAAAACAATCGTTGCCGGCCCCGACAAAGGCGCCGCAATCAAAAGCGCAAAGGACACCACCTTTTACAAGCACGTTGGCTTCAAAGGAGCCGAGTCGCATATCGACGACAAGTACGGCATCGATATAGACGACGCACACGAGATCGCAGATATCCTCCCCGCTAATATTAAAGAGATATTCACTATAGCCGTACTGCCGGCTACCAACGCCACCGCTGACGAATTGCACATCGGCTACATGCAATTGGCCAAGCTGAAATAAACAGGGCGCGACCAAAGGTCAAGCGCCCAAGGAAACCGACCACCCAAAGCCCAAGGAAACCGACCGCCCAAAGCCCAAGGAAGCAGACCGCCCAAATAAACCGTCAAGGAAATAGACCACCGCCCAATGAAGTAGACCACCGCCCAATGAAGTAAACCACCGCCCAATGAAGTAAACCACCGCCCAATGAAGTAAACCACCGCCCAACGAAATGGACCGGCACCAAAGGAAATAGACCTTTGCCCAAGCAAGTAGATTTCCTAAGAAAATAGATTTCCTAAGCTAATAGACCACCCCCAACGAGATAGCCCCCCAAACAAATAGACCCCCCAAGCAAATAGACCAAAAAAAACACCAAGGTCCCCCAACGAAATAGACAAAAGCATAAAAAAAGGCGCCGACCGAAGTGGGCGCCTATATAGCAAATTCGAAACAGCTTTAAATCGCCTCGTCGAATTTAGACTTAGCATTGCGAACTACTTTAGAACCCTTCTGCCAAAGGTCTTCCGCCGCATCGGACGCCTTGTCCTTGGCATCATCAAAGCCTTCACGGAATTTCCTCAATGTTTCTGAACCCTTATCCGGAGCCACGATCAGACCAATGGCAACACCTGCCAGCAGACCTAAGAGAATTTTGTTCATACAAAAAGTTTTTACTGATTAACAAATAGTACCGACAAATACATTACCTAAATAGTGCCAAATTTTTGGGGAATCGAGTGGTATTTTTGCCACATTTTTTGCGCACTTTCCTACCAGGCTCGATTCTTGTACCTGAAGATCTATTATGCAAAAAACCATCGGTTTTGGATTGATCATCATCGGCATCGTCATGCTGATCTGGACGGGTTTTACCTATACCCGTCGGGAAAAAGTAGTGGACGCAGGTCCTGTTCATATTTCAGCGGACAAGGAGCATGATGTGAACTGGTCACCCTATGCAGGTGGGCTGCTCATCGTAGGCGGAGCAATCCTCGTTGCAACGGCGAAAAAAATAGGTTGATATCGACTAAATAGGCTGACATCAAGGAATATCGAAAGAGGTTAAGATCGACGAATATCGAAAGAGGTTGATATCGGCTAGTATCGAAAGAGATAACATCGACGAATATCGAAAGCCATTAACATCGACCAATATAGAAATAGGTTGACATAAACGAATATCAAGAGAGATTAACATCGCCGACTATCGAAAGAGATTAACATCGCCGACTATCGAAAGTTTGATATCGGCCAATATCGAAAGAGATTAACGTCGACGAATATCAAAAGAGATTCACATCGACAACTATCGAAAGTTTGCCTGACGGCGCGCGATAGGATGAAAATTCATCCAATTCTGACTGTCTGCGTCGGGCTTCAGCAGATACTTGTTGCTTACAAAACACGGCATATTAAGCCGTGCGCTGAGCGTAGAAGCGATCTTTAACTTGATCTGGTTCTTTTCTTGTTCCACATGAAGACAGCCACCGGATTCTTTGATGACCGGGTAATCGAATACAAGCGGGTTTGCCTCACCATCACCGACAACTTGAATGAGATAATCCTTACCATTTAGTGTTTCTTTAACCCTGATAATGGCGTGGTAAGAGACGCCCCCCATGGCAAAGTGTAGATCCAGCCGCTCCATAGTGTTAAATGTTAAGTGTTTAGGTCGATCCAACATTTTAGGCTGCAAATTCCGGGCCAGGGGCTGCTAAAAGCGCGGCGCTACAAAAATCTACACAAGACAGCTTTTTTCGTTAGGCACTATCCTATTCACATTCATAGTAATAATCCTATATTTAGCGCTGAATGTGCGGTTTGCGCATCCTTTGCCTTTAAAATCAGCAAAAAAAATCATATAACAACATGAAATCCATTGCCGCAGAGTTATTGCCGACCAAGTACCCGGAGATCCTGGATCTCTGGCTCAAACAACAACTAAAAGATGAAGGCCTTCGCTCCGATCTGATGTCACAGGACGAACTGCGGCGGGACTCTGAAAATCTCCTAAAAGCCCTCACCGAAGCCGTCAAACACGATAACTTCTCGAATATCAATGCCCCCGAGTTTGACAAGGTCAATGAGATCCTCGCAGGCATTTCGCTGGGCCGGGCGGCCAATGGATTCTCGCCCCGGGAGACGGCCTATTTCGTATTCAGCCTGAGAGAAGCCCTGGCGGCCATCATGGAGCAGAACATCACCGATCCGCAGCTGCTTTACCGCGAGTCTCTCAAGATCAACAAATTGATCGACAGCCTTGGGCTGGTCACCTTCGAGACCTATATCAAAGGACGCGAAGAGGTCATCCTCCGTCAGACATCCGAGATCACCGAGATTTCGACCCCGGTCATTCAGGTGTGGACTGGTATCCTCGCCCTACCCATCATCGGTACGCTGGACAGCGCGCGGACGCAGGTCGTTATGGAAAGTCTCCTGCTGAAGATCGTCGAAACCGAGAGCACGATCGCTATTCTGGATATTTCGGGCGTACCTGCCGTGGACTCCCTTGTCGCACAACACCTGATCAAGACGGTTGCCGCTACCCGCCTGATGGGTGCAGAGTGTATCATCAGCGGCATCCGGCCGGAGATCGCGCAGACGATCGTCCACCTGGGCATCGATCTTTCCAATATCAATACGAAGGCCTCGCTGGCACACGCGCTGCGCACGGCGTTCGCCCTGACCAAATTGGAAGTTAGAAAAATAAATGAGCCTAAATCTATCGGTGCGTAGTTATGGATAAGATACCTATTTTGAAGATGGGGGATTTTCTGTTGGTCACGGTGCAGGTCGATCTCTATGATAGACTGGCATTAGGGCTGGAAAGCGACCTCGTGAACATGATCAGGAAACACAGTTCCCGCGGCGTGCTGATCGATATCTCCGCTGTCAATATCGTCGATTCTTTTATGGGGCGCATCCTGGGCAATATTGCCCAGATGTCGCAGATCCTTGACGCCAACACGGTAGTGGTCGGGATGCAGCCTGCAGTGGCCATTACACTGATCGAGCTCGGGCTACCCATGACCGGCGTCTACACCGCGCTGAATGTCGAAAAAGGCATGGCCATGTTACGGGACAAACTAATGCTGACACATGGTATAATTCCAGACGACAGTGATAGTACTCAATAGTGAAACCATCCGGATCAAGACCGAACACGACACCGTTTTCCTCAGGAACAGAGTCGCGGAATATGCCGGCAGGATCAAGATGGGCCTGGTGAATCAAACCAAACTGCTGACCGCATCCAGCGAGCTGGTCAGGAATATGCTGCGGTATGCCGGCGGCGGCAGCGTCCTCTGCGAGGTCGTCTCTCAGTCGGTTCTGCAGAAAGGTATCCGGCTGACGTTCATAGACCAGGGGCCCGGTATAGCCGATCTCACACAGGCCATGAAAGATGGTTTTTCCACCGGCAAAAGCCTTGGGCTGGGCTTGCCCGGCGCGAAAAGACTGGTGAATCTTTTCGAGATCACCAGCCAGGTGGGAGAAGGTACGAAGATCATGATTTTAAAATGGATCAATGGATGAGCATCTGCACAACAAATTTATACTTCCGGACAGGAGCTATCAGGGATTAGTGCGATCCGAACTGCGAAAGCTGTGCGAAGCAGCCGGATTTACCGGTCACCGGTTGGGAGAAGCGGAGATCGTCATCGCCGAGATCACCAGCAACCTGGTCAAACATGCCGCAAAAGGCGGTGAGATATTGGCAAGGGTTTTCATCCGCCCGGCACCGGGCATCGAATTCATCGCGATAGATCGTGGTCCCGGGATGAGCAGACCCGCTAAAATGCTGGAAGACGGCTCGTCTACCACCAATACACTCGGACAGGGTCTGGGGGCCATAAGGCGATTAAGCGATGTCTTCGACCTGTATTCACTTCCGGCCTGGGGTACGGTGTTGTTTTCCCGGTTGTATGTGAGCAAAAAAGCAGTTCCTCTGCAAGGCCGGGTCGACGTCAACGGCATCAATGTGTGTAAAACCGGTGAGACCCTTTGCGGCGATCAGTGGTGGACGGAATCGGACGGCAACAAGTGTAGGTTGGCCATGGTCGATGGGCTCGGACACGGAATCTTCGCCAATACCGCAGCCAAAGAGGCCATTGACTCGTTTCGCCAAATACCCAAAGCCGCACCAAACGAGCAGTTGCGGTCCATGCACGACCGGTTGAAAAGAACCCGCGGCGCCGTCATCACCATCGCTTACCTCGATCTGATCAATCAGCAATTGCGCTACTCGGGGGTCGGCAACATCACCATGAAGGTCGTCTCACCCGCCAGGTCGCAGGGCTGCCTTTCGTACAACGGTATTGTAGGTCATATCATGCCAGCCACCCTGAATGACCATCAGGTGCAGCTGGATCGCAGATCGGACCTGCTGGTGATGCATAGCGACGGGCTATCGGGTCGCTGGGACTTGCAGAAATACCCTGGCATCCATCAACACCATGGCATGACCATCTGTGCCATACTGTATAAGGACTTTGACCGCAACAACGACGATTCAACAATATTGGTGGCAAAACTCGATAATTGACCTGAGCAATGGAAACCCCGATCATGGCGTTGGACATCAACAATGAAATGGATATCATGCTGGCCCACCGGCGGGGAATGCAGTTCGCCAGATTCTCGGGCATGAGTCTGTCCGAACAAACGCGTTTTGCCACTTCCGTCTCTGAGATCTGCCGGAATTGCGTAGAATACGCCGTCAAAGGCCATATCCAGTTCAGCATTTTGAAGACCGGCGACAAACATTCCCTCATGGCCGTCATCAAAGACGAAGGGAAAGGCATCGAAGACCTGGATGAGATCCTTTCGCGAACGACCACCCAATACAAAGGCCGCGGTCTCGGGATCGTGTACGCGAAGAAGCTCGCCGACGAGTTCAGCATCGTCAGCAACAGCAACGGGACTACCGTCAGGCTCAAAAAGTATGTCCCCGCGAAAACCACCGCCGCCCTCAGTAACCTCGTCATCCAGGGCTGGCTCAAGCACCTGCAAAACGAGCCTACGATCTCCGCCTACGAGGAACTAAAGCTGCGCAATATTCACCTCGTGGAGTTGACGGAAGAACTGCGGACGAATGCCGCGATCGTGCAGACGCAAATGGAGGAGATCAAAATGCTCAATGAAAGACTCTTCGCCAATAACGAGCGGATGAAGGCCTTCACGTACGCCATTTCCCATGACCTGAAAACGCCGCTGACCAACTTGCGCCTTTCCTCCGATTACCTGATCCAGACACCGGCCGGCGAAGACGGGGAAACGTTCAGGGGTATCCTCGGCCGTTCGGTAGGACGCCTGGATAAGACCATCCACAGCCTGATCGAGATCCTCGACGTACAACACAAAGAAAACCATCTTGCTAAGGAATTGAGCTTCGCAAAATTATTTGGCGAGATCCAGGATGAATTGGAAACCTTAATCGCAACCACGAACGCATCGATCATGGCCGATTTCTCCCTTGCGCCTTCCATCCGGTATGTAGATGCCTTCCTGCAAAGCCTGCTGCGCAACCTGCTCAGCAATTCGCTGAAATACAAAGATCCCGAGCGCCCCCTCACGATCCGCGTGTCCACGAAGGTCAGTCGCAACACCGTGGTGCTCACCTTCTCGGATAGTGCCTCCGGCATGGACCTCAATGTGATCAAAGACAGACTCTTTGCGCCTTTTAGCCGGTTTTCCGATCGCGCCCCCGGCAAAGGCATCGGCCTCTACCTGGTCAAAAGCATGGTGGAGAACAATGGCGGGTCGGTAACCGTCGAAAGCACCCCCGGCATTGGCACTTCCTTTACCTTCCTACTCATCCCATACGAGTAATTCGTCGCCGGCATAACCGGTGAATTGCTTTGGAGCATCCCCGGAATGATCCTCGCCATCCCCTGCCTCGCCATGCCCAAGATCGTTTGTGATGAAGTGCCCTTCCTGCAGACATTAGGCTTTTTGCCGGGCCCCAACCAAAACCTAAGCGATCAAAAAGCCATACGGCTCGAGCACGAGATTGTCGTCATCAGGCCCCACCTTGTACGGGACGCCGGACCAATGATCAACAAGCGTGTCCGGAATGCGTCCATGCTCCTTGAACACCCGCCAGGGCAGCGCGCAAGGCTCAGCGCTAAAATTAAAGACGCAGTAGAGCTGCTGCCCCGCGCCATGGCGGAGAAAGCCTGCAATATGCCGGTCGTAAGTCGCCAACCAGGTAAGATTCTTATGATCGGCAACGAGCACCAGGGATTTTCGCAGCGCGATGAGCCGTTGCGTCGCAGAGAAGATTGCATATTCCACCGTACCGGCAATAGCAGTCCGCCTATTTTTCTCCCAATCGATCACCGGTCGGTGCATCCATCGATTGTCATAGCTTTTCCCGGGATCACCCAGATAAGAATAGTCATTGGTATACCCAGCCTCATCACCATAAAAGAGCATAGGAATGCCACCGATAAAGACACTCATCGCCTGCATCAATACGATCTTCCGGATAGCGAGTGCGATCTTCCGCTCGTCGGCCTCAAGCATCGCCCTCTCCAGCCCGCACAACGAAGCCAGCGATCCGCTGATCCGCGCATCCTGCGTCTTCGGATTGACCGAAAACAGCGCGCCCATTGCATCGCTCCCCGCAAACTTACCCGAATAGTACTCCTGCAGGAATGTCCGGTGCGCAAGCGGTTGGAAGCCCGCCTGCAGGATCATATAGTCTTCAAAGCCCAGGCCGATGTCGTCATGACAACGCGTATAGGTGAGCCAGGTCGCCCCATACGGTTTCTGCAGCAGCTCGTGTTGCGCCGCCAGCATTATCCTGGTGTCGCCGGTCGCCAGCGCATCCCATTGCAAAGCCATCTGCGTGGCGTTGTAGGCGAGGCCGCATTCCCTGGCCGTATATGTCCCCGTGCCAAAGTATTTCATGATGGCCGCGGGCGCGACGATCGCTTCTCCCAAGATCGCCATTCCCGGTGTGGCCACTTCCACGCATTGCCGGATGAGCCGCAGGATGGTATGGGCCTTCGGCAAATTCTGACAGGTGGTGCCGGGTTCTTTCCAGACAAAGGCAGGCGCGTCGATCCGCAGGATGTCGACGCCGAGGTTCGCATAAAAAAAGATAGTGTCAAGCATGACCAGGAATACTTCGGGATTGCGATAGTTAAGGTCCCATTGATAGGAATGAAAGACCGTCATCACCCACTTGCCGCACTCTTCTATCCATGTGAAATTACCCGGTGAACTCTCCGGAAAGATCTCCGGCATACCCTGATCGTATTGATCGGGCATAATCCGATCGCTAAACATATAAAAAAACTCCTGGAAAAAGACATCACCCCGCCTCGCTTTCTCCGCCCACTCATGTCGTTGAGAAGTATGGTTCAACACGATGTCCAACATCAGCCGCATGCCTTGCGCCCCCATCCGGTCGCGGAGCAAACGCAGGTCCTGGAGCGTACCGAAACGCGGATCGACCGTGCGGAAATCGGAAACGGCATAGCCGCCATCGCTCTCGGCCGGCGGACTCTGAAAGACCGGCATCAAATGGATCAGGTTGACCCCCAAATCCCCAAGGTAGGCCAGCCGCCCCGGCAGCTGTTGCAAACCGCCCGCAAAGCGGTCGGCATACAGACTCATACCCACGATCTCCTGGCTTAACGTCCAGTGCCCTGCCTCGATCTTCTCTTCGTCGGCTGCCACCAGGGCAACAGGCCGCGCCATATAGCCGTCGATGATGAGCAGGATCAGTTTATCGAAACAGCGCCCGGCGGCAGCGTGGTCGCCATAAAGCTCCGTGTACAGCTCGTGGATCGCCGAGACATTGGCGATCATCCGGGTATAAAAAAGATTATCCGGCCCGGCGATGGCAATGCCTTTTTCCCTTAAGGCCTCGTTGATCGGTTGATGGAAGGCGTAGTTGTACACTTGTTCGCGATTGAGACAAATCGAAGATAACGACTAATCGAAGATAGTATTATTCAGGTGTTTGAAGGCCTCCATGGCGCCCAGGTATTCACAGGTCCGCGCCCCCGCCTTATTGGCGTTGGCAATGATCCTCCGCCACGCTGCGGCATCCACGGCCCCAAGCGCCTTACCGGCAGCCGTCAGCTGATAAAGGACCGCGCCCACGAATGCATCGCCCGCACCCGTCGTATCTACCGGTACAACCGGTATGCTGGGAATAACTTCCGTATCTCCGCCATACCCGAATAGCGTACCCTCTTTCCCAAGCGTGATAGCAAAGGTCGCCCGGGTCTTCGCCGTCAGCACCGTCACCGCATCCGCCACCGTCGCCCTCCAGGTGATGAGCATCGCCTCCTCATCACTCAACTTAAAGAATTGACACGCGTCGAGAAAATTCCACGAGTGATCCACAAACTCCCGCGTATTGTTGCGGAACAACAGCTGCCGGTAATTGGGATCGAAACTGATAAAGATCCCTTTGCGCAGCGCTTTTTGCAGCAAGCCATAATAAGCTGCTTGTAAAGGCCCCGGCAAAAACCCCGTAGCCGACCCGAAATGAACGACTGCAACATCATCCAGATCGACTTCCTCCACTTCCTGCAAATTCAACTGCCCGTCCGCCCCCCTGTTGAACACAAAATCCCGCTCCCCATCTTCCATCAATGACACGAACGCAAACGTGGTAAAAAAATCCGTAGACAGTTTCATCCAGCGCGTACCCACGCCAAATTCTTCCATCACCGACACCAATTGCCGCCCGAAGGCGTCGTCTCCAACCTTCGCGATCAACTCCACCACCCCGCCAAGCGCAGCCACCGCCGCCGCGACATTGGTCGGCGCTCCACCCGGCTTCTTCAAAAAATGTTGCCCCTGCACCAGCGACCGGCCCTTGTCCGTACAGATCATATCGATCAACGCTTCCCCGATACAAAGTATTTTTTTCATACGCGCTCCTCCGTTATTTTCTCTTTTGGGATCAGCATCGTCGCCAGACAAGCCAACCCCAGCAGGACCCCCGCAAAGCTAATGGCTTTTGTGGGATCGCCGCCCAGCATGCTCCGGTAGATGGCGCCAAAACTGACAGTCTGCAGGATCATCGGCACCACGATCATCATATTGATGATGCCCATATACACGCCATACCTTTCTTTCGGGATCGCACCCACTACCATAATATATGGTACACCCATCATGCTTGCCCAGGCAATGCCAAACCCGACCATGGGCACGAAGAGCAGGTCACGGTTTTCGATGTGCGGAAAGACAAGCAGGGCAAGACTGGCCAGCGCGAGACAAAATACGTGCACGTATTTAGCCGTAAATTTTCGGGCCAGCCAGACCAGGCTGAACGCAGAGACGAAGGTCACGATATTGTAAAAACCGTTCACCTTCCCAGCCCAGACCACTGCTTGTTCGTAAAGCTCCTGGTTGTCTCCCGGTGCGATGTGGAAGATAGACTTAGCGATGGACAGCGACACAAACTGCCAGTAGCAGAACATCGCATACCACTGGAAAAGGTAGACGAGACCCAGCTGCCACATGACCCGCGGCATATCGCGGATGGCCGCAATGATCTCTCTAAAGGGCTCCAGGAGGCCCTTTTTTAAACCGCGCAGATGGGCAAGCTCTTCTGCAGTGGGCGGAATCTCCGGCGTCTTCGCCACCGACCAGGCAACCGTGCCGATACTGCAAACCGCGCCGACGAAGAAACTGCCAAACACCCAGTAGGGAATGCCAGGCCGGCCGTCTCCGGCTTTGGCGGCGCCGTGAATATGATCCTTGAAAAAGCCGAGCGATAAGTTGGCGAGCGTGATCCCCAGCCCGGTAAAGAAGCTTTGTGTAAGGAATCCCAATGGCCGCTGGCTGTCGGGTAATTTATCGGCTATGAAAGCCCGGTAGGGTTCCATGGCAGTGTTGTTGGCTGCGTCAAGGACCCAAAGCAGACCGGCCGCCATCCAGAGCGCTCTGCTGAAGGGAAAGGCAAAAAGACAGAGGCTGCAAAAGATCGCGCCGGTGAGAAAGTAGGGCTTGCGCCTGCCCCAGCGCGGGTGCCAGGTGCGGTCACTCATCGCGCCGATCAAGGGCTGGATCAACAACCCCGTCATTGGTCCCGCCAGATTAAGGAAAGGCAGGTCCTGCGGCTTGGCATGCAGGAAGGTATACAAGGGATTGATGGCCGTCTGCTGCAAACCAAAACTATATTGAATGCCGAAGAAGCCGACATTCATGTTGATGATCTGCCAAAAATGAAGGCGGGGGGTCTGAACACGCATAGCAAGCAAGATATACATTGAATATAGGCCTTTTTCCCCGATGTTGAGGTCGAATCTCCACACTCCCAGGCGCAATCGTCACCGGCATATATTTTGTCCCTTATCGGGCAAAAGCCCCGAAATCAATGGCGCGTCCCAAAACAAAAGCACTTGCCCAACATACTTTACAGAAAGCCCCGACCGGTATCTCCGGCATGGATGAGATCACTTCCGGTGGCCTGCCTTTAGGCAGACCCTCGCTTATCTGCGGCGCGGCAGGTTCGGGCAAGACCCTCTTCGCAATGGAATTCCTGGTCAATGGCGCTACCAAATTCGGTGAGCCGGGTGTATTCATGGCCTTTGAAGAAAAGGCCGAAGAACTCATCGTTAATACGGCCTCCCTTGGCTTCGACCTGGCCAAACTGCAGAAACAGAAATTGATCAGGATAGATCACGTATATGTTGAACGCAGCGAAATCGAGGAAACCGGCGAATATGACCTCGACGGCCTCTTCATCCGGCTGGGCCATGCCGTCGATACAATCGGCGCAAAGCGCGTGGTGCTGGATACCATCGAAAATCTTTTTTCCGGCCTGAAGAACGAGGCCATTCTCCGCGCCGAACTCCGGCGGTTGTTCACTTGGCTAAAGGACAAGGGTGTGACCGCGATCATCACCGGCGAGAAAGGCGATGGCAGCCTGACGCGGCATGGGCTGGAAGAATATGTCTCGGATTGTGTGATCCTGCTGGATCACCGGATCGACAACAAGATATCCACGCGTATGCTCCGCATCATCAAATACCGCGGATCTGTGCATGGCACCAACGAATACCCATTCCTCATCGATGAGGATGGCATCTCGGTACTGCCTATCACGTCTCTGTTGTTGAGATCAGATGCCTCCACACAAAAAGTCTCGACCGGCATCCCCGCCCTGGATGAAATGCTTGGCGGAAAAGGCTTTTACAGGGGCAGCAGCATCCTTGTTTCGGGTACAGCCGGTACAGGCAAGACCAGCATCGGCGCGGTCTTTGCGCATGCCACCTGCGAGCGCGGCGAAAAAGCCATTTATTTCGCCTTCGAAGAATCTCCGCAGCAGATCGTCCGGAACATGCGTTCGATCGGCATCGATTTGAATGCAGATACCGATAAAGGGCTCTTGCAGATGTATGCCTCACGGCCCACGTTGCATGGCCTCGAAATGCACCTCGTGGACATCCACAAGAAAATAAACGAGTTCAAACCGTCCACTGTAGTGATCGACCCCATCACCAACCTCATTACCGTGGGTTCGGTGAGCGAGGTAAAATCCATGTTGATCCGGCTGATCGATTTCCTGCAGTCCAGGAAAATCACCGTGCTTTTTACCGCACTTTCGCTGAATACGGTCATCAACGAGCAAACGGATGAAGGTGTTTCCTCGCTGGTAGATGCGTGGCTAACCGTACGCGACATCGAATCGAATGGCGAGCGCAACAGGGGACTCTATGTCATGAAATCGCGCGGCATGAACCATTCCAACCAGGTCCGGGAGTTCGTGATCAGCAGCAAGGGCCTGAACCTGATAGACGTTTATCTCGGTCCCGAAGGGGTGCTGGTAGGCAGCGCGAGAGAGGCGCAGCAGCTGACCGCGATGGCAGGAGAATTCTTACACACCCATGCCGTGAGCCGAAAGGATATCGAGATCCAAAGAAAACGCAAGGTACTGGAAGCACAGATCAGTTCGCTGCGCGAAGAATTCGAATCCGTACAGGATCAATTGAATAAATCCTATATAGAAGAGGAGCTCAAAAAAGAGATCATGGACAAGAACCGCACCCAATTGATCCACAGCAGGGTCACCAAAAATATAGCGAATGGCAAAAACAAGTAGCACGGCGCTGAAGAAGAAGGTCGCGTACGAGTTGATCCTCTACGTGGCCGGGAACACGCCTAAGTCCATACTGGCGTTGAGAAATTTACAGAAATACTGCGAAGAATACCTCAAAGACGAATACCGCATCGAGGTCATTGACCTCTTGCTCAATCCGCAGCTGGCGGAAGGCGACCAGATCCTGGCGGTGCCTACCCTTGTCCGAAAGGTGCCTGTACCGATCCGCAAGATTATCGGAGACCTTTCCAATGAAGAACGGGTACTGGTCGGACTCAACATTCGTCCTCTAAAAAAGCCTGCAGGCAGCTAGCTGCAGGCAAATAGGCATGACAAAAAAACCGGATACTTACATCTTTCGATTATTCATCACTGGAGCAAGCCCAAATTCGGCCAGGGCCGTGGCCAATATCCGGCAGATCTGCGAAACCTACCTCAAAGGATACTATACATTGGAAATCATAGACGTGTATCAGCAAAAGGAAATCGCGGAGAAAGAGCAGCTGATCGCATTGCCCTTACTCATCAAACAACAACCCTTGCCCATGAGGAGATTGATCGGCGATCTCTCCGATAAACAAAAAGTATTGACGGAACTAGGAATCCATTCAAATCTTGACCAGCAAACTGAAATATAAACAACAGTCCGATCTGCTAAGAGAACTCGATGAACTGCGGCTGCAGCTGGCGGAAGCGAATGAGACCATCGAAGCCATCCGCACCGGCCAGATCGATGCGATCGTCGTCAACAACGGAGATAACCGTCAATTGTATACCCTCAAGAGCGCGGACCACACCTATCGGGTCTTTATAGAAAAAATGACGGAAGGTGCCGTCACGCTCGACAAGAACGGCATCGTCATTTACTGCAACTCGCAGTTCGCGACCATGATAAAACTGTCATTGTCACAGGTGATCGGTCATTCTTTCTCGGGCTATATCGTCGAGGAAAGCCAGGGAGCCTATCAGGGCTGCTTCAACCAGTCCTGGACAGGCGGCGACTGCAAGATCGAGGCCTTGCTTCGCTCCGGGGATGAGCATAAGCCGGTACAATTGTCATTTAATATGCTGCAACTGGATGAAAGTGTCTCAATGAGCATCATCATTACCGACCTGACTGCCCAGAAGCATACACAGCGGGAGTTGGAATCATCAAATGCAAAGCTCCAGGCAGTCAATGTCGCGCTGGAATTGAGCAACTATGACCTGCAGCAATTCGCCTCGGTGGCCTCGCATGACCTGCAGGAGCCGTTGCGGAAGATCCAGATCTATTCTAACCACCTGCGGGATAAAGAAGCGATGTCTTCACCAGAGGACTTGTTGCACCTCGGCAAGATCATTGATTCTGCTAGCAGAATGCGAAAGCTCATCATCGCGATCCTCAATTATTCTAAACTGTCAGCCGACACCATGGATTGGGAGTATACCGATCTTTCGGTGTTGTTCCAGGAGCTGCTGGAAGATTTCGAACTCGTCATCAGGGAGAAAGAAGCGATCGTGACCATAAGCCCCATGCCGTCCATGGTGGTCAACCGCGGGCAGATCAGACAGGTGTTTCAAAATATCCTTAGCAATGCGTTGAAATTCTCCCGGACCGGGATCCCGCCGAGGATCAATGTCTATGCTAAGCAACTGAGCGGCAAGAGTTTTGATGCCGTTGAGCAGTTGGACGGACCGTTTTGTCTGATCTGTATCGGCGACAATGGGATCGGATTCGATAAGAAATACCTCACTTCTATATTTTCCTTATTCGAGCGATTACATGCTAAGGATAAATTTGAGGGGACCGGCATCGGGTTGGCGATTGCCAAGAAGATCGTGGAAAAACACAACGGCCTGATCTCGGCCGTTAGCACCGAAGGCTGCGGTGCCGAATTCAGGATCATTTTACCGATGGTGCGGTAGATGGACCGGAGGATGAGGCCTCGCCAGTACCAGCACGATCGGCCGGTCTGTGATAGACCTGGTCGCGGCGGGAACCAGGGCCAAAGTAGCGAACACGATCAATACGATGACCGAGAGCAGGTGTTTGTTCATGTCTTATGGTTTTGGTATATAGCAGCCTCTTGAAAAAAGCGTTCGATAACAATGCCAGCGAGAAGAAGAATAGGTAGGTCAGCACATCCTGCACTTCTCCGATGCCCGGTATAAAATGATAGTATTGGCAGAGCTCATATCCCACCGAAACCATCATCGCTCCGCCGAGCCACCCCCAATGGATCTTGCGTTCCCAAACGATCAGCATGCAGGACCCGAAAGCGTAGGCCCACAGCCCGTCCGGGACGTAGTACCTGACAATGGCCGGAATGGCGATATACTGTTCCACCCTGTAGACGAAAAGGCCAGCCAGCAGTGGTACAAAAACAGTCAGCAGCAGATCATATAGCTTACTATACTTCATCGGGTGAAAAGCATGGGAGTAACAAATGATCGATCAGGGAGGAGGACGAATCGCGCGAAGCCGCGCGTGCATAAGAGAAGACCCATCTCATAAGACTGGTGTTAAGGTGTTAAGGGAAATAAGCTATTTGGGGGACGATCTTCTTATATCTAAGTACGAGATTCTTTTTCAATTGACCAAGTGTTTCTTTGAAAGGTGCGACCACAGGCCCGATCCCGTCTGTCGAATAAACGCACCAACGCGTCGAAATCGACGGACTTCGTGCACCTTTTGTACTTTTCCGTGTGCCGACTCCTGAGATATTTTTGCTTCAGCATCAGCGCATTGTGCACTATTAGGTCCGGCTACCATCGATCGGTTTGACGAAAAGATCACACAAAGCGCTTATGACGGTAATGGCGATCGGGGCAGCCATTCCTGTTTCTGGGCCTCCGAGCTGTGAGGAGCAGATTAGATGATAGAAGTCGGCATCGATGGGGGGTTAGCTGTTGTACTGGCATAACAATTGTAAATTTGAATTACCCTGCTATTGATTTACGATTTACTCCAACTCAAATAAAACGGCGACTGATGACTGCAAACAACAAGCCTAAAAACGAACGGACGAAGATCCTCGTTGTTGAAGACGAAGGCGACATGGCCCTGCTGCTCGAGCTGGCCCTCGACGGCGAATCGATGATCGTGGATCATGTACATAACTTATGCGATGCCAGGGACTTTGTAGACAAAGAACAGCCACGGTTGGTCCTGCTGGATAACAGGTTGCCCGATGGTCTGGGCATCGATTTTATCAGTTATTTAAAGCGGAAATATCCCGACATAAAGATTATTATGATCTCCGGTGTTGATCCCGCTGCAGAGGATGCGGCGCTGGCCACAGGTGCGGACAAGTTCCTGCGCAAGCCCTTCACCAAGTCCCAGCTGCACGAATCAATCGGCAAAGTATTGAATTGAGGTTGGGGATTACCTTCCCCAGCATGCCACATTTTATTAGTATATCTACGCAATCGTAAATAGGAATTCTACGCATGCTAAGTGTTTCCATCGACGAGCGCATAGGTCGTTGGCTAAATCCCTGTGAATAGACGCCTCAATGTTATGAATAACTGTCGGATCGATGCATCTTTGATACAGCTGAAATCCAACGTCCGTGTTTAATCACTTATTATCCAATATCCACCGAAAGATCGTCCGGCTCTCTGAGACTCGATGCATTTCCGATATCTAATGGAACCAATGTGTTGAACCTGCCGGAATTATTTGAGCCGCCAATTTGTAGATTGGCGGCTTTTTTTTTATCCTTTAAGTGAACTGAGGTACGCCATGCGGGCTTTCCGGATCGCTAAGCGGCGGTCCCGGCGTTTCGGGCAGATCGGGATCGATGTCCGGACCAACTGCCGGCTGGCTATCAGGGCGGTCGGCCTTCGAGGGTGCGTCGGGCTTCGAGGGCCGATCAGGTGCCGTACTAGGTGCATCAGGCGCCTTCGGGATAGTGCTTGGCCTTTCGGGTGTGCCGGTGGGCATTTCCCCCGGCGTATTAGACGGTGTAGTTTGTGCCATACAAATGAAGCTTTGCATACGTCACTAAAATGGCATGCCATCAGTACCCGGCCGTCTGATCCGTCCCCCATATATGGGCGACCTTGGCAACAGCGCGGTAGGGAAGTATAGCAAGTTGCGCTATTTTGCAGGATACCAGTTCCTGAGACGGACTTCGATGTTCTTGTCGCCTGCTTCAACCTTCGCCTTGAAGGCGGCGACATCGCTGAGACCACCCTGGCCGCGGTAGTGGTAGGGATAGACGATCCGGGGTTTAAAGGCGAGTACGGCGTCGGCGGCTTCGTTGATATCCATCGTATAAGGGAGATTCATGCAGACAAAGGCGACGTCGATGTCCTTCAGGCCACGCATTTCCGGAATGCCCTGGGTATCGCCCGAAATATACAATCTTTTACCGCCGATCGTCAGGACATAGCCGTTACCCCTACCTTTTGGATGGCGCGGATCGGTCGGGTTGGCGGGGAGATTGTACATAGGGATGGCGTTTATGGTAATGCCACTTTGTGACGTTTGCTCGCCATTGGACAAGGCCATGACTTTGCCGGGAAGGTCCGCGCCGAGATGGGCGATGACAGCCTTCGGCGCGATAAGCGTCGTGTTGCCGCTCAGGAGCGAACGGAGTTTGGTCGTATCGAAATGATCGCCGTGAATGTCGGTGACCAGGATGATGTCCGGGGATTTTACCGCTGCATAGCTCGCCGCCATAGTAGGGTCGACATAAATGGTCAGATTGGACAGCGAAAGGACAAGGCTGGCGTGGTTGAGGGGCGTGATCGTGACATCCCCCTGGGCCGTCAATAAGACATCAGGCGACTCCTTTTGAGCTTTTATAGTGCAGGCTGACAGGATAAAAAGCAGACTGGCAAACATCGATCTCATATCCAAAGGTTATTTATACGCGAATATAGATTTTCTTTTTGTCAAGGGCGCGGGCGAGCAGCCAATAGAGGAACACCAGCGTGAGCGCATAATAGAGGGAAGCGTTTTCCCCCTTACCCATGGACAGCGGCACACAGATCTTTTCGTAGAACCAGCCCAGCGGGTCCGTATGCCCGTTGGCTGTCGGGAAATGGATCAGCCAGAGGATACGCGGGACCACACCACTGAGCACGAAGATGAACAAGGGATTTTTGCCGAATACGTCGAAAAACCGGCTCCATGCACCCCTAGCGTCTTTGAACTCGATGAAGTAGATCAGCAGGGAGAGGATGCTGAGCGCCCAGCCCGCGGCGACAAGGGTATAACTGCTGGTCCAGATTTTTTTGTTGACCGGGAAGAGTTGGCCCCAGCAATAGCCGGTCAGCAGCAAGATCATGGCCGCCACGAAGAGATGGGTCAGCATCTCGAAGCTTTTTCCCTTTAACCGGATATACGTGCCCGCAAAATACCCGAAAATGATACTTGGGATAGCCGATAAAGTCGCCGCGAGTCCCTCGGGGTCGAAGGCAACGCCTTCGCCGTGATAGAGATGCGCCGACCCGAAGACGGATTTGTCGAGCGCCGTGCCGAACCAGCCGGAAATGCTATAGGGATCGACGCGGTCGCCCAGCAACAAACAAAGCACCCAGTAGAGCAGGAGCAGTACCCCGCTGATAAAGATGGCACCCCTCAGCCCCGCAAAATACACGATCACTGCCGCAAACCCGTAGCAAAGCGCAGTCCGCTGCAACACGCCCATGACCCTCACGCCGCCAAACGACCCGTCGTCGTTGGTCCACTCCCAACCCATTCCCGTCAGGTGCCCATGGTTATAATGGATAAAAGGAAACCAGTTGAGCAAAAAGCCGACGGCAAAAATGAGCAGCGTCCTGCGAAGCACCTTTTGTAAGAAAAAGGCCGTCCCCTTTTCTTCAAAACGCGGCATCACGAATGCCAATGCATTCCCCACGGCAAAAAGAAAGAACGGAAAGACCAAATCAGTCGGCGTCAACCCATGCCACGGCGCATGGTCCAGCGGCCCATAGGCAGGTCCCGCCTGGTCGTTGACGAGGATCATGAAGGCGACGGTAGCACCACGGAAGACGTCCAGGGAATAGTAGCGTTGATTCATACAAGGAAGATAGCCAAAATAAATTTGGTAATGTATACGATTGATCGGGCAGCTATTACCCTTGCCGCGCCGGCAGTCTTCGGTGCAGATCAACGGTTACAAAGGCATCAATCCAGCCGTCGTCGCCGAAGCGCCGCTCAACAGCCATGAATAACAGGGAATAAAACCGGCTTATTTCGTAATTTTACCTGATGAACGTGTTACTCTTCAACGGTTGCAGCGACACCAAGCCGGAAACCACGGGACGGAAGTTATCGGCCTACCTGCACCAGCAAATCATACAGCAAGGCCATACCGTCACCGAGGTCAACGTGGCCGATGCACAGATCCCGTTTTTTGAGTTGCGGCAGGCGCATCCCGCCGCCGCGGTCGAAGAGATGTGCGAGGCCTTTTTGCGCGCCAACCTGCAGGTCTGGCTCACCCCGCTCTACCATGGCGGGATGACCGGCGCGATGAAGAACTGCCTGGACTGGCTGGAGCTGACCGCCAAAAACGAAAAGCCCTACCTCTCCGACAAGATCGTCGGGCTCGTCTGCTGGGCGGACGGCGGTCAGGCGATGCAGGGCATCAATGCGATGGATGCCGTCGCCAAGGCATTACGTGCCTGGGTGATCCCCTACAGTGTCCCGCTCGTCAAAAACCAACTGTATACGGATGCGCATCGACGTGAACTGTCCGTGGAGCCCATCCACAAACTGGACAGACTGCTGCTGCTGCTGGGCAACGCACGCCAATCCCTTGCGCTCACTTAACCCCTCCAACATGAGACTCGTCCTTTTATCCTGCGCCTTTTGCTTGATTGCCCACGGCGCCTTCGCCCAGACCGTCGCCGTCACCGGCGAAGTGGCAAAAACATTGACCCTCTCCGCGGCGGACTTGGCGGCAATGCCCAGGACCAGCGTCAGCGCCAACGACAAACAAGGTGTCGCGCATACCTATGAAGGCGTCGCCCTCGCAGCCATCTTTCGCGCCGCGGGCGTGACCGTCGGCGGACAATTACGTGGAAAGAACCTCGCCAAATACCTGCTCGTCAGTTGTGCCGATGGCTATCAGGTCGTTTTTTCCCTGGCCGAGCTCGACAGCGATTTTACCGACAGGGTGGTCATCCTCGCCGATCACATGGAAGGCAAGCCCCTCCCCGATGGGATCGGACCATTTCGCATCGTTGTCCCCGGCGAGAAAAAACCCGCAAGGAACTGTTTCCAGGTGAAAACACTGTCCATCCACATCGCCAAGGATTAAACAGGTGAAACGATGTCCACCAATATCGCCAAGGATCAAGCAGGTATAAACGCTGTCCACCAATATCGCCAAGGATCGAGCAGGTATAAACGCTGTCCATCAATATCACCAAGGATTAAGCAGGCAGAAACCTTGTCCATCAATATCGCCAAGGATTAAGCAGGCAGAAACCTTGTCCATCAATATCGCCAAGGATTAAGCAGGCAGAAACCTTGTCCATCAGATCGCGACAGATTGACCAGGCAAAACGCCGTCGCTCAAATGACTACTGATCTACCAGGCAAAAACCCCGTCGATCAAAAACGCAACAGATCAGCCAGGCAAAAAAGCAGTTCATCAAAATGGCAACAGATCAACCAGCCAAAAACGCAGTCGATCAATAACGCAAACGATTAGCTATGACCCAAGCTGAACAAACAGTAGCGCTTCTCCTCGAACACCGCATCGTAGCCATCCTAAGAGGATGCGATTCGGCGCATGTTCTGCCAATCGCCGAGGCCTTGTATGCCGGTGGCATCAGGTTGCTGGAGATCACGCTCAATTCTCCGGGTGCATTTGAAGCCATCGAGACCGCGGCCACCATATTGGGCGACCGCATGGTCGTCGGTGCCGGCACCGTCCTGGAGGCAGCCGAAGCAACCAGCGCTATCGCTGCAGGCGCGAAATTCATCCTTTCCCCATCCCTCGACGACGACACGATCCGCCGCACCATCGACCTGGGCGCCGTCAGCATCCCCGGTGCTTTCACGCCCACCGAGATCCTCAAAGCCTGGCGCCAGGGCGCTCATCTCGTAAAGGTCTTCCCCGCCTCCATAGGCCCCTCCTGGTTCCGCGATATCCGCGGCCCCCTCCCGCAGATCCCGCTGATGGCCACCGGTGGTATAAGTCTCAGTAATCTCAAAGATTTCGAGAAAGCCGGGGCCGTTGCCTTTGGCATCGGCAGTTCGTTGGTGTCGCCCGTCCCGGACCTCACTCTACAATACCTCCACGCCCTCACGATCAAAGCGAAAGCTTTTGTCGACATATTAAACGCCCATTCATGATCCTTAGCTGCGATTGGGGAACCTCAACTTTCCGCCTGCGGCTCGTGGACAACCCGAACGCAGCCTTCCCATCCGCCGGCTTCCCTTTGGTTGACGAGCCGTCGCTCGGGTTCCCGTCGGTCGACAACGCGTCGCTCGGATTGCCGTCGGTCGACAACGCGTCGCTCGGCTTCCCGTCGGTGGACAAGCCATCCACAGGATCAGCGCCCCCGGCTACCAACCCCTCTCTCCATCACCCCACCGGCATCGCTGCCGCCTTCGCCGACTGGCAACGGAGCGGTTTGCCCGAGACGCAACGTGTCCACTTCTATCGCGCCATCCTCCAGCGCGCCATCGATGAACTCCAGCAACAACTCCGTCATGAGCCGCAAGGACGATCCGATCAAGCGCTGCGTGGCCTACCGGTCGTGGTATCCGGTATGGCCTCGTCCTCTATCGGCATGTTGGAGCTGCCCTACCACCCCCTCCCCTTCAGCACCACCGGCGCAGACCTGACTCCTGCCATCCTCCCGGCAACACCAGATCTTCCACACCCAATCATCCTCGTACCAGGCATCCGGTCGGAGAACGACTTGATGCGGGGGGAAGAGACGCAGTTGATCGGCTGTGATGTCGACCCGGACGAGGCAGGTTTTTTTATTTTTCCGGGCACCCATTCCAAACATATCCGCGTGTTATGCGGTCAGGCAGTCGACTTTAACACTTTTATGACAGGCGAGTTCTTCGCGCTGCTTACACGCCACAGCATCCTGGCCGCTTCGGTCGAAAACGGCGGCCACAGCAATGACTCCGGCGGCAGTAGGGGCCCGGCCTTCCTCGCCGGCGTGGATGCCGCCCAGCAGTCGGGGCTGCTGAACAGCGCCTTTTCGGTGCGCACCCGCCAACTCCTTGCAAAATGGTCTGAAACAGATAATTACCAATACCTAAGCGGCCTGCTGATCGGGGAAGAGCTCAAAGGCCTGACCGCGCGATCCCCGACCGGACAACCCCCGAATAAACAACCCCTTACCCTCGTGGCCGCCGAACCCCTCCTGGGCTCCTACCGTGCAGCGCTTAGCAGACTGGGTTTCACGGACGTAAAAGTAGTGAACGCCGACCAAGCCCTCGTGCAGGGCCATCGCCGCCTTTTTGAGCGGCATGCGGGCAGGCTCAAAAAACCGTAACTTTGCAGCAAATTGAGGTGTATGGTAACGACAGAAAAGCAATCCTTCGGCGAGATGATAAAAGGCAAGAAACCGGTACTGGTGGATTTTTCAGCGGAATGGTGCGGACCATGTAAAATGATGCCCCCGATCCTCAAAGAAGTGAAGGACCGGCTCGGCGAAAGCGTCACCATCCTAAAAATAGACATCGACCGCAATCCCGCCGTAGCTTCGGCCTATGGCATCCAAAGCGTACCCACCCTCATGGTCTTCCGCGACGGCGAGATCAAATTCCGGCAAAGCGGGGTCATACAGGCTAATCAGCTCAAAAACGTCCTCGACGGCATCCTCCAACAACATGGCTAAACAGCACTCGATACGATGGAAGGCCTTGGCTATGCTGGTGACCTTCACCGCAAGCTTCACCGTGTTCTGTCATTGCGAAGCAGTCGCAACTGCGGCAACGGCATCTTGCTGTCCGCGCGCTTGCTGCGAAAAGAAGAAAAAAGATGATCATGGCTGCCAGGGCATGCAAGCGATAAAATTAAATCTGCAGGACAAGCAAATCGCGATAGCCATCCACATGGCCGCCCTCCCCATCATCATGCTAACACCCCAAACCGCACAATCCATCGAGTTGCCCGACCACAAGCCCTTACCCCACAACTGGCCCGATCGGCATTCGCCACCCGATCGCCAGTCACTCTACCAATGTTTTCTCATTTGACCTGGATTGAGCCGGTAGCATTTTTTTTTCACCTATCAATCCTTCAAAAAATGATCAAACTCACGATCCTTACCGCCCTATTCGGTGTGGTATACCTTTCCGCGCAGGCGCAGACACAGGCGCAGGCGCAGACACAGGCGCAGGCTCAGGCGCAGGAACCAGCACTGCATGCTGTTCTTATCAACTATTACAATGTCAAGGATGCACTGGTCAGCAGTGACGCCAAAGCCACGGCAGCCGCCTCCGCAAACCTGCTGAGGTCGATCACCAATATCGATATGTCGGCCATCCCGGTAAAAGACCATATGGCATTTATGAACCTGCAAAACAAACTGGCTTTCGATTCGCGGCATATTGCCGAATCCACCGATATCAATCACCAGCGGGAACATTTTACCAGCCTCTCCGCTAATATGGCTACGCTGGCTAAACAGGCGCATCTGGCGCAGGAGCCGGTCTACCAGGAATACTGTCCGATGAAAAAGTCTTATTGGCTCACCCCCGACACAGCGATCAAAAACCCCTATTTCGGCGCAACCATGCTCGACTGCGGCAAGGTTATAGGCACATTGAAACCTTAACAGACCACATGCAAAAAGCATTTTTTGGCATCCTGGTGCTGCTTACGGGGTTGCAGCATCATGCGCTCGCCCAGCCTCAGATGTACATGACTGCCGGTGATACGAGCGCATCAGGCCAACCAAAAGCATCAGGCCAACCAAAAGCATCAGGCCAACCAAAAGCATCAGGCCAAACGAAAGCATCCGGCCAAGCAACGCCCACACGGTTGCCCTTCCGAACCGTTACAACCGTGAACGGCCGGCAAATCGTCGTCTATCAACTGTACATCACCGATAGCATGGTCAATTACACCGGCCACCATCGACATGCGATCGCCGTCAACGGACGAATACCAGGTCCGACCCTCGAATTCGCGGAAGGCGATACCGCAGAGATCCATATCCATAACAATATGATGATGGCAACCAGCGTCCACTGGCATGGGTTGATCGTTCCCAATCGGTATGACGGCGTTTCGTATCTGACCGCGCCGCCGATCCGGCCCATGCAAGAATACGTGGCCCGCTTCCCCCTCGTACAGCATGGCACGTACTGGTACCATAGCCATACGATGTTGCAGGAACAGATCGGACTCTACGGGGCCCTCATCATTCACCAAAAGCAAGAACCAGCACAAAAAGAAGAGACCGTCCTGCTGAGCGACTGGACAGACGAGAAACCCTACGAAGTAGAACGCAGCCTGCATTATGCGACCGACTGGTACGCCATCAAAAAAGGCAGCACACAGGACTATGCGGGAGCCATAAAAGCACACCGCCTTCGAACCAAACTCACCAGCGAATGGAAACGGATGGTGCCCATGGACGTCAGCGATGTCTATTACAACCGGTTCTTGGTAAATGGCCTGACCGAGGATCAGCGAACCGCCTACCATCCCGGCGACAAGGTGCGCCTCCGGATCATCAATGGAAGCTCCAGCACGTATTTCTGGTTGCAATATGCCGGCGGCAAAATCACGGTCATCGCCAGCGACGGAAAGGATGTCCTGCCCGTAGCTGTCGACCGGATGATCGTAGGCGTATCCGAAACGTATGATGTCCTTGTCACTATTCCCGACAGCGGCAGCTACGCGTTCCGGGCAACTGCCGAGGACCGCACAGGTTCAGCGACGCTATGGCTCGGAGGCACGGTGTCAGACGTCCCCCAAGGGACCCGCCCAGGCAACCCGACGATACCAAACATTGGTGCCCGCCATGGACAGGCCCCCTTGGCGCCCCTCCAATATTTTGAAGGCATGGACATGATGAACGGCATGATGAAAGGCAATGGAGAAATGAAACCAATGGAGATGCACATGACCAACCAGACCATGGACATGAATAGCATCATGTACGCAAACGAGCAGGGAAAGACACTGAATTATGACATGCTGCGCTCCCCGGTGAAGACCAGCCTTCCCGCCGCACCAACGCGGGTGCTGAACTTCAACCTCACGGGCAACATGAACCGCTATGTATGGACGATCGACAACAAGACCGTCTCCGAATCGGACGAGATCCTGATCAAACATGGCGAGAACGTGCGCATCATCCTTCGCAATGGCACGATGATGCGCCATCCTATGCACCTCCATGGTCATTTTTTCAGGCTACTCAATGGCCAGGGCGATTACGCGCCGCTAAAAGAGGTAGTGGACATCCTGCCTATGGAAACCGACACGCTTGAATTCGCCGCCACCGAGAGCGGCGACTGGTTCTTCCATTGCCATATCCTGTATCATATGATGAGCGGGATGGGCCGCATCTTCCATTACGAAGGCTCACCGCCAAACCCGGGTCTCCCCGATCCCGCAGCGGCATTGAAACACATCTATAGCGATGACCGGCAGATCCGGCCCATGGCCAGGATCGGACTCGAGAACAACGGCAGCGACGGAGAAGCGCTGCTTTCCGACACCCGTTACCGGTTTCAAACAGAATGGCGGCTGGGTACAGATGCCCGTAAGGGCTATGAAAGCGAGAGTCACCTCGGGCGCTACCTGGGAGAGATGCAATATTTATTGCCCTACCTAGGCTGGGATTTCCGCTACCGCCGGACGGGGGAAAAAGAAAAAAACGTGTTCGGTCAGGAAGACACCAAAGACCACCGGAACGTGCTGTGCGCCGGCGTACAGTACACTTTACCGCTATTGCTGGTGGCCGACTGGCGCATCGATACCAAGGGAAATCTTCGACTGCAATTGGGCCGGGAGGATGTGGCCGTCACCAGCCGTCTTCGCTTTACCTTTATGGCCAATACCGACAAGGAATATATGGCTGGGCTGCGGTATATCGTCACAAAGTATATTGGATGCTCGACACACTATGACAGCGACATGGGTTTTGGCGTGGGGGTAATTGTCAATTATTGAAGTCAGCGTATTACAGCCTGACAGTCCCCTGCACGCCATCATCCATCTTCGCACCGCTCGTCATAGACGCCAGTATCTTGAGAAAGGATACGACTTTACCGTGTTTAGTATCCCAGTAATATCCTTCATGCGGGACGACCTTGATGACGCTGATATTCGGATCGGCTTCGCCCTCCTTAAACCAGGCCCGGTCGATCGGTTGCCAAAGTTGCTCGATCATGGCCTTGTCCTTTATCAATTCTGCATGCCCGAAAAGGCTCAGGAAACTGGTATGGCTACCGCCATCAAACAATAACTGAACGGCATCGTCCTGCCTGATCTCGACGTTCGAATCGCTATTCTTGTTACTCAAAAACCAGATGTTGCCGTCATCATCCGCCATTTGCGCCGTCATAGGCCGGGTCATAAAGGGCGTATCAGTCCGAATGGCCGTACAGAACAGACAAGTGGCGTTATGCCGGACAAATTCCTGGATCTTATTGATCGCTTCGGTTTGCTGTAAATCTTTAATCTCACTCATATCTTTTCTTTAGACAAGCGCATAAAATGCCATGCCAACACTCCGACCGTCGCTCGATCGCTACTTTTATTCCCCAAACCGGGCGTTTTTTACAGAAATCACCGGAGGTTGATTATTTTTAAGCATGTTCGAGCCGATCGATCGCTTCATAGCCAAATACATCACCCTCAACGAGCAAGAACTCGCCTTCTTCCATTCCCTCCTGCGCGCCCGAAAAGTAAAGAGGAAAAATTTCCTCTTGCAGGAAGGTGAGGTCTGCGACTTCGAGGCCTTTATCATCAAGGGCTGTATCCGGAGCTATTATCTCGATAAGGAAGGCGTAGAGACCATCCTCCTCTTCGCAGTGGAAGAGTGGTGGGTGAGCGACCTCATCAGCTTCGCGGATCGGACTCCATCGAATCTGTTTATCGAAACCATCGAAGACAGCGAATTGCTGATCCTCGACTTCGCGGGAAAGAACAGGCTCCTCCAACAGATCCCCGCATTCGAACACATGTACCGGCTCCTGGTGCAAAGGTCCCTCGGCGTCCTCCAACAGCGCTTTTACAGCACCATTTCGGAGACCACGGAAGAACGCTACAAAAGATTCATAGACAAATACCCGCACATTGCCCAACGCGTCCCGCAGCACCAGATCGCCCGGTACATCGGGGTCTCACCCGAATTCCTGAGTAAAGTGCGAAGCGGGCTTTTCAAGAAACAGGAAAGACATGACGGCTCGCCGCCGCCTCCAGCTCATCATGGGTAACGATATGGCCCATTCCCGGATAAACTTTTACGTGACATAGGATTGTACATTTATTTTTTTTGTAAGCTGCCAAGAATTTCATTTTCCAGCAGGCCGCTGCCGCCGCCGTAGTGACGGATAACAGTGACCATCGGATCAACCCGAAGCAGCCGCTGTCGCAACGATTCTTCCTCCGTTGCAGAGAACCCAGCGCCGACCAGCACGATGCGAAACACTTTCGTCCGAAAGATAGTCTCCGCTTCATCCTCCGTCGACGCAACGGCAGCCTTCCAGCCATCATGGCTGTTGATAAGCCGTTCGACTACGGCCAAGATGTCCCCATCACGGCCAACGGCCAGGATATTCAGATCTGTATTACCCATGATTACTTGATGTTGTTTTTCATGGGAACCTCGATGACCAGGATACGCGACTCTTCGTCGGCGGCCTTTAGCTTAATCGTATCGGTATCGGTTATCCCTAACCCATCCCGGGTTTGCAATTTGGCGCCATCCAGCAGGAAGCTGCCGTTGATCACAAATAGGTAGATGCCATCGCCTGGCTTCTTCAGGTCGTATTGTACCTCGCGGCCGGCGTCGAAAGTTCCCAGGTGGAACCACGCGTCCTGGTAGATCCACGTCCCTTTGTCCTTGTACGTTTTGCCGTCAAGCGGCTCCTTTACGCCTGGGTAAGGGGAAATGACCGTTTGAAGCGCATTGTGTTCGGTTGACCGATCAAGGTGGATCTGATCATAACGGGGCGTGACATTGAGTTGGTTGGGGAAGACCCATATCTGCAGGAACTCCGCCGGCAGGCTGGGGCTGTTGTTGTATTCGCTATGGAACACCCCTTTGCCCGTACTCATCACCTGGACCTCGCCGGCGCTGACGACTTTCTTGTTGCCCAAATTGTCCTCGTGGACGAGACTTCCAGCAAGGGGGATGCTGATGATCTCCATGTTGTCATGGGGATGCGCCCCGAAACCCTTGCCGCCTGAAACTTTATCGTCATTGAGTACCCGAAGCATGCCGAACTGCACACGTTCGGGATTGTAATAACCCGCA
Organism: Puia sp.; assembly: GCA_965214315.1. Classification (GTDB taxonomy): domain Bacteria; phylum Bacteroidota; class Bacteroidia; order Chitinophagales; family Chitinophagaceae; genus Puia. The sequence continues at coordinate 424,008 of CBDCBP010000015.1, read as the reverse complement.
AATGAAAATGACTGCCAGCTGCTCAACCAGCCGTGGTCGGCATGTCCGCGGGTGTCTGCTCTATGGAGGATGGTATTGCTCATATATTGTTTTTTGTAGCACAAAGCTACGGCTCTACCCCACCCTTCTCCATTAACCTAGCTTAAGAAAGAATGTAGACAACAGCATCCTCCTTGCCTATGCCGGCTATCATCCCGAATCGGACGATAAATGGCTGTTTTATACCAAATTGATAAACAGGAAACTGACCCTTTTGCCGGTCAGCGCAAAAGGAAAGGCGTTTCTCGCCGGCTTTCCCTGCAGACTTTTCTGCCCTTAAGCGACCGGCCTGTCAAAGCTACAGTATCCCGGCGACTTGCCTACCAAGCTGCAGTATCCCGGCGACCGGCCTACCAAGCTGCAGTATCCCGGCGACCGGCCTCTCCAACGACAGGCAACCGGCGTCCCAATCGGGAAGCGACCTGCCTGTCCACCGGCAGGCAACCGGACGCTCAAAAGGCAGGCAACTCGCGTATTCACCGGCAGCCGACCGGACGCTCCATCGACAGGCGACCGACCTCTCTACCGGCAGGCGACCGGCTTTTCCCCCTAGACAACCGGCTTCTTAGGCGGCAGGTCGAAAGCAGTAGCATCATGCTCGAAATGTCCCTTATGAGACCCATCGCAGAAGGGCTTATTCTGCGACAAACCGCAGCGGCAAACACTGACGATCTCCCGGCCGCCCAGGCCATAGGGTGTTCCATTGCGATCTACCAGTTCGAAATCTCCTTCCAGCTTTAGCGAGCCGTTGCTGTTGACGGTAATCTTGGTGGTGGCCATTTTTTATTTTTCTAGTGGCGGCAAAAATAGCGAAAATCGATATTCATCGAAGGCTTATGCTGATTAGTCGAAATATTTATAATCCAATTGCTGGTTATGATAGCTTTAGGGTCTATTTTACCTGTGATGGAATACGACAACGACAAACCCCGAAAGCGGGCCCCCCGGCTGGAGATCTTCTACTGGATCATGCTGGCACTGCTGCAGCCGCTGACCAGCGGCATCCTGGGACTGTCGACCACCCCCGCCGGCTGGTTATTGCTCCTGCTGGCCAGTTCCCTGGTCTTCCCGGCCTATCTGATCTATGCCAGAATCGTAGGGCCGGCCCTGGGTAGAAAGGAGAGACGCCGCTCCGCGTGGTTTCTGAGCGTGCTGTCGTTTTTGGTGATCCAGGTATTTTTGATATTGGTGTATTCGCTGCTCCTGAAATTTTCCCTTAAGCCGGCGGACCGAGCTTATTTTGAATTGACCAAGGTTCATTTTATTCGGGAAGGCTGGTGGACTATCGTGAACATGGCCTTGTCGATCGCTATTTTTCATATCCGCAAGGCAGAAGACGAGAAGGACCAGCTGACCGACATGAAAAAAGACAACACCTTTTTTCAGCTTCGCTATCTCCGCGCACAGCTCAATCCCCATTTCCTTTTCAATACGCTCAACAGCATTTACTCCTTGAGTCTGCAAAAGTCGGAAAAGACCCCGGAAGTCGTCATCCGCCTAGCCGATATCATGCGTTACCTGATCTACGAATGCAATGAGGATAAGATCCCGCTGGATAAGGAAATCGAATTCATTCGCAATTACATCGATATCGAGAAGATCAGACACTCCGCCGATATCCGGTTTACAGTCGAAGGGGACACGGCCGGGTTGATGATAGAACCCTTTCTCTTCATCTCCTTTATTGAAAATGGCTTCAAACATGCGATGGACCACACTTTCAACGATCCTTTCATCTTTATTACCCTGCGGGTCGGGAACGGGCAGTTGACGCTGAACGTCCTGAACAGCACCAATGCCGACCTGGAGCTCCAGGCCAAGAAACTCAATGGCATGGGCATTACGCATAGCCGGACCCTGCTCGAGTTATTGTACCCTGCCTCCTACGACCTGGATATCATCCAGACCGAAAAAGACGAGACCCGGACCAGCGCGCTGCGGCTGCGCAACGCCCGGGAGAGGCTGGAGAGCCTGTATCCCGACGCCCACACCTTGGATGTCATCCTTAACAAAAGTACCTTTACCGTATCTTTAATCGTCAAAACCGTTGCCGCTTGATGAAATGTATCATCGTCGAAGATGAGGTATTGGCGCAGGATGTGATCCGCAGTCATTTGGTCAGGATCGGTCAGCTGGAGCTGCTAGGCGTTTACCGTACGGCCCCGGAAGCCCATATAGCCCTGCAGCACCTCGATGTCGACGTCGTTTTCTCGACATCCGGTTGCCAGGGATGAGCGGACTGCATTTTTTGCGCAGCTTGGCCAATCCGCCCCTGGTCGTGCTCACTACCGCCTATGCCGAGTATGCGCTTGAAAGTTACGAGTTCCATGTCATCGACTATTTATTGAAGCCCATTTCTTTCGAGCGGTTCTCCAAGGCGGTCAACAAGATGCTCGACGGCCGGCTGTATTCCCTTTCCGGTACGCCCGCTGACGCCAGGGACGACGACCATATCTTTATCAAATCCAACAGCAAATTCTTCCGGGTCGACTTTGCCGAGATCCTATACGTACAGGGCATGAAGGACTACTTGAAACTCTTCACCCATGATGTGACGCTGGTCACGCACCATACGATGAATGAGATGGAGAAGACCCTGCCCTCGCGCCAGTTCCTCCGCGTACACCGGTCCTATATCGTCGCAACAAGACATATCCGCGCCATCTATGGCAATTCCATCGAGCTCGGAAAAGTGACCATACCCATCGGCGTCAACTACAAAGACACCGTCATGGACCTGATCAGCCGGCGCTAACGGTCGAGATCAGCACCGCACATTTCGCTGCCTGTTGCAGCTGGCGTGTAGTAAAATCACCGATGCGACCAGCTTTTTAACCATTGCTACAGAATTTTAGGGCGCTAATGTATAAAAAAGTATATTAGGACTTAAAACGATATTTTGAAAAGAAAAGACTTTTTGTATTTGTCGGGTATGGGATTGGGGGCGGCCATGACAGGCAGCATCCCCGTTTTTGGCTCGCCCGTCCACCCGGATAAGCCGCTCGAGAGGGTAGACGTCGCGCTGAAAAAACAACTCGCCGACGTCGCCCTGAATGCCGCCAAATCCAAGGGCGCCACTTATGCCGACGTGCGCATCGGCCGGTATCGCAATCAATTCATCGTCACCCGCGAGGACAAGGTCTTGAACACAGTGGACACCGAGTCCTATGGCATCGGCATCCGCGTGATCGCCGCCGGAAGCTGGGGTTTTGCGGCAACCGATAAACTCGATAATGACGGTATCGCCCGCGCAGCGGAATTAGCAGTTTCCATCGCCAAAGAAAATGCGCGGCTGCAGAAGGAGCCGGTCAAACTGGCACCGCAAAAAGGCTATGGAGAAGTGAGTTGGAAGACCCCGATCCTGAAGAACGGATTCGAAGTTCCCATCAAGGAAAAGGCGGACCTCTTGCTGGCCGTCAATGCCGCGGCCATGAAGGGCGGGGCCACCTGGGTGAACAGCGCCTTGTTCCTGGTCAACGAACAGAAATATTTTGCCTCGACCGACGGTTCCTATATCGATCAGGATATTCATCGCATCTGGCCGACCTTCACGGTCACCAAGACCGATGAAAAAACCGGAAAATTCGAGACGCGGGATTCGCTAAGCACCCCGCTGGGTATTGGCTATGAATACCTGCAACCTGACGAAAGTAAGAAGATCAAGACCGTGACCACTCTCTACCGCGATCGCTACGATATGATGGAGGACGCCCGGCTGGCAGCCGAGCAGGCGACGGCAAAGCTGGGCGCCAAATCGGTGGAACCGGGCAAATACGACCTGGTCCTCGACCCGACCAATCTGTGGCTCACCATACACGAATCCTGTGGCCACCCCACCGAACTGGATCGCGTCCTGGGCTATGAAGCGAACTTTGCCGGAACGAGCTTTTTGACCCTGGATAAATGGGAGTCGAAGAAATTCAATTATGGGAGCAAGGTGGTCAATATCAAGGCCGACAAGACCCAGGTTGGTTCGCTGGGCGCGGTTGGGTATGACGATGAGGGCGTAGGGGCCAAGGAATGGGATATCATCAAGGACGGCATATTGGTGAACTACCAGGCCATCCGGGACCAGGCGGCCATCATCGGGCTCACGGAGTCACAGGGCTGCTGCTATTCCCAGAGCTGGCGTGATGTGCAGTTCCAGCGCATGGCCAATATCTCGCTGCAACCGGGCAAAGCGACTTTGTCGCCGAATGATATGATCAAGAATGTCGAGCGCGGCATCTATATCGTGGGCGACGGGTCTTATTCGATCGACCAGCAACGGTATAACTTCCAATTCAGCGGACAGCTGTTCTACGAGATCAAAGAAGGCAAGATCGCGGGTATGCTCAAAGACGTGGCGTACCAGGCCAATACCCAGGAATTCTGGAATTCCTGCGCGGCGGTCTGCGATGCACGGGACTATCGCCTCGGCGGCACCTTCTTCGACGGCAAAGGACAACCGCCGCAAAGCAATTCGGTATCACACGGGGCCGCCACGGCCAGGTTCAACGGGATCAACGTCATTAATACAGCAAGAAAGATCTGATATGCCACTACTAACACAAGACGAAGCACAAACATTATTAAAGAAAGTATTGGGTTTCTCGAAGGCCGATGAGTGTGAAGCGGCCATCAGCGGAAGCGAAAGCGGCAATATCCGCTACGCCCGCAACGGCGTTTCCACCAGCGGAGCCGAAAACTCCACGCAACTTCAGGTGGCCTCTACCTTTGGTAAGAAGCAGGGTATCGCTACCATCAATGAATATGACGACGCCTCACTGCAAAAGGCAGTTCGCCGCGCAGAAACACTCGCGCAGCTGGCACCTGATAATCCGGAATATATGCCGATGCTGGGACCCCAAACTTACCAGTCCGCGGCTAAGACCTTTATCCCCGAAACAGCGGCCATTACTTCGAAACTGCGGGCCGACCTGACCGGTCAAAGCCTGGACATCGCCCATGAAGCGGGGGTGACTGCCGCGGGCTACCTGGTGAATTCGGCGGATTTCTCGGCGACCATGAATTCAAGAGGGCTGTTCAACTATAGTACGCAAACCGATGTCAGTTTTTCGGTGACGATGCGCACCAACGATGGAACAGGCTCGGGTTATGCATCGGCTGGATACAATGATATCGCCTCGCTGGATGTGGCAGGCAATTCTAAAACTGCTGCATGGAAGGCGGCAAAGTCCGGCGGCGCGAAAGCGCTGGAACCCGGCAAATATACCGTCATTCTGGAGCCTGCCGCCGGCATCGTGCTGTTGGAAAATCTCTACGGCAGCCTTGACGCCCGAAGCGCTGACGAAGGCCGCAGTTTCCTGAGTCTGCCCGGCGGTAAGACGAGGCTTGGTGAAAAACTGGTGGACGAACAGGTCAATGTGTATAGCGATCCCTGGAATCCTGCTTTGCCGACCAGGAATTATAGCGGCGAAGGACTGCCGCAGGAAAAGATCTCCTGGATCGAAAAGGGCGTTGTTAAAAATCTTACGTATAGCCGCTACTGGGCACAGCAAAAAGGCGTAAAACCCGTTCCCAATCCAGACGGATTCATTATGACTGGGGGTACCGCTTCGCTGGATGACCTCATCAAGGGTACGGAGAAAGGTATTTTGGTAACGAGGCTTTGGTATATACGCTCGGTCGACCCGCAGACCTTGTTGTTTACGGGCCTGACGCGGGACGGTACGTTCTATATCGAAAACGGAGAGATCAAATTTCCGGTGAAGAATTTCCGGTTCAATGAAAGCCCCATCATTATGCTCAATAATTTGGAGGCGTTGGGAAAGCCTGTGCGAACCGTTAGTGGGGAGGGCGGAGGCGGCGCCCTGATACCGCCGATGAAGATCCGGGATTTTACTTTTAGTTCTCTGTCGGATGCTGTCTAGGTCGGGCTTCACGGCGCGGACATCGGACGCTGATTTGAGCCGGTTGCCCGGCTTCGACCTCGGACGCTGATTCGAGTTGGCTGCCCAGCTTCGACCTAGGACGCTGATTAAAGCCGGTTGCCCGGCTAAGACCTCGGACGCTGATTAGAGCCGGTTGCCCGGCTAAGACCTAGGACGCTGATTTGAGCCGGTTGCCCGGCTTCGACCTCGGACGCTGATTCGAGCCGGTTGCCCAGCTTCGGCCTTGGCCGCTGATTAAAGCCGGTTGCCTAGCTAAGACCTCGGAAGCTGACTAAAGCCGGTCGCCCAGCTAAGACCTCGGACGCTGGTTAGAGCCGGCTGCCAGGCTTCGACCACCTGCGGTGGTCTCTAGGGGGCTAATATTGGCGACGCTTCGCGTCGCTTTCGCAGTCGCCGCGGCGGCGTCCACGAAAAAACCCTCAAAACTAATCGAGGGTCTTTCAAGAGAAATTGGATAGCTTTCATTGAAAAAAGAAAGCCGTTTGGTTTTTCAGGATTTTCGATCTTGGTGATTCATCGGAATTGGACATCTTGATCATTCATCGGTATTGGATACAGCAAACCTACATCAGAAGGAGTTGTTAAAAAAGAGCAAACACCCGTGATTTTTATCGTATTTCTACGATTCCAACTGCATGCTCATCAAGTTTAATGCTCGCCACATCATTTGAACGTTTCATCACTTTTCATTTCCCGCCGCTTCCATTTGCAGTAATCTTGTCAAAAATAAGAGCGCACAATGGAAACGGCTTTTAGCAACACAACAAGGTGGCGTACAAATGAATTTGTCCTGGTGACGCTGCTCATCCTGCTGGCCATCGCGGGCAATTTCTGGCCTATTTTCGAGCACTCCCGTATGCAACTGAACGCGGATCATGGCCGTGATTTCGCGGACGCACATCTTGCTTTCGACTACTTTCCCAATCGGCTCCTGCCGCACTTGTGGGTACTGGTGATGGTCTACGGCTGTTACCTGTGTTTGAATTTCTATGTCGTGCCGCGGTTTGCGCAGGTGGACCTCAGGGCCGGGATCGTGACGGAAGGCCCGAAGGCCCGGGCACTACAGCGAGCGGTTTGGGCACTTTCCCTCACCTGTCTGTTGACGATGTTGCTGGGCATGGCCGTAGGCTCGGCCTATACCTTCACGCACACCCCGTCCATCGATGGGCGCATCTCGGATGCCATAATGGTGGGCATCGGATTGCGGCAGGCGACGCCCTGGGTGATCGGCTTTATCATTTATGCCTTTATAAGGGAAAAAACCATCCAACGGATGCAGCGTGATCCATCGGGACAGGCGCACCAGATCGCTATCATCAACCAGGTGAGCAGCTTCTTCCTGGCGTATTTTGCCCTGGGCTCGGCGTTGAAGAACTTCGAAGTCATCGACGTCCAGGGATTTTATGATCTCTGGCTGTTCCTGCTGCCGCAGGGTTTGCTGGCCGCGATCACCATGGTGTATTGGGTCTTTCCCCTGAAAGGCGAGGGGAAATTCTGGCGCTGGCCGATCATCCGCAGGTTGTTGATCGCGAACTTTTGCTGGAGCATACCGTTTATCTGGTATGGCATGACGGATGTGCATGATACAGCGGCAGCCGTGATGTCTTTATGGGCCATCAACCTGGTGGTAACAGCGCCCATTTCCTGGCTGATCTTCCGCCAGTGGAAGGACAAGATCTTACAGATGAAAGGGCTCGAGACAGCACTCGGCCAGAGCGAGGCGGATCTGCTATTCCTAAGGGCGCAGATCAACCCGCACTTTCTGTTCAATGCGTTGAATACGCTCTATGGAACGGCATTGCAGGAGGATGCGGGGCGGACCGCGGAAGGGGTGCAGCGGTTGGGGGACATGATGCGGTTCATGCTGCACGAGAACCACCTGCAGCGCATTCCTATGAGTAAGGAGATCGATTACCTGAAGAATTATATCGCCCTGCAGCAATTGCGCACCGAAGCATCGGATAGCATACACATCGAGACAGTCATCGACGAGGCCTGCGAGGACTTCTCGATCGCGCCCATGTTATTGATCCCATTCATCGAAAATGCATTCAAACACGGCATCAGCCTGCGGGAGACGTCCTGGATCAGGCTGCGGTTGCACTGTGAGGGCAAGCGTGTCCAATATGAGATTCGAAACAGCATTCACGCAAAGAAAGACGGCGATCCCGAAAAAGGCAAATCGGGCATCGGACTGAAAAACGTCCTGCACCGGCTGAAGCTGTTGTACCCCGACAAGCACGAGTTCTATATGCACCAGGATGAAAAGGAGTTCTTCGTGCAACTCACACTACAACCTTAACTTTGAGACATGTTGAAAGCAATAGCCATAGACGACGAGCCGATCGCCCTGGAGGTCATCCGGGCGCTGGCATCGAAAGTAGGTTTCCTGCAGCTGGCAGGTATGTATACGGATGCCTATGAGGCGATGAAGCAATTGCAGCAGGACCGGATCGACCTGGTCTTCCTGGATATCAAGATGCCGGATATCAGCGGGATCGAGTTCATCCGGAGCATCCCCCACCCGCCCATGGTTGTCTTTACGACGGCCTATAGCGAGCATGCAGTGCAGAGCTTTGAACTGGATGCGATCGACTACCTGCTGAAGCCCTTTAGCCAAAGCAGGTTCTTAAAAGCCTGCAACAAGGCCTATGAGTTGTACGAGCTGAAGAAAAGAGGCAACCCCTCTACGACGACGCCGACGGACTACGTGTTCGTAAAGATCGGCTACGGCCAGGTGCGGATAAAACTGGCCGACATCCTCTACCTGCAAAGCACAGGCAATTATATGCAATTCGTCTTGCAGCAGGAGAAGCTGCTGTCGCGGCTGAAAATGGCGGAAGCGGAGGCGCTCCTGCCTTCGCCGCCATTCGTACGCATACACACAAGCTACCTGGTCGCCAGTGGTAAAGTAGACAGGATCGAACGGGATACCGTTTGGATTGGCAACAGGGAACTGCCGGTCGGGGCGGGCTATGCGCATGAGATCGGGAAGATTACGGCGCGCAGGGCGCTGTGAACCTGCGCCTCAACCTTAAGCGTTAAGCCTTAATTGTTAAGCCCTGAACTTTAATCGCCAAGCAGCAGCTTTAAGGCTTAATTATCCTTAATGAGGATCCTATCCTGGTACACTTCGATGATGCCGGAACGGTTATCGGCAAGCATCTGATGATAGACCTTGTTGACGACAGCTTTATTTTGAAAGCGGGATAGATAGTCTACTTCTTTGATTTGCAGAGGATCGATAAAATTTCCAGATTCGTCGATCAGCCTGATTTGAATGTTGTGGGGTAAGTGCCCCCAGAGGGTTGTGTTGCTGTTAGGGTTTAACATTGATATGGATTTATATAAGTGAATTCCCAATTTAACGAAAAATTTCAAATTTGGGGACTTTTCCCAATTATTTCTTTATTGTAAAGCTACTTCTTTGCGGTGGATGATGATCTCGGCGCGCCGGTTCAGCCAGGCCTGGTTGGGGTCGCTGTTGTCACCGACCGGATCATCCTTACCGTAGGCCTTGGCTTTCATGAGTTCGGCAGGGACGCCGCGGCTATTCATGTAGTCCAAGACCATCTTTGCGCGCTTACGCGAGAGCATATTGTTGTATGGATCGGACCCGACAGAGTCGGTGTAGCCTTTTATCTCGACGGTGAAATCGGGGCTATGATTCAGGTGGCCGATGATCTTATCGACATTGGCAAATGCCTTACTGTTCAGTCCATACTCGTTGAATTCAAAATAGACCACGAAATGCAGGGTCGGCTTGCCGTCAAGCGAGTCGATCTTATAATCGCTGTCCTCGAAGCCGTCCAGGCCCATTGACTTGAATGGCTTCTTACGCCGGCGGCTGCGGGAAGCAGCATCATTGCCATTGTCGTCGTCGCCATCGCCATAGCCTCTGCTGCGACCATCACTGCCGTCACCATATCCGCCGCTGCCATCACCATTGCCGCCGCCATTGCCAGCTCTGCCATTGCGCCCGCGGCCGCCCGCGCCCATTCCCGCAAGGGGATTGCCATTGTCGTCGAGCAAGCCTTTCGCCCTGAGGATGGAATCCATATTGATCGTGATGTAGACATTCACGTTGGCATTGCCGTTCTTGTTGGCGGAATCTTTCTTCTTGGCGTCGTCTTTATTTTTGTTGAGGTAGGGAGAATTGTCCTGGTCCAGGTTCTTGTATTTCTTGCTCTTGATGGGTATATAGACGCCCACGGCATACATCGTGGTGCTGGCGACACTGCTCGACACACGCTGACCGTAGGTGATCTGGCCGAGGACCATGATCTTACGGCCATTGAATTTGGCGCCGATACCCATAGGCACGGTAGGATAAGAACCGTTGTTGACAATATCGTTGAATCCCACCGTAAAATACGGCTGCAGCTTATAAGCCGGACTGAGCAGATGATAATAAAGCGATACGTTGAGGAGGTTGAACGTTTGTGATTTCGTCGTGCTGAGCAGGACATCGTCACTGGTCACGTGACCGAAGCTGAGGCCGAGATCGGCGCTGAACGACAGCCGGTTCGTAATGTTCTTGTAGGCCGAGGCCGCGAACGAAGCGTTGCCGCGTTGGAAGAAGGGCAGACTGTTTGCGTTGCTGAGATACCCTTTACGATTCTTTTCGAGCATGGCAAAGTCCTGGAACTGCAGTTTCAACAAGGGGGAAATAAACCAACGGGGGTCGAGTTCGTGGCTTTTGTCCTGCTCCTGGTCGGCGTTCGTCGCGGTATCTCTTGCGGGTTGATCGCCACTGACCTGGCCGGGCGGCGTCTGACTGGGTTTGGTGGTATCGCCCGGTGTGGTTACCGTTTTTACTTCGATACTGGCACCTCCCATCGACGTCTTCGTGGTCGTGTCGCCATTTTGGGTATTGACGTGCAACGTGATCACCGAGTCCTTCGGCGTGGCGGTCGTATCGCCATGCCCGCGGGAGAGCGAATCCGCATGCGGATTAATTGTTGTATCCCTGGAGATGATACTGTGCGCCGGGGTGCTGGCGGTCGTATCGGGGCCGAGCGTAATGACGGAGTCGGCGGCGGCTTTGCCGCTGTCCTGGGCCTTCACGGTTGTAAGGGCTATCAGGAAACAACCAATCAAACCGAAAATCTTCTTCTTCATTGGGTTTAGTTTAAAAGTCCATTTTTAACGCCAGCTCTAATCCATCTCTTGCAATGCCGGAAGCACTGATCGTTGATATATTCACGTCATATAAAATTCCCATCGTCAATTTCTGGTACCGCAATTCGACATTGGGTACGAGGGCATCGTTGTAGCGGTACCCGAGACCCAGCCCCACCGCTGCACCGCCTGCGACCCCCGGTATGGCCTTGGTGTAGATCAGCTCGTAAAAGTGCCGGTAGGCCGGCCCTTCCCAGTTCATGGCCAAATAAAAGGCGACTTCGTCGTCGTCCTTCGTGGTAAATTTGTAACCGCCCTGGATGCCAACGTCCGGCTTCAGGCGGGTGGAATCTGATTTGATCTTATAGGCATAGGGCTGATTGACCTGTGCGACAGAACCACCCAGGTACCATTTGTCGTAACGCCCGTTACTGAATACGGAGAGACCGCCGTTGAGGTTGAAGTGGCCATAGTTCCAGCCGGTGGCGAGACGGTCCGAGCTAGGGGCGCCTTCAATGGGCCCGTAGGCGTTAAACTGGTCGCCGAAGGCGTTGCTTACGCCCGCGACATTGAAACTACTTTGATAGTACTGTGCCTGGAAACCTGCTGCGAGGTAGGTCTCGTGCCGGCCGATGGGTACTGCATAGGAGATCCCGAGCGTACCGAGGGAATTATTCAGGATCCCGTCGTTGGTCTTATCCGATGCCGCACCGGCGCTGACGCTGAAGTACCCTGTATTCGGCCGGTCTTTTGCATCTTTAGTAAGCAGTGGCACATCGACCATGGCGGCAACGCTATTGTACGCGATCTGGCCACCGTAGGTGACGCTGCGGTAATTGAGCACCATGCTATTTTGCTTATCGGTCTTCAGCGATTGATTGTACCAGATGGTCATATCCTGCACCCGCGAAAAATTGATCTCCTGTCCACGGGCGAGACCCGCGAGGCCGACTAAGATCAATATGGAAAGAAACTTTCTCATCTGGATATTGGATTTTTATATCATTAATTTTTTATCATTTTATCTCACCAGGGATGTCATGCCCCTTGCGACGATCTTCCTGCCATTCTCATCGATCCCCTCGGCAATCCACAAGTAGGTCTCGACCGGTTGAGGAGTACCCTTGAACGTGCCATCCCAGCCCTGGTTAGGGTCCTGTGTGGTGTAGACGATGTTACCCCAGCGGTTGTAGACCGTGAAATAATGGAAGGTGGTTATACCGACCAGTATCGGTCTGAGGACGTCGTTGGTCCCGTCGTTATTCGGTGAGAACACGCGCGGCAAATAGATATTGATCGGCAGGAACTGCACTGGGGCCGGGCTGCCGAAGACGATCTGTTCGCCGTCCACTGATGCCACGATCTTGACGGTACCAACCGTAGTGCTGGTGATAAAGATATAGGCATCGCCATTGGCGTCGGTTTCGACGGGCTGTGGCGTCAGGATCTTACCCGTACCGGAGTCGATGCTGAAGGTCACTTCCTGATCCGCCATGACATTGCCGTTCAGGTCTACCACATGCGCCTTCACTTCAGTTTGCTGCGTCCCATCCGCCAGGGCCTGCGGGATGATCACACTCAGCGTCGTCAGGATGTTGGTGACATCCGGCTTATTATCGAAGGTGACGATCTGGTAGCTGCCGTCGATCAGTACCGTATTTCCGCTGGCAGGATCGACGATAGTAGCGTCGACAAACACTGTTCCGGCTTGCGTGCTGGTCATCGCGATACCGGCCAGGCCGTTCGCATCGGTGGTTACTGTCGTGCTGCCTACAAACTGTACGCCCGAGGTGATCGTACCACCCGTGGGTGAAGTCTGTATAAAGAAGGATACGCTCACGTTGCTTACCGGGTGCTTATTGGCATCGGTGATATAGGCGTAGACGCTGTCCTGCTGATTGCCGTCCGCGATCTGGAAGTCCCTCGTGACAAACTCGATGGTATAGCCGCCGTTGCTTGCGATGCCGCCGCTGATGGTGCCGCCACCCGTACCCCCGCCAGTGCCTCCGCCATTGGCTGGCGGCAGACCACCGCCGCCTGGGCTGCTATAGCCGGCCCCGCCACCGCTTGGGTTACCCGCTACAGGCGGACCGGCCACAAACTGGATGGTCACATAATTATTGGCTGTGTTGTTGAGATCGAACAGGTAAATGCTATCGGTGCCGCTGGCGATTTTCGCCTGCACCTGAACGGAACCCACCGTGGTGCTGCTGAAATAGGCGTAAGCGACTCCTCCAGCACCGGTCACACCCGTCGTTGTGAACGTTGCCGTACCTGATTCAATGGTAAAGGTCACCCCTGTACCAGCAGGCACCGGAGCACCGCCGTTGGTGATTACGGCTTCAACGACATCCTGGCTCGTACCATCTGCGACAACAGGTGTCACTGTCGCCAGTATATAACCGGTATCTGCGCCAGATGTCGGCGGCGTAAACACCACCGTAGTATAAGCATTTGCCGTTGTGGCAGAATCGAGATAACGAGTGCCGATGCTATCTATGGAAGCCGTTACCCGGACAGGACCCGGTATAGTGGTGCTTATTAAAGCATAGGCAATACCGCCCGCGGTTACACCCGAAGTGGTCAGGGTATACCCTGCAGGAACGTTGAAGGTTACAGGTGTGCCATCCGGAACGACGCCATTGATGTCATTGACGACCGCTTCTACCTTGGCCTGACTCGTACCGTTTGCTTGAACCGGCGACACCAACGTCACCAGGTAACTGAGGGCCGCCGACGGCAGCGGAGTAAATTGTACAGTGACATGCGGTGTCGAAGTACCGACCGAGTCGAGATAGTCCACCTTACCGGTGCTATCGGTGATCTGACACGTCACCTGCACAGGACCAACGATGGTGCTGGTGATATAAGCTATTGCGATACCATTCGTGGTGGTAGTGGCGCCGGTCAACGTATACCCTGCCGGTACGCTAAAGGTCACAGGCGTACCGTCCGGAACAGGGCCGTTAGCCGTGTTCACCGTGGCAGTGACCACATCCTGGAAGACGCCGTTTGCGGCGACAGGAGTTATCGTGGCCACTATATAACTGGTGGCCGAATCTGGCGCCGGTGACAGGAAGTCGACTTCTGCAGGGCTTCCATAGATAATGGTGCGGCCGTTTACCTTTGCGGTGAAGAAGACCGAACCCGGCTGGGTATTGGTAATAGTCACCTGCACATTGCCGCTCGCATCGGTGATACCCATATTCCCAACAGTCACGGTAGCCGTAGCGACGGCCGTGCCGGTAGTATAGCTGAAGACTACTGTGTCACCCGCGATCGGATTGCCGAGGGAATCCACCACGTGTGCTGCGAGCACATCTTGCTGCACACCGTTGGCATACTGCCAGTTGGTAGTAACCGACAAATTCGTGTTCGAATTGGTCGTATCGGGCGGCAGCCTGTTGAATACAACGGTGGTATAAGCGTTGGCCGTGGTTACTGAATCCAGCAATTGAGGGCCGGCACTGTCCACCGTACACGTCACCGCAACAGGACCCGAAATGAGGCTGCTGATATAGGCAATGGCGACACCGCCAATTGTCGTATCGGTGGAGGTGAGCGTATACCCTGCAGGCACCTGGAAGTTAACCAAAGTACCATCGGGAACGGGGCCGTTGATATTGTTGACGTATGCTTTGACGACGGCCTGGCTGGCGTTATTGGCGGCAACCGGCGACACGGCGGTGATGAGATAGCTCAGGCTCGGCGCAGGTGGCGGCACGGTGAACTGCACAGTAGCATAAGGGGTGGTTGTCGTTGCAGAATCGATCACGTACCAAACACCGGCACTGTCGATCTCGGCCTGCACCTCGACGGAACCGACCGTAGTACTGGTGACACTGTCGTAGGCGACGCCACTGACCGTGAGGACAGTATCGACCGACAATACGCCCGTTCCCGATATGATATTGAAGTACACCTTCGTGCCATCCGGAACGGGGCCGACGATATTGTTGACAACCGCTTCGACGATGTCCCTGCTTGTACCGTCCGCTGCAACCGGTGACACCTTGGTCACGATGTAGCTGGCGGCCGGACTCGGATCGGTCGAAAGGAAGTCCACCTCGGCGGGAATACCAGTGGGGTTGCTAGGTGTCGTAGGATTGCCGTAAATGATCGTGCGACCGTTTACCGTAGCAGTGAACAGGACCGATCCAGGCTGGGAATTAGTGATGATCACCTGAACATTCCCACTCGCATCGGTGATACCCATATTCCCGACCGTCACGGTAGCTGTACTCCAGGCGGTGCCGGTGGAGTAACTGAATACGACCGTGTCACCCGCGATCGGATTGCCAAGGGAATCTACGACATGTGCAGTCAATACATCCTGAGCCACGCCATTGGCAGCCTGATTGTTCGTATTGACGGTCAAATTGGTATTCGCATTGGTCGTATCGGGCGGCAGTTGGGTGAACAGTATGGTGGCATAGGCATTGGTCGTACTCGCCGAATCCAGCGGGTAGTTGGTGCCTGCACTATCGACCGTGGCCGTCACCTGGACAGGACCCGGTATAAGGCTGCTGATATAGGCAGTGGCGACACCACCCGTGGTCGTATCCGTAGAGGTCAAAGTATACCCTGCAGGCACCTGGAAGTTAACCAAAGTACCATCGGGAACAGGGCCGTTGATGTTGTTGACGATTGCTTTGACGACGTCTTGGCTGGCACCATTGGCCTCGACCGGGGACAGCATAGTGATGAGATAGCTCAGGCTCGGAGCGGGTGGCGGTGCAGTGAACTTCACCGTGGCATAAGGCGTGGTCGTGGTCGCGGAATCGATCACGTACCAGACCCCCATGCTGTCGATCTCGGCCTGGACCTGCACGGCACCAATCACGGTACTGGTGATATTGTCGAGGGCGACGCCATTGACAGTCAGGACTGTATCACTCGACAGCACACCGGTTCCCGATATGATCTTGAAGTATACCTTCGTGCCATCCGGAACTTGGCCGAAGGCGCTGTTGACGACTGCTTTAACGACGTCCTGGCTGGTGCCATCCGCAGTAACCGGTGACACCTGGGTCACGATAGAACTGGCAACCGGGCTGGGATCAGTCGAGAGGAAGTCCAGCTCCAGCGGGATACCCGTCGGATTGCTGGGGCTGGTGGGGGAACCGTGAATAATAGCGTGACCGCCCACCGTGGCGGTAAAGAGCACCGAGCCGGGCTGGGTATTGGTGACAGCAAAATTGACTAAACCGTTTACATCGGTGACACCCGGGGCCACGACGGTCACGACGGCCGTGCCGGCTGCAGTGCCAGTTGTATAGCTGAGGTAAACAGTGTCGCCCACAATCGGATGGCCAAGCGAATCCACAACATGTGCCCCCATCCTGTCCTGTGCCACGCCATCGGCAACCTGGTTGTTGAGCGCCACATACAAAAACGTGAGCGCGTTGGTCGTATCCGGTGGCGGATTGATAAACTGCACCGTAGCATAAGGGGTAGTGGTCGTCGCTGAATCGAGCGGATACCAGACACCCGCACTGTCGACTTCGGCCTGGACTTGGACAGCACCTACCGTATTACTGGTGATATCAACGAGGGCAACGCCACTGAGCGTCGTAGCCGTATCGGTTGACAATACGCCGGTACCCGAAATGATACTGAAGTACACCTTCGTGCCATCCGCAACGGGACCATTCGTATTGTTGACGACCGCCTTCACGACGTCCTGGCTCGTACCATTGGCAACAGCCGGTGAGGTCTGCGTTATGAGATAGCTCAGGCTCGGAGCGGGCGGCGGCGCAGTGAACTGCACCGTGGCATAAGGCGTCGTCGTGGTCGCGGAATCGATCACGTACCAGACCCCCATGCTGTCGATCTCGGCCTGGACCTGCACGGCACCAATCACGGTACTGGTGATATTGTCGAGGGCGACGCCATTGACAGTCAGGACCGTATCACTCGACAGCACGCCGGTTCCCGATATGATCTTGAAGTAGACCTTCGTGCCATCCGGAACTTGGCCGAAGGCGCTGTTGACGACTGCTTTAACGACGTCCTGGCTGGTGCCATCCGCATTAACCGGTGACACCTGGGTCACGATAGAACTGGCAACCGGGCTGGGATCAGTCGAGAGGAAGTCCAGCTCCAGCGGGATACCCGTCGGATTGCTGGGGCTGGTGGGGGAACCGTGAATAATAGCGTGACCGCCCACCGTGGCGGTAAAGAGCACCGAGCCGGGCTGGGTATTGGTGACAGCAAAATTGACTAAACCGTTTACATCGGTGACACCCGGGGCCACGACGGTCACGACGGCCGTGCCGGCTGCAGTGCCAGTTGTATAGCTGAGGTAAACAGTGTCGCCCACGATCGGATTGCCAAGCGAATCCACAACATGTGCCCCCATCCTGTCCTGTGCCACGCCATCGGCAACCTGGTTATTGAGCGCCACATACAAAAACGTGAGTGCGTTGGTCGTATCCGGTGTCGGATTGATGAACTGCACCGTAGCATAAGGGGTAGTGGTCGTCGCTGAATCGAGCGGATACCAGACACCCGCACTGTCGACTTCGGCTTGGACCTGGACAGCACCCACCGTGTTACTGGTGATATCAACGAGGGCAACGCCACTGAGCGTCGTAGCCGTATCGGTTGACAATACGCCGGTACCCGAAATGATGCTGAAGTAGACCTTCGT
The DNA here is from genome assembly GCA_965214315.1 of Puia sp. Lineage (GTDB taxonomy): Bacteria > Bacteroidota > Bacteroidia > Chitinophagales > Chitinophagaceae > Puia. The sequence goes on along the minus strand of CBDCBP010000015.1, from coordinate 406,302 downwards.
GCCATCGGGAACGGCCCCGCTGGTGCCGTTGACGACCGCCTTAACCACGTCCTGGCTCGTACCATTGGCAGCGACCGGTGAGGTCTGGGTCACGATATAGCTCAGGCTGGGTGCAGGCGGCAAATTGCTAAACTGCACCGTGGCGTAAGGGGTAGTCGTGGTCGCAGAATCGATCGCGTACCAAATACCCGCACTGTCGATCTCGGCCTGGACCTGCACGGCACCAACCACGGTACTGGTGATATTGTCAAGCGCGACCCCACTAACAGTGAGGACAGTATCACTCGACAGCACACCGGTTCCCGAAATGATCTTGAAGTAAACCTTCGTGCCGTCAGGAACGGCACCATTGATATTGTTGATGATCGCTTTAACGACATCCTGGCTCGTACCATCCGCCATGGAAGGTGACACCTGGGTGACAATAGCACTCAGACTGGGCGAAGGCTGCGGCGTAGTGAATTGCACGGTAGTATAAGGCGTGGTTGTCGTCGCGGAATCGATCGGGTACCAGACACCCATACTGTCTATCTGGGCCTGGACCTGCACAGAACCCACCGTGTTACTGGTGATATTGTCGAGGGCGACGCCATTAACAGTCAGCACTGTATCGGCCGACAATACGCCGGTTCCCGAAATGATAGTAAAGTATACTTTCGTGCCATCCGGAACTTGGCCGAAGGCGCTATTGATGACAGCTTTGACGACATCCTGGCTCGTGCCATCCGCAGTAGCCGGCGAAACTTGGGTCACGATATAACTGGCAACCGGGCTGGGATCGGTCGAAAGGAAGTCTAACTCGAGCGGGATACCCGTTGGACTGCTGGGCGTCGTAGGCGTGCCGTGGATAAAGGCATGGCCGCCTACCGTAGCGGTAAAAAGCACCGAGCCCGGCTGGGTATTGGTAACTGTCACAAAGACAAAACCGAATCCATTGGTGACACCCGCCGCCTGAACGACCACATTGGCCGTACCGGCTGCCGTGCCGGCAGCATAACTGAAGTAAACGGTGTCGCCTACGACCGGATTACCGACCGAATCAACGACGTGCGCTCCCAACATATCCTGTTGCGTCCCGTCTGCGGCTTTATTGTTGGCAGAAACGAACAAAAACGTGAGCGCGTTGGTGGTATCTGGTGGCGGAGGCGTGAAAGTCACTTGTGCCGGAACCCCATAGATGATCGCCGTGTCATTGACCGTTGCCGTCAGCAGCACGGTCCCAGGTTGAGGATCCGTTATATCGACGGTGTACGTGCCATTGCCATTGTCGGTGACGGCCGTCAGCGTCGCAGCTAACGCCGCCGTACCTCCGCTTATAGTAAATTTAACCGTTGCGCCGCTGATCGGATTGCTGTTAGAATCCACGATATTGGCGTGAACTACTGTCTGCGCCGTTCCATTGTCGGCCGCTGTAGGAACGTCCACGATGAGCGCCGTCAACGGGTTGTGGACATCGGGCGGACCCGCAGTGAAATGCACGGTGGCAGGGCTTCCCGTAATGATGGTCGTATCGTTGGCAGTAGCGGTGAAATTGACGTCGCCCGCTTTTGTATTGGTAATATCGATCGTCGCCGTGCCGGTTGCATCGGCGGTTTGATTAAGTCCGGGCGATACGACGGCCGTACCGGAAGCCGATCCTCCCGCATTGGTGAAAACGACGGCGGCACCGGCGACATTATTGTCGTAGGCATCGTAGGCGTGCAAGGATACGATGTCTTGCGCCGTCCCATTCGCCTGAACGGTTCCCATGTCGACCGACAAATAGGAATTGATCGGGTCGACGGGGCCTGCTGTAAAATAAAGGGTATCCACCGCGAGCGTCACATTGAAACTGTTTTTTACCGTCACCGCCAGCTTTTCGCCAACGCTTGTACCGCCAATGCTGAAAATGGCCCTACCGTCCGTGCCGGTCGATTTGGATTGAGTAATGGTGCCAACTCCGGGAATGAACAAACTAAATTTATAGGTGACGCCGGGAACGGGTGTATATATGAGAGGGGCCAGATCAGTGACGATGATAGAGTCGCTGTACGGACTATTGGCAACCTGATAATTGACCAAAGTGATCGCAATCGAATCAAGTAAGGGCTTAGCCGTAGTCGGTGCACCTGGACCACCCGGCGCACCCGGCGTCCGGGAAAATGCCGGGATCGCCATCACCAGCAAAAAAGCACTCAACATGCTCTTAAGCACAAAATCCAGCACGCGGCTGTCGGTTTTTCCGGACAATGGGATCTTATATTTCATATGCGAGGTCATAGGGTATTGGGTTAACCAGACACAACGATGAACGACATGGCCCCGGTGCAGCAGCATCTATAAGAATTGAAGCCGGAATGTGGATACCGTGACAAGACGCTTTATAGAAGCGGTGCAAAAGGCCATGCAAGCCTTGTATGCTTGTCACTCTGGCGAAGACATAATTCGCCCCGAAAGAGTTGTGTAAAGTTTGGGTTTCATTGTTATTGGGTTTAAGCTGATCTTTCTATCGGGATATCGGATTATTACTATTCATAAAAGCCTAAAAACCCCTTTTTATTGTATATAAACCCTTATAAATTTTAACATTAAGTGGTATTCCCCAGCTCTTATTTGCGTAGATGGCTGGTTATTATATATTTGTCTTATTTAGGAAGGATGTGCTTAATTTCGACATTTTTGTCACGCGATGTGGCAATCATAAAACTTATTTGGACCACGAAACATGCACTTACATCATAAGACGGCTATCGTCACCGGCGCAGGACAGGGTATTGGCTTCGCCATCGTTCAACAGTTGCTTGCAGCAGGCGCGCGGGTAGTGCTGAACGATAGTGATTCGGCCCTGGCTGCCCGGGCCGTCGCCACACTCACAGCAACCACTCCCACAGCTACCCATTCCCCCGCCGTCCACTCCCCTGCCGATGGCGTCGATTCCACCACCGCCCATTCCTCCACCGATTCCGTCGATTCGCCCGCCGGTTCCGTCGATTCGCCCGCCGATGCCAAGCCCGCCACCCGCTGCATAGCCCTCCCCGGCGACGCCGGCGACACCACTTTCGTCCGCGAATTGGTGGACACCGCCGTGCGCACCTTCGGACGCCTCGACATCGTGGTAGCCAATGCAGGACTGACCTTCTTCGGCGATTTCTTCGATTATGAACCAGCCGCATTTGCAAAATTGATGCAGCTGAATCTAAGTGGAAGTTTTTTTCTGGCCCAGGCGGCGGCCAGACAGATGCGCAAGCAGGGCGACGGCGGCAGCATCGTGTTCACTTCAAGCGTCACGGGCCACCAGGCGCACAAACACCTGACAGCCTACGGCATGAGCAAGGCGGCGCTGGAAATGCTGGCACGCGGGCTCGTCGTAGAGCTGTCGCCCTACCGGATAACCGTCAACGCAGTAGCGCCCGGCGCGACGTTGACGGAACGCACAGCCGCGGACCCGGACTATGCCACAACCTGGCAGCGGCTGACACCCATGGGCCGCGCCGCCGCGCCGGCTGACATCGCCAGTGCCGTGGTTTTTTTGGCCGGTCCCGAAGCACGTCACATCACGGGACAGACACTTGTCGTCGACGGCGGATGGTCGGTCGTGAGCCCAGGCCCGGATAATTGATAAAGCGTTCAAGCATGCTCCCTATTCGCGCGTATCTCCCAGCATAAAGATGGCTAGACGCCCAGGCTCCAGCCACTGCGGTAGGTCCTTTTTACGAATTGATTGGCGGCGTCGAAATTAGTGATCTTCATGTTGGGACCATCCCATAACAAAGTGATATGCCGGCCGGGGTACGTCCATTCGTCACCGCCGGCGGGACCGGGTTTGCGGATGTCGTAGCTGCGGATAGCGAGATTACCCATCAGCACCGTCTCCGCCAGAGGGCCGGCGACACTGAAGTTAGAACTTAGGTTCTTCTCCTTGTCACTGCCATACCCTGCCTTGCAGGCCTCGACCCAGGAACTGTAGTGGCCGGTGTCGTCGGCGCCGGGCACGCGTGCGATGGTCTGCGGGACCACGGTCTGAGCGGATAGTGCGGTGGGCAGCAATTTGGGATCTGCGCCATAGGTTCCGCACATCATCTTGCCTTTCGAGCCGATGAAGTAGGTCGCATTGTCCCCATCCCCGAAGACCTCGTCAGGTTTTAATTCATCGGGTCTTTCCGGCTGGATGCCGCCGTCCATCCAATGCAGTTTTATATCGGGCTTGCCGGGGGCGCCTTTAAATTTCAGCGTGATATGGCTGGAAGGCGGGCAGCTATCGGGGAAATAACCCTGCGTGAATTCGCCGACATAAATCCCGCCTACGCTGCATTGTGCTTCGGTGGGATAACCCAGCCCCAGGACCTGGAAAGCCGGAGCGATGATGTGACAGCCCATATCGCCGAGGGCACCGGTACCATAATCCCACCAGCCGCGCCAGTTGAAGGGCACGAGGTTATCGACAAAATCTTTTTTGGGAGCCGTGCCCAGCCAAAGGTCCCAATCGAGCGTCGCAGGGACGGGGGCTTTTGTCGTCGGCCACTGAATGCCCTGGGGCCATACGGGACGATTGGTAAAGCAATAGACCTCGCTGATGTCGCCGATGACGCCGGCGCGATACCAATCCACGAGTTGGCGGACGCCATCGCCCGAAGCACCCTGGTTGCCCATCTGGGTAACCACTTTATAACGGGTGGCGGCCTGCGTCAGCATCCGGACCTCGTAGATGTCGTGCGCCAATGGTTTTTGGATATAGACGTGTTTTCCCAGCTGCATATTGGCCATGCCGATAACGGCGTGCATATGATCGGGCGTGGAGACCGTTGCCGCATCGAAGTGTTTCCCCTCTTTGTCGATTAATTGGCGGTAGTCGTTGTAATATTTTGCTTTGGGGAATTTGGTGCGGATGGCGGCGGCACGTTTGTCGTCTACATCGCAGAGGAAGGCGATCTCCGTCATCCCCGTCCCTGCGAGGTAATTGATGTCTACCTCTCCTTTGCCGCCGGCGCCAAATGCGGCAATGATGAGTTTGTCGCTTGGGGCGGTATAGCCTTTACCGCCGAGAACATGGCGGGGAACGATATAGAATCCTGCGGCCGTGACGAGGCTTTTTTTAAGGAAATCCCTGCGGGAGTCCTTTTGTACGGTTTTTTTTCCAGACATGGCAGAAGTCCAACTTTTTGTGCCGAAGCGGTTGGCCTTCTTAAAGTTAGGGAATTAAATTATTTGGACGGCACAGTCCGGAAAAACGATTTTGCGCAAACGATTGCCCGACGCTGAAAATCCGCCGCAGCTCCGCGTGTTTGCGACGCACCATCAGTCAAATTACAGCGCAGCTAAGCAAAATCGCGGCACGCCTCTGCTGATCGCAACCTGGCCCGGAGCAATTACAGGGAGCTCAGCCTGATCGAAGCGCAACCCGACGTAACTGTAAAGCAGCTCAGCCTAATCAAAGCGCACCCTGACGTGACTGTAAAGCAGCTCAGCCTGATCGAAGCGCAACCCGACGCAACTATAAAGCAGCTCAGCCTAATCGAAGCGCAACCCGACGCAACTATAAAGCAGCTCAGCCTGATCGAAGCGCAACCCGACGCAACCGCAGCGTAGCTCAGCATAAAATCGCCGCAGCTCCGGCAAACCGCCGCCTGGCCAGGCGCTCGCGCAACGCAGCCCAGCCTGATCATCACAAGGCTCAGCCTAATTATGCCCGGCGGGTATAGCGAGATATTTTTTGCCGGAGAGAATTTGACGGACGGCCCAGATGAGCTCTTCGGGAGCTGCATCCTTGCCCATATACCCTGAGACGCCGGCCTCGAGGGCCTTGATGGCGAAGTGCTCCTTGGTATAGAGGCTTAGGATCAACACCGGAAGCCCGGGATAATCCTGACGGAACTGTTGCAGCGCATGCCACCCACCCCGATCGGGGCCGGGCAAATCGGATATGATCATATCCCAGGGCGCGGCTTTCAATTTGACGGCCCATTCGTCTTCGTCTTCGATCTCCTGGATGTCTGCAGTGGGGTAAGCTTGCGTTAAGATCTGCCGCACCCCTTTTCTGATGATGGTAAAGTCATCAGCCAATAGAATTCTGATCATGGTTCATGTCGTTAAGGTTCAAAAAAAAGCAAAAGGAGACAGGTCAGAATTAAGTGCTACGTCAGAGAAGGCGATAACCAAGGATTTGATCTTAACGACAAGATAAAAGGAATTGTTTAGAAAGCAACATGTCCGCTATAAGTGTAAACACTTACGTACGATTTTTTTGACATTTATCAAAGTAGAAACACTCATTCAGCGTCATGGTCCTGTAAAACGGCCTCCATGCGAGCCCTATCCGACACGCTGAAATGGCCGCTGAGGTGAAAAAACAGCCCCCCGCCGTCATCCCCGACAATCACACAGGCGATGTCTTCGATCTTGTCCCTGTCGTCGCGGGAAAGGAGTTGGATATGCCCTTTGCCTTTGCGGACGGAAAACCATTCTTCGAAATGGTCGGCACGAAGCGATGAGTTGAGCTCGTTCCATTCCTGCGTTGGATCGACAACCTTGCTGCCATCGACGATAAGACAGCGAACCGAGGTGACTTTTTTCAGCCAGTTGTCGTTGTCGCCCGCATCGCCCTGAACGTGGCCGGAGAAACTCGCGGTAAATAAAAAGCCAGGGTCGAAGCCATCTTTGTTGGCCTGCATCGCATGGTATTTTTCGTAGAACTTGTTGAGGTGTGCAGGTTGGGCGCAGGCGCTGAAAGCGACCAGGATAAGCAGGGGAAACGTTACCTTTTTCATTTATTTGTGTTTTGCATTTTTTAGCGCTTCCATTCCTTTAATACCCATATCGGACGACAGCCGTGAGAGCTTGTCGAGGTCGATGTCGCCGACAAAGCTCATCAAGGTGAAACCGTCATCGCTTTCGCTGAGCATCAGCAGTTCGTTGATCTTGTCGCCGGCACCTTTGACCATGAAACGGACATTGTCTTTTGTGCTGCGGACGGTGATCAGGTCTTCATATTCTTTGCGGTCGATGAGTGTAGTGGCTTCCTTGAAGTAGTGCTCCGGCGTTGTCCCGGTGCTCAGCACGCGGAGACTCGTCAGGCCGGTCACGGTCTTTTTGAGATCGGATGGGATGGTATCCCAGTTGACCTTGGAAAGCAGGCGGAACATCCTCGGACTGACGGAAATAACCGTGAAGGTTGGGTCATCCACATATTTACTGAAGAATTTGCCGATGGCATCGTCCTGGGCAAAGACGCTTGTTCCGAGGAACAGCAACGCCAGCAGGAACGCATGGTGCCGAATTTTAAATGTATACATACCTCTTTTATTTGTGGTCGCCGATTAGCTCCTTGCGGCCTTGGTTTAGATGGGCAGATGCGACGAGCAGGGCGCGGCGCACCACGGCCAGGGCTTGTTCGGGGTCGTCATAAGTGTCCTGAATGGCTCCATGTCTGATGGTCGCGAGGGCGGTGCCGGCTTCGTTGGGGGTCACGTGTTGCGCGCGCGGAGTCCCCAGGAAAAGGCCGATGACGATTGCTGCAATGACAGCGGCGGCCGAAAGTAGTCCAGCGCCAAACGGACGGATGACGCGTGCCTCGGGTGCAATTCCGATATGCTCCAGGATCCGGTCGCCGAAATCATCGGCTGGAACGATCTGCGCCTCCTCCTCAAAATAAGCGAAGAGCGCCCTGTATTCTTCGAGTTCCGGATCGACCGACTCGCTGTGTAAATAACCAGCCAGCGCCTTTTCCTCCTCCAACGTTGTCTCCGCCTGCCAGTATTTTTCGAGCAAGCTTATCACCCTCATTTTTTCCATGCGTCTTCCTCCTTTGTGATCGTTTTTTTGATGGTGTTCCGGCCCCTGAAAAGATTGATCTTTACCTGGTCCAGCGTCATGTCAAGCATGTCCGCAATCTCATTGTAACTGAAACCCTCCATTTCACGCAGCCGGATCACCTGTTGCTGGTTCGATGGCAGCCTATCCATGCATTGCCGTATCCGATATAGCATTTCTTTGTTTGTCACCTGCTCGTATGGGTCTTTATCCGAACTGTTGATCAGGGACGCCTTTTCCGGCTCCACAGCGACGATCCGCCGACGGCGAAGCCTGTCCAGGCAGTTGTTTCGGGTGGCCGTCATGCAGTATGCGGGAATATTATTCCACTGCGGCCATTCCGCACGACGGTCCCAAATACCTGCCATGACGTCCTGTACGGCATCTTCTGCTTCCTGCACATCCTTCAGGAAACTCAGCGCAAACCGGTAAAGTTTGTCTTTCATGGGCAAAAAATGCTGTTTGAACGCTTCGACTGACATTACTTGAAAAATGACGCGACGAAAAGATGAATGTTACAACCGCTCCGGTTTTTTTTACTTAATTTAAACCGCTCAAACCAGGACTCCACTATAATCTTTTCTTTATATGTCTCTTTCAAGCTGTTCGAACCCCGTAAGTCGAAACTCCATGCTGCGCAACTCGATGCTGCGCAACCCCATATTTCGCAGCCCCATATTTCGCAGCCCCATATTTCGCAACCCCCTAATTCGAAACCCAAAAAGTCACAATCCCGTAAGTCGCAACCCCGCGACACCCAAAATCGCGATCGCAGTCCTGTTTTGCTTTTTCGCGACCCTGCCCGCCATCGCACAGGACTCTATCAGCCTGCCGGACCTGAGAGCCGCCGAAAAGTTATTCGATCTCAAGTTCACTGAAGCCAAAGAAGACTCGATCATGAGCGGCCTGGCCGACCACCTTCAACTCTATAAATATTTTCACACGCGTGACCTGTACAATGACGTGCCCCTCTCGATGGGTTTCGATCCGCTGCTGCCAGGGACACCCTACAATAAAAAGCAGAAGCCCATACACTGGAATCTCCCACCCGCCGTCAGCCTGCCCGCCAACCGAAACGACCTCGCCTTCTACAGCCTGCCCGAGCTCGCTTCCCTGATCAAACGAAAAAAGATCAGCTCGGAAGAACTGACGAAATTCTTTCTGGAACGACTAAAACGCTATGGCCCCGTACTCCACTGCGTGATCGAGCTTCGCGAAGATAGCGCTTTGGCGCAAGCGCGCAGGGCGGACCACGACTTGTCCAAGGGCATTTATCGCGGTCCGCTCCAGGGCATTCCCTATGGTATCAAGGATCTTTTTGCCGCCAGCGGCTCGCATACGACCTGGGGAACGCCGCCTTATAAAGACCAGGTGATCCACGAGAACGCCTATGTGGCGGAGCGCCTCGCACAGGCCGGGGCCATCCTGTTGGCAAAATTGTCCCTGGGGGAACTGGCGATGGATGATGTGTGGTTCGGTGGCCTCACCCGCAATCCATGGAACCTGGCGGTCGGATCCGGCGGCAGTTCGGCAGGCTCCGCTTCGGCGACCGCCGCAGGCCTGGTGCCTTTTGCGATCGGGACAGAGACGTATGGGTCGATTGTCGACCCCTCCATGCGGTGTGGCGCTACCGGTCTAAGGCCAACATTTGGCAGTATCGCCCGGACAGGTTGCATGGCTTTATGCTGGAGCTCGGATAAGGTCGGACCGATCTGCCGCAGTGCCGAAGACGCAGCCATCGTTTTCGCCTATATCCACGGCGGAGACAGCACCGATGCCTCATCCCGAACCATGCCCTTTAACTATACCGGCCGAATAGAACTGGCACGCCTCAAGATCGCGTATACCCGCAATTACATCGATTCTTTACCAGAAAACAGCCCGGAGAAACAAACCCTCCTGATCCTCCGCAGGCTGGGCGCAACACTAATTCCCATAGATTTTCCGGATGACCTGCACGGGAACGATATTTTGTCGCTGATCATCGGTGTAGAATCCGCCGCGGCCTTCGACAAACTGACGCGCACCAACCAGGACGATCAAATGGTCCAGCAGAACAAAGACCGCTGGCCCAATGTCTTCCGGACGGCGCGTTTCGTGCCCGCCGTAGAGTACGTGACCGCCTGCCGCCTGCGGACTGCGATCATGCAGAAAGTCGACCCTTTCATCAGTCAATATGATATCATTATCGCGCCGCCCGAGACGGGCGACCAGCTCGCCATCACCAACCTGACAGGACATCCGTCAGTGACCCTACCTGTCGGCTACAAGCCCGACGGCACACCGGGAAGCATCAGTTTTATCGGCCAGCTATACGGGGAGTCGGGGCTGCTCGCCTTTGCAAAGGCCTTTCAGGACGCGACGTCCTATAACAAGGAACACCCCAAGGGATTTAAATAACTAGCTGTACCATCGACAATTACTAGCATGTTTAGAAGCTATATCCGCATCGCAGTCCGGAACCTCCGCAAGAACAAGATCTACTCCCTGATCAATATCGCCGGCCTGGCGGTGGGAATGTCGGTCTTCTGGCTGATGGCCTTGTACATCGCCGACGAGTTGAGCTACGACCGCGCATCGGTCAACGCCGACCGCATTTACCGGGTCGCCCAGTCCGGATCCTGGTCTGGCGGCAGTTTCAACTTGGCTATCACCCCCCCGCCATTCGCACCGGCACTGCAAAAAGATTATCCCGAGATCGAAGCGGCAGCGCGGATCGACGCGGAAGGCGGCGGCACGCTGGTCTACGGCGACAAAAAGATCGAAGCCGGCAATATGCTCTTTGCCGATAGTTCGTTCCTCACCATTTTTAGTTTTCCCTTCCTATACGGCGATGCCGCCAATGCACTGGCTACACCCAATAGCATCGTATTGACGAGGTCCCTGGCAGAAAGACTCTTTGGCCGCGCCGAAGACGCCCTTGACAAGACCGTGCAGATCGAACACCAGGCTCCAACCATGGTCACCGGCGTGATCGATGACCAGCCCGAAAACGCGCACCTGCATTTTGCCGCACTGCGCTCGATGCCGCCATTGCCCACAGACAACTGGATGGGCTCCTACTTGTATACGTATATCCTTCTCCGTAAGGATGCCGACGTAAACCGGCTGGAAGCGAGGCTGCCCGGCTTTTTCGACAGGTACCTCAAACAGGCCATGGGTAAGGGAGCACAATACCGCATGGAACTGCAGCCGCTTACCTGGATCCACCTGCACAGCGCCATGGACTACGAGCTCGGCCGCAACGGCGACATCCATTATATCTGGCTCTTCGCAGCCGTAGCGTTGCTGGTCCTCGGCATTGCCGTCATCAACTATGTCAACCTCGCGACGGCCCGCTCTTCGGTCCGGCTGAAAGAGATCGGCGTGCGCAAGGTGATCGGTTCACGCCGGCAGCAGCTCATGACGATGTTCCTGACAGAATCGGTCGTCTTCACCGTGCTGGCAGCAGGTGTTGCCACTGTGTTGACGATCCTGTTGCTGCCTGTGTTCAACAACCTCTCCGGCAAAACGCTGAGCATCTCGGTCTATGGCTGGCCTCGCGTGTTGTCGGCGCTGGCGGCTTTCGCGATCCTCATCGGCATCCTGGGCGGCGGCTACCCCGCCTTATTCCTTTCGGGCTTTAAGACGATCCCTTCCCTGAAGGGCGAGCAAGGGAACCTGCAAACCACTGTCCTTTTCCGCAAGTCGTTGGTGACTGTTCAATTCGTGATCACCATCTTCCTGATCGCGGGCTCCGCCATCATCTACCGGCAGCTGCACTATATGCAAACCCGGGATCTGGGTTTCAAAAAAGACCAGGTGCTGACCTTTCACTTGAGCAATCCCGATGTGAGACAGCACATCGAAAAACTAAAGACACAGCTGACACAAGACCCTTCGATCCAGGCCGCCGCGGCAGCTGGCAACCCCATCGGCAATAACGATATTGGGACCATCCCTGTCTTATTTGAACAAAATGGCGCGCTCTCACACGAAAGCAAAAAAGTACAGAGCTTTTATATCGACGCCGATTATCTCGCCACAATGGGCATCGGCCTCCGGAGCGGCCGGAATTTTTTGGCCACTCGGCCCACCGACTTAACCGGTTCAGTGCTGATCAACGAAACGCTCGAAAAAGAAATGGGCTGGTCAAACGCCGTCGGCAAGCATTTGCAGTTGGTCATCGGGCCCGGCTATAAATTGGGCGTCGCAACGGTGATCGGTGTGGTAAAAGATTTTAATAGCTACTCCTTGCAACATAAGATCGAGCCCATGGTATTCGAGCTGCCACCAGTCGCAAAAGAGGAAGACAATGTCGCCGTCCGGGTGAACCCGGCGCGGATTCCGCAGGCGATCGCACATATCGCCGCGGTATTGCATCGTTTTGATCCTTCGGCTACACTCAATTATACTTTTCTCGACGAAAACTTTTCGCGTCAGTATGCGGCGGAGCGCAAGCAAGGGCAGCTGCTGCTGATCTTTACGGTCCTGGCCGTCCTCATCGCTTGTCTCGGTCTGCTGGGCCTCGTAACCTTCAGCGTCGGGCAGCGCAACAAAGAGATCGGTATTAGAAAAGTGCTGGGGGCGAGCGAAACGGGCATCGTGTTACTGATCTCCAAAGACCTGATCAAACCCGTGGCACTTGCCTTCCTGATCGCGGCGCCGCTGGCTTGGTTGGCGCTGCATCGGTGGCTCGATGGTTTTGCCTACCATACCCCCGTTAACTTCTGGATACTCGCTGGCTCGGGCCTCGTCGCGATCCTTATTGCGATGATCACTGTAGGCCTGAGGGCCATGCAGGCAGCAAGAGCCAACCCGGCAAAGAGCCTTAAAACGGAATGAAGGAAAGCGGAAGAAGCTAAAAACGGGTGGGAAATTCCCGCCCGTTCCGTTAAATGGGGTATGGTTATAGTCGTATTATCGGGATTACATCTTACCCATCATTTTTTTGCACATTTCGGCCTTATCGAGATGTTTGTGCAGTGTATGCAGCGTGCTGTCCGCAAATCCCCTGATATCGGCATCAGAGCCGTTCTTGGATTCGTCTTCAAAGGCGCTGATTACCTTTTTGTGATCGGAGACCATCATATCCATAAAGGCTTTGTCAAAGTCCTTCCCAGTCTTACCCTGCAGATTGTCTATGTCCTTCTGCATATCGGGTGTAAGCGTCGCCGGCAGGGTGAGATTCTTTTGTAAGGCGATGGCCTTGAGCTTGTCAGCGGCCTTGGTATGATCATCGACCATCCACTTGCCATAATCTTTTACGTCTTTTTCCATTCCCTTCTGTTCGGCCAGCTGTCCAGCCTGGATCTCAGTCATACCTGCAATGGCAGTGTTGACTGCGAATTCCTGATCCGATTTAGAAACCGTAGTAGGGACGGTTTTCGCCACCGCTGAATCACTTGCGCCAGTGCTATCCATTTTCGTCACGTTCGAGTCTTTAGCGGCTTGGGCACTGTCCGGCTGGCTGCTGTTGTTACAACTAAAGCAAGTCAGGGCAAATGTTCCGGCAAAAAGGCAAACTTTAAGTTTTTTCATACCTAGCATCTTTTGGGTTAGTAGATACTTCAATGAATCTCAATTCTTATGCCAGGCCGCTATTGGGGAAAACGCCTCAATCCAGCATCGATCCAAAAACACTCGCGATCAAAGGACCTGGTGGTGATGAGCAAAAATTGGGTCAAAAAGGGGTAGGGATCAAAAGGGCGTCAACAAAAAAAGGTCTTCACTAAAAATAAACAACAGGAAAGGATAGAGAGCAGGAAAGTACACAGATGAAAAAAGCAGCGACACGAGGCCTTATAATCAGAAAATAAAAAAGCACTGAAAAAAAGCAAATTAAGACAACACAGGGATCGGAGTATCATTCAAATAATAAGGGCGGTACCCTCTGCGGGAATTGAAAAGCCATCCGTAGAATTGGTTGCTAATATCTTTCCACCAATTTGTATTCGCCGATGGAGCGGGCGTCTCGAAGTAGTCGGCCTTGCTCATCTGCACCCGGATAAGCACCAGGTTACTTTCAGCCGCTTCATACGTATCATCATTCACGAGCCCATTGATCTCTTCCGGATCGGTAACAATAAACGCCTTGCCCGACACATGCACAAAAAAACTCCGCCCTTTCCGGAAGAATTCCATACGTACTGGAAATTCCCGGTCGAATTCAGTAATGGCCTGCTGAGGGCGGGGCACGAAGAACCACAGTTGTCCAACCTCATCGACTTTCACTACCGACACGATGGTGGTCGACATTCTAAGCAGAGAAGTGCTCTGACTGAAGAACAGCGCATTCCGTAGATCCTGTATTTTTTCCTGCAAGAAGTGCAGATCCGATTGGGGTAACATAGATTTTATTTTAACAACAATTTTCAAATTCAGGGCCAAGTCCCGTCAAACGGAAGCGGTAGCCGGTAAAAAAGCCCGCGAAGGTTTCATTATCAGGGTAAAACGAGCGGGAAACGAGATGGCAGGAACATGCCACTTCAATCGGGAACGCAGAAGCGGGCGGGCGCTGATGAGGAAAATATTGCACATCTGTTGGCATAATTATTTGATCGATGCCTCGTCAATAAAGCTGAAAGAATAATCCGAAACCCCGTGTTTAGGGGTTTTACATTCTTAATCGATGTCCGGGCGACACTCCTAATCGACATGATCGAAATCGATCACAAAGCCCGCCTGACTCGACCATTGCATCGCTGCAGAACCATCTTGTTTCTTGGTAAGGGAAACAACGATGAAATGCTCGTCATCGACCACGATGCCGCAATAATCATCTTCGATCGCCAACGCATATTGATGGGACCTGATCCGTCCATCTTTAACAATAGTAAGCTCCTTGAAAAGCCGCTCATCGATCAATTTCATCTTGTCATTGGTAAAAGTATACAACTCACCCGAATCTTTCCGGGTCCATTGGCCGGGAAGAGAGATTTCAACTTCCTGCAGGTCCGTGCTGTTGATCATAGTGTTCCATTAAATGATGATGATGTTCGCTCAGGCGCTGATAGGCTCTTTCGAGACCCCAGAGTTGATACTCGACGAGTCGGAAAATGTCGGCCGGCAGCGGTTGTTCCAGCGCCAATTGATAAGCCTTTTGTATCGCTGATTCAGCCGCCAGACAATTGGCAATCCGCTGAGACAGGTCAGTCCCTTCGAACCGGTGTTTACCATTCAGCCAATAGAGGTAAATTTTGCCCGTGATCGTTTTATTTGTAACGGGCGCGCCGCCAATACGGATGACTTCAGCATGCAGATTATTGATGCAGGACCTGCTTTCCGTGGACAGCGTATAGAAGACGTCGTCGCTCCCCGGCTCACTTTGTTCGCCGGATGCTTTTTCGTAACCTGCCGTTCGGTCGAACTGAATGCGTATCAAGTCATTCAATACATGGAGCGTTTGATGAAGATTAGGCCTCATATGAGTAAGGTGCTGTTCCATCAACACATAATGAAAAAATGATGCCAGTCCCAAACTGTGACACTGGGGCGGGGAATAACTTGCTTGGCTGTGGAAAAACAACGAGTAGGCTTCAACGCGTTGTGAAACGCACACCGCAACTATAGGACATAGGCTAGAAAGGATAGCCAATGGCCAAATTAAGCACCATATCGCTAATATCGGTGGCGGCTTTAAAGTTCCATTTGGAGCCGTCGGGTTTCCACGGCGTACGGATCGGGACAGCCACATCGACGCGCAGCACGAGAATAGTAAGGTCGAACCGGAGACCCGTGCCAACGCCCACAGCGAGATCGTTGAGGAAACTGGAAGTAAATTGAGAGCCGGGACGGGCGTTATCATTGCGCAGTGTCCAAACATTACCGAAGTCCGTGAAAATGGCCCACCGTACGAGGGCAAAGAGCTTCGCACGGTATTCGATATTCCCCTCCAATTTCATATCTGCAGGCTCGTCGGGAAGAAATGCATTCCTGTTAGGGTCTCCTGCATAATACTTGCCTGGGCCGAGCGCACGAGCCCTAAAGGCGCGGATATCCTTGGTGCCGCCGCCAAAAAATGCCCTGGCATAGGGAAGACCCGTACTGTTGCCATAGCTGATACCAATGCCGGCGTTGGCGCGCAACGCCAGTATATTGTATTGGCTAAAGTTCAGATAGTGGCGGTAGTCGGCTTCGAACCGCATATATTGCGCGAACGGCACGCCAAATATCTCCTTCTGCACACCCGTCTTGTTGACGTTGGCGCCGGAAAGGAGCCCAAGCACATTGTTGGAGAAGTCGGCATTGAAGTTAAACCAGGTGTTGCTTGTTTTACGTGCATTACGCGGATCGAGCAGGGAGTTGTAGTTAAAGTTCCAGGATGGACCGATGATCAGCTGGGGTTCGATGGCATAATACAGGTTCTTGTTACTGTCAATATCCAATTGAAAGCTGTCGGTGATGTTGCTGGGCCTGACATAGGTTATCCCCAGTACCGTGATCCCATTCTCCGTAGTAGGCGTATTCTTGAACTGGTAGCCAAAGCTAACGCGTGAGGAAGTGAGCGTATACAACGATGCGTTTCGATAAATGTCGTAATCTGCTTCGATAATGGTCTTCGGCACGAACTTGCTGCTGGTGTTGAGATTGAACGGGGAGACGATCGTCGGAATGGTAAGGCTGGCATCGACACCCGTGCGGCGGGTGAATGATTTTGAGGTTTGGCTCACGGACTGCCCTTCGAGACCTGCGTAAAGCCGGATATTGAACAGCTCTCCCCCCCGAAAAAGATTGCGATGCCGCCAATTGACGGCCAATTCGGTACCGTTGGTATTATCGCTGCGGGTAAGCGCGGTGACTTCGAATCGCAGTTGTTTCTTTTGTGCCGGTGTCAGATAATAAAAGAGATTTAACTTGCCGCTGGTATCCGCAGCGGAGATCGGTTCGAAACGAGCCTTTACAAACTGAAACACACCCAGGCTTACCAGACGGCTAAGAGACGTGTTGTGATCAGATTCCTTATAGATGTCGTTCGGCTTGATCAGCAGCGTTCTGCTGAAAACGGCAGGCCGAAGGTATCGGCCTGGATCGACGATGTGATACCCTTCCGGCGTGATATAGGCCTGTTTGCGGCTCGTATCACCGTGTTTGCCGGAAGCTACAAAGGCCGTGATCGTGTCGACCCGATAGACCTCCCGCGCCGGATCGGGCATCTCTTCCTTTAACCGCATAAACATATCGACATGATGGTTACCCACCGCTGTATCCAGATCGACGATCAGGTAATCGGGATTGAAATAATAGAAACCGCGGTTCTTGAGCCGGCTGTCGATTCGGACCCGTTCTTCCTTGATCACGTCGATGTCATAGAAATCTCCTTTCTTTAGCAGCGAGTTTCGTTGCATCGTGTCGATCCTGTTGCTGACCATGTCCGAATCATCAGGATAATTGATGTTCCCGATAATATAGCGTGGACCGACCTGACCCGTGTAGGTGGCAGTAAGATGTTTATCCTTAACGACCGTCGAAACGATTACCGTGTCATGAAAAAAACCCTTATTCTCGAGATGGCTTTGCAATACCTGCTCATTGTTACGAAGCATCGCCGGGTTAGCCAGCACGGGCGGCTCCCCGATCTTATATTTCAGCCAGTGCTTAAACCCTTTTTTCTTCGTCGTAGTTCCGGCGATATTATAGACCCAGAGTTTCAGGCGGATCCCCAGGATCGAGCTGTTGAGCTTCGGCCGCACATACCCTGCCATATCCCCACTCCATTTCTTTTGCTCTTTCGTCGTCATAGGCGCCGAAGACTGGAACTGCGTCTTATTGGCTGTATACAAGACTTGGTTCTCCGAAAGGTATTTCGATTCATGGCACGAAAAGAGGAGGGCCGACAATCCTCCTGTCCATACAAAAAAAAGCAGCGTACGTAGGGAGCCCTTCATCATTTAGTGGTTGTGCTGGAGTTTGATGTTTTCCTTGCCTCTATCGTATCCCCCTTGGCACGATGCCAGATCTCCTTGAATTTGTCATAATTGAAGGTAAAGATAAAACCAACGCCGGTCTCTATCACTTGTCCTACGACTACGGCCTCATATTGATTCTGCCGGTAAGCGCGGATCAGATAGCGACCGTCTTTCGTAAGTTTGTACGCCGCTTCGAGATCACCCGCCAGATTTGACGGCGCCTGTTGCGGGGCGCCCGAACCCACCACGTCGAAGCTGCTTCCCACACTGACCCGAAGCCGATCTTGGATGAACTGCTTGGATACGGTTACGTCCAGTTCGGTATAGTCGATCTCCTTATTCGTACTCCACCAGTCTTGCTGGTTATTGAGATCGAAATGGATGTCCACCTGCTTGATAAGGCTGGCGGCCACCTGGTCCAGCTGGCTGGTGAGGATCTGCGCACCGGAAGAGAACGCCAGGTTGCCGACCGTGCTGCCGCCGCCCTCCTGTCCGGAACTCAGGGGATCTTCACCCACAAACCGGCCGAGCAGCAGCAGCGCAAAGACCTGTTCGTTCATTTCTGATTGCTGCGTGCGCAGTTGGGTAAGCCGCTGGTCGACATCCGGATAAAGTGTCAATACCGTGGTGGGAAGCGAAATATCGAAGGTGATCGAGGGCTTAAGCAGATCGCCCTCCAATTTCAATGTCACGAGAAAGGGTAATTTCTGCTGAAATTTATTTTGGTCGACCTGGGGAACATTGTTGATGATATTGGATACCAGATCGATGGAAGGAGTCATTGCTGTATACGTGGCGTTCAGGTTGACCGTAGCAAGCGTCGGATCACCCGTCCAGGTAATGACACTCCCGGGTGAGATGACAAACTTGCGCTTGAGCAAGCTAAACGAAAGGCTGTAATAGCCGCCGTTGACTTCATAGGAGCCAGTTAAGTCCATCTTACCGCTTTTCTCCAGCTGAAAAACAAGATTGCTGCGGCCCCGAACATTGAGCGCATCCCCGCTTCGCGGATCGATCACGATATTCAGCACGGCACTGGTATCGGTGAGCAGATTCAGGCTGACGTCGAGCCCTTTGATCTCCGTTTTTTTAGCACGCAAAGCCAGCGCCTTGCGATCGATAAGCGAATCACCCGTGGAGTGATCCACGAAACGGACAACACCAAGACGGTCGGTGACCTCTGGGTCGTCACCTGGCAGCACATAGTAGAAATTGGTGCGTTTGTTGACCCGGATATCACCATCAACTTTTGGCGCATCCATTTTTCCTTCGAGGTTGATGGCAGCGTCAAGGTTGAGCTGACCATAGAATTGACGGGTACTCGATTCGGGCGCATTGACCATCCGGAAATTCTGCGCATTCAGCGAAAGATCGAACCCAAAACTATGGTAGTCCTTTGTAAACACATTGCCGTCGATGACCAGCTTGTTACCTGCCGAGTCCTTTAGGGTAAATTGGCTGAAATTGAACCCATCTTCGTCGAAAGCGATCCTGTCTTTGGACACATCGAGCGCTTCTCCCGAAATGGTAGGGGTGATGACAGCGGTGTCGAAATTGAGATTGCCCCTGATAGTGGGTTTGTCGATCGTTCCCTGGATGGTGAACTTGCCTACGAGCGAGCCGGTCATCTTATCGACGATGCCGGCCGCGGAATGCGTGAACGCCGCGAGATTGATCCGCCGCATATCGAGCTTGAGGTCCATCCTGCTGCTGTCGCCCATATAGTAGATGCCTGAAATAGCAATGTCGTTGTTCTTTCCCTGCAACCCGATGTCGGCAGACAACGCATTGGCGTTTTGATTGTTGACCTTCAGGCTTAGGTCGCCAAGCGTGTCGGTCTTATAAGACAGGTTCGTTATTTTCAGATCGGAGGTGAATACCGGGTTGGCCGTAAGGTTGTTTACTTCGGCATGGCCACCGAGGACGCCATCCGCAATGACTGAATCCTGCTTAGCCAGCCTGCTGATGGTACTGAGCTTGAAATTGGCAAACCGGACATCCAGCGGTGCAGCACCCGTCGTTCCCTTGGTAGCTAACGATACTGAGTCGCCCTCATGGCTGATCGTGAAATCATGCGCGATAACGCCTGTGGAATCATATTGCACAAAATTATCCCGGCTCACCTGCCAACGCTCATAGTTGAGCAGCAGACTGTCCGGGTTAAACGCGAATCTTTGTGCGCCATTGTCCTGGGGGTCCAGCCGTCCTGCCAGGCGATACCGGTCCTTGTCATTCTTGTCTTTCAACAAAACAGTCGTTGTCAGCCTATTTCCGGCTAACGCACCATAGACCGCTGTTTTATACAGCATGAAACCGCTGCCATGCCCGTCCGCCATCGCGACACCATAGCGCAGGGCCGTGTCGGCAGTGGCAGCACTGATGTCCACGTCATGGAAGAATTGCGTTCCATAAACGATCCGCGGTGCATGCAGGCCAAGCCGGAGATCATTGCCGTCACTATTGAAAGCCAGTTGGCCGCCAATGGTGTCCGTGCCACTTAGCGAAGGCATGAACGACAACACCAAGGGCGACACCCGCAGATGAATATCCATGACCCAGTCCTGCGCGGTAAAAGCAGTGTCTTTATACCCGGCAAGGTGATAATACCGGTTAAGCGTGTGTTCGAGTGCCGTCGCGGTTTCGGTAAGTTTATAGCGGCCTTTCCAGTCGATATCCGCCATTTCCGATTGCAGGCGGACATCTTCGATATCGCCGTTACGAGTGGCAGTAAGTGCGACGACGCTGTCCGTAGCAATGCGTTGATGTTCATTCAGCAGGTTGAGGCCGGCAATCTTCAGCGACCCCTGAAGGGAGTCAGGGTTGGTGTCGTCGAATTGCGCCGTGACATGTCCTTTGAACTGGAGCGTATCTTTTACCAGGTGGAGGGCGAGCAGGTCGACGGTATCCACATTCCAATCCAGCGAGAGCGCAGGGAATTTATTTCGAAGGTCGGCACTAGCCTGCAGCTCGAAGTGTACGGCTGTATTGTTTATCGCACTATGCAGTACAGCTTGTTGGTGGGAAACAGCGCCGTCGACTTCAAGTTCGTGGTACCGGTAGTGGCGGAATGTGGCGGAGTGGACCTTACCGGTGAACCGGGCATTGGCGCTGTGCACATCCAGACCCGTCCCTTTGATGGTGAACTCGGCGGTAGCGGCACCCCACTGCGAACTATCCTGCATAATATACCCGAGATCCAAGGCCTTAGTGGCCAGCACGAGGTCATACCTCGCGCCTTTGGTAGAGCGGAAATGGCTCGCCTCGCCTTTTATAATGACCGTTCCCGAACTGGTATGCAGGAAAAGATTCGTATGGAGGGCATCCATGCTGGCGGCGAGATGACCATGGAGGTCAAAACGGACCGGCAAACTTATATTTCCGGGCAGCGTGTTCTTAGGTAGAACGCCCAACAAAGCCGCCCGGCTTCCCGAAAGGTTGCGAAAGTCGAGATCGCCACGAATGCGGCGGCTGTCAAAAGGATGGTAAAGCTTACCTGCCACGTCAAGTTTGATATCGCCCATGCCGGCGAACTGCAGGGTCTGCACGTCGAGCGCGTCGAAGTTGCCGCCTAGCCGGCTGTTAAGCTGCCATACATCGTTTGGATGGCGAAAGGCCGGCTGTGATGCCAGGTCGGGGGCGAAAATCAAGATATCCTTTACTTGTACCTGGCTATTGGTAAGGTTAAGGTCGATAAGCGTATGGGCGGGGTTTTTTACCATGCCCGCCAAAGAATCTGTTTGGAGGGCAGCGGCACGTTGCAGGAGGGTGCCGGGCGTGCGCAGAAGCAAATCGCTTAGCGCGATGCGGCGATTGGAATAAAAGAAGCCGGCATGCAGCTCCTTCAGATTGAAGCCCGACTGCTCGGTGAATTCGCCCTTCGTGATGCGGCCACTGGATGAATCGGGCGTATAAATGAGATCGGCGCCATGGAGCGTGATCGCGTTGGCCAGCACATGATTGTAATCCATGCCCTTTTTTTGCCGCGGTTGTTTCGTATTGTCCAGGGCAAAATTCGCGCTGTCCAGGGCCATGCCCTGCACGTGGATCATGAGTTTTGCCATATTCAGGGCCAGACCGGTCATATGCAGATTTCTCAGGTCGACGCCCGTGGTCATCGCAGCACTATTGCTGCGATAGCCGAGTGCAGTTTGTTGAAGGTCCAGGCTCGAAACGGCAAAATAGGTCTTTGTCAGGTCGAGACTGTCAATGTGCGTACTGCTATGACCGATGGTGGCAGTGGCATTGTTTCCGGTTAGGGTGTCCTGATAGACCAGCCGGATCTTGTCCAGTAACAGGTGGTCAAGGGCCATCTTCATGGGCGCGCCGGTGGAGGAGTCGGCTGCGGCAGCTGGCTTGCCTGCGAACGCGTCGATGATGAACTGATAATTGAATACGGTATCGGCGTTCTGACGTAAAACTTTTGCCGTCAAGTCACTTAAATGTACT
Organism: Puia sp.; assembly: GCA_965214315.1. Classification (GTDB taxonomy): domain Bacteria; phylum Bacteroidota; class Bacteroidia; order Chitinophagales; family Chitinophagaceae; genus Puia. The sequence goes on along the minus strand of CBDCBP010000015.1, from coordinate 384,184 downwards.
TCTTTGATATCCAGGTCATTGTGAAGCAAGCCCAACATGCGTAGCCGCACGTCGACCAATCCTGCCGATAGCAGGGTGTCATGGTGGAGATCTTCGATATAAACGTCTTTTAAGGTTACGGAGCGAAAGAAGGTAATATCCAGCTTACCGATCGCTACGCGCGTCTTGAGCTTGCGGGAAAGGTATTTTTCGGCCTTTCCACGGGCGAAGTCTTGCACAAATGGCGTTTGGATCAGGAAGAACACCAGCACCAGGATGATAAAGATCGTAAGCAGCGTCTTTAAAAATATGCGCACCAGCCGGCGGGAAAGCGATCTGCGGGGCGGATGGTCGGATGGTTGAGCGCGCATATGTTGGAATTCTGTATAATGGTTAAGTTAGAACGAACTATCCTATAGACAAAATATAGACCAAATAGTGTGGACCGGTTGGCCTGCGCAGCTGAAAGCAGCACGTTCATTGGGGCTTCCCCGCCATCCGGGGCAGTTTTTTCTACAAAAGCGTACCGGGATTTCTACAAAGGACCCGCTTTCCCGCTTTGCGTCAGGCTATTCCCTTTTGGCGCCTTTCTTGTCAGTAAGTTAGTAATAAAAACGGTTCACATGCTGAAGCAAGTCCAAACGCAAAAGCAGCAACACACGATATTGCCGCAACAGATAGAGTTATTGAACCTTTTTCATTTGAATACGCTGGAACTCGAACAAAGGATACAGGATGAACTCAACGAAAATCCTGCGCTGGAGGAACTTTCTTCCGGCGACGAGGTAAATGGGGATAAGTGCTCGAAGGAAACAGTGCAGGATTTTCAGAATTGGGAGGAATACGGGTATGATGACATCCCTGACTACAAGACAGAGTACAACAATTATATCAACACGGAGAAAGTTCCCGAGAAGCCAATGGCCGAGGTCCCCGACTTCCGGGAGGAGCTGAAAAAACAATGCCGCTTCCTGGAGATTCCCGAGGATAAACATTTCCTGTTTGACTTTGTGATCGATTCGCTGAACGAATATGGTTTCCTGGAACAGGATCTGGACGAACTGGCCAACGAGATCAGCTTTAAGAAAAAGGTCTGGATCGAAGTCGAGGAATTGGAGCATACCGTAAAACTCCTTAGGGAGCTTGAACCGGTGGGGGCAGGCTGCAGGACGACGCAGGAATTCATGTTGTTGCAATTGCATCGGATGAATACCAAACGGCCGGATGTCAGGATCGCTATAGATTTGCTGGAAAATCACTTCCATGATCTGCGCAGCTGCAACCTCGAAAAACTAAAAAAGCACCTGGGGCTGGAAGATGACGAAATGCGCATTGTCCTCAATCTGCTGGCGCACCTGAGTACGCGTCCCTTTAACCCGGAGATGAGTGCCATGCAGGCCAATCCTTCCATCCTGCCCGACTTTGTGGTCATGGACAACGGCGACGAGCTGGAACTGGCGTTATACCGCCAGCGCAGCAGCAACCTGCACATCAGCCAGTCCTGGGCCGAGATGGTGCAGCAGACGTCACAGAACAGCGCCACGGACAAATCGACTCGTCAATACCTGCGGAGCAAGTTGTCCTCCGCACAGTGGTTCATCAACGCGATCCAGCAACGGGAAAACAATATGTTAAAGATCATGCAATCGATCTTGGACATGCAATATGAGTATTTTAAACACGGGGATATCCTGCTTCTGCGACCGATGAAATTAAAGGATATCGCGGACAAGGTAAAGGTCGATATCTCCACGGTAAGCCGGCTGACCTGTAACAAATATGCCGAGACGCCCTTTGGTACGATCTTGCTCAAGAATCTCTTCACCGAAGGGATCGTCAACCAGGAAGGCACCAATATCAGCAACAAGGTCATCCAGAATATCATTGGCGAGGTCATCGAGACGGAAGACAAGAAAACTCCTTATACGGATCGCCAGTTGGTGACGATCCTCGCGGAACGTGGGTATTCGATCGCGCGAAGGACAGTGGCGAAGTACCGAGAATTGATGAATATCCCGGTGGCGCAGGTAAGGGGGCTTTGGAACTAACGCTGCATACGACGGACGGTTTCTGCAATAAGAATGAGCCCCGCAATTGCGGGGCTTTTCTGTAAATTTGGTAACTGCAAAAAAACTTTTTATGAAATCCATCTGGACGGGGGCGATCGGCTTCGGGTTGGTAAACATCCCCATCAAATTATACAGTGCCGTGCAAGGCAGCGAACTGGACCTCGACATGCTCGATAAAAAGGACCTTTCGAACATCAAATTTAAACGCGTGAACGAGCATACCGGCAAGGAAGTGGGCTGGGACAACATCGTCAAGGGATACAAATTAGACGACCGGTACATCGTCCTGACAGATGAAGATTTCGCAAAGGCCAGCCCCGAAAAATCCAAGACCATCGAGATAAAAGAATTCATCGCAGAGACGGAGATCGAAGGCATTTATTATGAGACACCCTATTATATGGAGCCTGACAAATCCGGCATGAAGGCCTACGTGCTGCTAAGGGATGCCCTGCATAAGACCGGGAAGGTCGGCTTCGGAAGTTTCGTAATGCGCAATAAAGAAGGGCTCTGCCTCATCAAACCAATGGAGCATATCCTCGTACTGAACCGTATCCGCTGGGCGCAGGAGATCAGGCCTGTTAGTGAACTCAAGATCCCCGCGGGCGACAGCAAACCTGCAGAGTTGAAAATGGCCATGGAGCTGATCAAACAGCTGTCCGGACCTTTCGATATTGCCAAATATAAGGACACCTATTCCGACGAGCTTATGAAATTGATCAAGGCCAAAGCCAAAGGCGGAAAACCCGCAAAAACGCAGTTGCGCGTCGTACATTCTACCAAAAGCGCCGATCTCTTGTCTCAGCTGAAGGCATCCCTGCAAGGCAAGAAGAAGGCAAGCTGACCTCCCCAGTCCCACAATAGAGAGCGGCGGCAGCGATGCGTTACCCCCTACCCAAGCTCGTGCGCTTCTGTTTTAACAAGGTAGACGGCCGTGTCGGACTTACGGATGCCTCCACCATTGAAGATCGCGTAAGCCCGGGCGAACTCGGCGCCATAGTAAAGGATGATGGACGAATAATAGACCCAGACGAGGATGACGATAATGGAAGCTGCGGCACCATACAGGACGCCGTAGTTGGAATGCCCCAGATAGATACCGATCAGCAATTTCCCCACTATAAAAAGCACCCCGGTGAAGAGTGCGCCGATAAACGCATCGCGCCAACTGATGATGGCATCGGGCAGGATACGGAAGATGATCATAAATAGCAGGATAATAACGCCAAGGGTCAACGTCAAGTTGACGCTATAGAAGAAATAGACGGTCATGTGCGAGAAATATTTCTTCAACCAGTCCCCCAGCAAGTCCATGAGGGAATTGATCACCAGCGACACCATGGAGATGAACCCAAATGTGATGATCAGCGAAAATGAGAGCAGACGGTTCATCAGGAACTTTAACCAGCCTTTTTTGGGTTTGGCCATGATACCCCACATGTAATTGATAGAACCCTGGATCTCTGTAAACACACCGGTTGCGCCGATCATCAGGATGGCCCCGCCTATGATAGCCCCGGCTGCCGTATGATGCGATTGCTGGATGTTAGTAATGAGTTCCTGTACCTGCTTCGCCGCACTGCTGCCGACGAGACCCTTAATCTGCTCATAGATCCTCCCTTCCGCCGCTTCCTGCCCCCAGATGATGCCCGCAAGAGAGATCGCAACAATGAGAAAAGGCCCGATCGAGAAGATCATCGAATACGATAGAGAGGCAGCCAATTTGAATCCGCTATCATTATTGAAATCGACGGCCGCCTTCTTCATAGCCTTCCAGCACGCCGGGAAATTGAAACGCTTCATATCGCTGAAGGAGCAAACTTATGACCACTTTTTTGTAGATATTATTCCCCATAATCACCATTTACAAGCTTTTATACGAATAGAAATTGTTGGCAAGACTTTTTCAATATAGTTGGTAGACAAGCAAAAATTCCTTACTACTAAAAATTTATTACTATGAGTGGTCTTCTCTATTTGATTGCCGTCATCTTACTCATCGGCTGGCTGTTGGGTGTGTTCGTATACAGTGTTGGCGGTCTGATTCACATATTGATCGTATTGGCAGTGATATCACTGATCCTTGGTATTATCAGGAGAGCCTGATCGGCATGTTTCGGGGTAGCGTTCTGCGACGCAGAACCAAGCCGGTCCTTTGACCGGCTTTTTTTTTTGCAGCCCATTACAACTTTGACAGTAACCGGAGAAGTAGTTTCTCAATCGCACCCTCATCCCCATCGCCAGCACGACCAACTGTTTTCCCTAGTCCACCTTCTTCATACAGCCTGATCAAACCTGGATGCACATAGTATTTTTTGCACACCGTCCGGGTGTTGCCCAATTTGCCGCTTACGATATCCAGCACTGCTATCACATTCTTCTTACAATCCGCATCGCAGTTCGCCTCGCCTATTTGTGTAAAAGCCTCGAGGGCATGGAGGGAGCCCGCCCAGGTGCGAAAATCTTTCGCGGTGAATGCCGCGCCGACGGCATCGTGGATATACTGGTTGACCATACCGGAGTCGATGGAACGCCGCTCGCCATCATCGGTGTAATATTGGAAAAGCTCATGGCCAGGGATATCCCGGCACTGGCTGACGGTGCGGGCAAGACGCTTATTGCGCAGCGTGATGTCGTGGTGGATGCCTTTTTTACCGGTGAAGCTGAATACAAGCTTGTCACCCTTTACAGAGACATGCTTGTTCTTGAGGGTCGTTAATCCATATGACCCATTGGCCTTTTCATATTCATTGTTGCCGACCCGGATATACGTCTTCTCCATAAGACTGAGCACGGTCGCCAATACCTTGTCACGGGAAAGCGTCGGCTGGCGGAGATCCCCCTCCATTTTTTCACGCAGGGTGGGCAGCGCCTTGCCAAATTCATAAAGGCGATGGAACTTGGTCTCGTTCCTGAGTGCATTCCAGCCGTTGTGGTAACGGTATTGCTTCCGCTTCCGCAGGTCGAACCCCGTTGCCTGAATATGTCCATTGCGAACCGGGCAAATCCAGACATCCGTCCAGGCGGGTGGGATCACCAACGCACGGATGCGCTTGAGTTCTGACTCATCCTTTACGGGTTTTTCGCCAAGAAAGTAAACGAAATGCTTCCCCCTCTTCTTTCGGGTGATGCCGGACTGGGTATCCCTCACATAGCGCAGATGCGCATCCGCCGCTGCCTGTTCATAGTCATCCATGAAGTGTTATTGACTGGTGGATAAAAGCCGCCCCGGTGAACCGGCGCGGCGTCCATTAACCTAAACCTCTATCGCACAAAAAGATTTATATTTGTTCGTGCATAAAAATTCATGCCATGGGCCAATTTCTAGATCAGTTTGACCAATTTCCGGACTATGTGTGGGATGGGATCCTGGCAGGTATCGCGATTGCGATCGGCCTCATCCTGAAGTTCGTGCTGTCCACACTGCTGAAACGGAAGCCAAAGGACGGACGCCCGGCTTTTTCGGCTGCACGCAGCATCTTGTCCCGGTTAGGCATGCCCTTTAGCTATTTCCTCCCCCTGCTGACCTTAAATTTCTTGCTGCCGATCATGAAGATGCGCAGCAACCTGGCACCCGCCGTCAACAAGACGGTGGAAATCCTGCTTGCGATCTCCTTCGCGAATGTCCTGATAGGCATGGTCCGGGTCTTCGAGGACTATGTATACCATCACTTCGACATCCACAAGGCCGATAACCTAAAAGAGCGCAAGATCAGGACCCAATTGCAGTTTATCCGTCGCCTGGCGATCAGTATGATCCTGATCCTGACGATTTGCTTCATCTTGCTGAGCTTTAATAACCTCAGGAAGATCGGTACCGGCTTGCTCACCGGAGTAGGCGTGGGCGGGATCATCATCGGTTTCGCCGCGCAAAAGTCCCTGGGGAATTTTTTAGCGGGTTTCCAGATCGCTTTTACGCAACCCATCCGGATCGATGACGTGCTGGTGGTAGAAGGAGAATGGGGCCGGGTAGAAGAGATCACGCTCACCTATGTAGTACTCAACATATGGGACCAACGCCGGCTGATCTTACCGATCAATTATTTTGTGGAGAAGCCATTCCAGAACTGGACGCGCAACAGCGCGGATATCATGGGGACCGTTTTTATCTATGTAGATTATACCCTTCCCCTGAACGCACTTCGGCAGGAACTGACCAGACTGCTGGAGAAGGATCCGTTGTGGGATAAACGCGTCAAAGTCCTTCAGGTAACCAACGCCAGTGAGAAAACGATGGAGGTGCGTGCCCTTATGAGCGCGAGCAGTTCAGGAAATGCTTTTGATCTGAGGTGTAATGTTCGGGAGGGCTTGATCAAATTTGTCCAGGACAACTATCCGCAATGCTTCCCCGTAACGCGTGTGAATGAGGAAACGCCGCCAGCGCTCCGATCGGGAGCAGTAGCGGCGTCGGACAGTTAATTGATCCTGCGCGCCTGAGCGCATCGCCTTTAATCCTGCGCATCAGGTTCGAGGTCGTCTAATCCTGCGCATCACGTTCGAGGTCGTCGCGATCCTCGTCATTCTTCGTCAGGCTATATCCTTCATTCTCCTCATCCTCGAATCCCGGCTCATCGTCTTCATCGTCATTGGGAACATCGAGGTCATCACCGGACCGATCGTGACCAAAACTATCCTCATTTAAAGGATCGCCGTCTCCATCGGTGGTGTCGAGGGCGGCCTCATCCAACACATCATCTTCGGTGCCGTCTTCCCCTCTTGCTGAACGGGCAAGGTCTCTTTTTTCCTCCCTTGAGACATTATTGCTCTGGCTGAGACCAAGGTCGTCCTCGTCTTCAAATAAATCATCCCCTTCTTCGTCTGCCGACGAAGCAGTGGTGTCGGCGAGTTCTCCCAATCGGGGCGGCCTGATATTTTCCTGGCCCGGGATGTCGCTGACCTCAGGAAGTTCCATCGTATTTTTGTCCTTCTTTGCCATAGCTGATTATTTTTATTTGTAAATGAATGACAGTAAGATGTTGCACCTCGGTAAGCAGGAGACGGCAACCATTAAGCAATAGTATGCAGTTCCACCTTCTTAATAGACGCACCGGGAGGCGGAGGCAAGCCGGGAGGCGCTTTAGGATGAGCGGCGCCTGGAGGGGGAGCGCAACCTGGGACCAGCAGGATCACCAGGAACAAGATCGGGAGACATTTCAGCAGGACCGCGATCCTGCGCGTAGGCATGGTTTCCATGTTGTTTTTGGGTAGAGTGGCAATTTGAGTGCCAGGACGGTCGAAGCTACTTTTGCTAAGACCATTTAGCCTTTACGCATATGATTATTTCATATGCGTTAGTCTCTATTTTAGATAACGATAAAGTTTCCCATTAAAAATCAATGAATTTCCTATAATTGATAAGGCTCATATTTAGAACTTAATTACTTTAGCGGTAGGATAAGGTCTAAATTTGAGTCGACTCACTACCCGGCATTTTTATGCCGGGTTTTTCTTTTGGTATACTCTCACATAGTCCACGAGCATGGACACCGGGAAATTTTTATCCACCACACCATATTTTCCACCCCAGTTTCCGCCTACTGCGACATTCAATAGAAGATGGAAGGCCTGATCGAAGGGCCATTCTTCGAAGCCCTGACCAGTATTGCGAAATACGGCGTAAGTGGCTCCATCTATCATATAGCGGATGGCTGTAGCGTCCCAATCGATAGCATATGTATGGAAAGCTGTAGTCAAATCCTCCACGTAATGTCCTACGGTAAAGCCGGTGCCGATCGTATGATTGAAACGTTTTGTGTGCGCGCTACCGAAAACGCTATCCGGCATATACCCCACGTTCTCCATAATGTCGATTTCGCCGCACGCGGGCCAGTCGCCGTATTTGGAGTTGGTAGGCAGCATCCAGATCGCAGGCCAAATTCCTTTTCCGGCCGGAAGTTTCGCTCGGATCTCGATCCGGCCGTAAAGCCAATCGCCTTTGAATTTGGTGACGAGGCGGGCGGATGTATAAGGGTTGCGGCCGCCACCGGAGCGCCGCGCAGTCAGCCGAAGATAGCCCCCGCGGACTACTGCATTTGCCGTGTCGGCATGGGTGTAGAATTCAAGCTCGTTGTTGCCCCAGCCGCTGCCCCCGGTGTCATAGCCCCACTTGCTGCTGTCGGGCAGTCCATTGTAATTGAACTCGTCCGACCAGACGAGTTTGTATGGGGGTGTCTGCGCGACAGCGCTGAAACAAATTAAAAGCGGCAAAAAGATGATCAGTTTCATTCGGCTTGAAAGTTAAAATACTGCCTCGCGTTATAATAACAGATGTCCTGTATCACTTTGCCGATCCATTCCAGGTCGTTGGGTAGTTCCCCGTTTGTGATCTCTTCGCCAAAGAGGTTACACAGGATGCGGCGGAAGTACTCGTGCCTCGGGAAGGACAGGAAACTGCGGGAATCGGTGAGCATGCCGACGAAGCGGCTCAGCAGGCCCATATTGGAAAGGGCGTTGATCTGCCGGGTCATGCCATCTTTCTGGTCCAGGAACCACCAGGCGGAGCCGAATTGGACCTTGCCGGCCACAGCGCCATCGTTGAAGTTGCCGGCCATCGAAGCGATCAGTTCGTTGTCCGCCGGGTTCAGGTTATAGAGGATGGTACGGGCCAATTTATCTTCTTTGTCGAGCCGGTCGAGGAATTGCGCCAGACTCCTGCCCTGGGAGAAATCACCAATGGAATCCCATCCGGTGTCGGGTCCCAGTTTTTGGGTCATGCGGCTGTTGTTGTTGCGCATGGCGCCGAGATGGAATTGCTGCACCCACCCTTTCGCCCAGGCCCATTCAGCGAAGTGAACGAGCATAGCAGAGCGGAATTGACGCCTTTCGGTATCCGTTAGCGCTCCGCCGGCCCTCACTTTATTGAAAATAGCTTCGACCTGGCTATCAGTGAATTCGGCTGCATACATCTCCTCGAGGCCATGGTCGCTGACCGTGCAGCCCATGGAGGCGAAGAACTCGTGGCGCTTTTCGAGTGCGAACAGGTAATCATTGAAGCTGGTGATCGCGGTATTCGTAACGCCTTCAAGCTTGATGAGGTAAGCGTTGAATGTAGCAGGGTCATTTACATTCATGGCATTGTCCGGCCGGAACGCAGGCAGGATGGGTATGTCGAAACCCTCCTGTTTTAATCGCGCGTGAAATTCGAGGCTATCGATAGGGTCGTCGGTGGTGCAGACGGCGCAAACGTTCATTTTCCGCAACAGGTTGCGGGTCGAAAATGCTGGCGTGCTTAGCATGTCCGAACAATCATCATAGATCCTTCTCGCCGTGCGGCCATTGACGGGCTCGGAGATGCCGAAATACCGTTGCATTTCCAGATGCGTCCAATGGTAAAGGGGATTGCGGAGGGTATAGGGAACGGTCTCCGCCCATTGCTGGAATTTCTCCCAGTCGGATGCGTCGCCGGTGCAATACCTTTCGTCTACCCCATTGGTACGCATGGCGCGCCATTTATAATGGTCGCCATACAGCCACGCCTGGGTGAGGTTTTCAAACTGATGATCCGTGGCGATCTGCTGTGGCGGCAGGTGGCAGTGATAGTCGATGACCGGCATGGCTGAAGCATAGTCATGATACAGCCGGATGGCGGCCTCACTGTGCAGCAGGAAATGCTCGTCTAAAAAGTTTTTCATACTCATCTTAATTTTTCGCCGCTCGCAGCAGCCACCGGAGCGAACGGCACTATCCGCTTTTCAGCGCGGCTTTGATAAGCTTTTTCAATGACGCGGATGATGCGTACACCCTGTTCCGCGGTAACGGGCAGAGGCGCGTCGTGCCGGATCGCTTCGTACACGCCGTTGAAATAATCCATATATGACCCTTTTTCAGTGGGCACACGTTCGCGGATCGGTTTGCCTTCTATTTCGACGTTCAGCAATCCTTGTTCGGAGACGGGCTCCACGCCCCAACTGTCACCAGCAGGCGGCTCGCCAGCCAGCAGATGTTTTTCCTGGACATCGCCTCGGGTCTTTATAAAAGTACCCTTGTGGCCGAAAATACTATACGCAGGAAGCGGCTCGCGTACAAGATAGCTCGATTTTAGCCGGACCCGCAGGCCGGGATAGTATAGCAACACTTCCATATAGTCATCGACCTTCGAATGGTCGCGGATGATAAAGAGGTCGGCGAAGACGGCTTCAGGGTCGCCGAAGAGCTGCAGGGCCTGGTCGATGAGGTGCGCACCCAGATCGTACAGCAAGCCAGTGCCGGGCCCGGGCGTTTCCTTGTGCACCTTAGGACTGAGCGTCGGAGTAAAGCGGTCATAGTGGATCTCTGCCTCCACGATCTTTCCCAATACTCCGGATTCGACGATGCGCCTCACCGTCCGAAAATCACTGTCGAAGCGGCGGCTTTGGTAAGAAGAAAGCTTTTTACCGGCTTGTTTGGCCAGCTCGATGAGTTCCAGCCCTTCTTGTTCGGTAATGGTGAATGGCTTTTCCACGATGACATGTTTGCCGGCCTGGAGTGCACGCCTTGTATAGTCGTAGTGGGTATAATTGGGCGTATTCACGACCACAAGCTCCGTGGCGGGATCGGCCAAGAGTTCGTCCAAGGTCCTGCTGGTCCGGATGGCAGGATAAATGGCGGCCGCCAGGTTTTTCTCACGCTCCCAGACGGAATACAGTTCGAATCCCGGGTTGGCGTGAAGAAAGGGAGCGTGAAACACGCGTCCGGACATTCCAAATGAACAAATAGCGGTTTTTATCGGCACCATAATTTTATTTTTTTCCCTTACAAATATACTGGGTTCGATCGCATAGCCCGCAATATTCATGGCTAACCATTTGCTAAGTAATAAACATGAGCAGAATCGACTATTTCTTTGCCGGCACCAGCGGACTGGTACTGCCGGTGCCCAATAAGGCGGCGTTTCCGGAAGCCTACCGGAAGGGCTCGCGGCTGACCTATTATAGTAGCCTGTTCAATAGTATCGAGATCAATAGTAGCTTTTATAAACAGCCCCAGCGAAAGACCCTGGAACGCTGGACTACCGAAACACCCGCCGACTTCCGCTTCACACTCAAACTCTGGCGGGGCATCACACACGAGCGGGAACTGTCGTTTGATCAGGCAGCAGTCGCCGCATTTATGGACGCTGCGGCAGGCATCGGCCGGAAGAAAGGGTGCCTGCTGGTGCAACTGCCGCCAGGTTTGCAGGGTAGGCGGATCGATAAATTGGAAGCCTTATTGGCGGAGATCGCAAAAGGCAACAGCGATGGCGCCTGGAATGTGGCCATCGAGTTCCGGCACCCGAGCTGGTATGTGGAGGAGACGCGGGCGATGTTGCGTCGCTGGCGCGTCGGCCTGGTGTTGCAGGATATGCCGGCAGCATCCAGTTGGGCGGAGCCTGATGAAGGCAACTATGTGTACCTGCGCTATCATGGGCCCGCAGGTGATTACAAAGGCGGTTACGACGACCAGCGGCTGGCGCGGGATGCAGCCGGCATCCGGCGATGGCTGTCTGCCAACAAAACAGTGTATGTGTATTTCAACAATACGATCGGCGATGCGTTGACGGACCTGCAGCGATTGCGGGAACTGGTCTTACGTCGCGCGCCCGTATAGCATGATCAATGTGGGCCGCAGGCGAAGACCAGCGCCTGCCAGGGCGCAAGCAGCAAGCTGTTGCGTGTCCGATGTTGCATCGGATAATTGTTGATGATGATGTCCTCGCTGGCAGGTGCAGAAAAGAGGCTGTCGAAAGGCTGCTCCTGGCCGGAAAGGTTTAGCAGGACCGCGAAGGTGGAATTGTCTTTGTGACGGGTGTAGGCATAGAAAGGAGAATCGCCGGTGTTGAGCAGCCCAAAATCGCCATACACCAATGCAGGATATGCTTTCCGCAACCGGATGAGGCGACGCACATAGTGCAAAACGGAGTGCGCATCGCGCTCCTGTGCCTCGCGGTTCGTAGTCCTGTAGTTGGGATTGACGGGCAGCCAGGGTTTACCGGTCGTGAAGCCCGCGTTGAGCCCTGCCGTCCATTGAAAAGGCGTACGGCTGTTGTCGCGCGCGGTTAATTGCTGGTCTTTGAGAAAACCGGCCAGGTCACCACCCGAGGCTTTTATTTTCTCATACATCTGCCGGGTCTCGATGTCCTGGTATTCTTCGATGGTCGTAAATCGTATATTACTCATCCCCAGTTCGTCGCCATTGTAAAGAAATGGGGTAGCCCGCATCGTGAGCAGGAAGGTGAAGAGGAGCTTGGCCGACAGGTCTCGAAAGGCAGGACTGTCATCTCCCCACCGAGAGATCATCCTGGGCTGATCGTGATTGCCAAGATAGATCGTTCCCCACCCTGTTGTCCCAAATACGGTACTCCAGCGCGTGTAGACCTCCTTCCATTCGGCCCGGCTATACCCCGCCGCATCGATCTTCTTGAATTCTCCCGAGACCTGGCCGATCATCATCCCCTCGAAGTGACAAAGTAAATTCAGCTCCTCACGGTCATCGGCGACAAATGACAGGACCTGCGCCGAACTCACCCCCGATGCCTCCGCGATCGATACCACATCATAGTTCGCCAACACCTCCCTGTGCATTTCCCTGATATAGTCATGTAACCTGGGGCCGCTGGCATAATAATAACCCCAATCGTTGTGAAAATCCCGCTTCAACAGGTCGGAACTGATCTCCGGAAAAGCCGGGTCTTTGGAAATAAAGGTCAACGCATCGAAACGCAACCCATCCACCCCCTTGTCAAGCCAGTACCGGAGCATGGCATAAACCGCCTGCCGCGTCTCCGCATGATCCCAGTTCAGATCAGGCTGGTGTTTGCTGAAATAATGCAAATACCACGAATCCGTGGCGCGGTTGTATTCCCAGGCCTCGCCCGCAGGGTCGAAGAAACCGCGCCGATACGGCGGCTGGCCTTTTTCCGCCGGCCACCACAAGTAGAACGGATAGTAGGGGTTCTCCCGCGAACTGCGCGCCTGTTTGAACCAGTCGTGTTCGTCGCTGGTATGGTTGACGACCATATCCATGATGATGCGCATGTTCTTTTGATGAACGGCGCGGATCAGCGCCTCAAGATCGGCCATCGTCCCGTATTCGGGCTGGATCGCCTGGAAATCACTGATATCGTAGCCATTGTCACGCCCGGGTGAGCGGTATACGGGGTTGATCCAAAGGGTGTCGGCGCCAAGTGAAGCAATGTAGTCGAGCCTCGAAAGAATGCCCGGCAGGTCCCCGACCCCGTCGCCATTACTATCCTGGAAACTTCGGGGGTACACCTGGTACACAATAGCCGACGACCACCATTTGCAGGAAGGCAAGATGGATGGCATTCGCGTTGCATTTGCTGTAGACATGCAAAATGACAATCAAAAACAATACCCTCCAAAACAGTTCCTATGGTGGCAGGATGGGATCATCTACCAGGTTTACCCAAGGTCTTTCCAGGACACGAACGGCGATGGCGTAGGTGACCTAAAAGGCGTGATCGAAAGACTGGACTATTTAAAAGCGCTTGGCGTCAGGGCCATCTGGCTCTCCCCGATCTATCCCTCGCCGATGGCAGATTTCGGCTACGATATCTCCGACTACGAAGGCATCTGGCCGTCCTTCGGCACCATGGCCGATTTCGATGAGTTGTTGAACAAAGTGCACGTGGCCGGCATGAAGCTCATCCTCGACCTTGTTCCCAATCACAGTTCCGACGAGCATCCCTGGTTCGTGGCATCGAAGTCTGCACGCGACGATCCGAAGCGTGACTGGTACATCTGGAAAGATGCGAAGCCGGACGGCGCCCCGCCCAATAACTGGCTGAGTGTCTTCGGCGGCAGCGCCTGGCAATGGGACGAGCAGACAGCACAATATTATTATCATGCATTTTTGGTCAAACAGCCCGATCTGAATTGGCGTAATCCGGAAGTGGAGCAGGCGATGCTGAACGTCATGCGGTTTTGGCTGGACAAAGGCGTGGACGGCTTTCGGGTCGACGCCATGTGGCATATGATCAAGGACGCACAATGGCGGGATAATCCCAAGAATCCGGATTACAAGGATTCGATGGCCACTTACGAGCAATTGTTGCCCGTCTACAGCACCGACCAGCCGGAGATGCACGGCATCGTGGCTGCCATGCGCAAAGTCCTGGATGAATACGATCAGCGCTTGATGATCGCCGAGATCTACCTGCCTGTCCATAAGTTGGTAACCTATTATGGGGTCCACGATAAGGCCGAAGCACACCTGCCCTTTAATTTTATGTTGATCAGCCTGGAATGGCACGCACAAAAGATTGCCGCTGCAATCGACGAATACGAAGGTGCATTATCGCAGGGGGATTGGCCCAATTGGGTCATCGGCAACCACGACCAGCCGCGGATCACCAGCCGTGTCGGATTGGGGCAGTCCAAAGTGGCGGCCCTCCTGTTGCTCACCTTGAGGGGTACACCGACGATGTACTATGGCGATGAACTGGGCATGCGGGACGTGCCGATCCCGCAAAATGAAGTGCGCGACCCGCAAGGCCTGAATATGCCGGGGAAGAACCTGAGCCGCGACCCCGAGCGGACGCCGATGCAGTGGGACGACAGCATCAACGCTGGTTTCACTACCGGCGAACCATGGCTGCGTCTCGATCGCGCCTTCCGGCGCAGCAACGCCGATAAGCAACAAAACGATCCACAGTCTTTCCTCTGCCTCTACTCCAAACTCATCCGCCTGAGACAGCAGGAACCATCGTTGGCGACGGGTGCCTACCGCCCCGTCTATTCCGACAACCAGATGCTCGCCTACATCCGGCAGGAGGAAGGTCAGCCTGCATTTTTGATTGTGCTTAATTTGACACACCGGCCATGTTATTTCACCCCTGCAAACAGTCGGTTCGTCGGCGTAATTGTCATCGATACCTTGCCGGAGCAGGAGCAGGTGTCCGTAAAAGATAGCATCGATTTGTTCGGCGATGAGGGGATGGTAATAAAATTAGATGATTGGCAATCCATTTCGTCGTGAATTACCAGCAATGCCATAAGGACGGATGTTTGTTCAGGGTCTGGGCGCCCCAGGCACAAAGCATGGAGCTCTGCCTCTCCGGCGGGGACACCCGTGACGGCCGCGACACCCGTCTGCCCATGCATAAAGAAGGGAAAGGGTATTTCGTACTCGATGTTCCGGGTGTGGGGGCAGGCCAGCATTATCGCTACCGGCCGGATAGCGGCTCACTTTATCCCGATCCTGCCTCCGCGTTTCAACCCGAAGGCGTATACGAAGCTTCCTGCGTGGTGGATCATGCTGCGTTTTCCTGGACCGATGGAGATTGGCGGGGGCGGCCACTGGCCGAGTCGATCCTTTACGAGCTCCATGTGGGGACCTTTACGCCGGAGGGTACGTTCGAAGCCATCATCCCGAGGCTGGATGTGTTGGCGGAGCTCGGGGTGAACGTCCTGGAATTAATGCCGGTCGCGGCTTTTTCGGGCTCCCGGAATTGGGGGTATGATGGGGCATTCCTATATGCCGTGTTTGCCGGTTATGGCGGCCCAAAAGGATTGAAGCGACTCGTAGATGCCTGCCATCGCCGCCGGATCGCCGTTTTCCTGGATGTCGTTTATAACCATGTCGGCAAGGAGGGCAATTGCCTCGGAGCATTTGGGCCCTATTTCTCCTCCGCATATGTCACGCCCTGGGGAGAGGCCGTCAACTACGATGGAGCCTGGTCGGACGGGGTGCAGGAATTTATCGTGGGGAATGCCTTGTATTGGGCAGAGCACTTTCATATCGATGGACTGAGGCTCGATGCCGTGCATGAGATCTTCGACCGGAATGCGGTGACGATCTGGGATGAGTTGTATGGGGCGGTCAGGGGATGGGAGGCGCGGTCAGGCCGCCGGTGCTTGCTCATCGCAGAGAGTGATGGGAATGATCCGCGCATGGTGCGCAACCCGGAAGCAGGCGGCCGGGGCTTCGATGCGCAATGGATGGATGATTTTCATCATAGCCTCTATGTGCTCATCGATCCGGCTGGCGCGAAACATTACAAGGATTTTGGTCCGATCGAACAGTTCGCCAAAGCCTGGGTGGAGGGGTTTATTCATACGGGAGAGTATGTCAGGTTTCGCTACCGCCATCATGGCGCTTCTTCTGCTGGCATCGGGGGAGAGCATTTTGTCGTCTTCGATCAAAACCATGACCTGCCCGGGAATCGGCCCGGCGGCGAACGACTGTCGGCGTTAGTGGCATTACCCGCCCTGAAACTGTCGGCCGCGGCCGTGTTGCTCTCGCCGTACGTGCCATTGTTGTTCATGGGGGAAGAATATGGCGAAGCCGCACCATTCTATTTTTTTTCGGATTACCAGGAATCGGATACGGCAGCTGCATTAATCGACAACCGGCGGGAGCAATTCGCGAATTTCGATTTCGAAGGAGAAGTGCGCGATCCGCAATCCGAGGCCGTCTTCCTGCAATCGAAGTTGAACTGGGAATTGCGGGAACAGGATGGACACCGGGCCTTATGGGACTGGTACCGGGAACTGATCCGGCTGCGCCGCACCCATCGTTTATTAACCGATCACTCGAAACAGCGGCTTCGGGCCGACGTCGTCGGCGAAAAGGGGCTTGTCATCTACAAATATTCCGCGGACGGCCAACTGCACTTGGTAACGCTGCTCAATTTCTCTTCCGAATGGTCGCTCTACGCGGAGATCGGTTACGCTGCCACCGGTCACGGAGAATGGCGAAAGCTACTGGATTCGTCCATCGAAGAAGCTTTGCCGGCGACCATAGGCGCGGGCGCTATCTTGCGGCTGCGACCGCAGGTCGTTGCCGTTTACGAACTCAATCTCTCACCGGGATCACCGGAGCCTGCAGCAGGATAAACGAACGCTCCAGCACCTTGACGACCTCCCCTGGCTGAAACACGGTACCCGTTCCTGTCCCGGACGTATCCAGCACTTTCTTCCACTCCTTCCCAAATTGCTCCACCGGCAGTTTGAAGTCGACAGCGCCAAAATGGCCGTTGAAGACCATATAGAAACTATCATCGATGATCGGGTTGTTGTTGGGATCGGTGGTACGAAGCCCGTCACCATAGAGGAAAATGCCCAGCGTTTTCGCGAACCCGCTTTGCCAATCCTCCTCCGTCATCTCGGCGCCATCCGGCTTGAACCAGGCAATATCGTTCAATCCCGACTTGCGGACGGGTTTCCCCTTGAACCAATTTTTTCGGGAAAAAGCGGGGTGGCTCAACCGAACCTTGATCAGGTCGCGCGTGAATTGAATAAGCTCCTGATCTGCCTTGACCCAGTCGATCCAGGAAATCTCGTTGTCCTGGCAATACGCGTTATTGTTGCCTTGCTGGGTATGGCCCAACTCGTCACCGGCCACCAGCATCGGAACCCCCTGTGAAAGGATCAGTGTGGCCAAAAAATTCCTTTGCTGACGCTTCCGCAGCGCATTGATGCCCGGATCGTCGGTAGGCCCTTCGACGCCGCAGTTCCAGGAACGGTTATGCTCCGCACCATCTTTATTAACTTCCTTGTTGGCCTCGTTGTGCCGATCGTTATACGAGACAAGGTCATGCAAGGTAAAGCCATCATGCGCTGTGATGAAATTGATGCTGGCCGTTGGATTTCGATTGTCGGTTTTATAGAGGTCCGAACTCCCCGTAAACCGCTCCGCGAATTCAGCGAGGAGATTGTCCGCGCCGCGCCAGTAATCGCGCATGCAATCCCGGTATTTGCCATTCCACTCGGCCCAGCCAGGAGGGAATTGCCCGACCTTATACCCATCCTCGCCCACATCCCAGGGTTCCGCGATCAGCTTGACCTGGGAAATGACAGGGTCCTGGTAGACGACACTAAAAAAAGCACTCAACAGGTTCATATCATGCGTTTCGCGGGCAAGAGCGGTAGCCAGATCAAACCGAAACCCATCGACATGCATCTCCGTCACCCAGTAGCGCAAACTATCCATGATCATCATCAGCACGTTGGGCAGCCGCGCATTGAGCGTGTTACCGGTGCCTGTATAGTCGAAGTAAAAGCGCTTGTCTTCCGCCAGGCGGTAGTATTCGCTATTGTCAATGCCCCTGTACGCCAGTGTCGGTCCGAGTTCACTCCCTTCCGCAGTGTGGTTGTACACCACATCCAGGAAGACTTCGATGCCGGCCTTATGCAGTTGCTTGACCATATGCTTGAATTCATTGACCTGGCCGCCCAAGTCCTGGCCGCTATAGAAGCGGAGAGCGGGGGCGAAAAAGCCAATGGTATTGTATCCCCAATAGTTGGTGAGGCCCTGGTCTACCAGGTGACGGTCGGAGATGCTCTCGTGGGCCGGCATCAGTTCGATGGCCGTAATACCCAATTGCTGCAGGTAATCGATGACGACAGGATGGGCCAGGGCCGCATAGGTCCCCCTGAGCTGATCGGGAATGCCTGGAAAGTTTTTTGTCAAGCCTTTCACATGCGCCTCATAAATGATGGTATTGAAGTAGGCGATCTTCGGCGCCTTATCGTCCTCCCAGTCAAAATGCTGGTCGATAACAATGGACTTCGGCGAGACCTTCGCATCATCCCGGTCGTCGCAGACGAGGTCATCCTTGCCGATGGTATAACCGAAAAGCGTGTCATCCCAATCACCGACGGTACACATCGCTTTCGCATAAGGGTCTAGTAAGACCTTCGCCGGATTAAAGCGATGGCCCTCGCCAGGCTCGTAAGGGCCGTCTACCCGGTAGCCGTACAGCTGACCCGGTTGTAGTCCGTCGACAAAACAATGCCATACATCATGCGTCCGTTCGGTCAGTTTTATCTTCGTGTGCTCGACAACCCCTTTTGCCCCATCAAACAGGCATAGCTCCACGCCGGTGGCGTTATGAGAATAAAGGGCGAAGTTTACCCCCTTCCCATCCCAGGAGGAACCGAGGGGAAAAGGATTACCAGGATAGATCGTCATAGGTTTGCTTTAATTGTGGATAATTGACAACAGCCACGCCATATTATCAATATATGGGCCAGCTTCATCTATCCCATTTTTACTAGGCATACCTCGTCCGGAAGGCCGGTCACGAAAGCGTAAAATAGACCAGCCCGACAGCAGCCGCAGTCATGATGATGAGCGTAAGGACACCGAGCGCATTGCTAAGCCGGCTATTGGTATGCTCGCCCATGATCTTTTTGTTGTTCCCGATATGCAGCACGACACCGATCAGCACGGGGGCCGTCAATCCATATAGGATCGCAGTATAAAGCAAGGCCTTGACGGGCGACACACCCAGAAATTGCATCAGAAGTCCCGCAACCAGGCTGACGATGATCACCCCATAAAAACGCTTGGCCTCACCGAACTTCTTGTCCAGCCCCATCGCAAATTGAAAGGTTTCAGCCAGCATGTAGGAGACGCATCCCGCGAGCACGGGAATGGCAAGGAAGCCCGTGCCGATCACGCCGACGGCAAACAGGGTATAACTGAGTTCGCCCGCCAACGGTCTTAAGGCCGTGGCAGCTTGTTCGACAGTATCGATGTGCGTGATACCCGCTGGGAAAAGGACACTGCCCGCGGTCAGTATCACAAAGAACATGACCAAATTGGAGAATAGCATGCCGATATTGACATCGCTGCGCATGTTTACCAGGGTCGCCTTGTCCACCATGATCCGCTTCTTCCTGGTGAGGTGTTGCTTTTCTTCTACCTCCATGGTGGCCTGCCAGAAGAACAGGTACGGCGAAATCGTAGTGCCTAAAATGGCGACGAGGATGCTTAGAAAATCCTTATTAAGATGAATGTCCGGCACCAGGGTATGACGGAATACCTGGCCCCAATGCTGATGGACCAGGAACGGAACGAACAAATAAAGCAACAGTCCGAGACAAAGCCATTTGAGGATACTGGCCATTTTTTGATAGGGATAGCGGATAATGATATAGGTAAGGAGGGCCGTGAAAAAGATGCTGAAGGAAAACGAGGGGATAGGCGGCACCAGCAGGTTAGCCACGGCACCCATGCTTTGGATATCGGCGCCGATGTTGAGCACTACGGCAGGGAATGTAAAGAGGATCATGGCGTAAAGCACCCATCTGGGATAGTGCTGTCTGAGCGTGCCCGTGAGCCCTTGACAGGTCACGAGGCCGATGCGGGCGGCCATGCCTTGCATAGCAGCCATTAGCGGAAAAGTGAGCAAAGCAGTCCACAAGGTGGAAAGCCCGAACTGCGATCCCGCCTGGCTGTAGGTGACGATGCCCGAGGGATCGTCATCGCTGGCGCCGGTGATAAGGCCGGGACCGAGGCCCGTCAGGACACGCCGGAGCCTGGACGGATTGTCGGGGGGCGGTGGGACCATTACACTTTTTCTAAATTGATATTTCTGTTTTGATTGTCATCGAATTGTTCGTCAAGGTTGATCGCAGCACTGATCAATCCCAGGTGAGTAAATGCCTGCGGGAAATTACCTAGGTGCTCTCCTTCAAAACCGAGTTGTTCGGAGAAAAGGCCGAGGTGGTTGGCGTAACTCAGCATTTTCTCGAAGCAGAGCCGGGCCTTGTCCAATTGGCCCGACCTTGATAGACATTCCACATACCAGAAAGAACACGCGGAAAAAGTCCCTTCCCTGCTCACCAGCCCGTCCGGCGCCGCCAGGTCTGGTCGATACCGATAAACGAGGGCATCGGAAACCAATTCTTCTTCGATCCGTTTCAGTGTAGACAACCAACGAGGATCTCTCGGCGCGATAAAGCGGAACAAAGGCATCAACAATGCGGAAGCATCAACTGTTTGCGAACCGGGAAATTGCATAAAAGCCTGTTTTTCCGCGTCCCAAAAATCATTATAGACGCTGTTGTAGATCTTATCTCGTTCTTCGCGCCAATTACCCCTGCCGGGAAAACCACGCGCGTTGGCGATCTTTATGGCCCGGTCGAGGGCGACCCAGCAGGCCAGGCGGGAAAACAGAAAATGTTGTCTTCCTCCTCGCACTTCCCATATCCCGTCATCGGCTTGGTCCCAGTTGCCGGCAAGCCAATCGATCTGTTTTTCGAGGTCTTTCCAAAAATCATACGATATAGGTTCCACATATTTGTTGTACAAATATACAGCATCCATCAGTTCGCCATATATATCAAGTTGCAGCTGGCCAAAAGCATCGTTGCCGATTCGCACGGGTGCGCTTGCTCTATACCCTTCAAAGTTGTCAAGCGTAATTTCCTCTAATTGCCGGTTGCCGTCGATCGCGTACATAATGCCCAGCCTTTCCTGGCCCCTGATATCCCGGCACATCTTTTCCACCCAACCCATGAAGCGGCCGGCCTCCCTGCTATAACCAAGACGGATAAGGGAATAAACCGTAAAGGATGCATCCCTGATCCAGGCATAACGATAGTCCCAGTTTCGCTGACCGCCGATGGTCTCGGGCAAACTGAATGTCGGTGCGGCGATGATGGATCCATACCGGCTGGAAGACAGTAACTTTAACACCAGGGCGGAGCGGTTGACCACATCCCGCCATCTGCCCTTATAACTGCTGCGGGCGATCCATTCGCGCCAGAAACTCGTTGCCCGAAGGAATGTCTGCATCACCATTTCGCCGAGGTCGTCGCTGGCAGAGGTCTTGTTGTCGGCGATCTCGAACACGAAATCCGTTGTCTCGGAAGCCTTCAGCGTGAATTCGACGGTAGCGTCACCGGCGGTCAAGGTCAGGGGAATGTTTGCCTTCAGTCGGATAGTGAGCCCCGCTGACCGAAAAAGAATTTCTTTTTCGCCCTGCTGAATAGCGGTATGCGGGTCGCGGCCATAATTGAAACGGGGACTGCAATGTAAGCGGTAGCGCACCTCGCCGCGGACGGTAGTGACACGTCGGATGAGCTTTTTTTCTTCGAGGTGACCCACCGGCATAAAATCGGTGACCTCCCCCACCCCGTCTGGCGACAGAAAACGGGTCAGCAATATATTGGTGTCCGGCAGATAAAGTTGTTTCGTCTTCATTTCCGTGAAGATGGGGCTGATACAGTAGAAGCCGCCGTTTTTTTCATCAAGAAGGCGGGCGAAGATGCTCGGGGAATCGAAATTGGGAAAACACATAAAATCAATGGACCCATCTAATCCTGGAAGCGCAATCGTGTGGAGGTCGCCAATGATACCGTAATTCGCTATGGGTTGATAACTCACTGACAATGATTTAGGTAGAATTTTTGCAAAAATCGGGCCTCTTTCCGCTATGAAGCAATGTTATAACTCAGTAATGTTACAACTCATAGCAATCGCCGGCATGACAAAGGAGCTTCCCGCGAGCGGCATACAAATTGATAGTCTAATCCTTGTAAAAATCAAATTCTTATGCCCACTACTACAGCGCTTGATATCGAACAATTGAGCATAGACACCGTGAGAGTGCTATCCGTCGACGCCGTTCAAAAGGCCAATTCGGGTCATCCCGGAACGCCAATGGATGCCGCGCCGATGGCCCACATATTATGGACGAGACATATGCGGTATAACCCAAAAGATCCGGACTGGCCAAACCGGGATCGCTTCGTGCTCTCATGCGGTCATGCCAGTATGCTGCAATATAGTTTCCTTTTTTTGACAGGCTACGACCTGACGCTGGATGATATTAAACAGTTCCGCCAGCTGCACAGCAAAACACCCGGGCATCCGGAATATGGCATGACACCGGGGATCGAGGTGACGACTGGCCCGCTTGGTCAGGGCTTTGCCAATGCGATAGGCATGGCCGTAGCGCAGAAGGCGCTGGCGGCTCGGTTCAACAAACCCGGCTTTGAGGTGTTCGATTACCGCATCTATGGCATCTGCAGCGACGGGGACATGATGGAAGGTGTCGCCTCAGAGGCCGCTTCCTACGCGGGCCAACTCGGCCTGGGGAACCTGATATTTTTATATGACGACAACCATATCACGATCGAAGGCAACACGGAAATTACGTTCCGGGAGGATGTCGCCACGCGATTCGAAGCTTATGGCTGGCATGTACAGGTACTCGGTGAGGGTAGCGGGAATGACCTGGCTGCCATAGACCTTGCTATCCAGGCTGCCAAAGCGGAGACGGAACGGCCTTCGCTGATCAAGATCCGGACGCATATCGGTTATGGCAGCCCGAATAAGGTCGACACGGCGGAGGCACATGGCTCGGCACTCGGGGCGGAAGAGGTAAAGCTCGTGAAAAAGAACTTTGGGTTTGATCCGGCACTATCTTTTGTCGTGCCCAAAGAAGTGGAAGCATATTATAGTTCCGCCGGTGAGCAAGGTGCCAGTTTGGAACAGGATTGGAAAACGCTATTTGAAAAATACAGGTCAGCGCATCCGGAATTGGCAGCGGGATATGAGGCGGCGGCCAAAAACCAGCTGCCCAAAGATTGGGAGAAAAAACTCCCTGTCTTCAAATTGACAGATGGCAAGGAAGGGCAATTGTCCACGCGGGTAGCCTCGGGCAAGGTCATGAACAGTATCGCGGCCGTGTTGCCCAATCTGATCGGCGGAGCCGCCGATTTGTCCCCCAGTACGGAGACCCATTTGAAAGACTATACCTCCTTCAGTGCGGATGATCCCGGTGGCCGGAACTTTCACTTCGGGATCAGGGAACATGGGATGGGCGCGGTGTTGAATGGGATGGCGCTCACTAAAGGGCTCATACCGTATGGCTCTACCTTCTTTATGTTCTCCGAGTACATGCGGCCGCCTATCCGGCTGGCAGCCATCATGAGGATCCGGCCCATCATTGTCTATACGCATGACAGTATCGGCCTTGGCGAAGACGGCACGACCCACCAGCCGGTCGAACAACTGATCTCCATGCGCAGCATTCCTAACATCACAGTTATCCGGCCTGCCGATGCCAATGAGACCGCTCTGGCGTGGAAGGCGGCGCTCGAGCATACCGATGGTCCGGTGGCGCTCGTACTGACCCGGCAGAATGTCCCGATCATCGAGGCTGGCAAATACAGGAGTAGCGGAGACCTTACGAAAGGCGCCTACATCTTATCCGAATCCGACGGGACGCCAGAATTGATCCTGATCGCCACGGGATCGGAAGTGGGACTGGTATTGCAGGCGCAGCAGCGATTAAAGGAAAATGGAATGGCAGCAAGAGTGGTGAGCATGCCTTCCTGGGAATTCTTCGAGAAGCAGGATGAGGCCTATAAGCAACAAGTGTTCCCCAAAACAATCAAGAAAAGACTGGCAGTCGAAGCCGGCTCGCCGCTTGGCTGGCACAAATACGTCACGGATGAGGGTGATATACTGGGCATCACGCGTTTTGGGGAGTCCGCGCCAGGACCGGAGGTGTTCAAGGAATTTGGATTTACCGTCGACAACGTGGTCAACAAGGCGAAAGCGTTATTGGGGAAGTAACTCGCCGGCCTGAGACGTATAGCTATTTCACTCCCCAATTCTCTTTAATGATGTCCCAATATTCCTTCCCGTAGCCGACGAAAAGTTCGCTGCCGGCGGAAATATTGCGCATGGCATAGATGTAGACGCGCAGTCCTTCTATCCGGTAAGTACAATTGTTGTTCAGGCCATCCGTGCGAAGCATTCCCCTCGCATCATTGGCATAGCGGGCCAGGGCCTTTTTGTCAAACCAGGCGTTTATCACGTGGTTACGGGTGACATAGTAGATGTACCCATTCATGCCATTGCGGTCATCCACTTCTTTCCATTTGGTTATTTTTCCCTTGTACTCCACGATCTTCGTCCCTTTCAGAATGTCTTTTTTGGTGAAGAGCCCCTTGCCTGCGCCTTTGAGTGTAGACCTTTTTACAACGAGGTGTTTTTCTAGTAACGGCATGTATAGTTGATGGTTGTATAGCGGACAAATATAGGGCATTATCGCTGGATGGTCGTGCCGAAGCTGATCAGCGTGTTTCTACCCCGCGTCCGGGTGAACCTGCTGTAGGCGCCGGAAGCCGTAAAGCTGATCCATTTGTAAAGCTTGATGGAAGCTCCACCGGTAATCCGAAAAATATAATCGTCATTCCAGTGTGCAAAGCTATTCTGCAAAAAGGCGGACCCATCGAGGGTGTAGTGACTGTCGATGACCCAATGGAGAAGCAGGTGGGCGGAGTTCCGAAAGGTATTGTACCGGTCGCGTCGGTAGATGTTCCCGGCAGGCTGACCATACAGGCTGTCATAAAGATCGTTGAGTTCGTAAACAATCCCATCGGTGACCGCCAGGATGGCCGTCTTCTTGTCGATAAAATTATACCCGGGACCGAGCCCGGCCTGCCCCTGGTGGTTGATCTGCAGGGGAACGCTATGGTTATACGTGGCCATACCCCAGTAAAAGAAATGTTTGACCGTCTTGTAGAGCCCCATGTCCAGGGTCGACGAGAAATCGTCATTGGTGAGGACGGCGTTTTGCTTGCCGTAAACCCAGCTATTGGTGAAGTTCGTCTCAATGCTTTTTTTGGCAAGACTGACTTTCAGCGCATTGGAAAATATATAAGCCTGCAAAGAATTGGTGTTGTTGGTGGTCCCGGTCCCGGCATAGGTAAAGTGAAAACGGGCGGTGTCGGCATGGTGGCTCGAGTCACTGCTGGCAGCGCCGATGCTTTCGACCTCCGCTATTCCCGGATCGGTGGAATGCTGCGCACAAGCGCTTCCTGCGGATACGAGAAGCGCGATTAATAGTCCAAATCTCGAATGCACGCAACGCAAGCGCAAATTTTAAGCCAGAACATGCAAGGATAGCTCAATCAAGCTTTACCATTAAAGTGCCCCCCACGAACTGGGCGTTTTTTCTCCACTTCATCGAACGCGGCTTCATCCGAATTATCGCGCCGGGCCAGTTCGCCTTCATCGAGGTCGTCGGTAGGATCGCTGTCGCTAAGCTCGGGGTCTTGCAGCATGTCTTTTTCTGCTTCGGCTTCCGCCGACTTGAGCGGGTCGATGCCTTTCTTTTTTGACATAATGATCGTTTCCTTTGACGCAACAAATAACGCGCCGTACTTGACCGGCCTTTGGCACCGACTTTGCGCTTTGATAACTACTATTAATTATCTATCTATGCCACTCACAGCCTACAAGCAAAAAAGGAGTTTCGACGATACCCCCGAGCCCCGCGGCGGGAAGCCCGACGGAAAGACACTGCAGTTCGTCGTCCAAAAGCATGACGCTTCCCACCTCCACTATGATTTTCGGTTGGAGATGGAGGGGGTTTTAAAGAGTTGGGCCGTACCCAAGGGGCCCTCACTCAACCCGGCCGACAAACGCCTGGCGATGATGGTGGAGGACCACCCATTTGATTATAAAAACTTCGAGGGCATTATTCCCGATGGGAACTATGGTGCGGGTACGGTGATGGTGTGGGACAAGGGCACCTATGAGCCACTGGCAGAGACGAATGGCACGAAGGCGGCGCAGAATAAGATGCTGCTGAAGGAATTGCACAGCGGGTCGTTGAAATTCCGCCTGAACGGCAAGAAACTCAAAGGCGAATTTGCACTGGTGCAGACCAAAGGACGAGGCGATAATTCCTGGTTGCTGATCAAGCACAGGGATAAGTATGCTTCAGAAGAACCGGTGACGGGCAAAGACAAGTCCGTCTTAACGAAAAAAACACTCGAGCAGATCGCCGCCAATCCCCAGTCGAAAACCTGGGTGAGCAACAAGAAGGCCAACGGAGCTGCCAAAACTCCAACCAGGGCCGCGACCAAGGCCGCAACGAAAAGCACGCCCAAGGCTGCGACCAGAACCCCGTCCAAGACGGCAACGAAAACCACTTCCAAGACGGCAACGAAAACCACTTCCAAGACGGCACCCGAAACCCCGACCAAGCCCGCGGGCAAAACCGCCGCCACCAAGACGACCAAACCCCTCCTCGCAGCCAAGGAAGAATCGAAAACCATCCAAATAGCCGGGCATGACCTCACGGTCAATCACCTGAGCAAGATTTTCTGGCCAAAAGAAAAATATACGAAACGTGATCTACTCAATTACTATGCAGCTATAGCCCCCTATATCCTGCCTTATCTGAAGGACAGGCCGCAGTCCTTAAACCGGCACCCCAACGGCATTACCGGTCCCGGCTTTTACCAGAAAAATGTCAGCGGCAAAGTACCGGATTGGATCGCGACCTTTCCCTATCACGCCGCCGATGATCCCGAAGAAAAAGAATTCCTGGTCTGCAAAGACGAGGCAAGTTTATTGTATATGATCACACTCGGTTGTATCGAGGTCAACCCGTGGAGCAGCCGGGTGGGTACCCCGGACAATCCGGATTGGTGTATCATCGATCTCGACCCGGATGAAAAGACGCCATTTGACAAGGTTATCGAGGCTGCCCAAATAACAAAGCAAGTATTGGAAGCCGCCGGTGTGACTTCCTATTGCAAGACCTCGGGTTCTACGGGGCTGCATATCTATTTCCCGCTGGGTGCACAGTACAGCTATGAGCATTCAAAAGAATTTGCGCGGCTCGTCGTCCAGTTGGTCAATGCACAGATCCCTGATTTTACTAGCGTGGAAAGAGCGGTAAGCGCGCGTAAAGGACGCATGTATCTTGATTTCCTGCAGAACAGACCACAGGCAACAATTGCCGCCCCATACAGCGTAAGACCCAAACCGGGTGCCACAGTCTCGGCCCCCTTGCACTGGGAAGAGGTAAAAAAAGGCCTGTCGATGCAGGACTTTACGATAAAAACAATGTCTGAGCGCGTAAATGCCGAGGGCGACCTGTTCAAAGGCGTCCTCGGCAAAGGTATTGACATGGAAAAAGCTTTGAGAAAACTCGAATCGCTCCAATAACACCGGGCGCGCTCATTCAACACCCAACTCAGCGTACGCCCGCATGTTCAAAATAAGCTTTAAACCGGTAGATATCGTCTTTCACCCTTTCGCCAAAAGCGGGCGTTAGCACGCGTGACACGCGTTCGCCGATCGCACCGGCCGGAGCACGGTAAGACAATAGGACATCCACGCGCGTCGCCTTTCCAGGCAGATCTGAAAAATTTAGCTTCCCTGTCTGCTCGATGGTTGCACCGGGGACAGAATGCCAGGAAACCTCCGAATTTTTTTCATCCTTTAGGATGCTTGCTTCCCAGCGAATATCCCCCACGCCGGGCAGTTTTACCCGCCACGCACTGGTGACCTTATCCAACTCATCCACATTTTCGAGGTGGCGCATGAACAACGGCCAGTTTTCCAACTGGCGAAGGAAGGTATATACTTCTTCACGCGGCTTGTTCACGACCAGGTGGGTCCTGACATTGATCGCAGGACGATGTCCACTATGCTGTTGCACAGATCTAACGGCCGTCGTTACCGGACATTTTCCCGTTACCGCCCGGTAGATCAGATAAGTCCCGCCCAGCATCAACAAACTGTTCCATTTATGCCGCTTAGCCACGAAATAAAGTAAAAGTGAGCCGCCAATAGCGGAAAGGGTGCGCTGGTCAGAGCCGATGTCGGCCGGCCGTTGCGATGAGGTTTCGCTTTGCATATGATCTTTTAGGGGTAATAAAGCAATGGCCGTACCAAGTTCAGCTACCCCTCTTCGATCAAACGCTGTCCACGGCCGAAAGCGGCCTAAAAAAATTGGAGATTATCCCCGCCTTTATTAACTTTCCAGATCGTCCTGTTTATCAATGAACCATTAAATCTCTGCCTATGTATGGTATGCTACAGGTGGGTGAAGAGGTAACCTTTCCTGGCTTGATGGATATCAAGCTCATAGTAGATGAGGCCTATGACAATAAGGGGCACGTGCGTTGTAAATATTACGACGAACACCTCAAGAAGTTCATCAAGCTGACCCTCCCTGCCGATTCCCTGGTACCGATCCGCAAAACACTGCCTAAGCTGAAGGCTTTTGTCGGTAACAAACAACAATAAATCCCTTAATTCTTCGGGTCGAGTGCCTTCCTGATCCTGTCCGCGATATCGAGCAAATGGTATTTGCTTACTCGATCCGTCGTCAATGGAATGGCGGCCAGGATCCGGCTTTTCAGCGCGGACAGTTCTGCTTTTGCGATGGAAGGAAGATCTGTGTTCTTGATATTGGGGCCAAAGAAGAGCACCAAACCCGGAAGGTTGATCGAAGGCGCCGTCGGGTTCGTCAGTGCGATAAGGGATTCTACATAGGTCTTTTGCAGGTTCCGTCGCCAAAAGTCGACGGGTTTGTGGCTATTCAGTTCCTTCCAGATACCCGCACGTGTATCGTCCAGCAAGTCATCTACGGTATACACCTTGTCCTCCCCATAGCGGTTGGCCGATTGCATGAGGGAATTGAGGCGGCTGGCTGAGAAAAGGCTGCTTAGCACCCCGGTTTGAATAGGCCCCACCGCATCCCCGCCCGAGGGACTGCTGATCTTATTCAGGATAGCCGTATCCACCAACCAACGGGGCGTTTGGAAAAGCTGGGTATTGAGGAACGCAATTGCCTCACGCTGCCGGGATTTCGGGGTCGGTTGATAGACAGCTCCCGGTTGTTCGACGCTATGCGACGTTTCATAAACACCGCCCACATTTTTGAGCACGTGGCCCATATAACGGCTGAATTGCGAGATCACCTGCCGGTACATGTCGGTCAGGTTATCGTATTTGTCACCTTCTTCCATCGTCCATTGCGGAAGGTTGGGTAGGATGCGCTGGAGGTTTTTAACGCCGTATGCACTTGCTTTCGCGCTGTTGTCCCCAAGGTCTTCCGTTTGAGCGCGCGGGTCCTGGTTGAACCCCTCTCCGCCGAACCACAAGCGTGGATTGGCGGCCAGGCTATCGATGATCCATTTGTTCAGGCGCTTGGACTCCGCTTTCGGGTCTTTTCCGCCCGCATACGCGTAACCCCATTGAATGGCCCAGCGATCATATTCTCCGATGTGGGGAAAGAGATCGGATTGCGGAATATTGTCCTGCGGTTGCGCGACATAGTTGAAACGGGCGTAGTCCATAATGGAGGGCGTATGGCCATGCACATCCAGCCAGGCCTTGTCTCTCAGTTTTTCGACCGGCACCGTACTGCTGCTACCCATATTGTGTCGGAGGCCAAGCGTATGGCCAACTTCGTGTGAAGACGTAAACCGGATAAGCCGCCCCATAAGGCTGTCGTCGAGGTGCATCGTCCTGGCACCCGGGTCGACGGCTCCCGCCTGGATCATATACCAGTCGTGCAGGATCTCCATGATATTGTGATACCAGCCGATATGGCTTTCGATGATCTCTCCGCTCCGCGGGTCATGGATATTGGGACCATAGGCGTTCTCGATTTCCGAGGCATAATAGCGCAACACCGAGTACCGGGCGTCTTCGGCACTCATAGTAGAATCGCCTTCCGGCCATTCGCGGGCCTGAATGGCGTGTTTGAACCCCGCTTTTTCGAAAGCAGCCTGCCAATCATCGATGCCCTGCATCAGATATGGCACCCATTTGCGCGGGGTGGCAGGATCGATATAATATACAATGGGTTTCTGCGGCTCGACGAGCTCACCTTGTTTCCATTTTTCTTCGTCTTCCGGCCGGGGCTCGAGCCGCCAGCGCACGATGAATTCCTGGTTGTCCACCTTCTGCTGGTCATCGCTATAGATCGTGTAGTCGTCCGCAAAATAGCCCACGCGGTCGTCGAAGAGGCGTTTCTTCATCGGGACCGCAGGCAGGAGGATAAAAGAAGTATTGAGCTCGATGGTGACGGCGCCGGCCGCGTCCGTCGGTGAGCCAAACGATATCCCGAACGGGGAGGACGCACCAACGGAGGAGAAAGTCTTTACAGTCCGCACCTCGGTATTGATCGGATAGCTGTTGATATGCTGAATATAGGACCTGTCCGAAGCGAGCCCGCCCAGTTTCATCCTGGTCTTAATGCCCGAGGGGATGCTGACGATGAGATTGTCACCCTTGAAAAAGTCTGTGACATCGATGACGACGCTGGCAGAGTCCTTGCCATAGGCCCTCACGTCGAAAGCGGCGGCGATGGGGTCCACACTGGAATTTTTTACCGCTTTGAATATCTTGTTGGTAGAGTCGGCCATGCTCACGAGCGTCACTACCCGAAGGAACAGCGTATGGGAAGGGCCTTTTTCCCATTCCAGGGTTTGCTGGTTGGCCAATTCGCCGCCATATACGCCGCCGCCGGCAGCCGTCTTGCTAAATCGGGTGATGGCCATGAACTCCTTAGACATCATCGAGTCGGCGATCTCGAAATACCACTTATCGTCGACCTTGTGCACGGTGAAAAGACCCGTCTGGCTGATGGCCTTGTCAGTGACCACCTCTTTATAGGGTTTGGGCCCTTGTTTTGGGATGCCGAAGCCGCCGGGAAAAGATGGGCGTGGTTTTGAGGTATCTGCGACGATCGTCGGCTGGGAGCGTCTGCGTTGAGCCAATGCGGGAGAGATCGAGAAGATGATCCATGTGGCCAGCAGGGCAGCGTGCTTGGTTAAGTTCAAAACGAGTTAATTATTTTTCAAATGTGTTTTGCGGGAGGTAAAAACCTTTGTCATAATGAAGGGCGTAAAACTATGGGTTTTTTATGTCATTTGCATGAAAATATTGGGCTTCGTTCAGCCCGGGAAACCCTTCGACAATGCTACGGTACGACAAAATTATCAAAGCTTGAATAACGATAAAATAAAAATGCATTGATTGCACCTGGCGACCTGTCGAATTCCTTTGTACCTTAAATGAATGAACCGCTACATGTCCGCAGGGCAAAACAACTTATATCATGGACTCCATCGGCGCGATCGGCAAGCAATAGCATTCATCTCTCCCGCCCCCTCGGCAAAATAGCAA
This sequence comes from Puia sp., assembly GCA_965214315.1. Classification (GTDB taxonomy): domain Bacteria; phylum Bacteroidota; class Bacteroidia; order Chitinophagales; family Chitinophagaceae; genus Puia. The sequence goes on along the minus strand of CBDCBP010000015.1, from coordinate 352,472 downwards.
AACATGGAACTGGCCAAAACATATCGGATCGAGACGGAACGGCTGCTGCTTCGTTGTTATGAACCGGCGGATGCCGTGAAAATGCAGGCAGCCGTTGTCGGCAGTCTGGATCATCTGCGGCCTTGGATACCCTGGGCGAGGGAAGAGCCCCGGGAACTGCAATGGATGGCCAGGTTCGTGCGATTGTTCCGCGGTCAGTTCGACCTGGGACAGGATGCCGTTTTTGGCATCTTCGACAAAGCCGATACCGAGCAGTTGGGCGGGACCGGTCTGCATAACCGAATCGGCAAGGATGCCCGCGAGATCGGCTATTGGATCAATGTCAAATACGTGAAGCGCGGCTATGCCACGGAAGCCGTCAAGGCGTTGATAAGAGTGGCTTTCGAGATCGAGCAGTTGACACGGCTCGAGATTCGCTGCGCGCCCGGGAATGTGGCCAGCAGAAAGATCCCGCAACGGTTGGGATTCCGCCACGAGCAGACCCTGAAGGATCATTTTACCGATGTGCAAGGCAACCCCGTCGACACCATGGTCTGGGTGCTGTCGGGACAGGAATATGCCGGGAGTATGATCAAGGACGCCGTCTGCAAGGCCTATGATTTTATGGGGCAGGAGATCTCTTTTTGAAACGCAACGCGTATTGCGCGGCATCACCGCACGGACAATTGTTTGTACCGCATCATCGCCTCCACGAAATAATAATCAGCATACGTCAGCGGCACATCGACTTCGCTGTGCGCGGGAAGATTACCCACACTATGCCGCAGGATAAATCCGCCGTTGGCACCCACCACCGGCTTGTAGACATTCGAAGAAAGCGTGACGATGATCTGTTCAGCGACATCGAGGTATTGCCGGCCTTCGGAAGCTGGCACGTAGTGGCTGAGCTCGATGAGCGCGGAGGCCATGACAGCCGCGGCCGATGCATCACGTAGAGGGGCCGCCATCGCCGGCCTCCCAAAACCCGCAGGACGCGGTTGACCAGCAGGCACCGATTGACCAGCAGGTGCCGGTTGACCCGCAGGCACCGGTTGACCCGCAGGTGCCGATTGACCAGCAGATGCCGGTTGACCAGCAGATGCCGGTTGACCCGCAGGTGCCGGTTGACCAGCAGGCGCCGGTTGACCAGCAGGCGCCGGTTGACCAGCAGGCACCGGTTGACCCGCAGATGCCGGTTGACCCGCAGGTGCCGATTGACCCGAAGGCGCCGGTTGACCCGAAGGCGCCGGTTGACCCGAAGGCGCCGGTTGACCCGCAGGCGCCGCAGGCGCGATCCCAGGCGCATTAAAATCCCAATAAGGGATCTTATCGGCCGGCAGACCAGGATGATCGAGCATAAACTGTGCGATATGCGCTGCCTGCGCCAGATACCGCACATCGTGCGTAGCACGGTAGACCATAGTAAACCCATAGAGTCCCCAGGCCTGCCCCCTGGCCCAGGCGGACGAATCCGCGAAGCCCTGCGCCGTCTTCCTGGCAAGGATGGCACCCGTAGCGCTATCGTAGTCGACCACATGGTAGGAACTGTAATCGGGCCGGTAATGATTGCGCATAGTCGTATTGGCATGCGTAACGGCAATGTGGTAGAAGGAGGAATCGCCGCTGGTTCGCGCCGCCCAGAACAGCAGCTCCAGGTCCATCATGTTGTCGATAATGACGGGATAATGCCAGGGCCTGCTGTCCCAGGACTTGATGCAGCCCACCACCGGATCGAAACGCGCGCTCAACGAACGGGCGCTGGTGAGCAGGATACTGTCGTACGGCGCCGCGTCCAGGTTAAGAGCGCCTTCCCGGATCAACCGAAGCCCGTTGCCGAAACTGCTATACATCATGACACCCAGGTCGTATACGCCTTTGTTAGTCTGTTCCGGCTCCAGCAGCTGCAGACGGGCCCGCGCTTCATGGAGCAAGGCGGTATCATGCGAAAATTCGTAAAGGTAGAAGAGCGTTCCGCTATAAAAACCGCTTGTCCACCAACCGGCGTCGCTGGTTTCAAGACGGTCCCCATTGACGTACCAGGTCTTGGGAAGTTTGCCGGCCGGCACCCGGCCCATCAACACTTTGTATTGATTGACGCCCTGCCGGAGGTTGGCATCGATGAGGCGGAGCAAGGCAGGCTTGGGCTGCAGGCGTTCGCCCCGCTGGGCAGTGGCACGTATGCCGGGCAGCGCTATCAATACGAAGGCAGTGAGTAGGCGGTACATAGCGCAAAAATAGCCCAAACCGGGCACACCTATGCAAGCCGCCAGCAGGCAAATTAGCGCGGGTCGATCGACCATTGAAAATATTTTTGAACGGATCAAACGGCTTACTTTTGCGCCCATGGAGGAAAAATGGATGGGGCCAAAGACCGGGAACGTTGCCGGACCTGGAACAGCATCGTTGCAATCCCTCGACAGGCCCGCGACAGCATCGTTGCAATCCCTCGACGGACCCGCGACAGCATCGTTGCAACCGCTCGACGGGCCCGGAACAGCATCATTGCAAACCCTGGCCGGGACGCTGACCGGCGAATTGTATGTTGACAACACCATGCGGACACTATACGCCACCGATGCATCCGCGTACAGGGAGCTGCCGCTAGCCGTGGCAATACCAAAGACAGTCGAAGACCTCAAAATACTGATCGCCTTCGCCCGCAAAGAAAAGACTTCCCTGATCCCAAGGACCGCCGGCACCTCATTGGCGGGACAGGTGGTGGGGAAAGGCATTATAGTTGACGTATCAAAATATTTTACAAAAATCCTGCAGCTTAACGTAGAAGAACGCTGGGTAAAGGTGCAGCCAGGCGTTATCCGCGACGAACTGAATCTTTTCCTCAAACCGCACGGTTTGTTGTTCGGGCCGGAGACGTCGACGGCCAACCGGGCCATGATCGGGGGAATGGTCGGCAACAATTCCTGTGGCAGCAATAGCATGGTATACCGCTCGACACGGGAACACACACTGGAAATAAAAGCGCTCCTCAGCGATGGCACCGAGGCGGTCTTCGGTCCACTGGAGCCGGAACAGTTCCATGCCAAATGCGAAGGCAAAGGACTCGAAGGCGACGTCTATCGCCAAATGCGGCGATTACTCAGCAACTATGACAACCAGGTATCCATCCGCGACGAATTTCCCAAAAAAAGCGTGGAACGCAGGAATACAGGGTATGCACTGGACCTGCTCGTCGAAACCGCCCCTTTTACCGCCGGCGGTCCCGATTTCAATTTCTGTACGCTGCTCGCGGGTTCGGAAGGAACCTTGGGTTTCCTCACCGAAATAAAGCTGGACCTGTCGCCCCTGCCGCCCAAGGAGACCGGGCTGCTTTGCGTACATTTTCACAGCATCGACGAATCCTTGCGCGCCAACCTGATCGCACTCAAATACAAGCCGACTGCCAGCGAATTGATCGATCACTATATCCTGGAATGTACGAAGGACAATATCGAGCAGTCGAAAAACCGCTTCTTCGTACAGGGCGATCCCGGCGCTATCCTGGTCGTCGAATTCAAGGCAGCTGCCCGCGAAGAGATCGCCGCCACAGCGGCCAAAGTAGAAGCCGACACGCGTGCCGCGGGCCTGGGCTACCATTTCCCCTTACTGTTCGGCGCCGATACCGGCCGGATCTGGTCGCTGCGAAAGGCAGGGCTGGGGCTATTAAGCAATCTGCCCGGCGATGAGAAGGCAGTGCCGGTGATCGAGGATACCGCCGTGGATGTACAGGACCTGCCGGCGTATATCAGCGATTTTAACGAGATCCTCCACAAATACGGCCTCCATTCCGTGCATTATGCGCATGCAGGCAGCGGGGAGATCCACTTGCGGCCGATCATCAACCTGAAGACGGCCGAAGGCAATCATTTGTTCAGGGCCATAGCAGCAGAGATCGCGACCCTGGTAAAAAAATACCAGGGCTCTTTGAGCGGCGAGCATGGCGACGGGCGGCTCAGGGGGGAATTCATCCCCCAAATGGTAGGACAACGGAATTATGCTCTTTTTAAAGACATAAAGAAAAGCTGGGACCCGGAGCAGATCTTCAATCCGGGAAAGATAGTCGACACGCCGCCTATGAACGAACACCTGCGGTATGAGCCCGGCCAACAGGTGCCCCCCTTGCCTACCCTGTTCCGGTTCCATGATCAGGACATCCTGCAGCATGCCGAACAATGCAACGGAAGCGGCGATTGCCGTAAAACGCATTTGTCGGGCGGCACCATGTGTCCATCGTTTATGGCTACCCGCAATGAGCAGGATACGACGAGAGCGCGCGCCAATATCCTGCGCGAATTCCTGACCCGCAGCGAACAGCCCAACCGGTATGACCACAAAGAGATCTACAATGTGATGGACCTTTGCCTGAGTTGCAAGGGCTGCAAGTCGGAATGCCCTTCCAATGTAGATGTGGCCAAACTCAAAGCGGAATTCCTTCAGCACTATTACGATGCCAACGGCATCCCGTTACGAACCCGGCTCATTGCGAATTTTACACGCTCGGCACGGATGGGCTCGCTGGCACCTGGCGTGTACAACCTTTTTATGAAGAGCAGGACGCTGAAGAAGCTGATCGGTTTCGCGCCGGAAAGGTCGATGCCTTTACTGCACAAGACCACCCTAAGAAAATGGTGGAGCAAACGCCAAAAGGCCGGCATCCCCAAAACCCCGAACACCGCAACCTCCAACATTGAAACCTCCAACACCGAAACCTCCAACACCGAAACCCCCAACACCGCACCCTCCAACACCGCACCCTCCAACACCGCAACCCTCAACACCGCACCCTCGAACACCGCACCCTCCAACACCGCAACCTCCAACACCGCAACCTCCAACACCGCAACCTCCAACACCACAACCTCCAACACCGCAACCCCCGGCGCCACCACAAAAAGGATCTATCTTTTTTGCGACGAATTCACCAACTACAACGACGTAGAAACAGGCATGAAAGCCATCCTCTTGCTGGAAAAACTCGGCTACGAAGTCGTCATACCCGACCACGGGGAAAGCGGCAGGACCTGGCTCTCAAAAGGCCTCCTGCGCGAAGCGAAAAAGATCGTCGATCGCAATATCCGCTTATTGGCACCGCTGATAACGGACGATACCCCTCTGGTGGGCATCGAACCCTCGGCCATCCTGACGTTCAAAGACGAATATCCCGACCTCGCGGCGGATGACCTCCTCGAGAAAGCAAGACAAATAGCAAGAAACACTTTCCTGATCGACGATTTCCTGGCGCGGGAAGCAGACCGCGGCGCGATCACCAGCAGCCAGTTCACGCAGCAAAAACGTGCCATCCTCCTGCACGGCCATTGTCAGCAAAAGGCGTTGTCGTCCGTAGCGGGCAGCACAAAGATCCTATCTTTACCTGCCAATTACACGGTGACCACGGTGCCATCAGGGTGTTGCGGGATGGCCGGTTCCTTTGGCTATGAACAGGAACATTATCCGTTATCGCAACAGATCGGGGAACTGGTCCTGCTGCCGGCCGTGCGCCAGCAGGACGGGTCGGTCATTGTCGCGGCGCCCGGCACGAGCTGCCGCCACCAGATCAGGGACGCCACAAACAAAAAAGCGCTCCACCCAGTAGAGATTTTGTATGACGCGCTGGCCATTTAAAAAGCTAGCTTTGCCCAATAAATGTCGAATCATAAACCCCGCGATACCATGGCGCTGAGCAAGAAGCAGATCGATCCCTCATTAAAGATCAACAACGACACCGGTTTCGGTACCAATGCGGCCAATTACGGCGGACGGTTCATCAACCGGGACGGCACCTTTAACCTGCGCAAGGAAGGCGTCTCCTTCCTGGAGCGGTACAGCATTTACCACCACATGCTGACCATGCCCCGATGGAAATTCGTCGGGCTCATCCTGTGTTTTTATTTCGGGATCAACCTCTTATTTGCCTCGATGTACCTTGCGGTCGGCAGCGATCAATTGACGGGCGTCATCGCCACCAGCCCCTGGGGAAAATTCAAGGAGGCATTTTTCTTTAGCACCGAGACATTTACCACAGTGGGCTATGGGCGGGTAAATCCAGTGGGCGACGGAGCCAACCTGCTCGCGGCAATAGAAGCGATGAGCGGCTTCCTTTCCTTCGCATTGGCGACCGGTCTTATCTTCGGCCGTTTTGCGCGCCCTCATTCCTTCCTGCTGTTCAGTGAAATGGCGCTTATTAGTCCGTATAAGGACATGACTGCACTCATGTTTCGATTTGCCCCCTATAAGGACAACCACACCCTCACCGATGTCCAGATCCGCGTCAATGTAGGCCTGAAGGTGCAGGTAGACGGCAACGCGGAATACCGGTATTACGATCTGACCCTTGAGCGGAGCAGAGTGGAAAGCCTGCCGATGAACTGGACGGTCGTGCATCCGATAGATAGCCAAAGTCCGTTTTTACAATTTACACCGGAAGATATGGAAGCCGCCGACGTAGAATTGTATGTATCCATCCGGGGCTTTGATGATGTTTACTCGAACTTTGTGCAGCAGCGCACTTCTTATACTTACAATGAAATAAAATTCAACGGCAAATTCGTTCCCATGTACCGCGAGAGCGAAGATGGCAAAACGACCATCCTCGAACTGAACAGATTGAACACCTATGAAGATCTTGCTGCGTTAAGAAAGAATTAAGGAGGCAACTTTTCCCCCAAACAGCCGTATTCTCATTAACCACCATTGTTGAACAACCCACTGACAATAGCTTTTTCCGCGGCGCTGCTTTTCTTGTTTGTCTTTTGCGCCCATGCGCAGGAGAACAATGAGCAGGTCGACCTGGTGGACGTGGGGCGTAGTTTTCTGAAGGGGCATACCGCAACCCGTAAGGATACCGTGGCGCAAAAAGTTGGCAAGTTGCACGTCTCGGCGCTGCCTGCAGCCGGCTACACGCTGCAGACCGGTTTTGCCGGTGTCTTGAGCTCGAATTTTGCTTTTTATACCAGTGAGCACAGCCAGGCCAATTTGTCGAGTGTCCTCACCAGTATCACCTATTCGCAATACAAGCAGATCATCTTCCCGGTCCAGGCCAATATCTGGACCAGAGGCAATAACTATGTGGTCGTAACCGACTGGCGCTACCTGAAATATCCTTCCCTCACCTACGGCCTGGGTGGGAATACGAGCTCCGACAGCGGCTACAACATCAATTATGGTTACCTCCGGCTGCACCAGGCCGTGCTGAAGACCGTCACCAGGGACTTCTACGCAGGGCTCGGCTACGACTTCGACTATTTCTGGAATATCTCCGAGGTCGACCCGCCCGCGGGCAAGACCGATTTTCAAAGGTATGGACTGACGAAAACAGAAAAGTCGTCCGGCATCTCCCTGCACCTGCTGTATGACAACCGCCGGAATGCCATCAACCCCGCGAACGGCACCTACCTCAGCCTGGCCTACCGGCCGAATTTCACTTTCATGGGCAGTGACAACAACTGGCAATCGCTGATCCTCGATACCCGCGAATACATTCGCTTCCCATCGTCCACACACAACGTCCTCGCCTTTTGGAGCTACGACTGGTTAACGCTGGGCAGCGGCAACCCGCCCTATTTGTTATTGCCCAGTACGGGCTGGGATCCTTACAGCAATATAGGCCGGGGCTATATCCAGGGCCGATACCGAAGCAAGAATATGCTCTACCTGGAGAGTGAATACCGATTCGGCGTCCTGCACAACGGGCTCTTGGGTGGGGTCGTATTTGCCAATATCCAAAGCTTTTCAGACCCTAACACAGGCCAGTATAACTATATCCAACCGGGTTGGGGCGGCGGCCTTCGCATCAGCCTCAACAAATTCTCGCGAACCAATCTCTGTATAGACTATGGCTGGGGCTTGCATGGATCGGGCGGCTTTTTTGTAAATTTGGGTGAGGTTTTTTAAGTAACTTCCCTACATGAGAAGATTATCCGCACTGCTGACAGCACTGTCGCTGGCCCTTACTGCTTTTTGCCAGCAGCAAAATCCCAGGCTTTCCAATGCTTTCCGGACCGACAAGAATGGCTGGATCTATGTGCATCTGGAGGGCACTCCCTCGGATATCGGGTACCAACACGGTTATCTGCTGGCGAACGAGATCGACGATCTCATCAAAGGCATGAAAGTGTCCTTGCCGCATCAATCTGGCAAGGACTGGGCCTTCTATCGCGATGCAGTAGTAAAAATGGACTTTTGGGGCAAAATAGACAAAGAGTACCAGGACGAGATCACGGGCATCACCGAAGGCATGCGAGCCAAAGGAAAACATTATGAGGTGAACGACCTGGTAGTCCTCAATGCCAACATCGAATTAGCCCAATACTACGTGCCGATGCTGGCGAACAAGCAAAAACCCGGCTCGGCCAACAATAAGGCGCCCGGCAATTGCAGCGGCTTCATCGCTACCGGCAGCTTTACCGCCGATGGCCAGATCGCGATCGGGCACAACAACTGGACGGACTATATGGGCGGCGAAAGATGGAATGTCATCGCCGACATCGTGCCGCAGACCGGCAACCACCTCATCATGGATTGCCAACCGGGACTGATCCATAGCGGCGATGATTTCGTCGTAACGGCCGGTGGCATCGTGATCACAGAAACGACTATTACAGGATTCAAGGGCTTTGATGTGAAAGGCATCCCGGAGTTCGTGCGGGCTCGGAAGGCGGCGCAATATGCCAGCAGCATCGACGACTTCGTGCAGATCATGACGGCAGGCAATAACGGCGGCTATGCCAATGACTGGCTGGTTGGAGACATCAAGACCAACGAGATCGCCCGGCTGGAGCTGGGCCTCAAGGACTACCGGGTATGGCGAAGCAAGGACAGTATCTATGTCGGCTCGAACTTCCCGCTCGACCCGAAACTGATCAAAGAGGAGACTACCTTCGATCCGGCCGACAGTACCACGTCGCCCAATAGCCGGCGGCGCCGCTGGGAGGACCTGACCAATCAATATAAAGGCAAGATCGACGTCGAAACCGGCAAGACCATCGAAGGGGACAGCTACAATGAGCTGACAAAAGCAAAAGAAGCGAGCCGTTGTGTGATCGCTGGCCGGGTAGACACAGACCCGAAAGGCTGCCCGGAATGGGACTGGCCGCCGTTTTTTCCAGGCGGTACGGTGCAGGCTAAGATCACCACCGCGGCATTGGCAAAGGACATGAAGTTATGGGCGCATATGGGCAACCCGAATGGCGATGATTTTCTGGCCGCGCCTTTCTTTGCAGCACATCCGCAATTTGAATGGGAGTCAAAATACCTGCACGATATGAAGGCCTATCCTTGGACCTTGTTCGAAGCGAAGGCGAAATAACCCTGGATCTGGCAGGAAACTAAGCAAGATCACCAACCATGCAGGCGCAACAAAAAAAGGTAACGTGCCGGTGGGGTTCCGTACATTACCCTTGGTGAGACAGGCTTTATGCCGATGCATTGTAGGCCCCTGCGGAGACAGGCTGTCCTATTAGGTTTAACACAGGAAATCTTGTTGAAGACATTCGGAGGTCAGTAAACTGGAGTTAACGAATAGTCACAAAATTTATACCATAAAGCTTGGTATGGCCCAAACGACATTATATCTTGATGCGGATCACGCAAAAAGTGCTGGGCCCGATGGTTTGAGTGAGTTTTTTACCCGCACAGTGTATCGTTTTCTCTGCCGGGCTGACCGCCATGGGGTTCTCTAACGAGTTGGTAGCGCCGGCTGCAGTCGCTGCGAGCCACGTGTATTGGGCGGTCGGCGGCAGCCGGCGAACACCTTCCAGGAAGATGATAATATCCTTGGCGTAAGCAGTAGCATTTACCAGTTTTATAATGATCTCACTCGTCGCACTATCATACACGGCCGACCCATAAAGGCTGTCCTGCCCCGTAAGGGGCAGGCCATTGCCAGTGATCGGGACGACGATCGACCCGCGGTTGCCGGCAAAAAGTTTTTGTACATAGTAGTCCGGCGTTCCATAAGACCGCAGGTTATCGAACCAGATGAGGTCGGGGGTCCACTGCCAGCCATCGACGTGCGCGAACAAGGGAGCATAGGAGGCCATCCGGACCACGTCGGCGTTCCGCTCCAGACCCGTCATGAACGCGGCTTCGGCGACTGCGCACTCCCACGTGTTGCGGTCAGCGGGCGACACCGTCCTGTCGCTTTGCGCAGCGTATTCTCCGGCAAATATCTTCGGCCCGCCCCGGTCGTAGTGGTCATACCGGGCAGCGTTCTGCAGGAACCAATCCGGTTTCCGGTAATAGTGTTCGTCCAGGATGTCGGCATGCAGCTGACGCAACGTATCATTCAGGAAATCGAATGTCGAACCCGAAGGATCGGGCCCGACGCTGTTGACAAGGCGGACCTCCGGGTAACGCGCTTTGATGGCTGCTGAGAATATACGCAGCCGCTCTATATACTGCGGCCCCCATTGTTCATTGCCGACACCCATCATTTTCAAGTGGAAAGGCGCCGGGTGCCCGAGCGCTGCCCTGAGCGCTCCCCACTTCGTGCCTGGATCGCCGTTGGCGAATTCGATAAGGTCAAGTGCGTCCTGCACAAAAGGATCCAGATCGCCAAGCGGCACGACCTCGGCCGTATTGAACTGACAGGCCATGCCGCAGTTGAGGATCGGCAAAGGCTCGGCACCGATGTCTTCGGCCAGCTGGAAGTACTCTAAAAAGCCGAGCCCAAAGGACTGATAATAATCGGGCGTCAGTCGGTGCGCAAACTCGGTGTTCCAGCGGTTGATCATGACTTTGCGGTCTTCTACCCTGCCGATGGTCTTCTTCCATTGATAGCGATTGCTTAGATCGCGGCCTTCGACGATACAACCGCCAGGAAAGCGAATAAACCCGGGATGCATATCCGCCAACAGTTGGACGAGATCGGCGCGGAGGCCCCCCGGCCTTTGTTTCCAGGTATGCTGTGGGAAAAGGGAGCACATATCCAGATCGATCGACCCCCGGCCTTCGAACCAAATAAAGAGCTGAGCCTTCGCCGCCGTACCAGTCGCAACAAAGCTAACAGTGTCCCGCTCCCAGCTACCCTGTAATGGGTGCCCGGGCGTTGAAGGAAACGGCCGACCGGGACCACGCTGGCCCTCCGCCACTTGGGGCAGCCTCATCCGCGCAGTTCCGATAACCTGACCTTCCGCAGTCCTCAGTTCCAGCCGAAGGGCGGGGCTGACCATAGATTCCAGCGGTCGCGCCCATACAGAAAAATGATAGGTCTCCCCCTCTTTGATCCCCATCCCCCGAAAACCTTCGTTAGACAACCCGTAAGGGTTGTCGCTAAAATGAGCGACCCGTATAAACCGCGGGTTGTTGGCATTCTCGGCGGACTGATTGAGTACCAGGATCGTACCATCCCCAGGTACAGTTGTATGCTCCGTCCAGCCCATTAACGGCGAATTGAACTCGAAGGAACGATTCTTGATCAATTCGGCATATAAGCCTCCATCGGCAGCCATATTGATGTCCTCGAAAAATATACCCCACATGGACCGGGAAATAGCCGCCCCGGGCTTGTCGACCCTCACGACCAGGGGAAGGGGTTGTGCACTCACGCTGCACAAAATCAACAAACTGTATAGACAAAGTGGAATTTTCCGGTTACCTTTTACCAGGTGGGGGTGACTACAGTTTGCCATTATTCCTTTTTAAATTTTGACATGATGAATCATACTCATGACACCCACGATATTCGTACCGAAAAACTAGTCCAATTTGAACAGTTCATGGACCAGTACTACCCATCCATTTTTGCGGGAGTGCAGAAATTGGTGGGTCCTGCCGGAGAAATGGCCACAGAAAAGCTGACTGTCGAGATCTTTGTTGAACTGTGGGAGAAAAGCGAAGAGCTTTTTGCCCCATTGCGCAAGCCCGCGTTCGTGTATAGGGTACTGGTCAAGCATGTAGTTGGGTTTTTAAAGCAGCACGGCTTCGATCAACAGCTGCAACTCCTTCGGCTAACCTTGAATATTGATCCATGCCAGTTCATCTGACACTCGCCCGGCATATATTGCGGTAGCCGACCCGTTCGGATCGCTTGCCGTTGCTCACGCGACCTATTGACTCCAAATGATAAAAATAGAAAGAGGGAACTGCCGGAGGCCGAGCACCCATAAAGAATAGCCACCTATAAAGTGCTGTGCGTGCATTTACTCAGCTTAGCCGGCCATTGCGCTTCACTTGGCAGCGGGGATCTTCCGGAAAAATTTCTTCACCAAAAAGCTGGTGGCAACACCGGCAACCATTTTTAACAGGCTATTTTTAGAGTCCGAATTGCCATTGAAAAAGCCACTAAATAAATTTTTGACGATGTTGACCGGTTTGAGCCGCTCAGCCAACCCCGCCACCCTATTGCGCATGTGCTGCTCATTCACATAGTTCTGATGCTCGAGATCGCGTATTGCTTCCCTTAACTGATCGATCGTGCTGATCCTGGCCATAAGTGCTATTTTAGGATTTTTCGAATGAGCATATTGCTGAATGGTTCTTTAAGCCATTTACCCCGTCTGGCGTAGATGATGAGGGCTATGATGCTATAAAAACCGCCCATGATAAAGAACCCGTAATAGCTTTTGCCGATCCAGTCGCCTATCAGCAAGGCAAAGCCTATGCTGAAGACAATGACCAAAAAGCACACAAATACGATCAGCGCCAGTCCGGCCACCAATTCGCCAGATACGTCGGCGAGACTCTCAATCCCTTTGTACTTCCACAGCGTCGTTCGGGTCTCGATAAAATCCCCTGCGTCGGAAAGCAATGTATCTATATCGGATGGATGTTCCTGCATGATTAAGACATAGAATTCTTGGTCTTGTTAAAACTCCCCTTGACGCCGTCCACTGCATCGTTGAATTTGTCCTTGACGGCGTCGCCAAAGCCACTAATGGTGTCGCTGAGCGTGTCGCTCAGGTCGGCCCCTTTCTCTGCCAGCTTCCTGCGTGTTTCCGATCCTTTGTCGGGGGCCAGTAAAACGCCGAGTACGCCACCGATGGCTACCCCGGCAACGAGTGCAAGTAAAATTTTTGACGTGGTGTTCATGTTCATCATTTTGTGATGTAATGGAAATTCCTTGCCAGGATTTTTTTGACCTGAAAATAGGCCCGATCCCGCTTTTCCATGAGCAAAAAGTTCTACAGTCTGAGCAAGGGGAAGGCTAATTACCGAATAGAGGATTATGGTATCATTCTGGTTATAAAACGGCATATGCAAAATGGAACTATACTTCAATATTTTCATTGGTACTATGCTACCGATGGCAGTTTATGGCGGAAAGTGACACAGGAAGCCCCAAGGCTCGCGGCGTTGGGTATAACAGCCATCTGGCTGCCTCCGGCTTACAAAGGCACCAATGGCAGCTATAGCGTCGGCTATGATGTATATGACCTCTATGACCTGGGCGAGTTTGACCAAAAAAACTCGGTCCGCACCAAATACGGCACCAGACAAGAATATATCGAGGCGATAAAAGCCATTCACGATGCCGGGATGCAGGTGTATGTGGACATCGTCCTCAACCATAAAGCCGGTGGCGACGAAACGGAACTGATCAAGGTCCGCAAAGTTGATCCCGAAAACCGGAATGCTTTTATCAGCGAGCCTTTCGACATCGAGGCCTATACGAAATTTACTTTCCCGGGACGCAAGGACAAATACTCGCCTTTCAAATGGGATTTCCGTTGTTTCACGGGAGTCGATTACGACAACAAGACGAAGGAGACGGCCATCTATACCATTCTGAATGAGTATGGCGAAGGGTGGGAGGAGGTCATCGACAACGAAAAAGGCAATTATGATTACCTGATGTATGACGATATTGAATTCAGAAATCCTGCCGTAAGGGAAGAGTTGAAAAAATGGGGGGAGTGGTATTGCCAGACGACAGGGTTTGACGGGGTTCGACTGGATGCGGTGAAGCACATCTCCCCGGAATTCGAGAATGAGTGGCTCGACCATATGCGAAAAGCCACGGGCAAAGAGTTTTTTGCAGTTGGGGAATATTGGGCGCCGGGTAACTTGCCCCTCTTATTGAAGTACATCGAAGCGACGGGGGGCAGGATGTCATTGTTTGATGCTTCGCTCCACCATAACTTGCAGGCAGCATCAAAGCAAGGGCGGGATTTTGACCTTACGAAGATCTTCGACGACACGCTGGTAGCTGCCCGGCCCGATCTGGCGGTCACCGTCGTTGCCAATCACGACACCCAGCCGCTCCAGGCGCTGGAAGCTCCAGTAGATCCCTGGTTCAAACCCCTGGCTTATGCATTGCTGTTATTAAGGGAGAATGGCTATCCATGCGTATTCTTCAACGATCTGTACAGTGCGAAATATACCGACAAAGGCCACGACGGGAAAGAATATGAGATTTATATGCCCCAGGTCGCTCATATTGAAAAACTGCTGGAAGCCCGGAAGCGGTTCGCTTACGGACAACAGCGGGACTACCTGGATCATGCGAATTGCATCGGTTGGACGCGGGAGGGCGATGCCGAACACGCGGGGTCGGGTTGCGCTGTGGTACTCTCCAACGGCGACGAAGGATTTAAGACAATGGAAGTGGGCAAGGTCCACGCCGGTAAAAAATTTGTCGATTGGCTGGGCAATTATGAAGGCGCCGTATCCATCGACGAAGAGGGGAAGGGGGAGTTTCATGTTAGCGGTGCCAAGGTGTCCGTGTGGATCGAACAGTAGGGCCGGTTTGGTACGCAATGTTACGCAGCAAGGAGGACGCACATTATGAACACATCGATCAGTAAATTGCAGGAACGTATCTGGGAACTCGAATCCGCTAACAAGCGGCTGGTCGAATTGCGAAGCGTGGAGAAGTTCGCTGCAACCGGCCGCATCTCCAGGATCATTGCGCATGAGGTCCGCAATCCACTGACCAATATCAATCTGGCCGTGGAGCAGTTGCAGCTTGAGCTTAAAGGAAAGCCTCCCGGAATTGCGGAAACCCTGCTCGCGATGATCAGCCGAAATAGTGACAGGATCAACCTGTTGATCACCGATTTGCTCAACTCGACGAAGTTCGAGGACCTCCGGTACCAGCAGATAGGCGTCAACCAACTGCTGGACGAAACCCTCGAGCTGGCGGCAGAGCGTATCGAGCTCAATCATTTTACCGTTATCAGGACCTACACCGGCGAAATTTGTATCATCCCGGTTGATGTGAACCGGATGAAAACGGCGCTGTTGAATGTGGTAGTAAATGCACTGGAAGCAATGGAGTCGGGCAAGGGCGTATTGACGGTGACGACCACTGCGATCAATAAAAAATGCGTAGTCACCATCAGCGACAATGGTCCTGGGATCGATGAAGACGCCCTGTCGAAGGTCTTCGAACCCTATTTTACCAGCAAGCCGTCCGCTGCAGGACTGGGATTAACGAGTTCGCAGAACATCGTGCTCAACCACAATGGAATGATCAGCCTCGAGAGTGAAAAAGGGGCCGGAACTACCTGTACTATTCAGTTGGAGATGGCGCGGGGAGATTGAGCCGCGGTGTCGCTACTATACAATTTATCGATAGCATCGTTGATGAGTTTCCTGTTGAGCGGCTTTGCCACGAATAGATCGACGCCACCTTCATGCGCCTTGTTTCTCTCCGCCGTGCCATCATGAGCCGTTATCATGATCACCTTGACGTGGGGATAGTGTTGTTTGATGTGAAGGATAAAATCAAGTCCAAAACCATCCGGCAGATGGTTATCGAGAAATAAGAGATCAGGCGTATTTGTCTTAAGCGCGTTGACCGCGTCGGAAATAGTATTTACGAAGCCAGTTACAAAATCTCGCTGCTTCAATAGACTGCTCAGCAAGTAACAGATATCCAATTCATCATCTACGATAAGGACTTTACGGGCGTCATTCATAAATAATTGTTTCCACTTAATCTTCAATGTAGAGAATCCCCACTATTTTACATAACTAAATATTTACAATTTTATTGCCATGAAATTTACCAGCGCCGCTAAGGGTAAATCCGGCTGCACGCGCTTTTTTAAACCCATATACGGGCATTTCCGTACCTTTAGTGGCCGGGAGTATCCCAAAATGGGGAATTTCATACACAAATGGCCTCCATTTTGTTGTTTACCAAGGCAATGGAATTTGGCAAGTATTTAGACTAAGGGTACGCAGAGCTAAAGATGCGATCGATTCCCTTTTATATTTTTCCGGTAATTTTAATTAGAAAATATCATTTATGAAGCGAATTCTGATCATTGACGACGATATGGATATGTGCAACCTGCTAGGGCGTTTCCTTCAAAAGAAAGGATACGAAACGGAAGCAAGCCATAGCGGCGGCAAAGGCATCGCCAAGTTTAAAGAATCGAAATTTGACGTTGTGCTTTGTGATTTCCGGTTAGGTGACAAAGAAGGAAGAGAAGTACTGAAGGAGATAAAGCAAGTCGATCCCTACGCGATCGTTATCATTATCACCGGCTATTCCGATATCAAAACTGCCGTGGACGTTATTAAATCTGGCGCATTCGATTATATCACGAAGCCGCTCATCCCTGAAGAAGTGTTGAACGTGATAGGACGCGCCCTGCAGCAGACTTCAGAGCCCGGCGATCAACAGAAACAGGCAAATGGTCAACCCGCCAGGAAGCATCCTGGCAAGGCCATGCCCGAGGATGAATTTTTAGTAGGCCAGGCGCCCAGCACAAAGGAACTTTACCGGCAGATAGAACTGGTCGCGCCCACCAACTACAGCATCATTCTGTACGGAGAAAGCGGCACGGGTAAAGAAGTGATTGCCCGCACCATCCACCAGAGCAGCGCCCGAAAGGACAAACCCTTTGTCGCAATGGACTGCGGAACCCTGTCAAAAGAATTGTCGGGCAGCGAACTTTTTGGCCATGTCAAAGGCGCTTTTACGGGCGCGCTAAACGATAAGGAAGGACATTTCGAGCTGGCGAATGGAGGCACGCTTTTTCTGGATGAGGTCGCGAACCTGTCCTACGAGATCCAGGCCGCATTGTTGCGGGTGATCCAGGAACGGAAGTTCAAACGCGTAGGGGGGGTTAAGGAAATGGAAACCGACGTGCGCATTATCGTGGCTTCCAATGAGAACCTGCAGGAGGCTTACCGCAAGGGTCGGTTCAGAGAAGATCTTTTCCATCGTTTCAACGAGTTCTCGATTGTGTTACCGGCTTTTCGCAACAGGCGCGAGGACCTTCCACTGTTCGCCGAATTTTTCCTTTCCCGGGCCAATAAAGAGCTGGGAAAAGAAGTAGAAGGATTCGATCCCGAGGTCATGCAGATCTTTATGAGCTATAGCTGGCCCGGTAACCTGCGGGAATTCCGGAATGTGATCCGGCGCGCTGCCTTATTGACCTCTTCGGGTCGGGTGAACGCGCGGGTGCTGCCTGCAGAGATAGTGGACACCAACGGCTACGGCCAGGCCTTTATACCCCAGCAGGAGCAGCCGGTTGTCGTCGCTACGCATCATCCGATCGTGCACAAGGAAACAGATCTCAAGAATGCGGCTGCCCAGGCCGAATATGATACGATCATGAACGTGCTGAAGCAGGTGAATTATAACAAGTCACGGGCTGCGGAGATCCTGAAGATCGACCGCAAGACACTTTACAACAAGATAAAGAGCTATCAACCTTAGTATACGAGAATACTCGTCGCTTGCGTAGTGTGGGCGCTGAAATAGCCCAGTGCGCCGTTCGTGAGATTCGTGACCGGATTGGCGGGTGTCGCCGCCTGGAAGTTATTGCCGCCTGTAACGTTGATGAGTGTATTGAAATAGTTATACGTTTGCTCGTCGACACAGTTCATTGTCACCTGTAAGGTGTCTCCCGGATTGAGATATGCGCTGTCGTTGAAAAGCGGGTTTTCAATATACCTCCCATCCGACAGCCGGTCTTCAAATACAAAAATGTTGGGGATCACCCTGCTGTTGACCGTTTCGGTGAACGAGTAATAATTGGTGATGCCCGCGGGATCCTGAAAATCAGCGACGGCATTGATCTCTTCCTTGTTGTTGAAACCTATATTCTCCGCAAAAGTAATGGAGTCGAGCGGCACCCTATCCGGCATCGTGGAATGGGCCGAATAAACCGTATTGCCTTCGGCTACGTTCAAATAATACGTGTGGTTGGGGAATCCCTCGATCTGGCTCGTGACATATACTCCGGGAACTGCCTCGTATAGCTGATCGGTTATGTGGGCAACCGTGTCCGTGATCGTAACGACGGCGTCCGTTACGGGCGGATAGTTGTTGTTGGCGGAAAAATCGACCGTCTTGGAGATAAAGACGGTATAAAAGCCCGGGGCATCGGTGATATTGCCTTCGATGACGATCTGAGGTGTCGAGTTCCTCAGGTCTACGTCGATCACTTTTTTGCAGGCGGCCACGAGCAGCATCGACAGCAGCCACCCACATCTTCCATAACCCGTGATCTTTTTCATCGTTTAGAATTTAAAATTATACGTTACCGAAGGCACGAAGCGGAAAAGCGAGTATTGCACCGCCTGGGTCTTCGACGGATCATTGGGATCATTCTGGAACTCGATGCTATAGGCGTTCTCCCGGCCATAGAGGTTGTATACGGAGAAAGTCCAGCTACTCTCGAATTTCTTATGTTTTTTGCCCAGCATCGTTGCCGCCACATCCATCCGGTGATAAGCGGGCATGCGATAGCCGTTGCGCTCCGTATAGTAAAAGGCGGTCTGGCCATCCACCGCATATTTGCCGCTGGGGAAGCTGACTGCATTGCCGGTGTAATAGATCCAGGTGGCGGAGAATGTCCATTTTTTGCTGGCCTGGTAAATGCCGACCACCGAAATGTCATGGGTGCGGTCCTGCTTGGCAGGGTACCAGTCACCGTTGTTAATGCCGTCGATCTTCAATTCAGTGCGGGAAAGCGTGTAGCTAACCCAACCAGTGAATTTTCCCACCTTCTTCTTCAAAAAGGCCTCGAGGCCATAGGCACGCCCCTTTCCGTAAAGCAACTGAGACTCGACATTTTCATTGGCGATGAGCTGGGCGCCATTCTTGTAATCGATCTGGTTTCGCATCGATTTATAATAGGTCTCCAGCGAGAACTCATAACTGTTGTCCTTGAAATTCCTGAAATACCCGATCGACTCCTGATCGGCGATCTCCGGCTTTACATTGTTACTGCTCGGTATCCACAGATCAGTGGGGTTCGAAGAGGTAGAGTTGGAGATTAGGTGGAGGACCTGCGTATTGCGGTTGTAGGATGCCTTGACGGAGCTGGCTTCGTCGAGCTGGTAGCTGATGGAGAAACGGGGTTCGGGGTTGGTATAGGTCTTCACCAGATGACCGGACTCGTAATGGGTGGTGCTCGTGGTATTGCCCGCGGAATCGAAGACGTAAAAATCGCCGGGGCCGAACACCAGGAAATCGGATACCCTTAGTCCATAATTGACATGCCAATCGTTCGTAGGGGACCATTGGTGCGACACGTAGACGGCATTCTCGACGCTGTATTTATTCTGCAGGATAAGCGAATTGAAGCTGGAATTGGCCGAAGCATCGATGATGCCGGGGGCGATGATATGGTGGATGGTGCTAAAGCCAAAGTCGATCTTGTTATCGGCGTCGATATAATACTGGAGGTCTTCTTTTAAGGCGAGGTCCCGGATGTTGGAGGTAAAGTCGATATCGTTATTGGTAGAGTTGATCCTGATCTTATAACTATATTTACTGGAGATAATGGAGGTGTTCGAGAAAAGCCGGCTGCTGAAGACGTGGTTCCAGCGCGCCGTGCCGGTCGCATTGCCGTAGTCGATGCCAAAGGTCTTGCCAAAGGACAGGTTGTCCCGGCCAAAATAGCCGGAGAGATAGACATGGTTGCGCTCGTCTATTTTGTAGTTGGCCTTTATATTGAGGTCATAGAAGTATAGGCTATTGTTGTTGACCGTGGAATCGGGGGATAATTTCAGAAAGAGATCGGCATAGGTGCGGCGGCCACTGATGGAAAACGAGCCGCGGTCCTGGACAATCGGTCCTTCCGCGTTAAGTCTGCTCGAGATAAGACCGATGCCGCCGCCGAGGTGATACGCTTTGTCGTTGCCGTCGTTCATTTTTATGTCTACGACGGACGCGAGGCGGCCGCCATATTCCGCGGGCATTCCGCCTTTGTAGACGGTGATATCCTTGATCGCGTCGGAGTTGAAGGTGGAAAAGAAACCCAGCAGGTGCGAAGGGTTGTAAACGGTGGCTTCATCGAGCAGGATCAGGTTTTGGTCGGAGCCGCCCCCTCTCACGTAGAAGCCGCTATTGCCATCGCCCGCGGATTGAATGCCGGGCAGCAGCTGGATGGTTTTTAGCACATCCTTTTCACCGAAGAGTACCGGGATGTTCTTGATCTCGTTGGTCGTCAGTTTTTGAACGCCCATGAGGGGTCGGGTCACGTTGTCGTTTTTTTTTTGGGCGCTGACGACCACTTCGGTAAGTTGACCCGATCCAACGCTCAACTGCACCGGAAGAAGCATGTTACGGGTAAGGTCGATACGCAGGCTGTCTTCCTCGTAACCCGAGAAGCTCACAATCAAGGTATAGTTGCCCGCGGGAGCCGTAATAGAATAAAAACCGTAGGCGTTGCTGAGGATGCCGGATCTCGGCAGTTCTCGCAGGCTGATCGTGGCGCCTATTAGAACTTCGCCGGTCGACTCGTCCCGAATGGTCCCGCTGATGCTGTACCGCCCCTGCGCGTCAGCGCACGTGTAGTGCAAGCACGCGACCCACAGCAGGGTCAGGATCAAAGCAGTTTTATGTAAATATTTCTTCAAGCGAAGGATCAGTATAGTCTGCAATATAGCGCAGGACATTGGTAAAACGCTGGAACGCCGACTTTTCGTGCATGGTTGTCAACACAATGCTGGACATCCCGGCGCGAAGCGCCGCTTCGACCCCTTTTGGCGCGTCCTCAAAGACGATACAGTCTTTGGGCGGGACGCCCAATATGCGCGCAGCCTTCTCGAATGTCTCCGGGTCCGGTTTGCTTATCGTCACATCATCGGCGCTGACGATAGCCTGGAAATAATGCCGGATCCGGAGGTTGTCCAACACAAAATCGATGTTGAAGGGAATAGCGGCAGAGCCGATGGCCATGCGGATCTGGTGGTCTTTGGCTTCTTCCAGGAGCCTGGGTAGGCCGGCGATCAGCTGCAAGTGGGGACGGAAGGCAGCCTGGTAGTGTTGTTCCTTCTTGTTCGAGATCTCGGCCAATTCCTCTTTTGTGAACATTCCTTTGCCAAAGATGCGATCGAGGAGTTCTTCGTTTTTGCCGTACATCTCGCGGTTCACTTCTTCTTTGGTCAGGTTCGCCTTGAGGTCGTCATTGAGGATCGAATACCAGGCGGCACTATGGAATTCCATGTCGTCGATCATCGTTCCGTTCAAGTCGAAAATAAAAGCTTTCACATTGGGCATAAGCGCTGATTTTCGCGAAGATAAAGTACTTTGCATGGATGAAGGAAACTGTATGGGGCATCATCGGTCCCGGAAAGATCGCCAATAAATTTGCGCTGGCGCTGCGACTCGTCCCCGGGGCGCGCCTGGGTGCGATTGCCTCCCGCGACGCAGCAAAAGGACACGCCTTCGCCGCAAACCACGGGGGCACGCAAAGCGCCAGCCAGCGCGCCGACGAAGGCACCTTCCACCAGGCCCCGCAGGTCTACACCGATTATGCTGCCCTGGCGGCCGACCCGAACATCCAGGCCGTTTACGTAGCCACACCACATGGCTTTCATGCCGAACACGCCTTGTTGTGCCTCCGCCAGGGTAAGGCCGTCCTGTGCGAGAAGCCGCTGGCGCTTTCCGGACGGGAGGTCGAATCCCTGATCACGGCTTCCAGGGAACACAAGGCTTTCCTGATGGAGGCCATGTGGACGCGCTTCATCCCTTTGATGAAGGCCGTCATGGAATTGGTAGACGCCGGAAGCATTGGAACCATCAGGTATATCCGCGCGGACTTTGGATTTTTGTCTCCTTTCGACCCGGCAAGCCGCCTCTACAACCTGCGCCTCGGCGGCGGCGCCTTACTGGACATCGGCATCTACCCCCTCTATCTCTGCCTTCAATTACTCGGCAAACCGGGCCAGATAACCGCCGCAGGCCGCCTTTCACCAACAGGCAGCGACGAGACCTGCCACGCCATACTCCAGTACCCGGATGGCGCATCCGCCGTCGTAAGCAGCACCTTGTTGTGCCAAACCTCCCTGACAGCCGAGATCGCCGGTACCGAAGGCATGATCCGCATTCCGACACCCTGGTATAAGAATGACCGGTTCGAGTGGAACCGGACGAATGAGCCGGCCGCTGCCGTCGAGGTTGAGCCCATGGTAAATGGATTCGAATACCAGATCGCTGAAGTAATGCGCTGCTTGGAACTAGGCCTGATCGAGAGCCCTTCCCTACCCCATTCTTTTAGCCTGTTAATGAGCAAAACCATGGACGCGATCCGGGCGCAGATCGGGGTTCGGTATGAAAATGAGTCATAGCGAATTTCTCAAGGTCAGGTAAAAGGGTACCTCTTCCTGCCGGTGGGTGTTCTCCAGTATTTGTTGCGCGGCCATGATGCCCATTTGGTGGATGTCCGTCGAGATGGTCGTGATGCCATCCAGGATGATCTTCTTCAAAGGCGTCTCGTTGTAGGAGATAACGCCGACCTGCTTCCCCACCGTCAATTTTAAAGAGATGATGCGTTCTATGAGTACGACCAGGTCTTCTTCCATCAGATTGATAAAGACCTCTCCCTCTCCGATGGGCTCTTCCGCTATGGCGTGCACACATTTGTAGTTGAAGGCATATTCCTGACAGAAGCGGGCACACCCCTGCAATATTTCCACCGGGTGATAGCTATAGCTCGGGAAGATGATCTTGATGGTATGGTATTTCCCCAGTTCATGACGCGCTTTTTCCAGTGCCGTATAGATGTCCTGCTCGAAATTCTGGTAGACGGCAGCATATTCGCCCGTGATCCCGGCAATCTTTTTATCCAGCAGCAGAAGTTTTTCCTTCGGCAGATTGTTGATGATCTCCTGCGCTTTTTCGCTGCCCTCGACGAAATGGGGAATAATAACGTAATGCGAATAGTCCTCCTTTCTGCCGCTCAGCAACTTCTTGAACAATCCGAAGTCGTTGTTGTAGATATAAAAGTCCACCACCGTATATTCACCCAGCGAAGTGATAAAAGCATCGTAGAGTATCTTCTTATGCGCGCTGAGCTTGTTGAACAACAGGAAGATCTTCAGGGTTTGATGGAAGTCGGTATGCTGGATAAAGTATCCCTTTCCCGGAACGGAGCCCAATACGCCCATTTTTTTGAGGTACTTGTAGCCCTTTTCCGCCGTATCCCGCGATATCTCGAGTTCGTAGCTCAGCTCGTTGATGGAGGGCATGAGATCGTTCTTGCCAATCTTCCCGGCGGCTATCGCCTTGAGAATGGAATTGGTGAGTTGCAGGTATTTGGGTGTTGCAGCATATTCATCCACCCGTATAAAGTCGAAAAGAGTAGGCCGTTTCATCGCAGGTGCCTAAGTTACGGCATTCGTCGCATATCCGTTCCGCCATCAATAGAACCCCGCGTCGGAGAGTTATTCGTCGAGGAGGAAGACGATGAGACTGATAGGGCCATGCGCCCCGAGGACCAGGGACTGTTCAATGTCGGCGGTTTTGGAAGGACCGGCGATAAAGGTAGCGAAGCCAAAAGGGGCGGGGATGGGAGCATTGCCGAAGGCGGCGATGGAAGTGGCAGGGGCTGGGGTGTGGCTAGTGGTGGCGGTGGCTGAGGTGTGGCTGGTGACGGGGGAGGTGGCAGGGACTGAGGTGTGGCTGGTGACGGGGGAGGTGGCAGGGGCTGAGGTGTGGCTGGTGACGGTGGAGGTGGCGGTGGCTGAGGTGTGGCTGGTGGAGGTGGCCCGATAGCCGGCAGGGTTGGCCGCAGCGTCGAGTTCCGCAATGCGATCATAGGCCTGGTGCATATTGGCAACGATATCGCCCCGCCGGATGATCAGAGCGAGGTGTTGCGTGATAAAGGGAAGCGCGCGGTGGAGCGTCTGCGATTCCGTGATCCAGCAGGCGCCGTTCTCGGCAACGCCGAAATGGGCGGGAAGGATAGCGAGGTCGACGTCTTCTAGCATATGCGGGTCTCCGTTACCATTCACCGCACCGGCAAAGGAAGCCAACTCCGGGCAACCCGAGATGACACGGCCGGCACCGGCAAATTGCTCATGCAGGATCGTTGCGATGCGCGCAAAACTAGACACCACATACGCCGCCCCGCCAATGGACTCCAGCACGGCGATAAATTGCGACGATAGATCCCCGCCAGTCGCCGAAGCCCCGCCCGTCCCGGAAGCCCCGTCAGCAGCCGAAGGCCCACTATTCCCGGAAGCCCCGTCAGCAGCCGAAGGCACGCTATTCCCGGAAGCCCCGCCAGTCGCCGAAGCCCCGCTAGTCGCCGAAGCCCCGCCAGTCCCGGAAGCCCCGTCAGCAGCCGGAAACCTGCAAACCTCGGAATTGCCAGCCGGCAGCGGCGGCAACTCGCGCTGCGGAGGTTGGTTGGCTTCAACGGTCGACAATATCTTTTCGCGGCTAGTCATCTCATCGCTTATTTTTCTTATACCACTCCCCAAAAGACTCTTTCGGCGGCGCAGGCATATCGCGTTGCCGCCACCACACGTTAAGGCCGTTCTTGACCGTGAACGGCGCATTGAGCATGAACCATCGGCCCGCTTTGCCGGCACCATGGTAAACCGATGGATGAGACAAGACCCAATTCATGGCTTTCATGGCTGCTGTCTTGGAAAGAGTCGCATTCCCTTCCTGCACGATCACCTGGCGCCATTTATACAACTGTTCGTGGATATCGATCTTCACGGGGCATACATTGGAGCAGGACCCGCAAAGCGTGGAGGCGAAAGGCAGATCGGCATATTTGGACCTGTCGAGATTGGGCGCCAAAATCGACCCGATCGGACCTGCGACGGCAGTATGATAGCTGTGACCGCCGCTTCGCCGGTAGACCGGACAGGTATTGAAACAAGCGGCACAACGGATACACTTCAGCGAATTGCGGAAATCGGCACGTCCCAAATGAGTGCTGCGGCCATTGTCTACGAGGACAATGTGCATCTCCTGTCCGGGCCGGGGCCTACGGAAATGACTCGAATAAGTAGTCACCGGCTGGCCGGTAGCGCTGCGCGCAAGCAAGCGCAAAAACACACCCAGGTGCCTTCGTTCCGGGATGATCTTTTCAATACCCATACAGGCAATATGCACATCGGCCAGGTGCGCACCCATATCGGCATTGCCCTCATTGGTGCAAACGACGAATTCCCCCGTCTCGGCAATGGCGAAGTTGACGCCGGTGAGTGCGGCGCGGCGCGTCAGGAATTTCTCCCGCAAATGCAACCGCGCGGCATGCGTGAGGAATACAGGGTCGGCATTGCCGGCAGGCGTTCCCAGGTGTTCGTGAAACAGGACGCCGATCTCTTCCTTTTTCTTATGGATACAAGGCAGTACGATATGGCTGGGTGGCTCACCCGCCAATTGAACGACGCGTTCGCCCAGATCGGTATCGACCACCTCCACGCCATTGTCGTGCAAAAATTCGTTGAGCCCGCATTCTTCGGTAAGCATACTCTTACTCTTCACCATCTTTTCGACCCGGTGTTGCTGCAAGAGCGAAAGGATGATCTGATTGTGTTCCGCCGCATCCGCCGCCCAATGCACAACAATGCCGTTTTGGGTGGCTGCTGACTCGAAGGCGCGAAGATAACCGGCGAGATTCGACAATACGTTGTCCTTTATGCGCGAAGCGGTTTCGCGGAGCGCCTCCCAATCGGGAACCCGCCCGGCGGCGATGTCGCGTTTTCGGCGGACCCACCAAAGGGTCTGGTCATGCCATTCCACCCTCGGTTCATCCTTGTTGAATGCAGCCGCAAGCGCAGCGTGGTCTTTACGATTGTCGCTCATGCCTTGATTTGACTATTGAGTATCTCAGCCATATGTTTTACCTGAATAGGGCTCTTTTGGCGACGGAGGATACCTTCGAGATGCATTAGACAACTCATATCGGCTCCGGTGATGACCTCGGCGCCATGGTGAACATGGTCGGCAATCCGATCCTTCCCCATTTTTACCGAGACTGCTTCCTCCACCACGCAGAAGGTGCCGCCGAACCCACAGCATTCGTCGCTACGGTCGAGGTCGACCAATTCGATGCCCTTCACCAATTTAAGCAATTGCTGTGGCTTGGAAAAAGGAGCAGCCATCAATTCACTCATTTGCGCGAGCTTCAACCCACGCTGGCCATGGCAGCTTTGGTGGAGACCAACCTTATAGGGAAAGGACGCCTCCAGGCTGGCCACCCGAAGAACATCGGTTAGAAATTCGACGAGCTCATAGATCTTTTTCGGTATATCGGTACCACCATGCAGGTGTTCCTTTATATGCAATACGCAGCTGCCGGAAGGCGCAACGATGTAATCGAATTCCGAGAAATTTTTTATGAACAGCTCGTTGCAGCCCGATGTAAGGTGTTCGAATCCGGAATTGGCCATGGGTTGTCCGCAGCAGGTCTGATTGGATGGGTATACCACCTCGCAGCCAAACTTTTCGAGCAATTCCAGGGTGGCCACGCCTACCTGCGGATAAAACTGGTCAACGTAACAGGGTATGAATAATCCAACACGATGCTTAGCCATAATATTTCAGTTCAATGATGTCCCCGGGTAAGGAACTGTTGTAGCAATGGCGGTGGATGGCAAGGGCAGCGCCCAGGGCCGTGGCCTGGGGGATCGATGCCGCAAACACCTCCATATCGGGAAAGGCCTGGGCCAGCAGGTGCATATACACCTGGTTCTTTCCGAAGCCGCCGTCCACGAAGATACGGTCCGTATCGGTGTCGTGGAGCACCAGACGGGTTGAATTGACTTGTTGGTGCATGATATCCATCATCAGTCGATGGTAGGCGACCTCGAAAGTGTCGAAAGTTGCCAGCTCGCGGCTAAGAAAGCCTGCCGGCTCCAGGGAACTCAGATCGGCTACTTTTCCGGGATCAAATGCAACTCCTGCCGCCCGCGCCGGCGAACAGTTGAAGTGCGCAGCCAACCGCTGCACGGCCTGCTCGTGTTCATACCCGGCAAACAATCGGGACGCCTTCACCGGCCGGCCTTCGTAGGACATATAGCAAAGACAATCCTGTTGCAATTCTGCCACGGTCAGCGGCGCATCGTTGAACGGATTCATCGAGATACACCAGGTGCCGGTGGAGATCAGTACAAAGGGCTCGCGAAACCCCTCCAGGTAAGGGATTATGGCCGCCGAGCTATCATGGAGGCCGATGCCCGAAAGCGGGATGGACGCACCATGAATGGCTGCCCCCGGGATCTCCGACCCCGGGATGATCGACCCCTGAATGGATGCCCCATGAATCGACGTCCCCGGAATGGCTGCCCCCGGGATGGACGTCCCCGGGATGGGCGACCCTCTGACGCCCCCCTCGTTGATGGCCCGCCCTTTGACGGGCAATACCGTTGTCGAAGGCAGGATAGGCGCCAGTTTGTCGATCATCCCTTCCCGCAAGACCCATTCGTGGTATTGGTTTTGCGCAAAATTCCAGAGGTTAGTATGACAGCCGATGCTGGTGATCTCTGAGCAGGCCTGCCCCGTCAGCAGGAAGCCAAAATACTGGGGGAGATGCAAAGCGAATTTGATCTTTGCAAACAGCTCCGGTTGCTCTTGGCTCATCCGATACAACTGCATCCCAGAATTCAGGCTGCCAAGGACAGGCGACGCCGTGAGCATGGAAAAGGTGATCTCGCCGCCATAGGTGTCGTAAAACTTATCCCTTAACGCCGAAGGATAAGCCTTCAGGTAATTGTACAAGGGAGCGATGGGTTGACCATCGGCACCGATATACACGAGGCTCGCCCCATATGCGGAGAAATTGATCGCCTTGATACGCACATCGGGTATAGCGGTGATCCTGCCGAGCGACCGTTGCGCCCAGTCCGTCAGCTCCCGGATGTCTTCGCAGGGTTCCCCGTCTTCATCGACGGTCTGGGCACAGGTAGCCGCTGCTTCCCAGACGATCTTGTACTGCTCGTCGAAGAGGAAAACTTTTTTGTTGGTCTTACCAATGTCGAAAATGGCGATAACGTTGGTCATAATCCTGTGGCAACGGTTCCGATACCTCTTTCCTTTATGAGGTGTTGACGAATCTTCTCACTGCGGTATAGTCCAATTGGGTCGAGCGCCGCTCCCGCGCGTAATCTGGCTTCGGCGGCCAGGGCACGGGTATCCGTGCGGAAGGCGTTCTGCAAGATCTCCTGCGCCGCAACGGTGTCGTTGGCCTGTTGCGCCGCAGTAAGTGCCACCCGGTCGACCAGCAAGGCCTGGGCATAACTGATCAGGATGGCTTCGACAGATTGCAACAGATCCTCTAAAGGGTCTTTCACGTTATGAGAGGCATCGATCATCCAGCCCAGGTCACGGGTATGGTCCATACCGCGGGCATCCATGCCTTCTACCAGCTCATTGAATATAAGAAAGAGCTGATAAGGTTTGATACTGCCTACCGTAAGGTCATCGTCACCATATTTGGAATCGTTGAAATGAAAGCCGCCCAGTTTCCCTTCCATCAACAGCAGGGCGACGATCTGTTCAATATTCGCATTGGGCAGGTGATGTCCCAGGTCGACGAGCGTGTAGGCCTTTGGCCCGAGCTTGGAGGCATAGAGCAATGACTGCCCCCAGTCCCCCACTGTGGTCGAATAGAAATTGGGTTCAAAGGCCTTGTACTCGACGAATAACTTCCAGCCGGCTGGCAGCGCATTGTAGATCTCCTGCAGCCCTTCCAGCGTATGCTGGAAGGCGCGGCGAAAATTAAGCTGCCCCGGAAAGCAGGAGCCATTGGACAACCAGACCGTGAGTGATGCAGAGCCAAGCTCGACACCCTGGCGGATGACTTCAAGATTGTGGTCGATGGCCTGGCGGCGAATATTTTTATTGACGTTTTGCAGCGACCCGCCCTTATAACTGTATTGCTGGCCGGGTTGGTCCTGGAAGGTATTGGAGTTCATGGCATCGAATCGCAGGCCGAACTGGGCCGCCAACGCCTTCACCGAGCTCGCATTGCGCGGGATATCCCAGGGGATATGGAGTGAAATGGCCCCGCTGGAGCGGTTCAACGCATGCAGCAGACCGACATCTTCGATCTTTTCCTCCAGACTGCGGGGTTCGCCACCGCCGGAAAAACGGCCGAAACGGGTACCGCCGGTCCCAAGGGCCCAGCTGGGTATGGCCACCTGAAAATCGACGAGCTGCCGGATGATCGCTTCGGCGTCGGGCAGCCCTGCCGTAATAAAATCCAATCTGCGCCGATGTACTGACAAAAGTGACTGGTTATGGGCTCCGATGGCATATTTTGCTAGCTGCATGATCGCTTCATTTTAATTTTATCGGACGAAGGCCATGGCCACGCCGCCGTCGACATTGAGGACATTTCCGGTTGATTTGTTCATGAGTCCGCTCACGAAGACAAAGCAGGCATTCGCGATGTCCTCCGGTAGAATGATCTCGTTCAACAAGGTGCGTTTGGCATAATAGGCCGGCAGCTCTTCCACCTTCACACCATAGGCTTTGGCACGGCCCTCAGCCCACGCGCCTTCCCAGATCTTGCTGTCGGAGATCACGGCATCCGGATTGACGACATTGACGCGGATCTTATCGGCGCCTAGCTCAGCAGCGTTCAGCCGGCTCAGATGGAGCTGAGCCGCTTTGGCCGAACCATAAGCAGCGTTGTTCGGACCCGACACGAGTCCGTTCTTGCTGACTATATTCAGGACATCTCCTCCCACCCCTTGTTTACGCATGACGTCCACGCCGGCCTGGGTAACGAGGAACTGGCCCTTTACCAACACATCATATAGGATGTCCCAGTCCTTTTCGGTATGTTCCTGAAGGGGTTTGGAGATCGAGAGACCGGCGCAGTTCACGACGATATCCACGCCGCCGAAAGCGAGGGAAGCCGCACGGTAGGCGTTGCCGATCGTCGACGCGTTGGTGACATCTAATTGTTCTCCGATGAACGCATCCTTCCCATAGCCCTGTTGAAACTCCTTTTTAGCGGCGTCGAGACGTTGTTCGTCGTTGTCATTGATGATCACGCAAGCACCTTCGTCTGCAAATTTCCTGGCGATGGCTTTGCCGATGCCGCCGGCGCTGCCGGTGACCAATGCAATGCGTCCCGAAAGACTTTTGGCCTTGGGCATGCGCTGTAACTTAGCCTCTTCAAGCAGCCAGTATTCAATATTGAACGCCTCCTGCTTAGGAAGCGAAGTATAGGAAGAAATGGCTTCCGCGCCCTTCATGACATTGATGGCGTTGAGGTAGAATTCAGCGGCCACGCGCGCCGTTTGCTTGTCCTTCGAAAAGGTGAACATGCCGATCCCGGGGTACAGGATGACCACCGGATTGGGATCGCGCATCGCCGGGCTATTGGGATGTTTGCACCTGTCGTAATAGTGCGCATACATCTGCCGGTAGCTTTCGAATTGCGGGGCTACTTTTTGCTTCAGGGCGGCGGCGTCGTCCAGATCTTGCGTCGTTGCCAGATCGAGGACCAGCGGGCTGATCTTGGTCCGGAGAAAATGGTCGGGACAGCTGGTACCCATCGGCGCGAGTCGCGCCATGTCATGCGAATCGATGAATTCCATTACCCGGTCGTCGTCGGTGAAATGACCGACCATCTTCGTGTGCGCGGAGCAGAATCCGCGCAAAACAGGCGCCAGGGCAGCGGCTTTTGACAAGCGTTCTTCCTTGGGGAGTGCCTTCAGCCGTTCGCCGCCGAATACCGGGCCTTTTTTTCCGTAGTTGTCTTCCAGGTATTGAGCACAGCATTCAATGACCTCCAGCGTATTCACATAGCTTTCGAATGCGGTGTCACCCCAGGTGAAGAGACCGTGGGACCCTAATAGGATGCCACGGATACCGGGGTTGTCGTCCAGGCATTGCCGTAATTGCAGCCCCAGGTCAAAACCCGGACGCTGCCATTCGACCCAGCCGATCTTCCCGCCAAACAGTCCCTGCGTGAGCTGCTTGCCGTCTTTTGCCGCTGCGATGGCAATAGCCGCATCGGGATGCAGGTGGTCGATATGGGCAAAGGGCAGGAAAGCGTGTAGCGGCGTGTCGATAGAGGGGGCTTTGGAAGCAAGGTCGTAGATGCAATGGTCGAAGAGCCCGACCATCTCGTCCTCGTGATCGATGCCGCGATAGATGCCTTTCAGGTCCAGCAGCCGATCCTCATACAGCGCCGCGAGGCCGCTGCGTTTTAAGGTACCCAGATCACCTCCGGATCCTTTAACCCACATGACCTTTGTCTGTCTGCCGGTGAGGGGGTCTTTGGCAAGGGCTTTACAGGAGGTGTTGCCACCGCCGTAGTTCGTCAATCGCAGGTCGGCGCCAAGCAGGTTAGAACGATAGATCAACAGGGCCACTTCATCACTGGCCAGTTGCGCCGCTTTTGCTTCATCCCAGAGATAGCTTACATGTTTAAATTTCGTTGCTGTTGTCGCAGACATATTGCTGTTATTTAAGTGAGTTCCCGTAGCCGACCAACCACACCGATAAAAGGATGGCGAGAATGCCTAGCAGGATTGTCGTTCGTGTTTTTATGCTGACGCCTTTCCACTCTTTTAAAGCGAAACCCCACATGTTCGCGACCAGGATGATAAAGGCCATGTGGAGTATCCAGGAACTGGCGCCGTTGCCGAGCCGGCTTTCGCCCATGCCGTAAAAGAAGAATTGCAGGAACCAGATGGTACCGGCAAGTCCCGCAAAGAAATAGTTGCGGGCAAGGGGTGTCTTTGGGTTCGTATAGTCGCCAAAAGTCTTGTTGCGGGCGTTGAGGAACATACACCAGACAACATTTGTCGTCAACCCACCCCAAAGCAGGACGATGTAGGTGACGTTGTTCTGGTAGAGGAACTTTGTGGTGGCGCCGGGATGGGATTGCAGCCAAAGATCATTTGCAGCATGTGCCATCGGCGAACCCGCCTCTATACCGTAGTTGAAGCAAGCGCTCAGGATACCCGAGATGACGCAAACGACGAGCCCTTTGCTGAGGTTGAATTCTTTAATGCTCTCCTTCTTTTTCTCTTCTGGTAGTCCTCTTTCTTTCAGTACCCCTGCCCTTCCGCAGATGTAAATGCCAAGCAGACAAAGGACCACGCCCGCCAATACGATGCGGCCCCAGTTCGTTGTCAGCAATTCGTGTAGTGTCGTCTTGCCGGGGGTCGGTACTATATTATAGTAGATGGAGGGGACCAGCGCTCCGAATGCGGAGGTGAAGCCAAGGAGGACCGAGTTGCCCAGGGACATGCCCAGGTAACGCATGCCCAGTCCGTACATCAATCCGCCGACACCCCAGAGGAGGCCCCAGAAGTAGGTCCACCAAAAGGTCGCCGCCGGGGCCTGGGCGATGATGGCAGAGAAATGGGGGACGGTCAGCCATGCGGCGAGCGGTGGAACGATCAGCCAGGAGAAAAGGCCGCCGATGATCCAGTAGCTTTCCCAGGCCCAGTTTCGTACTTTTTTGTAGGGGATGTAGAAACTGCCCGACGCGAATCCGCCAATAAAATGAAAGAAGATGCCGAATAGTGCTTGCATGTGTACCTGGGGTTGTCAATATGGCTGTTCAATCGATGATCAAATGTAATCGGAATTGCCCGTCGAACCATCATGGACTGTCATGCACCTGTTTTGCTAATTGTTTTAGATGTTAATGCTACAATATTTAGTAACTTTATGTCGAATCTCACAACTATGGATAAGGGATAGGTGGCGTTTATTTCAGACTGGAAAAAGAATTGGTACAGGGCAGGTATGTTGCCGCGCGGCTGGTTAACAAAGAGCAACTGCTACTTTATTTTAAGATCGGCAAGATGCTGGCAGAAAAGGTCGCCACATCAAACTGGGGGATGGGGATAATGAACAGGATCGCCCCAATTACAATCGGGAATGCTGGGTATAAGCACCGCGGAAAATTACCCAATAATTTGGACGAAAAGGTCAAGCTTCAGCATGAAAACCCGTTCATTGGCATCGTCCTTTGTAAGGAAAAGAACAATACTGTCGTAGAATTCGCTGTCAAGAACATCGACAAAGCGATGGGCGTAGCGACCTATCGAACGACTAAAGAAGCCCCCGAGGAAATGAAGGGCATCCTGCCAGACGCAGCCCAACTCGCGCGGATGCTGTGAGCGACTTGGCGCGCGACAGCCGCGGCAATCACCGCACTCAAGACACGATCTTCACCGCCTGGCGCGCAAACAACCGCCATCGTCCCTTTTGCTTGAGCCAGACAAGCAAAACCGAGAGATGAGCAGAGCCGGGCTTACCGCCATCATTGGTGGCAGCGTTAAGGGTATGACGCACCCAGGCGGTACTGCCGATAACAGTTACAGTTTGAGCACTCAGATCGATCGTGACGAAATCAAATGACTTGGAGAGGAGTGCCTCCTCGAATGCCGCTTTGTCCTGAATAAGCCCATTCGAATGGCCATACGTGAGCTCGTCGAGCACAAGCGCGTCCAACGCCGCCTTATCGGGATCGACCATCGCCTTCCGCAGGGATTCGACAGCTGCGGCAACCGCTTGTTCGTCCTTGGACTGTGCTGAACCAGGGGCGGCTACAAGGACCAGCAAGATAGAAAAGAGCAGGCATCTCATATATATTGACGTTTTTAGATCTTTATCGTGTCCATGTCCAGCAAGGCCCCAAGTTTTTCGATCTTCGGCCAGATATGCCCGATACCGACGGCGCAATGGTGGGCCGGACCATGACTGTTCCAGCGATTGACGAAATTCCTGGCGCCGCCCGGAAAACGATACCTGCTGTTGGTATTGCCGATCTGCAAGATCGGGCCGGGAACGGATTCACCCTCTGCCACCTGTAGCAGCAGCCCGCCGCCCTTTTTTTCCACGACGGAGAGCAGGGTTACAGGCCCGTAGCTTACCGACATCTCGACGGAAAGACCGCTGCCCACCTTTCCATGATAGACCTGCAGGGGCCGAACTTTTGTCTTGCCTTCGGCGATCGCAATATGTCCAGGACCATCATGCCCCATCAGTACCACGTCGGCCGCAAAATCCATCGCATAATATTCCGTGAAGGAGCCGCCAGCGCCAAAGCTATCCATGATCTTCATGGCCTGTACGTTCTTGATCTCGTATTCTCCGGCTACCGGTATACCCCTTGCCGTAAGCAGGGAATTGCCGAGGATGATGGAGTCGATCGCTGCCTCATTGTCCGGATTTCCCGTCCCCTTGTAATAATAAGCCATAGACCCCAAACGATGGTCAGCGACGAGCCGGTCCAGCGCCAAAGATGTGATGGCGGCTTTTTCCAACTCGGAAACGGAACAATCGGACTGAATATCGAAAGCCTCGTGGAACAGCAGCATGCGTTGTTGTGTATCGGCAGGGCTGATAGCGCGGCGCCGCGCCGCCAATTCTTCGACCTCGATGAGCTCGATATGGCCGCCGAAGCTGGCGTATTGCTGCGTCAGATCGGTATAGATGTCGAGCATGCCGCTATAATAATGCCCCATGCAGCCCAAACGGTTGTGAGCCATGGTATGCATGACCCTGGCCGCTTCCACCCATTCCCTGATGGCCTGTGCGCTGATCGGGTCGCCATGAAGCATCCCGGTGACCTGGTGAAAACGGATCCCTACCCTGTTGAAGACATTGGCGATCTCCGGAACCGGGCAGGCCGGGCACCAGGCCAGCCATTCACCTGTCATCTGCGTACGATCCGTCATCGCATTGAAGGCATCATAATCGATTGCCGCCCCAGGGGACAGATTCAGGATGATCACGGGCGCCTTCACGCGTTGCACTACGGGCAGCACCGTCGACGACAAAGCATAGGTAGACACATACAAAAAAACGAGATCGACCTCATTCCGCCGGAACAGGCTGCCGGCTTCGAAAGCCTTATCGGCATTGTCCACCAGGCCCGCGTTGACGATATGCAGATGTATGGCTGATAGCTGGTCATGGATCGTTTGGAGATAGCCCTCCAATCGTTCTTTGAGACCGGCGAACTGCGGCCAGTAGGTGTCAAGCCCGACGCCGAACAAACCAATTTTTAACGAAGCGGACATGGACGGGTAATTTGAGGTCGGCGTTAAGAAATGCCCAGGTCTTTTTGTATCTCCTCGAGGGTGCGGCCTTTGGTCTCGGGCAAGGCGCGCCAGATAAAGATCAACTGCAGGAACATCATAACGGCGAAGAATACGAATGAATAATAGCCGCCGCGTTCATTGCCTTCTACGATGCCGGGAAAAACCGTAGTGATCATCCACGCCATGATCCAATGCGTGAAGCTGCCCAGGGAGCCGCCCTGCGAACGAACGGAGTTGGGAAAGATCTCGGAAATGAACACCCAGATGACGGCACCCTGAGAAAACGCGAAAAAGGCGATAAACCCGACAAGATAGAGCAGCAGATGACTATTAGGACCGAGGGTACCGTGAAAGGCCCCGGCGGTAAAACCGAGGAAGACGATCATTCCGAGGGAGCCGATGATCAGCAACTTTTTGCGGCCGAACCGATCGATGACGGTCATGGCCAGGAGTGTAAAAAACAGGTTGGCAACGCCGATGAAGATGGGTTGGCTAAAAGATTGACTCTTGCTGAAGCCGGCTAGTTCAAAAATGCGCGGCGCATAGTACAGGATTGCGTTGATACCGGAAAGCTGATTGAACATCGCCAATAGCATGGCATAAACGATCGGTTTGGCATAGCGGCGTTGAAAAAGTGATTCCTGGTGCGCTTTTACCGAATCACGGATGGCGGTGACCGCGGCGTCGATGTTCGACTCGCCGAGTCGTTTCAGAATGGGGATGGCCGTCGATTCCTGGTTGTTGAGGATCAGCCAGCGCGGACTTTCGGGTATACCAAAGAGCAGGAGCGAAAAGATAACTGATGGTACTACCATAACGCCAAGCATCCAACGCCAGGAGTCGACGAGTTGAAGATGCGTAAAGAG
Organism: Puia sp.; assembly: GCA_965214315.1. Lineage (GTDB taxonomy): Bacteria > Bacteroidota > Bacteroidia > Chitinophagales > Chitinophagaceae > Puia. Next base: position 316,458 of record CBDCBP010000015.1, on the reverse strand, counting down.
ATAATTGGTCAGGTAGGCGACGACGATACCGGCGACGATGTTGACCTGAAAGGAACCGGCGAGACGGCCCCGAAGGCGGGCCGGCGCTATTTCGGAGATATACATTGGCGCGATGACAGAGGAGGTGCCCACGGCAAGACCGCCGATGATCCGAAAACAAATAAACAATCCCCATGCGGAGACGAATGCGCAGCCCAAAGCCGCAACGACAAAAAGAATGGCGATGACTTGCAATACTTTCTTACGCCCATATTTTTTCGCCGGTGCACCGGCGAACAGGGAGCCCAGGATCGTGCCGATGAGGCTCGATGCGACCGTGAATCCCTGAGAAAGCTTGCTTAGCTGCCATAGGTGCTCCAACGTCTGTTCCGCGCCGGAGATGACCACGGTCTCGAAGCCGAAAAGAAAGCCACCGAGCGCGGCGATCAATGCTATACGTACGGGGTAGGAAAGCATGTTAGACGTTAATTTATTGATTGCCCGAAAATAAGACTAATTTTCGGCTATGGCTCCAATTCCACCCTGGTCATCTTTGGGGCGAAGAAGTTCATGGCCGACCAGGCCACGAGGTATGAAAGCCCACAGATCAGAAAGATAATGTTATAGCCGATCGCTTTGTTGCCTTCCCTTGTGAAATAGTCGAGGATCCGGCCCACCAGCGGCTGGAAGATGATCCCACCGATCGAGCCGGCCATCCCGCCGATGCCGACGACCGAACTCACCGCCCGCCTGGGAAACATATCGGAGGCGGTGGTGAATATGTTGGCGCTCCATGCCTGGTGCGCCGCTGCCGCCAACCCGATCAACGCTACGATGATCCAGATGCTATGAAAGTACCTGGCCGTGATGATCGGCACCACACAGCAGGCAAAGATGAACATGACCGTTTTACGCGCCTTATAGACGGGCCAGCCTTTTCTGATGAGATAGCCCGAAAGGTAGCCGCCACCGACGCTGCCTACTGTCGTACAGGAGTACACGATGACAAGCGGCCAGCCCGGTTTGCTCAGGTCGAGCCTGAAAGTATCGCTGAAGTAACCCGGCAGCCAGAACAGAAAGAACCACCAGATGGGGTCCGTCAAAAACTTACCGAATACGAAGGCCCAGGTCTGACGGACATGGAGCAACTTACCCCAGGATACTTTGCTGTCCGAAGCAAGGGGAGGCTCTTCGTCACTATGGATATAGTCGAATTCAACTTTGCTGAGGTGCTGCTTTCGTGCCGGGATCTCGTACATGAACCACCAGAACACCAGCCAAACGAAGCCCAACGCACCAGTAAGGATAAACGCCATCTGCCAGCCGTACGCCGCGAGGATAAGCGGCACCATGATCGGCGCCACTACCGCGCCAATGCTCGTGCCCGAGTTAAAAATACCCGTTGCAAAGGCTCTTTCTTTCTTCGGAAACCATTCCGCAACAGACTTGATCGCCGACGGGAAGTTGCCGGATTCGCCTATGCCGAGACCCGATCGCGCCACGGTAAAGCCAAACGTGCTACGAGCCAGGGCATGCGCCATGGCAAAAATGCTCCAGATGATAATGGAGATGGCATAGCCGACCTTCGTGCCTACCCGATCGACGATCCTGCCGAAAGCCAGGAGACCAAAAGCATAAAAAAACTGAAAAATGCCGTTGATGGTACCAAACGTCGTGTTGTCCCAACCAAATACCTGCGTGAGCGTCGGCTTCAACAAACCAATAACCTGCCTGTCTATATAGTTGATGGTAGTAGCCGCAAAAAGCAGGGCGACGATCGTCCATCGGTACCGGCCAGTGGGGGGATTAGACATGGCATGCTTGAGTTGAAGCTTAAATATAACTCAGTTTGTGGACTTATCGCAAATCGGGGATGTCGACCGGGTCCATCTCCACGTTCGTGGGCTAGGATTCAGGCGGCTTAGAGATGTATCGATAGCACTTTATCCCAATATTCGTCGGAACGCTCCGCGCATTGTGAAGGCCGGGAAGGCGTTGCAGCTCGCATCCACAAAATAGTACAGAATTCCAACTCGCGCCAGCAAATAGTACAGGGTTCCAACTAGCACCCGCAAATAGTGCAGTTTTCCAACTCGCACCCGCAAATATTACAGGGTTCCAAGTCGCGCCCACAAATAGTGCAGTTTTCCAATTCGCGCCCGCGAATAGTGCAGGGTTCCAACTTGCGCCCGCAGATATTGTAGGGTTCCAACTTGCGCCAGCAAATAGTGCAGGGTTCCAACTTGCGCCAGCAAATAACGCGCGATCCCACTTTACATATTTAATAAGCGGCGGTGAAACGCTGCCGTATATGGCGCGGCTGTTCCAGTTCATCGACGATGACCAACGCCAGGTCTTCCACCGACAACACACATTGCCCTTTTTCATCAAAAACCGGATTATCGAGACCGAGCCGGTAATGCCCTCTTCTCACGCCTGAGGAGTCGTGGTTCATGAAGATGGCAGGGCTGAAAAAAGTCCATTCAAGGTCTTTTTCGTTCCTGAGGTCGTTCAGGTAGTCGCGGGCTGCACTGGCGCCGCGTTTGTAGTCGGCCGGGAATTCCGGGGTATCGATCAATTGCAGGCCTGGCTTTATTTCCAGGCTGCCAGCTCCGCCGATGACGATCAACCTTTTTACGCCGGAATTTTTCACGCCCTCCTGAATAGCATGGGAAGCTGCCATGAAATCTTCATAAATGCGAGGATTGGTCCAACCGGCATTATAGGCGCTGACGACAGCATCGCTGCCTTTGACGAGGTCGGCCACTTGTTTAGGGTCCATGACATCGCCCGTTATAGGATGGACCAAAGTTGTTGCCTGTAGTTTTTCTGCATGGCGGGCGATGGCAATGACCTCGTGTCCACGGTCGGTCAATTCCTTGAGGAGGGCCGTTCCTACGAAGCCGGTGGCCCCTATGAGTGCGATTTTCATTTTTTGTTGCTTTAATAGTTACTTTTGGAGAGTAAAGGTAATGATTGCCGGTGTCCGGGCCAAGAGGGCACCCAGCGGGAACTGGGTTACGTGCAAGAAACTATTTCTGTCAATCAATACGATAGCATGAAAAATAAATTAGAAAAAGTCCAGTCCCAACCGAAAGCCGGCCGCCGCCCGAAAGTCGGCCGCAGCCAGGGAATGGGGAGCCGTCCGGGAACTGGCAGCAGCCAGGCAATCGGCAGCAGCCAAGGTATTGGAAGCCGTCAGGGAATCGGAAGCAGCCAAACAATTGGCTGCAGTAAGGGAATAGGAAGCTGTCCGGGAATTGGCAGCAGCCAGGCAACTGGCAGTAGCAAAACAATTGGCAGCCGCAAGGCAATTGGCAGCCGCCAAGCAATCGGCAGCCGCCAGGAAATAGGAAGCAGCCAGGGAGTTGGAAGACGCCAGGCAATCGGCAGTAACCAAGCAATCGGCAGTAGCCAGGAAATAGGAAGCAGCCAGGGAGTTGGAAGACGCCAGGCAATCGGCAGCCGCCAGGAAATAGGAAGCCGCACGCCCGTAGGAACCGCCCTTGGAGTAAGCAACCGCACGCGAGTTGGGAACGCACCTGCGCCAGCAAGAAAGGGCGAAGCCATAACGGCGATAGGATATGACACCGTTAATTGCCCGGTGCGGCAGGTATTGGACAGGATCGGCGACAAATGGTCATCGCTGGTCATCCTCCACTTGGCCGCTTACGGGATACTTCGGTTCAACGCCATAAGCCAGGCCATTGGGGACATCTCTCAGAAGATGCTGACGGTGACCCTGCGGAACCTGGAAGCGGATGGGTTGGTGTCCCGGAAGGCGTTTGCGGAGATTCCGCCTAGAGTGGAATATGCCCTGACACCCTTAGGCGAAAGCCTGGTACCGTTGTTGAAGCAGTTGGTCGCCTGGGCGGATACGAATATGGGGTCCATCAGGAAGAATAGAGTTTCCTATGGAGCGCGGCGGCCAGTCTAGCCGAAGCATTCGACACCGAAATGTCGGGCTACCCAACCCAAAAGTTCAACACCAAGCGGCCTCAGATCGACACACTACCCAAAACGTTCAACACCAAGCGGCTTCAAAGAGACGCCCTGACCAACACATAACAGCAAGCGGCTTCCGATCGACGCCCCAACCCAAACGTTCAACACCAAGCGGCCTCAGATCGACACACTACCCAAAACGTTCAACACCAAGCGGCTTCAAAGAGACGCCCTGACCAATACATAACAGCAAGCGGCTTCCTATCGACGTCCCAACCAACACGTTCACCAGCAAACGGCCTCAGATCGAAACCCCAACCAAAACATTCAACAGCAAAAGGCTTCCGATCGACGCCCTAACCAAAACGTTCAACAGCAAACGGCTTCCGATCGACTCCCTAACCAAAACGTTCAACAGCAAACGGCTTCAGGTCGACACTGGACGGCCGCTCGTCAATCAATTCCCCTACGAGGCGGCCCGTACCGGCGCCGAGACTAAGCCCCAGCATCGAATGACCCGTAGCGATCACGACGTTGCTATAGTTTTTTATCCGCCCGATATAGGGCAGCCCATCCGCCGAACATGGACGATAACCATACCAAATCTTCTCTCGCGGCGGCATCGCCACATCAAAATCAGGAAAAAATCGTTTTACAGCATTGAGGATGCCCTGCACCCTGGCATAACGGGGCGGCGTAGTGGTAGACGTGATCTCCATCGTCCCGCCAAAGCGGATCTTATTGCCATCCATAGGCGTAATGGCGGCGCGGCCCTCGAGGAGGATGGCAGGGTGGTTGACACGATAAGGCGAATCTTCGAGCGTAATCGAATAACCCCGTCCTCCTACCAGCGGCAGCCGTGTATCCAACAGGGCGGCCATCTCCCGGCTCCAGGAGCCAGTGGCGACGACAACGGAATCGGCATCGAAGATCCGGTCAGCAGTCACGACACGTTTGACCGTCCCCAAACCCTTTTCAAAATTCACCACTTCCGCCCCCGACACCAGCTCCACGCCGGCAGCCTTAAGTAGCGCAATCAACCCCCGCATGAGCTTATCGGGATAGAGGTGCGCATCACATTTGAAGAAGATAGCGCCAAGGCCTTCAACCCTGGTATGGGGTTCTTTTTCCTGCAGGCCGTTTTTATCCAGCAGTGCTGTATCCACCAGCCCCAATTCGTGGGCTTTCTCCACGGTGTGTTTCGCATGTTCCGCACCGGCGGCCGTTTGAAAGATTTCCAGGAGCCCCTTATGTTGATACGCAAAGTCAAAATGCGGCAGCGGAAGCCAGGTGTGCTCATATTCGAATTGACTCAACTCAGCAATGTCTTTTAATGGCAGGGCCGAGCTTTCTACGTGCTGAGGCGTCGCACTTTTCATAAATTTCATTCCCCAATCGATCAGGGACCGGTCGAGGCGAGGTTGCACATAGAAGGGGCTTTTGGAATTGAACATCCATTTCAAGCCCTGCCGGACGATACCGGGGGTGGCAAGGGGAATAAAATGACTGGGACAAACATAACCGCAATTGCCATAAGAACAGTTATCCATAAAATCCGACCGGTCCAGCACCGTTACTATATGACCGGCTTTTTGCAAATAATACGCTGAGCTTAATCCAATAATACCGCCGCCTATGACGACCACATGTTTTCCCATCCCACAAAAATAGCGCTTGCAGAAGACTCAGATGCCACCTTATTAACCATATATTACCCTATTTTATCTCCAATTTTACAAGATTCAGCTAATATCAGATGGATTTCAGTAATTTTAAGGATGAAAGTCCTGCAATTTACGATTCCGGTGCCGCTAGATAAGACAGTGATCATACAAAGGGATGAGTTGCCATTTTTTTATCCCTATCTGCATAGGCACCAGGAGATCCAATTGACCTGGATCCAGCAGGGCGAGGGAACCCTGGTAGCAGAGAATGACATGCATGCGTTCCGGTCGGGAGAGATTTATTGGCTGGGAGTCAACCTGCCGCATGTGTTCAAGAGCGACCCGTCTTACTTCTTGCCGGAAAGCGGCAAAAAGGTCCAGACGCTGAATATTTTTTTTAACGTCAAAGGACAGCTGGATAGTTTTTTTGAGTTACCCGAGATCAAAAACCTCAAGCATTTCCTGCAAACCAGCCAGACCGGGTTCAAAGTACCGGTCGCTTATACGGCGGACATCTCCGCCAGGATGCTGCAGATGGAAAATAGTTCCGGTGTAGACCAATTGGTGCATTTTATAGAACTGCTAAAACAACTGAGTTCCTTCCCACAATTAGAGCCCTTGAGTTCTTGTGCGCACCCGGCCAATTTCTCCGAACACGAGGGCATCCGTATCGGGGCCATCTATAATTATATCATGCAAAAATACGACAAGCCGATCACCCTGGAAGATGTGGCCAGACAGGCGCATATGACGCCACAGGCGTTTTGCCGGTATTTCAAGAAGCACACCTTGCACACCTTCATTTCCTTCCTCAACGAGGTGCGGATCAATGAAGCCTGCAAAAAACTAACGGATGGCCATTATGACAGCATTGCCACAGTCGCGTATAACTGCGGTTTTAACAGCATTACCAATTTCAACCGGGTATTCAAGAGTGTGACGCGTAAGAGCCCAAGTGATTACGTAGATACCTATATGAGAAATGTAGCAGTCGCCGATTAGCGGTCAACGACTAAAAGTGGCCGGCTGACATTGGTCGATCAGCAGTGATCGACTGACAGTGACGGCTAACATTGACCGATCGGCAGTATAATCGCCTGGCAATGGCCGGCTAATTCCGCACCAGCCGGATCGTGCCGGACACAGGGCCCACGGAACTATGCGCGTCGCGGGCCGAAAACCTCACCATGACACTGGCCTTCCCTTTTACCAGTTCCTGTGGTATGGGATAACTAACGGCATAGAACTTACTTTGCTTCAAAGACGCGAGGTTTTGCGTAGCAATCGTTTGCCCATCGATCTGTATGTCCCACACGCAACCGCGATGGTCGTCGCCCCAATAGTCGCAAACGAGGCTATTGCCGCCCGACGAATCCACCTTCATCGAAAACGAGAAAGAACCGCCTTCGTCGCTGGCCCGCCATTTTTTGCCATGTCCCTCACCGTTCTGCAGCCCAACACCCGAAAACGCATGGTCTCTTTCGGGCTGCATCTCGCCTAATCGCAGCCGATCGATGGTATGGGCTTCGAGTGCTTGTTCGCGCTTTCTTTCCGCTTCATATTTTTCCTGCTGTACAGCCCAGCTATCAGGAGTAAAGTAGTCCCAATAAACGCTGTAATATTCATTAGCCGTGCAGTTAAATGGTATCAAAGTGATTTGCCCCGGCCGGCCCACATCCGTCGTCCGAAAAACGAGTCCGTCCTCCCGCTTCAACCACTGATTCGGATCGGCCGAGGCAGACACCAATACCGGGATCCCTTTGACCGGATCAGGCTCCTTGTCGCCAAGTTCCCCCGCCAGCAAAACCGGCCCGTAAAACAGCGCGACCCGATTGACATTGTCGGGCATGCCCTCGGCATAGTAATTTTCTGGCAGCGAGATCTCCACCTTATCGCCATCCCCCCAACTCCGCCGGATGAAAAGATAACCGTCCGCACCCACGCCGACACCTGCGGCATCACCCACCGCATCACTCGCGGCATCACCTGCGGCACCACCCATCGCATCACTCGCGGCATCACCTGCGGCACCACCCATAGCAATACCTGCGAAATCACCCATAGCACTACCCGCGGCATCACCCACCGCCGCATGCTGCACCACGCCATTCACCGTCACACGCAGCCCACCCGCCCAGCGAGGCCGCCTGATCCGCAGCGTAAACGCCGTAGCCTTCATCATCGCGAAATTCAGCACGACCTTATCCCCCTCCGGCAGCTCCGACCGCTGCTCTATCACAACACCTTTCTCCCGCCAATTCAATCTCGACGCGATAAAGAGGTTGACATACAAGCTCCCATCCGCCCCACGAGAGTAAATGGTCTCGCCGTACTTGACATGGTTCTCCATACCAGACCCTACGCAGCAGGTGAAGGTATTGAAGCTATCGCTGTACTCCTTGTGGCCACCCATCCGGAGCGGCACAAAATAAGTCGTCATACCGGTGGCATGTTCCTGCGAAGCAAGAATGTGGTTGTAGAGCGCCCGCTCATAATAGTCCATCAGGCTGGCGGAAGGATGCCAGGCGAATAGATGCCGCGTGAGCTTTAACATGTTGTAAGTATTGCAGGTCTCGGTAGTATTATCGGTCAGCTCGTCGTTCAGCATTCGTGCTTTCCCCAGGTATTCATAATCGCTGTTACCGCCGGTGGCATAGGTGTGATCGTGGACGATGATCCCCCAGAAGGCCGCGGCGATGGCGCTGTCGCGACGATCCCCGGTCAGCTCATACCGCCGGGCACAGCCGATGATCTTAGGGATCTGCGTATTGGAGTGTTTGCCAGCGAGGTCGTCGAGGCCGAGCGACAAGGAGTCGAGTATGCGTTTGTCGTGAAAGCGATAGGACAATGCGAGCCATTGCTTGTCACCCGTCAGTGCATAGGTATTGGCGAACACGTCATTCATGCCGCCGTATTCACAGCCCAGCATTTTCTGCAGCGTAGAATCAGGAAGATGGCCTACAACAGTGGCCGTCCAGGCGGCCATTCCCTTTTCAATCTCGAGCGCCCGGGTATTGTCGCAATACAGCCAGGCGTCCAGGAGGCCGGCCATCACCTTATGTACCGTATACCAGGGTGACCAGGCGCCGTTGAGATCAAACCCATGGGAGCGGACGTTTCCTTCGGCCACTTCGGACCAGAGACTATCTTCACGCGGGATCGCGCCCACGTACCCCGCCATGCTGATCAGCCCGGGAAGCGGCGCTTTAGCCCGGCCCTGCTGGCAGGCCCAAAGCTCATCCACTATATAGGCGACGCGGTTCCGGAAGACGGTGTCACCGGTAGAAGCATATTGCATGGAACACGCCGAAAGATAATGCCCGAGGATATGACCGGCCAGACCGGAAGATTCCCAGCCGCCGTATTTTGGCGCCCGCGCACGAAGGCCGGCGTGTACCCGAAAATCCGAAAGCAGCCTGTCCGGTTCTATCACAAGGAGGTAACGGGCGTCGGCGGCCATGGCTTGCTTGAAGGGACCGTCGAGCAACCGGACGTCCCGGATATCGAAGGGATATGCTTGTACCGCTACGGCGGGCGCCACCTTTTCCTTTTTATTGGCGTACTCCGGCACATAAGACTGCGCTGTCAGTGACATCACAGCCAGGAGGCTTAGCGGAAGGAGCAGTCGGCGCATATAACAATTTATCGCCCGCCTCCGGGACAATGTTCCCGCAGGTAGGTGGTGAACAAATGGGAGAGGTGCAGCCTCGTGCCTTCACCTTCACTGATGGCATGCGTTCTATTCGGATAGACCATAACCTGGAATTGCTTGTCGTATTTGACGAGTTCGTTGATCAGCATCTCGGTTCCTTTATAATGTACGTTGTCATCGCCCGTGCCGTGGATGATGAGCAGGTTACCGCGTAAGTTTTTGGCATAATAGAGCGGAGAGCCTTTTACAAAATCCTCCATATTTTCCTGCGGCAACCCCATATACCTCTCCTGGTAGATGTTGTCGTAAAGCAGTTCGTTGGCCACCGGCGCGATGGAGATGCCGGTCTTGTAGATGTCGGGATATTGGAATAGCAGGTTAAGCGTCGCTGAGCCGCCGCCGCTCCATCCATGAACGGCTATGCGGCTTGTATCGACAAATGGCCACAGCAGTATTTTTTTCGCAGCCATGGCCTGGTCATGGATATTGATGATGCCGATCTTTCTGTAGATGCATTTGCGCCAGGGCGCCCCTTTTGGCGCAGGCGTACCCCGGCCGTCCAGGCTGATCTGGATATAACCATCTGCCGCAATATCTCCCGCATAGAGCGGCGTGCCCGAAGCCCCAGCCGCATCTTTAACCGTGGCGCTGGCCGGCTCGGTATAGACGAAGAAGAGGACGGGATATTTTTTTGTGCTGTCGAAGTTCTTTGGCAGGATCATCCAACCATCCATAGTGACACCGTCGTCGGTTGTCAATTGGAACATCTTGACCGGGTAGTGCGGCCTGTCGTTCGCCCGAGCAGCAGGCGCCTCGTTCGTCTTGATCGACGCGTGTTTTGGCAGGCTCACCCATTCGGATACCGACTCATAGAGGTGGTTGGAAAAATTATGGGTGGCATAAAGCGCGCCAGGGCCGATGTTGTAGCTGTGCGAGCCTTGCTGGGCTTCCGGCGAGACAAGATCCAGTTTGCCCTTGCCGTCGATCCGGATGCGGTAGAGGTATTGCTGGGTAGCATTATCGGGAGACGCCATGAAGTAAACATAACCGCTTTGCTCATCGATGGCGCGGATGCTAATGAGGTCGTAGTGGCCGTTGGTGAGCAAAGTCTCTTTCTTGCCATCCCGACTAAGGCGGAACAGGTGACGCCAGCCGTCTTTTTCGGAGACCCAAAGAAATTCCTTTCCGCCATTGAGGAATTCCCATCCGGTGGGGTCGTCGCTATACCGGTGTTTTACGTCGATCCACGCGCTGTCACTTTCTTTGTACACTTGTGCAGCAAAGCCGGTCGTGGCATTGCAAAAAAATACCCTGGCTTCATTTTGCTTACGGTTGAGCTGTTCGATCACCAGTTCCGTGCTATTGGCAGCCCATTCCATGCGCGGTATATAGTGCTGACGGCTGTCCCCGGGAACGTTCATCCAGGTGGTGGTTCCCCCACCGACACTAACCACCCCCACGCTGCACGGGGAAGGGTCTTCCCCGGCTACGGGATACTCGACGGGTACAGTGAAGGGATAGAGGGAATCGGTGTTGTCGATCATCAGGAAGTTCTTGACCTTCGTAGCATCAAGCTGCCAGTAAGCGATTCGCTTACTGTCGGGACTCCAGCGAAAGCCGTCGCGACAACTAAATTCTTCTTCGTATGCCCAGTCGAAAGTGCCATTGATCATACGGTCCGTGCCATCCGTCGTAAGGGCGGTGACGCTGCCCGAGCCCAGGTCTTCGACATAAATATTGTGTTCGCTGGTATAAGCGACTTTTGTTCCGTCGGGTGAGATCTTCGCGAACATGAGCGAGGAGGGTGGCCGGCTCTGCCCCAGCTGTCGGAGCGTGTGGGTTACCAGATCGAGTAGCCAATAGTCGCCGCGGGTGTTTTGGCGCCAGACTTTTTTGCTGTTGGTGAAAAGAAGCAGTTTTTTGCCGTCATCAGTGAAAGTGTACCCCTGGACGGGCAATGGCGCGGCTGCTCCCGGAGGCGTGAGCGCCGCGGGTTCGACGACGACTGTGCGTTGAAAAGCGGGGAGCAGGTATTCCACAATGGCATTGCTTTCGATGGTGTAGTAGCCTTTGCCGTCCTTGGTCCATTTTACGCTTGCGCCACGTTGGGCGAAGCCCGCGCCCGACAGCAGCAACAAGCCGATAGTCAATAGTTTTTTACACATGTGGCGATCAATATAGGGCCTTGGAAAGCCTGCCGCTTCCTCAATCTTGATCGGTTATAAGCGGATTTTGCCTCCGCCAGGATCATCATGAGTTGCCAGGAGCGGCGACTCAAGCTTGCCAACTATCGCCAGGAGCCTGCCGCCGGCGATCACAAACTTTCGCCACTCAACCGGGCAGCCGCCCCCAAGGATAACAAGGCATCGCCAGGCTTTCAGCCGACGACGATCACAAACCTTCACCACTCAGCCCCGGAGCAGGCACCCCCCAAGGATCACCAAGCATCGCCAGGCTTCAGCCGACGACGACCACAAAGCTTCGCCACTCAGCGCCGGAGCAGGCACCCCCCAAGATCACCAAGCATCGCCAGGCTTCAGCCGCCAGCGACAACAAAGCTTCGCCACGCAACCGGAGGCAGGTGCCCCCCAGGATCACCAAGCATCGCCAGGCTTCAGCCGCCGGCGACCACAAAGCTTCGCCACTCAACCGTGGGCAGGTGCCCCCAAAGGATCACCAAGCATCGCCAGGCTTCAGCCGCCGGCGACCACAAAGCTTCGCCACTCAACCGTGGGCAGGTGCCCCCAAAGGATCACCAAGCATCGCCAGGCTTCAGCCGCCGGCGACCACAAAGCTTCGCCACCCAACCGTGGGCAGCAGCCACAAGAATCACCAGCTATCTCCTTTCTGGAACGAAAGGATCAAAATAATGCCGCTCATCAAAGCGGAGAAGCCGATGAATGGCGGCTTTCGATCGGGAGATGCCTATACATGAACAAAGTTTGACCCAGGATCAGGCAGATGGAAAAAGCGATGATCACGATTCGGCGCATAGCACGTCTGGCGAACCCTTTGGAGGATCCGAAGATGGAGATGAGGGAGAAGAATAGGCCGACGAGGGTTAATGCTGGTTGAAAGATCGGATTATCCGGCTGTTTGGCACCAGGAAAGACGAAGGTTTATAAAGAGCGAACTGCCGGACTACGGTATTACGCGGGCACCCTGTTTATAACTAGTCTTGTTCGGCTAATTCGTAGCTGAGCAGGGAGGCGGGTTGAGCTTCAAGTGCAACAGCTAGTTGCAGAAGAGTAGTAAAGGTGATGTTGATCATCCCTTTTTCGATCTTGGCGATCTTACTGTTGTCGATGCTGCAGGCATACGACATTTCGCGGAGGCTAAGACCCTTTTCCTTACGGAGTTTTCTTAAATTTTCCCCGAATCTTTTCAAAACCTTTTTATCGGCTGGAGTAATCATATATGCTAAATGATGAAGCCTCAAGGTGAAAGATTTTTCAACAAAATCAGTGGTCTAAATAAGCCGCAAAAGGATTTTTAATAATTCGTTCATGCGTGTCTTTCACTAGGCAGGGGAAGCATCTTTATAGCTCATCAGACACTGGCATGGGGCCAGCATCCTTTATAGCGCATTACTCACTAGGCGGGGGAAACATCCTTTATAGCGCATCATTCACTTGGGGGCGACGCGCCTTTCGTAGCACATGGCTCAATGCGCAGGGGAAAACATGTTCATGTCGCGGCGCTCACCGCGCGGGCAAAGTATTGTTCATAGTGGTCGATGACATCCCGGGCGGCAAGTCTTTCAGGATGGACGACGTGTCATTCATAGCGAGAACCTTGCGATCCAACCGCTGATCATAGCTGCCAAAATGTGACTGGAATGCTATTCACCATGACCGAACATTTTGGGGAATCAGTTTCCCAATCCGTGCCGTTATTGCATCGGCGCAAAAAAAAGGCCGCCTGGTGAGGCGGCCCCGTTGTTAAAGAGATGATTTGTTCTTATTGACATTCTCAGCTTTTTCTTTTTTATTCTTTTTTCCTTTTACGGCCATTTGCGTGGTGAGGTCCGAGTCGTAGGGCGCTGAAATGCCGTGTTTACTGTCCGAACTTCCCAGACTGGTTGACGGCCCGCCTTTGGCGCCCATATCCCTTTCTTCGTCAGCATTGTTGGTGCTGAACCCGCGCGAATCTGTCTTTGGATTTGGCATAAAATCAATATTTATTGGTGAAATAATACTTCACCTGATAAAAAAGTTATGCCAAGGGTCACCGGCGCATATCCTTACGCTCATTTTGGGAAGGTCGCTGATTGATCCTGACGAATGCACGTGGTAGGAGCAGCGCGACCCTCACTAACAATTTCGTGCCTCTCCAGATGCCTTTTGCCGTCAAGGCAAGCAGGCGGTTCGCAGATGGGATAAGATGCTCATGCCCCCGGCTTACAAGGGGTGGTACGGCATTCGGACTATTTTTGTAGGGATTTTTGGGTTGGCGCATGGGATGTATTTTAACACACAAGATCAAAAGCCATACCGAAGGCCGACTGTATAATCCAGCCACAGCATTTTTAAGCTGACAGCATATCCAGCCGACAGCATAATCAAGCCAGTATAATTCACCCGACAGCATATCCAGCCGACAGCATAATCAAGCCAGTATAATTCACCCGACAGCATATCCAGCCGACAGCATAATCAAGCCAGTATAATTCACCCGACAACATATCCAAGCCTACAGCATAATCCAGCCGCAGCATATTCTAGCCCACAGCATACCTAAGCCTTAACCGTCGTACTAACCACTTCCCAGGACGACTTGTCGCTGGATTTAAGTTGGACCGTCTCATCGGCATTCTCCAAGGTAATAAAATATTCCTCCCTGTTCTTTTTGCCATCTGCACGACAGGCAGTGATCCAGTAATCTTTATAGCCGGCTTTAATGCCCGAAAGCAACGCCGCTGGCAATGCCGTCGAGACAATATTGCGGACGACGTGGGGTTGGCCAGCCTGCGGAGCCCATTCAGCGGCCGATGCAGCCGGTGCAGCCGAACCACCTGGTGAAGCCGAAGCAGCCGACGCAGCTGAAGCAGCCGACGCAGCCGAAGCACCCGATGCATACGTAAAACTGATCAACAAGAAGAGGGCGGCGCCCATGATGCTCTTTTTCATAACTTCATTTTTGTAGAGCAAAGCTACGCCCGCGTGAAATCAGCCGGAAGTTAATAGTGGCTGGCGGAACAAACTGTTAAGGATCATTAACGAACTTTTCTGTACGACGCAACATTTATCGGTTTCGTCCCAGTTTTTACCGGTGAAAGAATCACGCTGCAAAACCGCTGTAGGATGAACGGTAAACGTCATCTGATCTGGGGAAAAGCCATGCCGGTTATCTTTCTATAGAGGTCGACGGCATACAAGTCGGTCATACCGGCGATAAAATCGACGATGGATTGGGTGTCCTGATACAGGCCATGGGCCGCGCCTGTGACGGGGAACTGGTGGGAGATCAGCTGCAGTAGCTTTTCGGATTTGGCGGAGGAGGAATCCAGCACCGCGCCGAAAAATTCGGTCAACAGTCCCCCGATCACGTTATATCCGGCGATCTCGATCTCGACTACCGACCGGTGGTTATAGATATGCCGCACGGAGAAGTCGTCGATGTGCTTGATGAGCGCCAGCTCCCGCGCCGGCAAATAGTCGATCAACGAATTCGGCAGTTCGCCCGCCAGTAACTCGGCCTCTTTTTCAATAAAGACATCCCGAACCCGGAAAATAAGCAGGTTGATCAACTTCGCCCTAAGGAATTGTACTTTTTGATTGTCGTCATTGATCTCGTCAAAGATCTTTTCCACCCTGTCCCGCGCATCATAGCCCGTCTCATTGTCAAAAAACGAGAGGAACAGTTCCCCGATCCTATCTATGGAAATGATGTTGAGCCGATGCGCGTCTTCGAAGTCGATGACGCGGTAGCAGATATCGTCGGCCGCTTCGACGAGGTATACGAAGGGGTGACGCGCAAATACAACCTTCCCCGCATCGGGCTGCGGAATACCGAGTGCCGTAGCAATGGTCCGATAGGTGGCGATCTCGGAATCGAAAAACCCGGACTTCTTGGTCGCCAATCGCCGTTTGTCGAACCCATTCAGCGAGTCACAGGGATATTTGACGATAGCCGCCAGCGTAGCATAGGTGAGCCGGAAGCCGCCCTTGGTCGGCTCGTTGAAGTTGTGGGTGAGGGTTCGAAAAGCATTGGCATTGCCCTCGAAAAACAAAAAATCCCTTTGCCGGTTTGGACTGAGTTCACTATCGAAGCGCCGCTTGCCCTCCCCGTCCAGTTCGCGGAAGAAGCTGCGGATGGCATCTTCGCCGGAATGACCAAAAGGTGGATTGCCGATATCATGGGCCAGACAGGCCGCTGCGATGACAGAAGGCAGCTCGTACTTGTAGAATTCGCGGAATCCTTCCCCCAATTGCGCATATCGCTCACCCAGGACGTCGCCTACCGCCTTGCCCAGTGAGCGGCCGACTGACGCTACTTCGAGGCTATGCGTGAGTCGGTTATGCACGAAGACGGGCCCCGGAAGCGGGAATACCTGGGTCTTGTTTTGCAAACGCCTGAAGGCGGAAGAGAAAATAATACGGTCATAATCCCTTAGAAAAGAATTTCTGAGCGATTCGGGAGAAGGAGAGGCGCCCGAACTTGCTGCCGATCCCGTTCTTACCGGGCTATAGAGTCGCTGCCAGTCCATTTTTGTCATGATGCCCGTTATTTTTTACCTAGCAATTCGATGATCCCATAAGAAACGTGCAAAAAAGCCACTTCCCGGTTGTCAAATAATGGCGCCGGTGTCGGCGGCGACAGCAATTTCGCATGTTGTTCTTCCAGCCGGTCGATCTCCGCGCGGATATCATCCACCTCGAAGCACAAATGATAATAGGTAATATTCTTTTTGAGAACGCCCTCGACCTGTTTTCCGGAGATCAGTTCGAGGTGGGTGCCATCCGCCAGAGTCAGCAATACCAGTTCCGCATGTTGTTGCTCGTCAAAAACGACAGGGCTCTGGCGGATGACGGTATGAATAGCAGAAATATGTTGTATCTCCTCGGCTATATCCCTGCAAGCGATGCCCACATGATGAAATTTCATCACGCCTGGTTGATTTTTGCACCAATGGAATCGACCATTTCTCCTACATTTTTCCAGCTTTGGATCTCACGCGATGTGAACCTGATCTTGAATTGCTTCTCGATCGCCACCACCAATTGAATATGGTTCAACGAATCCCATTCGGCTACCTCACTGGCAGTGGTGTCATGCCGCAAAACAAGCTTATCATTGTCCAGTACGTCGACAAACACAGCATTCACCTGTCGTAGTATTTCAGCCTTGTCCATGTCGTATTTTTTGCAATTTTACAGTTTAATTTATCAGTCTGCGCTTCTTTTTGTGAGGAAACAAGGCATCGTTCAAACAACCCATCCGCCAGCGCGTAATAACCCTCCGCAAAAGAAGCCAGGTTTTTTCTGAGTTTTTTGCCAGGCATCGGATTCACACAGCTATCCGCTCGGCAATACATTCGACAGACCTTTGCATTATTTCGGCTTTATATGCGTTTCTTGCATGACGTACTGCTGGACATCCAGGAGCCAGTGATCACCCAACGGCTGAAAACCGAGCTGCGGATAATGCGCCTTGACCATTTCGTTCTTTGCCGTCTGCACATATTCGCCCTTCAGGAAGCGGAAGCCTTTCTCCTTTGCCGCCGCCACCAGGATGTTTAGGGTAAAATGCTCCATCCCTCTTTTCAGCACCCTGCAGCTCATTAACCAGGTATCGATAAACAGGATCTCGTCAGTTTCTTTTTTAAGGATGACGACGCCAATTATTCCATTATCCCCGTATTTATCCTCCAGGGTAAAGGCAAACGTTAAGCTATCGGGTGCGCCGGCGAGCCCCAAAATGTCCGCTTCCGTATAACGAACAGTACGTAAATTGAACTGGTTTGACCGCTGACTGAGTTGTGCAACCCTAGGGGTATTGAAGGCATTGAATGATTGCACGTCAGAGCGCATATTCAAGCCCGCCAGGAAATCATCTTCATTGCCGTAGGCCTTCATCTCCGATTCCCGCAGCGCCTGTGTCTGGTAAAGTGTTGTCCGATCCCTGTCGGCATCGGAAAGCGTCGTGGTCTCAAATAAGTTCAGCGCATACAAATATTCCAGGTACTCGGCGGGGTCTTCGGGTAGCTCGGGGACGGTGATAGAGGGGATGGCTTCCCGGACCATGTTCCGTTCGAAGGGGTTGTCGTCCAGAAAGACCATGGAATCGAAACCGATATTGAGGACAGCCTGGATCTCCCGGATGTTGTCCACCTTGTTGTCCCAATTCACCTTAAAGACAGCGATGTCTTCCTTCGTCAATACCATGTCAGGATGCCGGTCGAAGGCCTCCATGACAACGGATTCTTTGTTCTTACTGGCCACTGCCAGGATAACACCTCGGTACCTGAGCTTTTTGGCCCAATACTGGAGCTCGGTGAACGCCTTACCGATCCCCAGCGTTCCCAATTGGATGTTCTCGATGCCATCGTCGCCGATCACCCCGCCCCATATCGTATCGTCCATGTCAAGGATCAGGCATTTTTTGATCCGCCCGAAAAAAGCGCCGATCAAATCCAGCGTCGTAGCGGCGACGGCGGGCAAACCATCGATACTCAATACCATATCACTGTTGACATAGACCGAAGGATGGAAGAGATTGAGCTTGCCCGATTGATTTTGGATAGTGGAGAGGTCGCAAAGATAAAAGTTCGGGTGTCCCGCGGCGTATTGCATCAGCCCAAAGTTGAGTTTTCGCAACTGCCACAAAAAGGAGGAATCCATTTTATTAGCGTAATTCCCGAACACGGCGTCGTTTATTTCGGTATAGTTGTAATAGATGATCTTCGAATGCAGTTTGGATTCGATGGTCGAGCAGAGGCGACCGATCAGCTCCAGGCGGTTGCCGGCGAGGGCGGCATAGTCCGCCGGCTTTTGCTTATCATAATGCAGCAGGAGTTTATGAGAAGAATGAAAGAGGATGATCACCTGCGGGTCGAGCGAATACAACGCTGAGGCGTGGTCGAAGACCTGCCGTTCGATCTGGTTGATATCGGCCTCCCATATCCTCAGGTCGAATCCCCGGTCAAATCCGGTTCCTCTTAAGGCTTGTGCCAGGAAGGGCGTCGCCGTGTCGCCAAGCAACGCGATCCGAACGCATTCCAAATGAGAAAAATCCTGTTTTAGTTTTTTTTTGAGCTCCAAAAAGGTCAGCATACCTTGGCTGTTAAGGTTTACGGTCAACGCTGCGGTTTATAGTCGACAGTATTGCTGAGCGTTCCGATGCCGTCTATGGTAATGGCTACTTTGTCACCTTTGGCGAGCGTGAAATCGTTACCGGGGACGAGACAGGTGCCGGTCATCAGATAACAACCATGGGTAAAGTCCATATCGCGATACAACCAGCCGGCCAGTTCGGACAGCTTACGCTTGATCTGGCTGATGGCTACTTCGCCGTCGTAGACGCTTTTGCCGTTGCGGAGGATTGTCATTTTAATAAGGGTAGCCGACGCGATCGGCGAAGCAGGCACATACAGGCAGGGCCCAAGCGCTGCACTCCGCTGGTAGACTTTTGCTTGTGGCAGGTAAAGGGGGTTCTCCCCTTCTATGCTGCGGGAACTCATATCGTTGCCAATGGTGTAGCCTTGGATCTCACCAAGGGAATTGATATAAAGGGTGAGCTCAGGCTCCGGAACGTTCCAGCTCGAGTCGTGGCGGATATAGACGGCTTCGTCATGTGCGGCCACGCGCTGAGGGAGCGCCTTGAAGAACAATTCGGGCCGCTCAGCCTCATACACTTTATCATAAAAGGTGGCGCCGCCAGAGGCCGCCGATTCTTCCATGCGGGCGTCGCGACTGCGCAGGTAAGTAACACCGGCAGCCCATACTTCCTGTGCACCGATGGGCGCGGACAATTCGCTATTGATCAGGGCATCAGCTTCAGCAGCGACCACCCAATCCGCGTTTTTCACCAATGACTCCAGGTATTGGTGCAGGTTGCCGCGGTTGATCAGCTCATCCCAGGGTTGGTTTAGCTTGTAGTATTGGTTTTCCCGCCCGAGCAGGATGCCTTTCTTAGTTTTATATAGCTTCATGATCTAATTGTTTGTAACCGAACTGATCCGAAATCCGTCAAATATAAACCAAGCCGCGAACAAGGAGAACTTTTGTATATTTTGATGACAATCACCAGCTGGTACGGTCTTCCTACTGATGTATGACAAGCAGCCAGCCTTTTCCTTTTTGCACAGGGATGGCATCGCCAACCGCGAAGTGGCGGGCGGCCTGAAAATGAGTGATCTCCGGCGCGTCGATGCTGGCGCGGGCCGGGTCGATGCCCGCCCTTTTCCAGTCGATATCGAGCCGCACGGAAGTATCTGCCGCAGCCCACGAGGCCAGCGACACCAACAGGGCGCCGGGTTTCTCGTAAACCGTGGCCGGCACGGCATTGCTGCCCGTCTTTACCGGACACGCGGGGCTCCAATAACCGATCAGCTTCGTGCCCTGCATCCCAAACTCATCCCAGACCTTCCAGATAGGACGTGGATCGGCGTCGTCCGACCAGGGCATGCGGTTGGTCATCCCATAGACCATGCCGCGCCAGGGATTTCCGCCGCCTTCGAGCATTTCCCCCATTAGTCCGAAAGGGATGCCGCTGACCTCGGTGAGAAAAAAATCGGGCGGATTTTTTTCATAATCGAAGTATTCGCCAAACCAAAGTCTGTTCAGGTAAGGAAAGTGTTCCATGTACAAATTGGCGCTGTTGTTGAAGCCGTCGCGGGGATTGTATTGATTGGCGCTGTGGAGGTCGATGATACCCGGATGGCCGTCCTGCGTGAGCACGCGTTTTATGCGTTTCATAGTAATGCGGTCAAAGGCGACGTCGTCAAGATAGATGCCGTCGATGCCGACATGTTGTACCAGCCAGTTCATGCCTTCCACATAGTAATTATGCCATCTGCTCATGCCGCTGTTGATGACGGCCGCATCCTTTAGCTCGGGTACGAACCATGCGGGGATATAGTCGTCGTCCAGGTGTTCCTGCAGCCAGGAGAAGCCTTTCCCGGGCCCCGGTGTATAGATCTCGGTTCCGAGACTGCGGAGGGCAAAGATCTCGTAAACATGGTCGGAGAGCTCTCGAACCGTGTTGTATATCTTCACCTTTAACCCAAGACTATGGGCAGTGTCGATAAAACCTTTCATTTTTCGCCACTCGATAAAAGGATAGTTGATCCAGGGGTTGATGGGTGTGGCGTGGTGGATATTGATGACGGTGGCACCGGTAGCCTTGATCGTTTGCAGGTCGTCATATTTGTGGTAGAAACGGGTAGCCCATTGAAAGTCGGTGTTTAGGGTATGGAAGGGCGTGATGAGCACGTTGAAATTGTAAAAGAGCGTATCCCCTTTTCGCAGTCGGCGCGGACCGCTGTAGTTGTTCGCGAGCATCGTCTGGCCCTTCATACCGATATCGATCCCGCCATTGCCACCATTGGCCCAGGACGTTGGCGCCAGCAGCGGCTTCTGTAGGTAAAAATTGGTATTGAGAGGCCGGGTGTAGCGTTCGTCGCGGAGCGAATATTGCAAGCCGGCATTGACGGCACCGACCCAGGCGCCGTCCTGGTTCTTGTGTGCCACATCCCATTTCCAATGGTACACACTGTCGGGGCGGTAGCCGCCTTTCTGACCGAGGCCCATCATATAGGTGGCCTGTTGCTTTTGAAAAGGGATGTGCATCACGATGTCTTTCAGCTCGAGGTCCTTCAGGGCCGTTATCCGCACGGTGTAAGTGAGGAAGCCATCGAACTCCAGGGAAGCGCCGACATCCATTCGCAGTTCATCAGCAACGCTGGCAGCCCGCCAGGCTACCGTACCCGCACTCTTCGCCGTGTATTGCACGCCTTCCGGCTTGAGCTCAATATCTTTTCCGTCGGCCAGGCGGATAAAATGAAAATGGATGCGCTCCGTGAGCAGGTTATTCGGCGAGTCACTCATACCGGTCATCTCCGGGGTAAAGAAGGTGCTGATCTGCTGGGGGAAGCCTTGTTGGTTGAGCTGCACCGATCTGCCGAGCAGGTTGATGACGGTATCGCCCTGAACCGTCAGGGCTGTATAGGGTGCAATGACGGTGTTGTCCTGGTCAAGCGTTGAGTTGAGCCATTTCAATCTCGTCATTTTTTCGGGCTCGTCGGCGCCGCCGCCGGTTGCCAGCACACTACTAACGGTGAAGTGCAGTCGGATCGTCGTTGGGGGACAATGCTTCGCGGTGACGGTGACGGTGCCCGTATAGTCGCCGGGAGTGGCCGAAGCGGGGATGTCCACCCCGCACCACAAGGCCTGGACCTGGCCGGCAGGAACATCGACAGTCTTGGTGAAGGGATGGTTGTCATAGCCCACTCCTGTTGTATTGATACAGGAGCTGGCATCCGCGGAGATGGACTGGCCCGCGGCATTGCTCAGATCGCTAAATACGACCTGCAGGTCTTCCAACGGCTGCTGCGCATAGACGCCCAATTGATAGGCATAGTACTCGCCGCGGTGGGCGGAGCCGGTCAGCTCGCCTTGGCGGCCCGAAGCGGAGAGATCGGCGCCGGCCCCCGTCCTGACCCAGCGATAAGGCAGGTCGTACCGCATGCGGATGGGATAATCACGGTCTTCGGGAAAAACGAGAAAAGGTTGGGTGGGGTATTTTGAGCGTAATGCGGCGGTCTCCCTGGCGGTGGCGATGACTTCCATCGGGTAGAAGGTGTTGAAGCTATCGATCGATTGGAAACCGATGACGGTGCAGTTGCGCGGAGCGCTGATGGCGATCGGCGTGACGGATGAGTCTGGCCGAAGATAGACGCCCTTCGGATAGTTGCTCTTGCCCTCGTTCTTGTAAGGCAGATAATATACGTAATAATGTCCTTTGGCGGCAGCCGGGAAGAAGATCTCGCCCGATTCTCGGGTTAGCGCGCCGGGCGTCGCGTCGATGCGCTTGCCCGTTTTAGCGTCCTGGACGATGATGCGGTGGTTGAAGGGGCCGGCCAAAGGCAGTCGCCACGGCACGGACGCATGCGCAGTAGTTCCAGGTCCGTCGAACCGCACGACGGCGCGATGGTTGCCAAGGGAATCGGAATTCCAGCAACCGGGACAGGCGGTGTAGGTAATAGTTTGTGCGCTGACGAAGGCAGCCGGCACGATCAGCAGGAGCAATAAGAGATACAGCTTTTGCATGAGCCGAAGGTAAGGGATGGAAATGATTCCCGTTTTCATTATTTTGGATGTATGAAGCACGGCAACAGGGTCATATTTTTTGTCAACCCGAGAGTGCATTTGCTGGATCTTGCGGGCGCGGTGCAGGCTTTCTATGAAGCTTCTGAATATGGCCAGCCCTATCGGATCGAATATTGCGCGGAACAGGCCGATCCGGTGTGCTCCGCAGGATTGCCTTTGGCGGGATTGGCGCACTATTCAACCGTGGAAGTGGGGCCGGCGGACCTGTTGATCGTCGCAGGTTTTGAATTGGGAGCGTTGAGCCAGTCCACACCTTTGCTCGGCTGGCTAAGAAAGGCAGCCGCATCCCAAGCGGTCATCTGTTCGGTCTGCACAGGCGCCTTCCTGCTGGCAGAAGCAGGGCTGCTGGACAATGGCGAATGTACCACGCATTGGAAATACACCACGCAGTTACGGCGCGCGTTCCCCAAAGCCAAGGTACTGACCGACCGCCTCTTCGTGAAATGCGGAAATATTTACACCAGCGCAGGCGTAACGACGGGTCTCGACATGGCCCTTTTCCTGCTGGAAGAACGCCACGGCCCGGAATTCGCCTTCAAGGTCGCGCGTGAACTGGTCGTCTATATCCGGCGCGACGGGAGCGAGTCCCAGGAGAGCATCTACCTGCAATATCGTTCGCATGTCAATAACGATATCCATCTCATACAGGACTGGATGATCCATCACCTCGAACACAAGCTCAGAATCGATGAATTAGCAGCGTTGATCTTTACCAGTCCCCGAAACCTGACGCGCCTTTTCAAATCCACCACCGGCGTTACGATCGGCCAGTACCTGGAAAAACTTCGCGTTGAAAAAGCAGTCCACCTGTTGCGGCAACAGGTCAAGGTGGGGACGATCACACAGCAATGTGGGCTCCAAAGTGCCAACCAACTCCGAACGCTATTGAAAAGACATACGGGGCGCCTGCCAAGCGAGCTATCGGCGCCGCAGGACGACGGCCGTTTGTCCTGATCCTTCGCCTATCTGTCCTCCTTTGTGAACATGAGCTGCGTTAGCTTTACCAAAAAAACATGCGAACGCTTTTCGTCCTACTATCGATCTCTTGCTTTTACAGCGTGCGGTTGCCGGCGCAAGAGCCAGCCAGCGCTGCAAAAGACAGCATCGGTTATTTTTGTCCCATTTGTACCGGGGGCGGTTGCGATACCCTGGTATTTACCAAAGCCGGGGCCTGCCCGCATTGCGGCATGACCCTCATTCAACAAACATTTGCCGAAAGGCGTGAACTGATGAAAAAACAACATCAACAAATGACGATCTGCTTTTATCTGCAAGAAGGTGTGGAGGTGCTGGATTTTGCCGGCCCCATGGAAGTATTTTCCGCCGCCGGTTTTCGGGTCTTTACCGTTTCCCGGAAGAAGGGCCTTGTCACATCGCAAGGCATTCTTAAGATCATGCCCGACTATACCATTGACGACGCCCCGCCCGCTGACATCCTGGCTTTTTTTGGCGGTGGCGCGAACGCGGCGACGAAGGACGCTGGGTTGATCTCATGGATCGAAAGCAGGCGCACAAGCACCAGTTATTTTTTCTCAGTTTGTACAGGCGCTTTTATCCTCGGCAAGGCAGGTTTGCTGGACAGTCTGACTGCCACGACTTTTCATTCGAGTATCGCGGCGCTCCAGGAAGCGCTGCCAAAAACACGCGTGCTCTCGGAGGTGCGGTTCGTGGACAACGGGCGGGTGATGACGACAGCCGGTATATCCGCAGGGATAGACGGGGCACTACACCTCGTTACCCGGTTAAAAGGAGAACAAGCTGCAAAAGACGTGGCCGCTTATATGGAATATGATAAGTGGGTGCCAAATCAAGGGCTGGTCATGACAGACAACCGCTAGGCAGCTCCCCAACCGGAGACTGGGCTTGGCTCGCCGCGCAATTCACAAATAAATTAGCGTTTTCAGACCATCCCAATTTGGTATATTTGCGACATGTCACCTATCGCAATTTATCACGAACATCCCGACTGGTTCAAGCCGCTTTTTGAAGAGCTGGACAAGCGCCATATCCCCTATACCCGGCTCAACCCCGCAGCTCACCAATACGCGATCGAGGCGCCCGCGCCCGATTACTCCCTGTTCTTTAACCGCATGAGCCCCTCCGCATATCTCCGCGACGGCGTGCAGGGTATTTTTTATACGCTCAATTACCTCAAATACCTCGAGTACCATCATATTCCGACTGTGAACGGTTACAAGGCTTTTACGTTCGAGACCTCGAAGGCCTTGCAATTGCAATTGATGCAGTCGCTCGGCGTCAGGCATCCCAGAGCACATGTGGTCAATCATCCCGGCAAACTGGTCGAAGCTGCCGAGGGCTTACGCTTCCCGGTTGTCGTCAAGGCCAATATCGGCGGGAGCGGTGCGGGCATCACCAAGTATGCAACGCTGGCTGACTTGAAAGAAGCCGTCGCCGCAGGCGGCATGGACTTCGGCGTCGACCACGTAGCGTTGCTGCAGGAGTTCATTCCGGCCCGGGGTGGTTATATTGCCCGGGTGGAAACGCTCGGCGGCAAATATTTGTACGCGATCCGCGTCTACCTGACCGGTGACACGTTCAATCTTTGTCCTGCCGATATCTGTCAGACCAACACGGGCGTCGAGCTCGTACGCAATGCCTGTGCGGTAGAGGCGCCGAAGAACGGGTTGAAGGTGGAAGGGTATACGCCGCCGCCTGCGGTCATCAGGGCCGTCGAGACGATCGTACAACAGTCGGGGATCGACGTCGGCGGTATCGAGTACATCGTTGATGACCGGGATGGAGAGTTGTTGTATTATGATGTCAATGCCTTGTCCAACTTCGTAGCAGACGCCGTGAACGTCATTGGGTTCAACCCCCATCAACGGCTGGTCGATTACCTGGAAAAGCGTGCCGGCTCGCGCATTCCGGACCGCCTGGAAAAACAGAGGGTAAGTTTATGACACGAGCCGAAGGTAGCCGAGCAAAGCGAGGCTAGGAACGATGAGAAGCAAAGCTTCGATCGAAGTCCGGCATTCGACCATTGAAAAATCAAATAAATCGGAATGAGATACGGCTATTGGATGCCCGTTTTCGGCGGCTGGCTGCGCAACGTGGACAATGAAAATATGGAAGCCAGCTGGAGCTATGTGAAAAGACTCGCAATGAGAAGCGAGGAACTTGGCTTCGATCTTTCCTTGATCGCAGAATTGAACCTGAACGACATCAAGGGCGAGTCGGCCCCATCACTCGATGCCTGGTCGACCGCTGCTGCCCTGGCAGCAGTGACGCATAAGCAAGAACTGATGATCGCCGTGCGGCCTACCTTTCATAATCCCGCTTTGCTGGCGAAACAGGCGGCAAATATAGATCATATCAGCGGCGGCAGGCTGTCGTTGAATGTCGTTTCTTCGTGGTGGCGTGACGAGGCCACCAAATATGGCGTAGGGTTCGAAATGCATGACGACCGGTATGCGCGGACAGCGGAGTGGCTGACGGTGCTGAATGGCGTATGGCAACAGGACGGCTTCAACTTCGAAGGCAAATACTACAGCGTCGCCAACAATACCCTGCAGCCGAAACCCCTCTCCAAACCAAGGCCACCCCTCTATGCCGGCGGAGAATCGGAGACGGCCAAGGACCTGATCTCTTCTACCTGTGACGGGTACGTGATGCATGGCGACGAGCCGGCGACGATCGGCAAGCGGATCAGGGACATGAAAGAGCGAAGAGAAAAGAAAGGTCTCCCGCCGATGACCTATGGCGTCGCCGCGTATAGCATCATCCGCGAAAATGAAGCCGCTGTCAAAAAAGAACTCGCCCGGATCACCGATGTTCGGCCCGGAAGCGCCGGCTATAACAACTATCAGCAATGGCTGGCCGGCACACAGCTGGAACAAAAGGTTTCCCTGGAAGATTATTCTGTCTCCAACCGCGGACTCCGATCCGGGCTGGCGGGCACGCCGTCGCAGGTCGCCGATCGGATCGGGGAATTCGAGCGCGAGGGCGTGGACTTCTTCTTGCTGCAATGCAGTCCGCAGCTGGAGGAAATGGAGCGGTTCGCAGAAGCCATCATTCAGAAGCTCCAATTCGCCTAGCCGCAATCCGTCATCCAAGCAGCTCAGCCAACCAAATAGCAACGGAGCTTCGCGGTCAGCAGTTGCCCGTCATGATCCTTTTTTTCCGTGCCCAGGGTTCGAGCAACCGTTAGGTATTGCGTAGCGTTCTCTTTTCATGGACCTACGCACAAGCATACTGAAGACGATCACTTACTTCGATTGCTTCAATTACCCATTGTCCCTGGAAGATATTCGCCGTTTCCTCGACATCGAGGCTGAAAAAGCCGGGATCATCATGGCGACAGCGCAGCTCGTGCGGGAAGGACGCCTTTACCGATTGGGCGCCTACTATTCACTACAGGACGACGCCTCATTGGCATTAAGGCGATTTCGAGGCGAAGCGCATGCGACTGACCTTTTGCGCATCGCAGCGAGAGGCGCAACATTACTTTATCAATTCCCTTTTGTAAGAGGTGTCTGCATCTCGGGCTCTTTGAGCAAGCGTTGCGCGGATGAAAAAGCCGATATCGATTATTTTATCATCACAGTTGCCAATAGGGTCTGGATAGCGCGGACCTTGATGCATTTGTTCAAGAAGCTGACCTTTCTCCTAGGACACCAGCACCGTTATTGTATGAACTACTACGTCGACGAAGATGCGCTGGAGATCCGCGAGAAGAATATTTTCACGGCCATAGAGCTATTCACGCTGTTGCCGATGTCCGGTGACGAGGGACTGCAAAATTTCTTCCGCGCGAATGACTGGGTAAGCAGCTATTTCCCCGGCTATCGCTACCGAAGCCGCGAAGCCGAAGCCACACGACCCGACTTCTTTATAAAACGGGTGCTCGAGTATATGCTAGGCAACCACCTCGGCAACAAGCTCGAAAACAAGCTGCGGCGGATCACCGACCACCGCTGGTCGAAAAAGACCAGGCAAAAAAAAAGAAACATGAAGGGCGACGTGCTGACACTCCAGTGCGGAAAACACTATAGCCGGCCCAACCCGGAGATCTTCCAGCAAAAAGTCCTCACCAAATACCTTCGCCGCTTAACCGAAGTATTTTCCCAAGGTCATCGCTTCTTAAATGAAACAATATAGTAGTCCCCGATGGCCCGCCAGGGCCATTTCTCTTTCCACTTATCTTCAAGGCTACTCAGCAACCGCCACGCCTGCGGATACCGCTCCGCAAAATACTCGATATAAGACGGCGGCGCGAGGCTACACAACCCTTCCAGGCCCAAAAACTCAAACGACTCCGCAGCCATGATCTTCTTTACATAAGAAGCACTATAATACCAGCAACGAAAATGAAAGCCTTCGACATGTGCGGGAGCACCTTTGCGCCGGCCCACGAAACGGCGAAACGCAGAGTTGAACCGACCACGGAAAAGCATCAGCGTTTCCCATCCACTAAACGGCGGCAGCATGACGAGCGTCACCCGGCCGCCCGGCTTTAATAAAGGGCGCATGGCACGAAGCACCTTATCGAGTTCGCGCGTGCAGTTAAGCCCGGCAAAATTAGAGAAGACAAGGTCGTAAGGCCCCCTTTCACGAAGCGACCCAAGCGCAGTAAACGAACACAGCTCCGCCGTGATCCTGCCCCCAAGTCCGCTCTCACGCACCTTCTCCTTTAACTTTTCCTGCATGCCTTCCGAAATGTCCGTCGCGTGGACACAATGGCCCCGCTCCGCAAAAAATATGGCATCCGTTCCCGTGCCGGAATTGAGTTCCAGTATCTTACTTTTGGACGCCAGGAACCGCAGGACATGGTCCCTTACCCGGCGACGCTTATACTGTATGATGGCATTGTCTCTATCATAATCATCAAAAACAAGCGATTGCTTACCAAATGCCTTGCCCGCCTGTTGCTCATTGATGATATCCTGCATCTCATTCATACCTCCATCAGGGTTTTTAATTTTCGCTTCGCAACGACTGCGGCCACCAGGTTCCAGCCGGCCAGGGCCGCCACCCGAAAGCCATGACGAAGGAAGGACGCGGGCCGGGAAAGAGAATGAGAGAGCTGGCGGAGCGCGAAATGCCAACGATAGCTGCAGTGCACATATCGGTGAAGCTGTTTGTAAAAAGCAGGCGGATAAGTATTGCGAAACAGGAGCTGGAGCTCGTCCGAGTCGGTCCAGTTCGTCTTTTCCTGAAGCTGGGACTTGACACGTTCATAGAAAACAGTACCGGGTAAGGGATAGGAGACGGAGATGCCGATCTCATCGGGGAGCAGGTGGTTGATCATATGGATGGTCAGGTCGATATCTTCTTTCGTTTCTCCGGGGTAGCCGAATTGAATAAAGAAGCCCGGACGGATACCATGCTCGCGCAACAAACATGTTGCATCGGCGATCTGTTCGATGGTAGTGCCTTTGTCCATGGCGTTCAATATTTGCTGGGAGCCGCTTTCGGCGCCCATCCAAACGTTGTCGCAACCTGCCCGTGCCAAAGCGCGAACGTAGTTCTCCTGGACAAGGAGGTCGGCACGGGACTGGATCTTGAACCGAAAATGAAGCCCTTCCCGCTGAACAAGCTCCGCAAATTCAACAACCCAATCAGGTTTGAGTCCGAAGATGTCGTCGCACATCCAGATATGGTCGAACGCATACCGCGTTTGCAGCATTTTTATCTCTTCCACCACGTGTTGCGGAGACCGGGCGTTGTATCGATTGCCGTAAATGGGTTTCGCACACCAGTTGCATTTGAAGGGGCAGCCCCGCGTGGTACTGATGTTGAGTGAAAAATACCCGTGACTGTCCATCCAAATCCGCCGGTAGCTGTCGATATCCACGAGATCCCAGGCAGGCAGGGGCAGGCTATCGAGATCTTTCATCACTTTTCGTCGGTCATTGCAGACAGGCAATTTATTTTGCATCCACGCCAGTCCGGCGATCTGCCGAAAGTCGTCCCTTCTTGCCGAAATGCTGCTGACCAATTCCAGCAAGGTCTGTTCTCCCTCCCCCAGCAGCACGAAGTCCGCGCCTTTCTGCAAGTAGTCGTGGTAGTGATCAGTGGAGTCCGAGCTCGACACGATGACGATACAACCCTGCTGGCGGGCGAACTGGATCATACGGAAAGCGGCTTCACGCATATTGGTAAGACACATCTTGGTGAGGTAGTTGAAGCCGTCGTCGTAGACAACGAAAAAATCGGGTCTTTGCCTAGACAGCGCCTCGATCACCTGGTCGGGACTTTCAACAAACATCGTATCAAAAAGCGAGACCGAGAAGCCTTTCTGCCGAAGCAGAGCCGCCGCGCCAATCGTCGCGAGTGGCGGATAGGGTGAACCCGTGGCCCACTGCTTGGGATCGTAACGCATGAAATAAGAATGAGAGAAGAGGAGCTTATTCATTGGTTATATTTATTCCTGATGCATATCCAATGGTTCGCATGCTTGTTTTTTACGAACCGGTTACGGATCGAATAGGGATTATGGAGGATAGTGTAGTGAAAAGATTTGAGGTCCTGGAGGATATAGTGGTAGTGGAAGTCCGCCATTTCCGGATAGCCAAACGAACTATAGTAGGCCAACGTGGCCTTTTTGGCACGCTCCAACTCTACCGGTTTATAGAAGCGGGTATCGATGAGGTGGATCTCTCCGCCGGGTTTGAGGTAGGCCATACAGGTATGCATGATCTTCTTGAGCGACGCGAAGTATTCAATCGATGCGGCGAAAATGATAGCGTCGAAACGCCGTCCTTCGAGCATTCCCGTCCGGATGTCCCCGTGTACGAAGGAAAGATTGGGGTCATCGCTCCAAACGCGCGCCGCCTGTTGCAGTTCAGTAAAATTGATGTCGAGCCCGGTGACCTTGGCGCCAGGGATTTCAGCCATCTGGCGGGCCAGCCAGCCATTGCCGCAGCCGACCTCAAGGATATCGAGGGCCTGGCGTCTTCCGGCGAGATAACGGTAAAGCCGGTTGATGATGCGTTTGCGTGCCTGCCATTCCTTATAATGAGGATGTTCCATGGGGAGGTCCGGTAGTTTGATAAGTTCATCATCCGCATACAACCGGTTTTCCAGATCGCGGATCGTGATGTACTTTTTTTCGAACAGGATATCACCGAGTCTGGCGTGCCCCTGGACCGTGATATTGGTCAATAGGGAGGAGTCGGGTAAATGCATGGCTGACAATTTTAGATCAATTTTTAGCATCCGAATGTAAAACGGCCCTTTTTTCCCAAAGGATGCCCGGCGGCAAAAATTGTCGCGGATCGGGCAGCCAACCGCTGCGGTCAAACGCCCGTTTATTTGCAGGAACATGGTTTTAAAAAACGTGAATATCATAGGGCAAAAGGGGCTCCATCACCTACTGGTCGATAAGGAGAAGATCGCGGGTATTTTCCCTTTTGGCAGTCCAATGCCCGATACATCGGTCGCTTTACCCTTTCAGCATGCTACTGTCCTGCCGGGCCTGATCAATTCGCACGACCACCTTGATTTTAACCTGTTCCCCAAACTCGGAAGCCGCGCATACGAGGACTATCTGGATTGGGGTCGGGATATCCATCTCCGGTATAAGGACCGGATCAGACAGGTCCTGGCGATCCCACAGGCGCTGCGGACGAGATGGGGACTGTACAAGAACCTGTTGAACGGCTTTACGACGGTCGTCAACCATGGTGCGGTATTGATTACGGGCGCCGAGGAGCTGATCACCGTTTTTCAGGCGGGACATTGTCTTCACTCCCTGGGCACGGAAAAACGCTGGAGGTGGAAGCTCAATGGTCTCCGGCGCCGCAAAGGGCTCATCGTAGTGCATATCTGCGAGGGCACCAATTCCACGGCCGCGGGGGAGGCAGATCGGCTCAGGCGATGGAACCTGTTCCGGCGGCCGGTGGTAGGCGTACATGGAGTGGCGATGAAAGAGCGGCAGGCAGACGCGCTGAAGGCGCTGGTGTGGTGCCCCGACTCGAATTATTTCCTCTATCATCGAACGGCGCCGATCGATCGGCTCAAACACCGGCTGCCCATCCTGTTTGGTACGGACAGCACATTGTCTGCAACCTGGAATGGCTGGGAACAATTGCGGTTGGCCAGGCGACAGGCTATGCTGACGGATGCGGAACTACTGGACGGCTTGATGGGCAAAGCCGCGGCGGTCTGGGAACTTCCCCTGGTGGGAAAGATAGAGAAAGGCTACCAGGCCGACCTGGTGATCAAGAAAGGAAATGACCTGGACGGCGTCTTTGCTACCAACCCCAAAGACCTTTTACTGGTCATGCATCGGGGGCAGATCCGGTTGTTCGATTCCGACCTCGCGGCATCGCTGACCGCAAGTGGCATCGGTATGGCCGGATTCAGTGGCGTAATGGTCGACGGTAGTGTCAAATATGTGCAGGGCGATCTGCCCGGTCTCATCCGTGAGATCCTTCGCTTCGATCCCGACGCCGCATTGCCCGTAACCCTCCTTACAGCAACATCATGTCAATACGCGTCGTCATAGTTAAGCAAGGGCGACCCTTGGCGGCCCCCTGGCTATGGATTGTTTTTGCGGGTTATGCCCTGCTGCTCGGCATCGGCATGGCGCATCATGAAATGTGGGGCGACGAATTCCACTCCTGGAATATTTCCAAGGGAAGCGGCAGTTACCTGGACCTGATCGCCAACCGCCGCTATGAAGGACATCCACCGGGCTGGTACACGCTGCTCTGGACCTTGAGTAAGTGTACGCACCAGTTGGTATTCGTACAGGTGCTGCAATGGTCGATTGCGGTGGCTGCGACATTTCTGCTTATTTTCCGGTCTCCCCTCCCCACGCGCGCCAGGGTATTGATCCCCTTCGGCTATTATTTTATTTGGGAGTTCGGCGTATTCAGCAGAAATTATATGGTCGCGGTCCTGCTCGCCTTTTGTATTTGTTTGATCATCCGGCAGACGTCCCGCAAAACGGCCATCCTATACTACCTGCTCTTATTTGCCCTTTCTAATAGTCATATGTTAGGTCTGCTGCTGGCGTGCAGCTTTCATGGCTATTATCTCTTGCTTCAAAAAGAAAGGCGACAGTCCATCGGCTCGCTCTTCGGCCCCGCCCTGTTGGGACTGCTGGCCGTTTTGCCCGCCGTCTACTTCATCGTTCCGCCGCCGGATAGCCAACTGAATTTGTCGGCCCTTTCTCATGGCGCTACTTCTCTTCATTTTTCCGCGATCTATGAGATCCCGATCAGGACCTTCCTACCGATTCCAGCATGGTGGAAAACGCATTTTTGGAACACCCATTTTCTCCTGACACTCCGGGACGGCCGGCTAAAGCCGGCTTTTATCCCCATCGCGCTGCTGCTCCTGTTGTTTGTATACGCCTGTCTTTGGAAGGAGAAGAAAAGCGCGGCCCTCTTCACCATCAACCTGCTGCTAAGCTTTATCATCAGCACGTTTTTCTTTTCCCTGCTCAACGCCAGGTATTCGGGATTCGTGTACATCAGCTTTATCGTGGCGGACTGGTTATATTGCAAAGAGCGTCCGGTCACAGACAAATGGCTTAGCCCAGTGACCCTGCTGCTGGCCGCGCAAGGGATAGGAGGCGGCTTCGCATTCATCCAGGACCTCCAAAGGCCTTTCTCCTACAGCATGGAGTTGACGACGCTCCTGCGCGAGATTCCACCAGGAGAAAAATGGGTGACTGATTACTGGACGATGAACACCGTAGTGGCCCGAACCGACAATCCCGCCTATTGTGTCGACATGGAGAAAGACATGTCCTTCGTGCGCTGGGCCAGCGACATCGCAGCCTTACAAAAAAAACAGGACCGTTATACGGAAGGCCTTGAGCAGCTCTTCGCATCGGGCGATCGTAAAGCCGTTTACCTGATCACACACGCACCGCTCGAGATATTGTTGCAAACTGATAAACAGCTGGCTTCCTCCTACAGGTTATCGCTCGTGGATAGCCGCGTGGGGGCCATTGAAAAAGGCAGCGATCTCTATCTTTTCCGGATCGAACCCATTAAATAAAACAGATCGCAGATGATCATCGACGCAAAACCATGGATAAAAGAGCAGGTCCCCAGGCGGGTGCTGGCCATCCGGCTACAGGCCATGGGTGATGTCATGGGTACCCTACCCTACTTGCATGACCTTCGGAACAGCTTGCCTGCCTCCGCCGAGCTCGACTTCCTGACAAGAGAAGAAACCGACAGCGTCGCCAGGGGCCTCGTCCTTTTCGACCGCGTCATCTCGATCGGCGGCGGCCGCAGCCATAAAAGACAGTTGCTGCGGACAATCTTTTTACTGCCCTGGTTGCTATCCCGGCGATATGACGTGATCATCGACCTCCAAAACAACGGTATAAGCGGACTGGTGAGAAGGGTATTGCGTCCCAAGGCATGGTCGGCATTCGACCGCTACTCCCCCATCCATGGCGGAGAGCGTTATCGACTCACGATCGAGGCGGCGGGTCTCGGCGCCAACCAACTGGATCCCCATTTTCGATTGAGAGATGCCGAAGCCGGGCACATCATGCTAAAACGTGCCGGTTGGCTGGACGGCGAGCCACTGGTCTTGCTGAATCCGGCCGGCGCCTTCGAAACGCGGAACTGGGAAATGGAGAAATGGGTGGGATTCGCGCGTTTGTGGTCGGCTGATTTTCCCGATACCCGATTCCTGGTGCTGGGAACACATTTTATCGCCGCCAAGGCGGCGTACTTGCAGGAGCAATTGGGCGACAAACTGCTCAACCTCGCAGGACTGACGACTCCCGGACAAGCCTTTGCAGTGCTGCAGGAGGTAGGGTTGGTTTTGTCGGAAGATTCCGGGCTCATGCATATGGCCTGGACCTCGGGGATTCCCACGATGGCGTTATTTGGGTCGACCCGGACGGATTGGGCAAAGCCGTTGGGCGCTCATAGTTTTTACCTCGACTCAACCGATCTGGCTTGCGGCAGCTGCATGTTGTCCGTTTGCCAATGGGGGGATAACCGTTGCATGACGAGGTATACCGCCGAAGCCGTCCATCAACATTGTATTGCACTGATCAAACGCATTCATGAACCTGCATCGTAAGCTCATGAACCTGCATCGTAAGCTCCGCCATGCAGCCGCCAAGTTGCGCGGAAAACTCGGCATGAACGAGCGGCTATTCCGGGAAGCCAGAGGCGCCAGGATCGTCGTATACCACGGGATCTGCCGCTCGGACCCGGGTCGGTTCAATTCGCTTTTCGTCGACGAGGCCACTTTCAGGCAACACCTGCAATTTTACAAGAAGTATTTTGAAGTGCTGTCGCTGAAAGACTATTATGCGGGGCGGTTCAGTGATAGACGATTCAATATCTGTCTGACGTTTGACGACGGTTTTGCCAATAACTATCGGTACGCACTGCCGCTCCTGGACAAGTATGCCTTTCCGGCAGCCTTCTTTGTAACAGGTATCGGCGAGGCCGGCTATCCCTTCCTATGGAACGACTGGCTGAGCATGATGCAAAAATATGGCCCCTCGGAATTGTTTTTCCCGGGTGCACCGATGTTTGCACGTACACGAGGCAGGTATAAGGGGATAGGAACGGATGAAGGGCTTAGGGAACGGCTGCAATCCGGCGATTTCAGGGAAAAGGAAGTGATGATCCGATCAGTCGGATCGCCGGCCTGGATGGGCCGGCACGAGGAGTACTGGCTCCAGATGACGGCGAAGCAGCTGGGTATGCTGGCCAGCCATCCACTGATGACGATAGGCTGTCATGGATATTATCACAACGATCTCGCCAGGATCCCGTTGCCGCGGGCGGTGGAGGAGATAAGGCGAAACAGCGCTTACTTGAACCGGGTCACAGGCAAAGAAATACAGGCGCTGGCATTTCCCTACGGCTCCTATACGATGGCGCTGGTGGCCGAAGCAAAGAAAATGGGTTTTGACCAGCTGCTGGCGCTGGACCTGCATGCTGACGAGGACGGGGCCGAAACCAGCCTTCGACCACGAATGGCCGTCAATCCTTTTATTTCCCTTCACAACCTAATGATCGCTTTTATCCATGGCAGTCACTAACGATTACCTTGTTAAACGGATCGACGCTTCCCTGTTGACAAAGCTGGCGGACCTGCATGCGCTGGTCTATGGCAGGCGCCCCGGTCCACAACATTTTCAAAAGAAATACGACACGGCTTATACCGGCGTCGGGTATGTGGGGTTCATGGCGTTCCACCCCGATGGCGAGCCCTTGGCTTATTATGGAGTATTGCCCTGTTTCATGCAATATAAGGGAGCGCTCGTCCTGGCGGCCCAATCCGCCGATACTATGACCAATCCCAAGTACCGGTACAAAGGTTTGTTTGTAGAATTGTCCCTGGTCACTTTCGAGCTATGCAAGACCCTGGGGATAACATTCGTCTTCGGCTTTCCCAACCAAAACTCTTACCATGGTGCGGTCAATAAACTGGGGTGGCAAATGACGCATACCATGGAAGCGGTTTCAGGTACCCGTGGACAGTCTTCCACTCGAAGGGGTCGCCTGTCGTTTTGGCTCGCTCAAACCGTTGTATACCCGCTATGTCGATCGGGTATTTCGCCAATATACCCTGGCGCAGCCTGGATTGGGGAATGGTTTTGTGGCGGAGGGGTTTGGCGGCATCAAACCGTGACGAACGCTATCTGCTGTACAGGACCTACAGCCCCAGCCGCGTGGTCCAACTAGGTTCGGCGCGGATATGGATGAGGGCGAGGGGTGGCCTGGTCATCGGGGATTGGCAGGTTGCAGATGCCGATTTTGTGTCGACGATCGCAGCGCTGCGGCATCTGGCGCGACGGGCAGGCCTCGCTAACATATCTTTTATCGTTAGCGTGGGAACGACGGTGCATCGGCAGTTCGCGGCGCAATATACCGCGGAGCCATCCTTCCCAGTTTTATTCCAGGATCTGGGCTCGCCGATCCCGCTGGAGGAGATCCGGTTCTCTTATTCCGATATTGACATTTTTTAGCGTGTATCGGGTTTAGCACCCAGCGGAAACCCGATGTTCGGCCTCATAGGGCCAAAAAAACCCCTCCCGTTAGCCAGCGGTTCCGGTTTAATAAACGGCTGATTTCGAGAAAAGCTGCATTACCGCATTCACCGTGTCCTGCATGGTATGCTCCAACACCGGCTGGTAAACCGGATCGATTTGAAGCAGCAGTTCGCGCGCCTTTGCAGCCATTTCTTCCACCGATTGGACGACAAACCAGTTTGGCACTTCCCGATCGAGCGGCCTGCAGAAGCTGATGACGCGGGCGCCTGCGTAGAGGGCCTCTAAGCAAACGACGCCAAATCCTTCGTAAGACGAGGGGTGCAGGAATATGCTGGTTTGCGACATGCGCTTTAACACCTCCGCATGCGGTAATTCGCCTGCCAGGGTCATATGCCGTTGCAGTCGCTCCACCTTGATCAGATGTTCGAGTTCCTGCCGCTCTTCCCCATCGCCGCAGATCATAGCCCTGATCTCCGGGAACTCGGATCGCAACGACCCCATGATCATGACGAGGATATCGTATTGCTTTAGCCGCGACAGCGAACCCGCGCCAAGGATATCTATTGTTCGTTTGCCGGTGAAAAAGGGTGGGAAATCGCCGGGATCGATGGCGTTGTAGATCCGATGCCCGGGACGGATGCGATGATTTCGGTAAAATTCTTCTGCAAGAAAATCGGACATAGCGATCAACTCGTTCGGGGTGGGACGGATGAATCGAACGAGTTTGTTGGTCTTCCGCGCGTCCTGGCCGCAGATCCAGCAAAAATGCCGCACGCCAAATCGCCGCCCAAACCAATGCCCGACCAATGCGCATTCTGCGCACCAGCAGCTGAACAATCCCATCAACCGGCCATTCTTGCGGAGGTCCCTGAGCGTTAGCCAGGCCTGGCGCCAGAAGAGCAGGCGACGCCATTTATGCAGCCGTGACGCATCGAACGGAATGACGGTTACGCCATGCCAGTCATACGACTGGGTGGTTTGCGGGTAAAAAAAAGCCAGTACGACAATCCGCAAATGCGGGAACGCTTGTCGTAGCGTCCGCACGAAGACCTGTTGCGTGGGCACCCAATTCGTCTCGGACTCGTTGCCGGGGAAGGCAGGAGAAAGCAGGACAAGTATGTCACGATTGTCTTTCATCAAGCAAGACAGTTTTATTGCAGTAAGTTAGAAGCTGCGTATTGTGCGTGATAAGGATGACCATTTTGCCGCTTTCCGCCAGCTCCCGGAAATGACCGAGGAGCCTGTGTTCAGAAGCTTCATCCAATTCGTTGAAAGGCTCGTCGAGAATGATCAGGTCGGCCGGTTTGTACAACGCCCTAGCAATGGCTATTCGTTGGCGTTGGCCGCCACTGATGTTTTTGCCGTTCTCCGTGATCAGCTTGTTCTCTCTCTCCGGATAGGTCGCGATCAGATCACACAGGCCGGAAACGCGGATAGCTTCCTCCAGCGCTCGTTCGTTCGATGGGCAGCCATTCAAAGTCACATTGTTGCGAATGGTATCGTGGATCAGGAAGGGCTGTTGTTTGACATAGGAGATGCGCCGCCAATAGCGTTGGCGGATGGCGGGGTTGGTCACTTCTCCATTGATGACTACCTCGCCTTGATCGGGCGTCAGAAAGCCGAGCAGGATATTCAGGACGGTTGTCTTGCCTCGTCCGGACGGGCCCGCGATTCCCAAAAAATCGCCTGGAGTGACGTCGAGGTGCTGGGCATTCAGTATCCGTCGGCCAGCGTAAGAAAATTGGACGGACCTGAATTGCACGGATCGGATATCCGACTGCCGATCACCGCTGGCCAGCTCCCCGGCAGCCTGGCCGCCGGTCAATGGTCTGGCCTGTGACAGGTCGTCGACCGTAAAAGCATAACTATGGACCTGTCCGCTCAGGCCCAGCAATTTTACGATCCCGGGGATAATCTTATAGGCCGCAGCCATGAAAACTCCGATGGTGATGACGGAGGAGCCCTGTCCATGGTGGGCCCTTTGGCCGACAGCTATCAGGATGACGATGCCGAGCAACGCAAAGATTTCGATCATCCTTGCAGGCAGGCCCTGGACCATCATCTGATCTGCCACGTACTTGTTGAATTGCTGTTGATCCTTCATGAAGCGGTCGAGAAAAACTTCGTTCCGGTGATAGACATTGCTTTCCACGAATCCTGTAATGGCCTCCTGCAAGTGCTGCAGGGAACGTTCGCTGCTCGTTCGGGCGTTGTCCCTGGCCCCGCGTAACCGCTTGCGGATCCAAAGGAATACGGCGAACAGGGGCGGCAGCAGGATGACGAAGAGGAGAAGGAAGAGCTGCGCATTGTACAATAGGATGCCGGCCACCGACAAGATGATCAACACCGATTGGGTTACCATCTGCTGGATGCCGCCTAAGACATGCTGGCAAAAATCGAGGGGATGGTAACTGATCTCGCGGATATGGACGGAAGAGTCGACATCTGTATAGGCGGAATAACTGCCTTCCAGGTAATGGAGCAGCCGTTGTCGCGAAATGCGCGAAGCGACCCGGTTGAGAAAACGGCACTGTGCCTTAAAAATGGTAAAGCCCAGGACATTCTTCGTGCTAAAAAGTACGAAGAATATGGCCACCGGCAGTAACGCCGTTGGTGACAAGAACCAGGATGCAAGCATGCTGAAACGGCCGGTTCGGGCGTGCGGGTCGGTATACACGCGGATCACGAAGAGCAGGAGTGCCAGGAAAGCGATGTCGGCGATGCTGATGACGATATCCAGCAACATCAATGTCACCATCCGTCGCCGCTCGTCGGGTCTCAACAGGCCAGGTACTTTCCGGAGCAACTATCGTCTCTTTTTCAGGTTAAAGTCGCGGGAGATGTTAAAGCCAAAGTAAATATCGCCCTTGCCCCATGTGCCGGTGGTTTGGGTAAGGTATTGCGTCTCGAGCATACTCTGCGAATTGCTGAACACCAATTGGAAGACATGGCCGCCCGTCTCAATGTCCCAGCCAAGGGATAGGGAGTTGTGAACCGTCGTGGACACGACCTGGTTCTTAGGGACGACATCATATTCCGCATTGATGCTCATCCTTTTGGTGACTTTCATGCGACCGCCCAGTCCTATGGCGAACACGTCGTTCCTGTCTTCTGTCGTTGGAACAAGATTGTAGTGCAGCCAGGTCGGTGTAACCTGCAGCGACAGGGCACGGGTGATCTTCCGCGCGATGAAGAGCTCGCCGGAATAAGCGGTGCGGTATTTTGTATTAAGGTAGGTTTCCGAAAGTTCGGTCTGCGTATAGTCCGTTACCGACCCCAGGACGCTGACCGATACAGGCATGCTGCCACTCTCCGTCTGCTTAAGCAATTTATATTTCAGGTAGCCGTCGAAGGTCTTCAGGTAGGAACTGCGCCCGATGCCGACGTCAAAGTTATCAGTGATGCCGTAGTCGAGGCCGAGGCGAAGCGTGGCATTGTCGAGCCCGAAGAAATTATAAGCCCCGCTGTTCAACTGGCCAAAGCGGTGTTGGATCACGAAGTCGAGATTGTACCTGGCCGGGGACTCGATAGTCTGGGTGTTGATGATATGGGTAGCTTTGAAGGTCCCGGTGACGCAGGATTTGGTTTTGTGCGCCGACATAGAATCGTTGAGCATAGTCAGCAGGTTGTTATCCTGTGCGCTGACGCGCCGGGCAGCGGCGAACGAAAGCAGTAAGAAGACAATGGTTTTGATGTTCACGGTGTTGCGTTTTGATTTTTATTTGGAAGCGCAATCGACATTCACCTTTACGGTCATGTCTTTATCGATCTTATCCCGCACAAGGGAAGGGATGTTGATGTTGAAATCTTCCGGTTTTACCTTGAATTCGGCCTGCGCCAGCAAATGGCCGTTCCTGACCTCGATGGTAGCAGGGGTCTCGATAGCCTTGGCGGTGTTATGGACGTTGAGGCTGCCCTTCACGATCACTTTGTAGACTCCGTCTTTGCCGAGCTGGACGGCGCCGGTATAATTGCCCGAGAAGGAGGCTTTGGGATATTTGTCGCTTTCAATGTAATTTTCATTGAAGTGCTCCTGCATGAGTTCTTTGGGGAACACAAAGCCTTTGCACAGGACCTGAAAAGCCAGGTTTTGTTTGGCAGGATCGATGATGGCATAGGCCTGGTTATTTTCGGCCTTGATGTCTTCCAGTGCCGTCTTGGAATAGAAACCAACGAATCCCGAGCGGGTAGAATAGCGTTGGCAGTCGCCTACCGATGGATAAAGAACGGCTGCGAGGCAAACGCAAACGATGACCTTGTACTTCTTCATGACTAGTTGTTTAAAATTCCCTGGTTGACCCAAGCGGTGATCGTATTGACTTCGCATGCGGGGAGCATGGGCAGGCCATAAGGCATGGGCACATATCCCGGTGCATGTGACACATTGCCTACCAGGTAGCCGTTTTCGGCATACACTTTCAGTGCCGCATAAGTGCTAAGGTTGATGCCGCCGCTCCCTGCAGTATTGCCTTGTCCGTGACAGCTATAACAATTGTCTTGTAAGATGGGCAGGATCTGCCGGGCGTAGCTGACATTGGTGGTGTCGCAGGTCGTGGCGGCGGTCAATTTATCGGCGCTCTCCTTCGAGCAGCTGCTGCCAAAAAAGACGATCCCGCCGATTGCCAGGCTTACCCATAAAAATGTTCGATTTATCATTGGTAGTGCTTTTTATTCGAAAATTTATCGCTTCGGTACGCGGACCGATTTGATGGATCCTATCGCTCGAGTATCGGGACGGCCGAGCTTGATCAATCCTATCTCTCCGGCACGCAGTCCGCCAGGTTGACGTCCATAAGGAAACCGGTGCAGCGGCCTTTGATCGTCACGAGGTCGCCCGGCATGGGCTGGCGGTCCGGTTTTGTGCCGGCAAAGAGCTGGCAGTTCACGCCTCCGCCATTGGGTTGCGCCGAAAGGATCCAGATCTCGGCAGTACCACTGCGTTGGATATCGGTTAGCTTGCCCGTCACGGCGATTACTTTCCCCATGTATTGCCGGTCGGCTTTCTTTTCATCGGTTTGGTATTGGTGGTAGAGGCTATCGGCAGCGACAGAAAGGTCGGTGGATTCGCCTGCAGCGCTGCTGTGCGGCTTGTTGTACAGGTGCCAGGCCCAGCCTACGCCGATTAATAGAAGCAATACGACGCCCGTCCACAGAATGGTCTTCTTTTTTCGCATGGTGTTAACGATTAAATCATTTTTTCCATACCTGGCGGGTGATCCCGATATTGATGCCTGTGCTCATGATCGGCAGTTTTCCGGTGCCCATGCCCGTTAGGGGTATATGCAGGTAGGGTTCGATCCGCAGGTTGCCGACCTTTCCCAGTCGTTGTTCGAATCCGGCGCTCAAGCTGACAATAGAAAAGGGGTACTGTGAAGGTTTTTTAATTGTTGCATGACTGTTGCCGGTCCAGCCGCTCCAGTCGTAATGGTAGGTATATCTCTCACTTGTCATGAGGTAGGTGGTAAAGCCTGCGGCGGCAAACCACCTGGTCTTGGCCTCCGGGTTGAAGGTATACCTTAGGTTAAGGGGTATTTCCCACATGTAACATGTTCCGTTTACATTTTTGAGGGTGTCGGTTGCCGGCCATGCTATCTCCTTTGTGTTGAAATACTGTCCCTCGGTGTAGTATTTTTTTCGCTCCAGGTACGCGCCGGTCTCGATGGCCCAATGGCTGTTGAAAGCGTAGCCGACAAGTGCGCCGAAGGTATTGCCCACCCCTTTCAAAGCTTGCATTTTAACCGTGCTAAGGTCTGGTGCGGCCAGGAGACCGGCATACAGGTACGGATGTTTCGGTGTGGCCGGCGTTTTTTGTTTGGCGCTATCTGTTTTCGTCGCAGGCGCGGCGACGTTTATGGTCAGTTGGTAATTGCGGCCGACAGGCTCGCGCTGCAGGTCGTAAAACAGGCGATCCTGGTAATTTGCTGTCAGGCTTGACGAGAAAGCACCGCCCAGGTCTGTCGAAAAAGCATCGCCGCCGCCCGGCTTGTTGGCGCTCGCGGCATGGAAAGCGTTGGCGTTGGCGGAGTGTGCGACGTTGCCCTGGCGATCGGCATAACCCCTACGATCAGCATGATCCCGGCGATCGGCATAACCCGTGCGATCCGCATGACCCTTGCGATCGGCATAACCCTTGCGATCGGCATGACCCTTGCGATCGGCATAACCACTCTGATCAGTATGATCCCGGCAATCGGCATGACCGTTGCGATCCCCGTTAGTCAGGCGTCCGGCGTCAGCCAAAATGCTCCGGTCCCCCC
This sequence comes from Puia sp., assembly GCA_965214315.1. Lineage (GTDB taxonomy): Bacteria > Bacteroidota > Bacteroidia > Chitinophagales > Chitinophagaceae > Puia. Next base: position 273,679 of record CBDCBP010000015.1, on the reverse strand, counting down.
GGTTCGCCGCCTCCGTCGAAGGCAAGTTCGCGGTGCCGCTGGCCGATGTCACTGGCGCGGGCGGAGTCGAAGTACCCAAAACCTTTGCTGCAGTGGCGACAGGCCTCGAACCGTCCTCGGTTACGGCGTCGGCGTGCCACGCATAGTAGCCCAATCCGCCTAAGACCAGTGCCAGCACGAAGAAGAGCCAGAAGAAACGACTTTTTTTGCGCCGGTCGTTGCTGTCTTCACCATCGCCGGGCGGACGAGCATCTTTTTCCAGGGCAGCAGCCATCCTGTCCCAATCGGAACTGTCTGTCCTTAGCGGGTAGCTGTCGGACGCCCGCCGGAAAAGATCGTCAGTGTCGGTGTCCTTTAAATTTGACATACTATTTTTTCTGTGTTTTCTGCGGTCAGGGCTTTCTGCAAATGCGCACGGGCCTTTGATAGGTTAGATTTTGAAGTTCCTGTCGTGATCCCCAGCATTTTCGCAATTTCCGGGTGCGAATAGCCTTCGATCACATGCAGGTTGAACACGAGGCGGTAGGCAGGGGGAAGCCGTTTTACCATGACGATTAATTCCTTATACAATACCGAATCATCGGAGGATTGGCCATCGTCCTTGTGTTCCCACACGTGTTCCGGGATCGGATAGGAATGGGAATTGTTCATTTCCTTTCGCATATAATCGATGGCCGCATTGATGACGACGCGCCTGATCCAGCCTATGAGGAGCATTTCCACTTTCTCTTTATCCCGGACCTCGAAACGGCTGAAATTGCGAAACATCTTCAGGAAGGCGTCATGGGTGACCTCTGTCGCCTGTTCGTAGGTATGCACATACCGGAACGCGATCTTCAGACACAGCCCATAGTATTGATCGTAAAGCAGTTTCTGGCTTTGCCGCTCCTGCTGCGCGCAGCCGTCGATGATATGAAGTAATTTTTCCAAGTTTTGTAGCTAGTACAATGTAAACGGCCCGTTTTTCACAGGGGTTGCCTGCGGGCCCCCATCAGAACGCGGACGGTCACAAGCAATTGTCCGGTATGTCGCTGTGTATGTTCCGCAGCGTGAAAGAGTAGTCCAAGGACCGTTGAGGGCAACCGGCCCCGGCCTACCGGGCGCGCAAGTAACAGTTCGACCTCCGAAGTCTGACCAACCTGATCTAAGGCCCTGTCAATCTGAATGTTAAATCGATTCAACAATTCTGCGACAGTGGCCTGTCCCGGTTGTGGCGCACCCTCTCCCGCCAACGCTTCCAATTGGTGGGGAGTGAGGGCCCGATCCTTGGCATATGTAAACAGCCGGTCGAGTACGCCGGCCAGGTGCTGGAGGTGGAAACCGGTCGCCGCGACACCGCCCGGCCGCTCCCAAAGCAAAGCATCGGGGAAACCAACCAGCAACGCATTCACCTCCTCCCTTGCCTGCAGGAGCGCATGGGCGACAGGCTGCAATAAAGGGGCAACGCCCGTTAAAGGGCCGCGCAGCCAATATTCCCTATACTCGATTTTTTTTTGCACAAATTTTCTCGAAGTTAGGCGCTATGGACGGTAGTACCCGAAAATCCGTGTTCTTTTCAGGGAGCGCCTATGAATAGGGATCATTCGGGGATGGGGGCCGGTTAGACCTCCAATTCCGACAACACCACTTTATGAGGCATGGAGATCGCCTCCCGCAGCGACTCATTGGCCAGGATGGTGACCGCATCGGGCAAAGTGTTGCGGTATTGCTCACCGATAGTGATCTTCTCACCCTGCAGGTACACATATCTGTTGTCGAATGAAACGATCTTGCCTATGGACACGATATACCCTCTATGGATGCGGCAGAACAGATCGCGCGGAAGCAGTCTTTCCCATTGCTTGAGCGTGACGAGTACCAGGACAGTGGGTTTTTCGTCGAGCACCAGCCGCGTATAATTCTTGCGGGCTTCAATGTAAAGAATGCTCGAAAAATCCACTTTCGTATACCTACCTTCATGACGGATAAAGAAGAATGATTGCACTTGCTGTACTATTTTTGCGTTGAAATAAATATAGTGACCAATGCGTGGCGCGAGGTTGGCAGGCCGGGGATGCATCGGTTGCAAGGGACTGTATGAGCAGAACGTATTTGTTCCTTTCATCAGGAAAAAGCTTCGAAGGATAATCAGGCCTCAAGATGATGGAGCAGTTTTGTTCGAAAAATTTTTCGTAGCATTCATAGACGCTTATGATAGTCACGAGGCGATCCTTCGGCGAAAACAGCTTAGTGTATGTACGAAGCTCCCGCCGGGATGGTTTCCTTACAATAAACAGCAGGGCTTTGTAGACACAAACCCCGGAGGACTCGACGGTCACATGAGAAAACAGTACACTTTATATGCTAAAACATTCGCGAACGTCGCATGAATACTACCCAGCTCTACACCAAATGCAGGTTTTTAACCACCAAAGCGGTAATTTTTAGCAGATTTTTAGCATCCCGCCCTGCCGGCTCAGCCTGGCGGCGCGCAGGCAGACAAATTTTACCCTGAATAAGAGGCGGTAAGAAAAAAATCGCAGGAAAAGCGGGATTTCATCAATTGTTGAGTAGATTGCAAACCATTATTTCTGTCCATTGGGCAAAAAAATAGGCCCACTGTAGAAACAGTCGACCTCTAACGATTGCTTGCCATATGAAAAAAAGGTAGAAATATCTTTTTTTGCTGATTGATCAGCTTCCGAATGAGACCTCTAACGAATGCCTGTAACGATTGCTGCCATATTTTTTCTCATCCTCCACATAAAGGTACAGCTCAAAAACGCTCCACCGTAATCACATTAGTCGAGGTTTAATTATCTCAAAGTGATATTTTCAATTTTGAAATCCTTTGCTGGATTGCGTTTTAGTATATTTGCAGCATTATGGCCAACAGGTTTTCAGATACCTTATTCCAACTTATACATTCCCTCGAAAAGTCAGAAAAAAGGCACTTCAAGCTATACATCAAGCGGAGTTCTACGAAGGAGGACCTGAAGATCGTACAGTTGTTCGATGCCATGGATAAATTGAATGACTATGACGAGAAGAGCCTGCTGAAAAAGCTGCCCGGGATCGAAAAACCGCAGCTTTCCAACCTGAAGACACACCTCTACAAACAAATACTCGCCAGTCTGCGACTCCTGAAGAGCGCCGACAGTATCGACCTGCAGTTGAACGAAACGTTCGACTATGCGCATATCCTTTATAAAAAGGGCTTGTTCCAGCAGAGTCTGCGTTTGCTCGACCGTGCCAAAGAAACGGCCAAAGCCAATCAGAAGTTCAATTTCCTCGTACAGGTGCTCGCGCTGGAGAAGCGCATCGAAACGCTCCACATCACCCATTCCATGCAAATGCGGGCGGAACAGCTGTCGGAGGAATCCAGACAAGTGATCAACCGCGTGGATATGGTGGCGCGCCTTTCCAATCTTGCCCTTTTGGTATACAGCTGGTATATCCAAAACGGCCACTCCCGCAATGAAAAAGACGAGGAACGCGTCAAAGAATACCTAAAACAGCAACTGCCTTCCGATGCCTGGGAGCAGACGGGGTTCTATGAGCGGCTTTACCTTTATCAAAGTTACAACTGGTATGCTTTCATCCGCCAGGATTTTCTGATGTACTACCGGTATAGTCAAAAGTGGCTGGATCTATTCGGGGAACAGCCATTGATGATACGCGTGGAGACGGGACACTATATCAAGGCAGTCCATAACCTGCTAAATGCGCATTTTGATCTGCGCAATTACGAACGGTTCGCCAAGGTGCTCCAGGTCTTCGAAGATTTCTCCCAAACGGAGCGGGTACAGGAGAATGACAACTTCCGTATCCAGTGTTTTGTATATATCACGACGGCGAAGATCAACCAGGTGTTCATGCTGGGCAATTTCAAGGAAGGACTGCAGCTGGTTCCGGAGATCGAGCAGAAGCTGACCGACTATGACCTGTTTATCGACCGGCATCGCATCCTGGTGCTTAACTACAAGATCGCTTCGTTGTATTTCGGCAGCGGTGATTTCGATACCTGCATCGACTATCTCCAGCGGATCATCAATGATCAGATGGACCTGCGGAACGACCTGCAGTGCTACGCCCGGGTACTTCACCTCATGGCGCATTACGAACTCAGGAATTTCGATCTGATGGAGTCGCTGACCAAATCGGTTTACCGGTTCATGGCAAGACGCGAACGGCTGACCAAGGTCGAGGAGGAAATGTTCAAATTCTTGCGGACCTCCTTCCAGACAACCCGCGCCAATCTAAAGGCAGAGTTCGAGAAATTCCTCCAAAAGCTCAAGCAATTCGAGAAGAGCAGGTTCGAGGCCCGGGCTTTTGCCTATTTGGATCTGGTGTCCTGGGTAGAAAGTAAAGTGTCCCTGCGGCCGATGAGCGAGATCATCGCCGATAAGTATCGCCAAAGTAAACGAAAAATGCAGACGGTGGAAGCCTAAGGCCCGCCCCAGAGCCCCGCCCTGCGCGGGGCCGTCAAAGTCGGAAAAGATCTTTCAACGCGCGGCGCGCGGCATGATAGCCGCACATCCCGTGCACACCTCCGCCGGGCGGCGTGGAAGCGCTGCAGAGATAGATGCCGCGCGCTGACGTCCGATAAGCCGAGCGCCGCAGGGCCGGACGCGTAAAAAGCTGGCCAATGTCCAGGCTCCCGCCGTTGATGTCGCCACCGATATAATTTGGGTTGTACGCCTCCATTTGCGCCGTGTTCATGGTATGGCGGGCAATTATGCGTTCCCGGAAACCGGGGGCGAAACGTTCCACCTGATTTTCAATGGCCTCCGTCATGTCCTTGGCACTGCCATTAGGAACATGGCAATACGCCCAGCCCGTATGTTTCCCCGCAGGCGCGCGCGAATCATCGAACAGACTTTGTTGCGTCAGCAAAACAAAAGGATTGTCAGGATACCCGCCGGCCGCCGTCAGCGCTTCGGCAGCAGCGATCTCGTCGAAGTCACCGCCGAGATGGACGGTTCCGGCTTCCCGGCACGAAGGAGCCATGAAAGGGATGGGCTCCGCAAGCGCCCAATCACATTTGAATACGCCGCGGCCATAGCGGAATTTTTCAAGCTGCCGGCGGTAAAGCGCAGACCATTTGTGGCCACCTATTTGCAACAATTGTCTGGGGGAAAGGTCGAGGAGCAGCGCCCGGGAAGACGGCAGCTGGGACAGACTGCTGATGTAGGTTTCAGTCTGTATGGTACCCCCTAGCGCCACGAAGTAGGCGCCCATTGCCTTCGCCAGCATGGCAGCACCGTACCGCGGGAAAGGCCACCCTTTGCCGTGGCCGGCCATCAGGAAGATAAGGGCTACGGCGGACGTCGCCAGGCTGTTGAGGGGCTGCATGGCATGTGCCGCCATTCCGGCAAGCAGGCCCTTTGCTTCCCGGCTTTGAAAGCGCCGGGCCAGCGTAGTGACAGGGGGCAGGCCTTTCCAGCCGAATGCCGCAAGGGCAAGCGGGTGCGCAGGGAAGTGAATTGGGCCGAGGAGCTCGGGTGCCAGCCGCTCCCAGTCCCTGACCAGGGGGTCCATCAGCCGGTGGTAGGCCTGTTGGTCTTTTCCTAAAGTATTGGCAGTGGCGTCCACCGAACCAACCAGGCTGGCCGCAGTGCCGTCCTTAAAGGGGTGGGCCGCCGCAACAGGCGGAGTGATCCATTCCAATCCGTATTTTTCGAGGGGAAGGGTACGGAGAAAAGGCGAGGCTATGGCCAGCGGGTGGATGGCGGAGCAGATGTCGTGGGTAAAGCCAGGCAGGGTAAGCTCCCCGGAACGGAGGCCGCCGCCGATCTCATTTTTTCCTTCTATCAGCAATACGGCCAATCCCTTTTGTTGCAACAGTATCGCGGCCGCCAACCCATTCGGTCCGGAACCCAGTACAATGGCGTCAAAATCGCTTCTAACCATATATAAAAATACACGCGAATGATGAAAAGTCTATTCTTTTGATTTCCCTGCGCCGGCTATCCCGGTCTCCGCGCAATCGCTTCATACACTCGCCGCTCACGTAGGCGCATATACATCGGGTATAGCAATCTCCATATACAATTCCGGCCTGGGGACAGGCACCCACCCAAACTGACGATATAAGCCGTGGGCATCGCCTGTCAGCAAGATCCAGCGACGCAGCCCTTGCAGATCGGGATGAGCCATGATCTGGCCGACGAGTCGTTTCGACAACCCTTTTCCTCGATGCTCCCGCACTACAAACACATCCCCCAGGTAAGCGATGGTCGCATAGTCGGAGATAACCCGGGCAAACCCTACCTGTTGCAGGCCCAGATAAACACCGAAACAGAGCGAGTGCTCCACTGAACGCCTGACGGTCTCCATTGGAATATTCAAGCTCCAATAAGCCTCGGCAGACAGGAAATGATGGATGAAGGGAAGGTCAAGCCTCGCCTTATCGGTAGAGACTGCGTAATCGTCCTTGATACTTTGCATAAAGCGAAATTATTAATTATATTGCCTCCGTGTTTGCCGGAACAAAAAAGATCCGCTTAGTCCTCCTCGCCGGCGTAGTCTGGCACACGGTCGCCGCGCAGACCAGGATCATCAACGGGACTGTGATGGATTCGCTTTCCCGCCAGCCCGTCGCCAATGTAAGCGTCAGCACATCGAATGGTCATCGGGGTGTGCTAACAGACAGTAAAGGCTATTTCAGTTTTCCTGTCCCAAGATCCGTCCAAAGCATCGTCTTCTCCGCGATGGGCTATGCGCCTTTGACGGTCCCGGTTCCCGCCGGCGGCCGGAAGGATGAGGCGGTGGTCATCTATCTCACCAAGACTTTCGAGTTGTTGCAAGACGTTTTTGTCAGACGGAAATTGAAATACCACAACAAGAACAATCCCGCCGTAGAACTGATCCGGAAAGTGATCGCCAACAAGGCCGCGAATGGACCCGGTGCCGACGACTACGACGCCTACCGGCAATACGAGAAAACGAGGGTCCTGCTCGACAACATTCCTCGCCTGCTGATCAATAACTTTCTGCTAAAGAAGTACAGTTTCATTTTCGACAACAAGGACACGACAGTACTACCTGGCAAAGCGCTTGTACCCGTATATATCGAGGAGGTTTCTTCGCAGCGATATTTTCGCAAGCATCCCAAAGACGAAAAAAAGCTGGTCATTGGTCATAAAAGCGTGGATTACGGGGAATTCCTCGACATGAAGGGCATAAGCGCCGTCATCAACCGATTGTATGAAGACATCAATATCTACGACAATACGGTCGATGCCTTCACCATGCAGTTCATGAGTCCTATAAACGAAGTAGCGCCGGCCTTCTATATGTATTTCATCCGCGATACGGTGGTCGAAGAAGGAGTGACGCTGGTGCACCTGGATTTTCAGCCGCGGAACCCCGAAGACCTCTTGTTCAGGGGGACACTGTATATCACGCTGGATGGCCATTATGCGATCCAGAAGGCCGATCTTGGTGTCGCCAAACATGTCAACCTGAATTATGTGCGGGAGTTCAAGGTCAGCCAGGATTTCGAAAAGGGGCCCGGCGACCATTACCATTTGAAGACCTTGGATATGATCGCGCTTTTCAGTCCCTTTAAAAGTTCGTCCGGAGTAGTAGGCGAGCGGATCGTAAACATCGACAGGTTTAGCGATGCGCCGGTATCGGCAGCCATTTTTAGCGGCGCGGCAGTAGACAGCAGTCTCCATGTTGAGACTAAATCCGATAGCTTTTGGCAGGGAGGAAGACCGGCTGCACTCACCGCGAACGAGGCGAAGACCTACTCTAACACCGACAGCCTGGTGCATATGAAGTCCTATCATCGCCTGATGGATTATGCCACGGCCTTTACCGCGGGTTATAAATCGGCCGGCCCCGTGGATATAGGGCCTATCGGCAGCTTTTATACGTTCGACCCGCCCGAAGGGCAGCGGCTGAAACTGGGCGCCCGCACGACCACCAAATTGAGCACGCGTTACTATGGCGAATCATACGTCGCGTACGGCACCAGGGACAACCGCTGGAAATACTTTGGCAGTGCCACCTATGCGATCAACAATAAATCGATCTATACTTTTCCGTTGCACTATCTGCAGGTGAGCTATATGGACGATGCACGGGCACTCGGGCAGGAGAATGCGTTTGCCGTTGCGAATAATATCTTTACGTCGTTCGGTCGCGGCGGCAACGGCAAATGGCTTTACAGCCACCTGGCACGGTTGAGCTACGTCCAGGAGTTCAGCAGTCATTTTTCGTACACGCTTGGTATGAAATACTGGCAGCAAACCCCAACAGATTCGTTGCATTATATTTATCAACAAATAGCGGATCAGCCGGATACAGTAACGCTACTAACGACCTCGGAGTTATCGGCTTCCATTCGGTGGGCGCCCCATGAGACGATCCTGCAGAACAAGGCCGGCAGAGTGAATGTGATCAATCGATATCCCATCATCACCATGCAATATGCCAAGGGGATAAAAGGGCTGTTTGGCGGACAATTCAATTATGACGCGCTTCACCTCAACGTTTACAAACGTGTATACGTCTCGCCAATCGGTTTCTCGGATGTGACGTTCGATGCCGGCTGGCTCGGCGGCAACCTACCCTTCCCGTTGCTGGTGATTCATCCCGCCAATCCTTCGTATTTCTATACCGAGAACGCCTATAACCTGATGAATGTCGGAGAGTTCGTGAGCGATCACTATGCCGCGCTGAACATCGACCATTTCTTTAATGGGTTCTTTTTTAATAAGATCCCCGGATTCAAACGGCTGCGCTTGCGGGAGGTGATCGCGGGGAAGATCCTGTATGGCGGATTGCGGGATGAGAACAACCCAGTCATCAATGCCAATCAGATGAAATTTCCCTTTAGCAACGGATTACCGTCTACCTATTCACTCGGCTCCAAGCCATACGTGGAGGCCAGTGTAGGCATCTACAATATCTTCACCATCTTCCGCATCGATCTGGTCAAGCGGTTTACCTATCTGGATCATACCAATATCAGCAGCGTAGGTTTGCGGATCAGCAGCAATTTTAATTTTTAGCCCTACTTCTCAAATACCACCGTCTCCGCCGACGCGCCCAACGCCGTCACTGCTTCCGACAGTTCTTTCACCATTTCATCGGGCCCGCAGATATAAAAAGGTTGCTTGAAATCGATGCTTTCACACATCCAGCCACCACGCTTTCCGCGGATAATGTCCGTTGACGACGATCGGTTCGCCGATACGCGGAGTGGTCAGGGCCACGCCCTGCCTGATTGCTGCTGTGCCCACGCTGACCTTTGCGGCACCCGTATCCTTACTGACCCTCGCGGCATACGCGTCCTCATCGATCCTCGCGGCATACGCGTCCTCATTGATCTTCGCGGCATACGCGTCCTCATCGATCCTCGCGGCATACGCGTCCTCATTGATCTTCGAGGCGGCTGCGGTGACACGGCGGATGGGCTCGTCCCAAGGGTGGACGGAAAGGGCGAATTTCGCCCAATGGACCGGCATCAGCGTCGACGCGCGGAGGTCCTGCGTCGCCATGACCGTTTCTTCGGGCAGCATATGGATATTGGGCCAATTGTGCCCGTACTGGCCGCATTCGAGGATGGCCAGGTCGAAGGGGCCGAAGCGTTCGCCGATGGCCTTGAAATGCGCGCCATAGCCGGAGTCGCCGCCCAGGTAAAAGCTATGATCAGTTGTCTTCAGCACGAAGGAGGACCATATAGTGCCCCCTCTTTTTAATAAGCGGCCCGAAAAGTGGCGGGCGGGGGTCGCGGTGAGGCGCATCAAAGCGCCGGGGCCGCTCAAGCCGTTTGCGGTTGACGGGCGGCCAGCTGCGTCGATTACACAGCTATCAAACCAATCCAATTCGGTGATGCGGCCGGGGTCTACGCCCCAGGATTCCAGGTGGGCGCCTACGCCGAGAGCGGTATAGAAGCGGTTGGTCCTGTCCTTTAACCGAATAATCGTCTTATAATCGAGGTGGTCATAGTGATCGTGTGTGATCAATACGGCTTCCAACGTCGGCGGCATATCGTCGACACCGTAGGTGTTGGAGCCGGGAAAAGCTTTTGCAAAAAACGACACCGGGGAAGCGTTCCCGCTGAAGACCGGATCTACAAGAATATGCGTCTTTCCGATTGTCAATAAGTACGAGGAATGACCGAACCAGACCACGGTGGCTTGGTTGTCCGGCAATGACCGCAGATCGGTGTCGACATGAGGAATTGGTCCCGGCGGCGTGATGTCGGCAGGCCGGTTAAGAAACTCCTTCAGCAGCTGCAGGAAGGAAGCGTCCTTGCGCATGACGGCCGTTGGAACCAGGTTCTTGAAACTTCCATCGCTAAAATTCGGGGACCGCTCGATGCGCTGCAGGCGTGCGCCCGACGGGGCATTTCCGAAGACAGGGAAAATGGACATGATCACAGAAAGGTAATTCAATTTTTTGCGCCGGGAAAATTACCTTTACCGGCCATGCGCGCGCTCATGCTTGTTTTAGGGTGTTTTGGACTTTTGTCGGTCAGCCGCCTGATCGGCCCACCCCGCCATTCTGCCGGCGTGCAGGCAGCTATCGACTATTTCAAGACGAGGTCCGGCGACTTCGCCGCCTCGTGTACGGCATTGCGGCGGGCCGCTTCCGCGATGTTGGACAGCCCACGGGTGCCGCGCGACCGGGCCCGGCAGGCGCTTGCGGAATGCCGGTGCAGGTACAAATACATCGAATCCTTTTTGGAGTATTTTTTTCGCAGCAGTGCAACGATCTATAACCGCGCACCAAAGTTCGAGCCGGAAGATGGCAGCATGGAATACCAGGCGCCGGTCGGTTTGCAGGTCATAGAATCGATGCTCTACGACCCGGCCATCGGCAAGCAAGCATTGCTGCAACAGATCGACGCAGTGGAAAGTGCGGCCGCCGATCTGCCCGCTTTGTTATATGGCTTCCATGCCGACGACAGACAGGAGCTCGAGAGCCTTCGCGTCGAACTGATCCGGATCATGGCGCTGGATATCACCGGCTACGAAGCGCCATTGCTGAAGAGCGGTATTACGGAGAGTCGCGCGGCGCTGGAGTCGTTTGCCCGGCAGTTGCAGCCCTACCTGGAGGCAGGGGAGCAAAGATCGGACAGCATTCGCCTTTACCTCGACAAGTCGATCGCTCGCCTCACCCAGGAGGACTTCGACGGGTTCGACCGCCTGCATTTCATGCGGGAAGCCATACTACCCTTACAAAAACAACTGGCCCTCCTCATACGCGAACGCCGGCTCGAGCTCAACACAACAAAAACGCTTAACTACGCGGCCGACAATTTGTTTTCGCCCGATGCTTTGTCGATCGATCGATTTCCGGGCGGCGGCGGCAGCCAACGTTCCATTCCTATGGAACTTTTGGGCAAGGCATTGTTTTCCGAACCAACACTATCGGGTAACGGCGGCAAGAGCTGTGCGTCCTGTCACGATCCACTTAAGGCGTTTACGGATCGACTACCCGTAAGCGTTGGTTTTGACGGTCACCAGCGACTGGACCGCAACGCCCCCACCCTGCTCTACAGTGCCTACCAATTCTCTCAGTTCTGGGACGGCCGCGTGAAGACGCTGGAAGAGCAGATCCATACGGTGATGACCGATCTCCGGGAGATGCGGTGTGACACGACCGGGTTGGTTGGCAGACTACGGCAGGATCGTTGCTATGACCAGGCCTTTTCCGCAGCCTTTCCGGCTGGAGGTGCGGATGTGGCAAAGGCCATTGGCGCCTACGTCCGGAGCCTGCACCCGATGAACTCCCCTTTTGACCGGTATATCCGGGGCGAAAGCGTTCGGCTGCCCCCAGACGCCATTAAGGGCGCGAACTTGTTCATGGGAAAGGCGCAATGTGCCACCTGTCACTTCATGCCGCTCTTTAACGGACTGATACCGCCGGATTATGCATTGTCAGAGTTTGAAGTATTGGGCACGACCGCAGATGACGCGTTTGCCGATCCGGCGGCCCCCGGCAGTCAAACCAATGCCGGGAGTCAGCGTAGCGCCAGCAGTCAGACCGGCACCGGCACTCAAACCAATGCCGGGAGTCAGCGTAGCGCAAGCAGCCAGACCGGCACCGGCAGTCAAACCAATGCCGGAAATCAACGCGGCGCCGGCAGCACACCTTCGGCCTTGCGCCTGAGCAAGGACGAAGGCCGTTACAAACTAGTACCTTTCCAATTCCTGAAGGGCGCCTTCAAAACGCCAACGGTACGCGACGCAGCGCTGACCGGCCCCTACATGCACAACGGCGCCTTCCGAAGCCTGGAATCGGTAATGGCCTTTTACAACAATGGCGGCGGCGCAGGGCTGGGGCTCGATGTCCCTGACCAGACGCTTTCACCCGCGCACCTGAACCTTTCCGCGGAGGACATAAACGACATCATTCTTTTCATCCGTGTGTTAACAGATAGTATTCCAGCCCGGTCTTAACTTTGACGTAACATATGGCGACTAATTTTACCTATCATGCAAAAAAAGCCACCGCTCCTCCTTCTTGTATGCTCTTTGCTTATCACCTTCGTCCAGGCCCAACATCCCTCCGGCCCAAGCCATGCCGTCTTGTTGAGAGGTCCCTATCTTCAGGCCGCCACGCCGACCAGTATCGTCATCCGGTGGCGAACGGATGTCCTGACAAGAGGTGTCGTACAATACGGCAAGACCCTGTCGCACCCCGACAAAAGCGCAACAGATAGCATCCTCGTAACGGACCACAAGATCAAACTGACCGGACTTGAACCGGGAACGAAATATTATTATTCCATCGGGGCCTATCACGATTCGCTCCAAAGCGGCTCCGGCGATTACTTCGCCACCCTGCCTTCGCCGGGAACGGAAGCCCTTTATCGCATTGCCGCCGTCGGCGATTGCGGCAACAACTCCGTCAACCAGCGGGCCGTTCGGGATGCCCTGGTCAACTATATTGGCAACAAGACCCTCGACGCCTGGATCCTCCTCGGTGACAATGCTTATTATACAGGCAGGGATGCGGAATTCCAATCCAATTTCTTCAACGTCTACAAAGACGATCTCCTTCCCAAATACCCCTTGTATCCAAGTCCCGGCAACCACGACTATTACGATGGCGACTCGTCGGAAAAGAAGGTACAGCAGACCCACCAGGTCGCCTACTATCAGAATTTTACGATGCCGGTCGACGGAGAGGCCGGTGGCGTGGCCTCGCACAATCCCGCTTTCTACTCCTTCGACCTAGGCAATATCCATTTTCTGTCGCTGGACTCCTATGGTATAGAAGAGGGACAATATCGTATGTACGACACCCTGGGACCACAGGTCGCATGGGTTAAAAAGGACCTGGAGGCCAACGCACACAAAGGATGGGTGATCGCTTACTGGCACCATCCGCCTTATACGATGGGTTCGCATAACTCGGATCACGAGGACGAGCTCGTGCATATCCGGGAGAACTTCATCCGTATCCTGGAGCGTTATGGCGTCGATCTGATCATTTGCGGGCATAGCCACGACTACGAAAGATCGAAACTCATAAAGGGGCATTATGGCCTGGAGACCTCCTGGGATTCCGCCAAATATGTGATCAACGGCTCCTCCGGTCTTTCCGACGGCACCCCGAATTCCTGCCCTTATCTGAAGGATAGTACGAGCGGCTATACCGGAACGGTATACATCGTGAGCGGGTCAGCGGGTCAGTTGGGTGGTCAACAGGCTTCGTTTCCACATGATGCCCTCCCCTATGCCGATGCTACCCACGGCGGAGCGGGGATGCTGGAGATCCAGGGCGACAGGCTCGACTGGAAATGGATCTGTACAGACGGCCAGATCAGAGACAAATTTACCATCCTTAAAAATACCAAACAGCGTCATCACCTCACCGTCAGAAAAGGCGAAGCCGTTACGTTGAAAGCCGCCTTCGCCGGCAAGTGGAGCAAGCGCAATCCCGAAAGCTCCGCGACCCTCGAAGTGCGCCCGACGCATACAACGCTGTATACGGTGAAAGACCCGGCCGGCTGCATGCAGGAGGCATTCGAGGTAGAGGTGACGAAGTAAAAAAGATACCGAAATATCCTGTCTACAAGGTAAAAAACCCGGTAGCTTACCTCATAAAAATATAATTATCAACAATAAATAGTACTAATATCCTCTTAACGGAGGCAAACTTGCTGCCGGTAGCTCTACTGGAGGGAAACTTACTTTTTGAGCACCTGAAAGATCGAGGCGGTGGCGTCACCGACTTCCAGCCGGACGATCAGCATTCCCTTCGGTGCGTTGCTCAGGTTGATAGAGACCTGCTGTCCTGAAGCGCTGATCGCAAACCCACCCGTTTGCACCAATTTACCGTCTTCCGTCGACACGGAATAGCGATAGCTTGCGGCCGGCGTCTGATCGAAACGCAGGCTGGCATAATCGACAACCGGGTTGGGATAACAGGTGACGGTAACGTCAACAATGGCCCAGTTCAGTTTTTTGGCAGCGTCCCGGTTGACCTCGTTCGTAGACTGTGCTTTTGCAGCAACCGCGAGAACGGAGAGGATCGATAGGAAGAAGATGATTTTACGCATAATAACGGGATTACCCAAAGAAGGCAAGCCCAGTGCCAGTATATAATGCACTCTTAGCCACTAAATTATAAAGTTGGCCCCACAACCACTGCTCCAAAAAGGAGGGGAAAAATCCAATTTTGGGAATCAAATCGGCCTATCTTTAGCGCATCAAAAAAGCTTATGGAAAAAAAGAACAGAAGAAATTTCATCGGCAAGGGCGCCGCCACCGTAGCAGCCGCGGCGTTCAGCCTCCCCGCCGGCGCGACAACAGTTGTTAAGCCCGCAAAGAGCGACGCTGACCGGCCGCCGATCGTCCATCATGTATTCTTCTGGTTAAAAAAACCCGCATCGACAGAAGACCGCGACAAACTAGTCGCCGGCCTAAAAACACTCGCAGGCATTCCGCTGATAAAGGAGTTGTACGTAGGCGTATTGGCCAACACCGAGAAACGCGATGTAGTCGATGCTTCCTGGCAAGTGTCGGAACTGATGTTCTTCGAGGATCTATCCGCGCAAGCCAACTACCAGCAGCATCCACTACATCTCGCATTCGTCAAAAATTGCAGCCCGTTATGGGAAAAGGTTGTCGTCTATGACGCCATGAACGTTTTCAACCGCATCGGTTAGGTAAAGGAGAGCAGCTCCACGTCGAAGATCAGGGTACTGTTCGCGCCGATCTGGGCGCTGACCTGTCTTTCACCATAGCCGAGATCGGCGGGGATGAAGAAACGCCATTTGCTTCCAGTGGACATGAGTTGTAATCCTTCAGTCCAGCCTTTGATGACGGCGTTGAGCGGAAAGGTAGCGGGTTGTCCACGGCGAACAGAGCTATCGAACACGGTGCCGTCGATGAGGGTACCATGGTAGTGACAGGTCACGTTGTTGGTCGCCGCGGGTTTCGGGCCGGTGCCTTCCACGAGTACTTCGTACTGCAGGCCGCTGGGCAGGGTCACGACACCCGTTTTGGCCTTGTTGGTTTCCAGGAAGTCCTGGCCGGCTTTCAGGTTAGCTGCGGCTTTATCTTTGTTCATGTTGAAGAGTTTGTCGGCGATGCCCATGATATTTTTTTGCAAAGATAGTAAATTCTAAAAAGGCGATGAGTAAAGCACCGGAGGCGTTATCAAAGAAGAGGTATATCACTTATATTCTGATCCTGGGACTATTGTCGGCTATTGGCCCATTCTCGATCGACATGTATCTGCCCGGATTTGCAGATATCGCGAAGAGCCTTGGAACAAGCACGGCGACAGTGGGGCTCTCACTGGCGAGTTATTTTATCGGCATCGCGGCGGGCCAGCTCCTTTATGGGCCATTGCTCGACCGCTTCGGGCGCAAGAAGCCGCTTTATGCCGGTCTGGCGCTCTATATCGTGGCAACTGCATTTTGCTATGAGGCCAGAGATATCCATACCCTGATCATCTTACGTTTTGTGCAGGCGCTGGGCAGTTGTGCCGCAACGGTAGCGCCAATGGCCATGGTGCGGGACCTTTTTGGCGCAAAAGACAGCGCGAAGGCTTTTTCGCTGTTGCTGCTGGTGATCGGCGCGAGTCCGATGATCGCGCCCACGGCCGGTGCATATATCGTGACGGCTTTTAGCTGGCGCGCGGTATTCCTCATCCTGGGCATCATCAGCCTCCTCATTACGCTGCTCACGATCTTTTTTTTGCCGGAGAGTTATGCAGCGGACCGCGGCTTCTCCCTGAAACCAGGGCCGATCATCGGTAATTTTGTTGCCGTCCTGCGGGTGCGCCAGTTCCTGGTGTATGCGCTCGTGGAGGCTTTTGCCTTCGCGGGCCTGTTTGCTTACGTGACGGGATCGCCGACCATCTTCATGGGTATTTTCGGCGTAGGCAAACGCACCTATGGATGGATCTTTGCCTTTTTATCGGTAGCGTTTATCGTGCTGAGCCAATTCAATCACCGCTTGCTGAAGCAATACACCAGTCAGCAGATCATCTGGGTGGCGTTGACGGGGCAGGTGATCGTGGCGCTGGCTTTTGTTGCAGGAACGGCGGCGGGTTGGCTTGGGTTGGGCGGCACGATTTTCTTCCTTTTCGCCTTTCTCGCCTTTATGGGTTTTGTATATCCCAATGCGGCGGCGCTGGCACTGGCGCCTTTCGACAAGAATGCAGGCACGGCCTCTTCGCTGTTGGGAACCCTTCAGATGGGGTTAGGCGCCGCGGCATCGATATGCGTTAGTGCGTTAGGCGGCGGATCGGCGACACCGATGGTCGCGATCATTGCAGGCACATCGATTGTAGCAATGGGCATCCTCATCACGGGGGGAAGGGGAAAAGCCAAAATGGCGGGCGGACCCGCGACAACCGTTGGCCATTAGGCGAGATGACCAGCGATCATTAAGGCAGCCGAGCCACCAGACCCTCCGGCATCAGCCGGAGTACCTGATAAATAAATTTCCATCTAAATCCCGGCACGAGCACAAATCCACGGCCAGCATTGACGATGGCCCGGGCGATAAAGACCGGTTCGAGCAGCAGCGACTCGGGAAGATCGAGGTGGGCAGTCATCTTCGTACGGATATAACCGGCCACGACAGCATTGACGACGACTTTCCGCGGACCGAGGTACTGCCGCAGACCCGCGAGATACGTGGTGAAGGCAGCCTTTGTGCTACCGTAGACAAAATTGCTTTTTCTACCGCGCACACCCGACAAAGACGAGAGCCCGATGATCCTTTCAAGCTGGCGATTGCCACTATCCATGGCTATCAGGTTGAGCACGGAGACCGCCCCCGCATAATGGGTATTGACCATGCGGTATGTTCCCGCCCAGTCGACGAGCGCTTCGTCGTTCGTGACCTGGAAGCCGGCGGCATAGAGCACAATAGCAGGCTTCGCAGGCAAAGCCGCGTAAAAGGCAGCGTGATCGGCAAAAGAAGTGGCATCGAAATGCCGGGTGATGACCCGGTCCGCAGGAATCCCGCGCGCAGCGATAAAAGCATCGACACCACTGAGTGTGCGGGACGCGGCGATGACCTGATAGCCCTTTTCGACCCACAATTGCATGGCTTCTTTTGCCACGTCGGAATTGGCGCCGAGAATGAGGACTGTTTTCACGGTTTTGTAAGCGTTTGGATGCCGTCGGGGCCTGCGATGACCGCCCGGTGCGCCAAATTATAAAATAAAGAATGTTCGAGGACACCGGGGATGGCGATGACGCGTTCGTTGAGCATGGCCGGTTCGGGAAAATCCGTAAACCAGTTGTCTATCAGGAAATTTCCGCGTTCCGTAATGACGGCGCCATCTTTTCGGTCACTGAGGCGCAATTCGGAACGGGTGGGATTGAAAAATTTTGTCAACCGGTCCGCCACGTACGCCAGCGCATCCGGCACCACTTCCACGACAAGGGGATAGGTAGCATCGAGCCGGTCGACGCGTTTCGAACTGTCGCCGACGAGCACGAACTGATCGGCCATCGCAGCAAGTATCTTTTCGGCCGCGTGCACTCCTCCCCCGCTCTTGAGCGCATTCAGCCGGCGATCGAATTGGTCACAGCCATCGAAATACCAGTCTACCCGCGATAACCAGCCTGATTCGACCACGGTAAAACCTTCCTGTAGCAGCCGTTGCCGGGTAGTAAAAGACGAGCTCACGGTTTTCAGTGACCGAAATAGCTCGGCGTTGTCCTTCAAAGCGGCTATCAGGTAGGTCATGGTCGAACCGGCGCCGAGACCGATCGTCTCCCCGGGGCGGATCAATCTTGCGGCTTCGCCGGCGGCCTGTTGTTTGAGATCGGGCATAGGCCAAAATAACGTATCTTTCGGCGCTTTTCAAATTTTTAGCATGGCACATCGTACTATGGTCACCTTCCTTCTTTGCGGGATCGCATTCCTACCCGTCATGGCACAACCTGTCGACCCGCCGAGACCCGCCCCGACGTCCTCTATCGCCCGCCCCAGATTAGTCGTCGGCATTGTCGTCGACCAGATGCGCTGGGATTATCTTTATCGGTATTATAACCGGTACAGCAGCGGCGGTTTCAAACGACTGTTGAATGAAGGTTTTTCCTGTGAGGATACGTATATCAATCATCTTCCCGCATTTACGGCCGTCGGTCATAGTACAGTCTTCAGCGGGTCGGTGCCGTCGATCGACGGCATAGCGGGCAACGACTGGATCGACCAGGCTACAGGGAAGGATGTATATTGTGTGGAGGACAGCACCGTACAACCTGTGGGCGGGACCGGCACGGCAGGTAAGATGTCGCCGCGCAATATGCTGGCGACGACGATCACCGATGAGCTCATGCTGGCCACGAATTTCAGGTCGAGGATCGTCGGGGTTTCGCTGAAGGACCGGGCATCGATCCTCCCCGCAGGCCATACGCCTACCGGCGCGTTTTGGTTTGACGATGTAAAAGGGGTCTTCAGCACCAGCACCTGGTATATGACGCAGTTACCCGAGTGGGTAGAGAAATTCAATGCTTCGAAGGAACCGGAAGACCTCGCAGCAGCCGGCTGGAATACGATGTACCCGATCCAAACCTATCTCCAAAGCACGGCGGACAGCACGGATTGGGAAGGGTTGTTCAAAGACGAGAAAGCACCGGTGTTTCCGCATAATATCCTCAAGGCCTACCAAGAAGACCACGACAATATCCGCGCCTCGCCTTTTGGGAATACGCTGACGATGGATTTTGCCAGGGCGGCGGTGAACGGATATGCACTGGGACAGCGGGATGTCACGGACTTCCTGACGATCAATTGCGCTTCCACGGATTATGTGGGTCACAAATACGGCCCTAACTCCATAGAGGTCGAAGACACCTACCTCAGGTTCGATAAGGATCTCGGGAACTTTTTTAGTTTTTTGGATGCGAAGGTCGGGAAAGGCAATTACACCGTTTTCCTCACGGCGGATCACGGCGCTTCGCATGCGGTCAACTTCATGAAGGCGCACCAGCTCCCCGCTGGATTTAACGGGGTGCGTAAGCTCATGCAGGGGCTCAACGATACGCTCAACACGATCACGGGGATGAAAGACCTGGTCCTCGCCAGCACCAATTACTACGTGAACTTTAATCTTTCCCGCATCCGGCAGGCGGGTCTCTCGCTGGATTCGTTAAAGAAGACGGCGATGGCCTGGTTGTCCTACCAAAAAGGCATCCAATATGTGGTCGACATGGCCAATGTAGCCGCTGCCAATCTGCCCAGGATGATCCAGGAGATGGCGATCAATGGCTACAACCGCAAACGGAGCGGTTCCATCCTGATGATCCCTGATCCGGGTTGGTTTGACGGTTTTGACAAGGGTACGACGCACGGCGTCTGGAACCCGCAGGACACGCATATCCCACTCTTGTTTATGGGCTGGGGGATCAAACATGGTGTTTCCTACCGGACTGTCCATATGACGGATATCGCGCCGACGATGTCGGCTTTGTTGCACATCCAGGCACCGGATGGTAATATCGGCGAGGTCATTCCCGAGGTAATCAAATAACGGGCAAGCGCTGATCGCAGTTTCCTGCATGCCGAGCGAATGTCCGCTCACGCGGGTGTCGCAGTCGTCGCCGCGGGCGAAGCCGCAGCCTTTGGTACACCGTTCCCGTTAACCGGCGGTGCCTTATCAGGCGCAGCATCAGTTGCTTTGCCAGGTGCCGGCGCTGCATGATCGGGCAGGTGAAACCAATCCTTGGCAAAAGGCTTCAGCAGGGCGCTTGCAGCGGCTGGTCCCCAGGTCCCGGCCGGGTACAACTGCAATTGTTTTTTGGGATATTTCTTCCAGGCGTCCAGAATAGGCATCACCACTTTCCAGGCCCATTCGATCTGGTCGGCACGCATGAACTGGGTAGCCCAGCCATCAAGCGCGTCGAGCAGCAGGGACTCATAGGCCTCGGGCAGCGATACCGAATAGTCACCAGGGTACGTAAAATCCATTTCCACCGGCGCCAATTTCATGTGCAGACCGGGAACTTTTCCTTCGAAGAGCAAGCTTATTTCCAGTTCGGGCTGGATGCTGATGATAAGCCGGTTGGGTTCGATATCGTCCTTGAATATCGGATGCGGCGATTGCTTGAACTGGATCATGATCGTGGAAGACTGCCGGGGCATATTCTTACCGGTCCGCACGAAGAACGGGACGCCTTTCCAGCGGTCGTTGTCGATGAGTACTTTAACGGCGACAAAGGTCTCGGTGTTGGAGTCCTTCGCCACCTGTCCTTCATCGCGATAGGCAGGTCGCCCCTCGCCGTTTACCGTGCCGCCCGTATATTGCGCACGAACGACATCTTTAAAGACCCGGTCCGTCGTGAAAGGGCGGATGTGTTTCAGCACTTTTACCTTGGCATCGCGAATATCCTCCGCCTCATATTCTTTGGGACACTCCATTGCCACCATGCAAAGGAGTTGGAAGAGGTGGTTCTGGATCATATCGCGCAAGGCACCGGCGCTGTCGTAGTAACCGCCGCGGAAACCGACGCTCACCTCTTCGGCGACGCTGATCTCGATATGATCGATGTATTTGTTGTTCCACAAGGGCTCGAAGACATGGTTGGCAAAACGAAAGGCCATGATATTCTGCACCATTTCCTTACCCAGGTAATGGTCGATGTGGTAGATCTGCTTCTCTTCGAAGCGTTTGCCCAGGTAGCGGTTCAGCTTGCGGGCCGAATCGAGATCGGAGCCAAAGGGTTTTTCCACGATGATGCGATCGAGCGCGCTGCGGTTGCAAAGCTTGTGCGTACACAGTTCGTCGGCAATAGGCTCGATGAACCTGGGCGCTACGGCAAAATAAAACATGCGGATGCCCCGGACCTTTGAATCGGACTCGAATTTTTTTATCGCCTCCTTGAGTGTGTCGTAGGTCTCTTTCTTCGTAAAGTCGCCCTGGATATAATCGACGCGGGCGGAAAATGAAGCCCATTTCTTTTTGTCGGCTTTGCCGCTACGGCTGAATTCATTCACGCCATCCAATAGCCATTCGCGGTAGGCGGCGGTTTCGATGGGAAGAAAATCGACACAGAGGATCGAAAAATCCGCCGGCAGATGGCTGTCAGCATAAAGATTGTAGAGCGCTGGAATGAGCTTACGTCTCGTGAGATCGCCTTTTGCCCCGAAGATGGTGACGGCCGCGGCGAGGATCTTCTTTTGTTTTTCCATGTCCTAAAGTTAACCAAAAATCAAGGTTTAATGGTATTATTCCCGGTATCTGTGTCCGGATAACGGTTATCCGGGTCGATCGTGACCTCGGTGATCTTGTTGGTGGACGGGTAGTGTACCTTCCAGGTATTGCCCTTCATCCAGATCTCGACCGGAAGTTTTAGGCGGTTGCTCGTGCCATTCTCCTCTTTGACCTCGAGGGTTACGGGCATTGGCAGTTTCTCCTTGTTGACGAGGGTGATGATCGCACCCTTGGTGGGATCGTTCTGGACGTATTCCACTGCAGTGACAGCCTGGTCGATCTTCCAGTTGTTGAAGAACCACCCGCGCCAAAACCAGTCCAGGTTTTCGCCCGCCGCATTCTCGATGGCGTGGAAGAAGTCGTAGGGCGTGGGATGTTTGAACGCCCATTGGTGCACGTAATAACGGAAGGCATAGTCGAAGCGTTCCTTGCCGAGTATTTCTTCTCGCAGCAATTCGAGACCGGTGCCGGGCTTGCTATAGGCAAGCGTTCCCCATTCCATGGAAGGCATGGCGTCGGGTATGGTCAGCATGGGGTTCGCAAGGTTGAAGTAGGAGTTGGCCATCCGGCTGCGGCCGCGGAAGGGGCGGAGGTATTCGCCATTGTTGAAGGCGCTGTCCGCCACGGTATTGATAAAAGTATTGAACCCTTCGTCCATCCAGGGATATTTGCGTTCGTTGCTGCCCACGATCATGGGGAACCAGTTGTGGCCGAATTCATGACTGGTCACGCCCCAGAGCCCGCCCTTGCGGCTGCGGTAGCCGCAGAAAACAATACCGGGATATTCCATACCGCCTACGATCCCGGCTACATTGGTGGCAGTGGGATAGCTGAACTCATACAGGTATTTGGAATAATATTCAATGGCGCCTTTTACGTATTCGGTGCCGCGGCCCCATGCGCTATCGCCGGCGCTCTCAACGGGGTAGACGGATTGGGCAAGGGCTTTCTTGCCGCTGGGCAGGTTGATCCTGGCGGCATCCCAAAGGAATGCCTTGGAAGCGGCCCACGCCACGTCGCGGGTGTTGGCGCATTTGAACTTCCAGGTCAGCCTGCTTTTGGCGGGGCGGCTGGCGGGGTCGGTGACTTCACTTTCGCCACGGATGGACACCGTCTTGTCACTGTTGCGGGCTTCGGCGAGTCGATGAAGCTGGGTGGGCGTCAGCACTTCGGCGGGGTTGAGGAGCTCGCCGGAGCCAACGACGATCATATCCGGGGCAGTGTTGATCTCGTACTCGATCGTGCCATATTCGAGGTAGAATTCGCCCTGGCCAAGGTAAGGCAGCGTGTTCCAGCCTACGACGTTGTCAAAAACGCACATGCGGGGGTACCACTGCGCGATCTCGAAGATCCAACCGTTCTTGGTTTCCTGCCGGCCCATGCGATCGGTGC
The DNA here is from genome assembly GCA_965214315.1 of Puia sp. Lineage (GTDB taxonomy): Bacteria > Bacteroidota > Bacteroidia > Chitinophagales > Chitinophagaceae > Puia. The sequence continues at coordinate 250,654 of CBDCBP010000015.1, read as the reverse complement.
CGTAGTGTGGGATCTTGAAGCCATAGTCGATGACCAGCTTGATGGAGGCGCCGCTCTTGAGGGGCGTGATTAACTTCACCTGCATCCGGGTGTCGGACACCAGGTAGTCGAGCGGCACGGTTGTATTGGCTGCCGGATTAAGCGCCTGTACTTTTTTTAGTTCGTAGCCGCCGTCAAAGGCATCGCGGTTGGCCCAGCGGCCGCCGGACAGATCGGTGATGGCTACGCCGCGGGACTGCAAGCTATAGATGTTCTGGTCGAGCTGGAGCCATAGGAAAGGCAGCTCCTGTGGGCTGTTGTTCCTATAGGTAATCGTCACCGTGCCGCTGAGGGCGTTGTTGACGTCGTCCAGGTTGGCGACGATCTTGTAATCGGCGCTGTTCTGCCAGTACTTTGGACCGGGGGCGCCGGCGGCCGTACGAACATCGTCACCGTAAGCGGGATAGAAGATAGGAGCGAAGGCATCGTGCGGATCATAATTGCTTGTGACGGGGCTGGCTGTTTGAGCCTTGCTGGTCTGTTGTACGAACAGGAGGGTTCCCAATGCCAGGAAACCGAATAGTTTTCTCATGATAGACTTTTTTTACGGTGTCGGCTTTTATTGACGCCGGCGAAGGTAGGAAAGCAGGTGGCAGCAGGCCACAGTTTAGGGATGTGTGGAAAAAAAGAAGGCTGTCTGGGCATCGGGACGCAGAAACCGGCCATCTGCCCGCGTGTAGTCGCCCAGGAGGGCAGCCGCATATTCGTCTATGGGCCGGGTATAAATTTCCAGGGGCGGCCCTTGTTGGACCAGCTGGCCATTTCTGAGGATCAGGACTTCGTCTGCCCAAGAGAGGACATCGAAAGGATCATGGGACACGAGTATGCAGCTAATGCCGAAATGCGCAGCAGTCTCGCGGACGGTCTGCTTGAGGGTGCGCTTGTGGATCATGTCCAGGTTGGAGAAGGGCTCGTCGAGGAGCAGCAATTGCGGTGGCCGCACGAGCAGCCGGGCGAGGGCGATACGCTGACGTTCGCCGCCGGAGAGTTGATCGGTGCGCCGGTCCAGCAGGTGGGCGATGTCGCAGAGGCGGTAAAGCGTGGCGGCTGCTTCGGGGCTCAGGTCATTGGCATACGACAGCACGTCCGATACGCGATAGTTGTTCCAAAGCTCGAAGTGCTGGGAGAGATAGGCGATGCCGGGTTGGCCTGGAATGAGTCGTTCGAGAGGGCCGAGTACCCTTTGACCTTCGAAATGGATTACACCGCCGACAGTAGCAGCCAGACCGGCGATCATCTTTAAGAGATTGCTTTTGCCCGAGCCGGTTTCACCGACGATAGCGATCCGTTGGCCTTTGAGTTGCGTAAACGAAAGCTTTTCCACCGCGACCTGAAGGAATTCCATGGAGGCAAAATTAAACAATCAATTTTACCTAATTTTACGCGGTTTGACGCTTGACTATGTCTCATCCCATATTACCATTGCGAGCGGTACAGGTTACCCGCTATGTGACCCCGCTTAGAGAAGGCGGTTCACTTCCAGCCATCGCCGAAGCCGACGATGGTTTTTTGTACGTGTTGAAATTTCGTGGTGCGGGTCAGGGGGTGAAGGCGCTGATCGCCGAGCTTATTGGCGGAGAGATTGCGCGGACACTCGGTCTTCGGGTGCCCGAGATCGTGTTGTCGGGCTTGGACGAAGCTTTTGGCCGTACCGAGCCGGATGAAGAGATTCAGGACCTGTTAAAGGCCAGCGTCGGTCTGAATCTGGGCCTCCATTATCTGTCCGGTTCTATCACTTTCGATCCTGTGGCTAACAAAGTCGATCCCTTACCGGCCTCGCAGATCGTCTGGCTGGATGCGCTGCTCACCAATGTAGACCGCACGGCGCGCAATACCAATATGCTGGTTTGGAACAAGGAGCTATGGCTCATAGACCATGGTGCGGCACTTTACTTCCATCATAGCTGGGGCAGCTATCCGATCGTCGAACAGGCTACAAAACCGTTCATACAGATAAGAGACCATGTCCTCCTTGCCCAGGCCTCGGAGCTGCAAGCCGTCGACGAAACTTTCCGGTCTCTGCTGCCGCCTGCCCTGATCAAAGACATCGTGGGCCTGATACCCGAAGAATGGCTGATCGGGTTTCCCGGCGCCGATCCACTGGACAATCCGCGGAACATCCGCCAGGCGTACATTGAATTCTTTACGACACGGCTCGCTTCGTCCAGTATTTTTGTAAATCATGCCCTCGATGCAAGAAAAGCAATTATTTGAGTACGCCGTCATCCGCGTGGTGCCGCGCGTAGACCGGGAGGAATTCCTGAATGTCGGTGTGGTGCTTTTTTGTTCCAGATCCAAATTCCTCGAGCTGATCTATACGCTGGATGAAGCCCGGCTGCATGCGTTTGCGCCTTCCCTGGATTTGCAGGAATTGGCGGGGCATCTCAGCGCATTCGCCGATGTGGTGCGCGGTGGTTCCGGCAGCGGGCCCATTGGAAAGTTAGCGCTGGCAGACCGGTTTCGCTGGCTGACGGCGCAGCGAAGTACCGTATTGCAGACTTCGCGGGTCCATCCTGGTTTTTGCGCCGACCCGGCCGGAGCCTTGGATCGCTTGCACACCGCTCTGGTGTTATAGGCCGGAACACGCCTACCGGTTCAGCGTCTCGTCTATGGCCGCCAGCAAGTACGCCTACCGGTTCAGCGTCTCGTCGACGGCCGCCAGCAAGTACCCCTACCGGTTCAGCGTCTCGTCGATGGCCGCCAGCAAGTACCCCTTCCGATCTTCAAAATACTCCCAGAACATTACCCCGCCCAGGCGATTTTTAGCAGTATATGTACATTTTGCTTTAACCGATCGCTCGTCGTCGTAGGAGATGAATATTTTTCCAGCTGGTTGAAAAAGCCAGGGCGCCATCGCCTTCCTGTCCCAATGGCGGTGGAACCCATTTTGGCCGATCAGGCTGTCCTTTATGAATGTATAGCCGCCATGGAGGTGGAACGCGCCGGCAGCCGCGCGGTACAGCCCTTGATTGTCGTCGTTCTTCATGACCCAGCCATGCCCATAAAAGGCGATCCCCATGACCAGCTTTGACGGGGGTACGCCGGCGGCTTTAAAGGCTTTTATCGCCTCATCTGCCGATTGGTGCGAGGGATCCGCGGGCGAGGTCAGCAAGTTCGTATGATGGCCCGAAAGGCTGTCCTCCCCTTCCCTGAAATCATAGCTCATCACATTGATGTAGTCGAGCCAGCGCTGAGCACTGTCCATGGCCGTATGCAGGATATAGGCTTCAGATGCCCCCACGGCAGTGGTCACCTGGTAACCCTTGCCGGTGATGCGGCCGAGACTGTCCAGCGATTCCCGGAGCGCCTTGAACAGTAAGGTATAATTTTCTTTGTCCTCGGCCCGGTAAGTGTTGCTGTCGCCTTGCATGCCGGGATATTCCCAATCGATATCGATGCCGTCGAGGCCATTTTGCGCGACGATCGCCGTTGCGCTGGCTGCGAAGACGGCCCTGCTTGAATCGGTGAGGACGGCGTCGGAGAAGTGCTTGCTCCACGACCAGCCGCCGATGGAGATCAGGATGCGCAGCGCGGGATTGCGGCTCCGGGCTGCAGTAAGCCTGCGAAAGTTCGTGGTATCGTTTTGCTCATTGTGCAGCCAGGCTTTTCCATCGCGGATATCGACGAAGGCATAATTGATATGGGTGAGCTTCTCCACTGCAATGGAGTCGGCGCTTACCAGGCCCCGGAAGCCGCCCACGTACGCGATAACGGCAAACGAACCAGGCTTCCCTGGGTGCGCCTGGAAAGCCAGGTTTACTAGAACAAGGAAGCTCGCCAGGAAAAGGACGGCCCGCTTTATTAGGTATTCACGGCTCGCCCGCCTGATCGCTTCGTAAACGGCAGCCAGCGTCATTGCATCATAAAGGGCAATCCGCGTCATTGCATCGTAAAGGCCAGCTAGCGTTATCGTTCCGTATAAGGCAGTCTTCATCATTGTTTCGTATTTGAATAGCCGGCGGGCAGCTCGAAAACGCTTGGGGGAACTACCTTTTTCTGGACGTTGGTGAGGTTGACGACGACGTTGCCGGCCTTGCTTTTCACGACGACGCCATCGGCATCAGCCGCCTTGAGTTTGGTGAACAGCAGGGTCCCGGAAGGATAATAATCGAATTGGGAGAGCATGCAAAGCAGCGATACGCCTAGATCCTTGGTGACCCAGAGCTCGCTTTTCCTGTTCTTTATCTTGATCCCATAGTGATGACAATTGTAGTCGCCGATCTTCTCGGCACCCAGGTCCTCGACACTGACATCCTCCTCCTTTACATTCCCGATGCGGTCCTGGGTCACGGGCGCCAGATCACCTGTGATAGACTCTTTGTGGCGGGCGGACATCCGGGTCGTCTTGTTCGCAACGAAATCGAAGATAAGGGGATCCTGCTCCTTGCCCTTGTCGATCTCGGCTGCACCCTCTTTCATTGGGTATATCTTTGATTCCAAAAGGACCTTTGTCTTGGATGCATAGATCGTCGTAAGCGTCTTGTTCTTTATGGTGCAATCATAATAGAGCACGCCCTCGAATTGGGCGCGGGCGATCTGCAGCCATCCTATCGTTAACAATGCCAGGGTTAACCGTTTCATTTGTCCAGTTTTGAGTAAAAACGATTTCGCAATGTAAGGGTTTTGTCGAGGATCGGGCCGGATTTATCCGTCCACGGCAAACGGGGGGAATTCACCTGTTGGGAAAGGGCCTGTCGACCCGGCGATTCAGCCCGTTTCGGCATAATTGACTATCCTTGGAGGCCTGTAGTGGTTCGTCCCCTTCCCTTTACTCTATAATTCTTTCGGTGGTTTGCTTGTCGCCGAGCCATTGGCAGACTCGGGAGACGCGTGGCGGCGAACGTTGTATGGGGCAAGTTGCGTAATTTCCCAGGCAATAACCCCCTTCTCATGAAAAAAACACCTACTTCTTTTCCGTTCCCAAATGTTGGCTGCTTCAAAGGCTTTTTCTCGTTTTTGCTTCTCGTTTTTGGCTGGCTCACCGGCTTTTCCCAGTCCGCCGAACAATATTCGCCCGCAGTTCAGTCCAGGATAAAACAAGTAGAGCAAGGCCTTAGTGGCCGCTTCCTGTTGAAGGATCAGCCGAAGCATACGATAAAAGAACGGATGGCTTTTTACCACGTCAAGGGACTGAGCGTTGCCGTCATCCACGACTACCACATCGAATGGGCGAAGGGGTATGGCTGGGCCGATAGCGCCGAGCAGCGACCCGTTACAACGCAGACGCTATTCCAGGCCGCGTCCATCAGCAAATCGCTGAATGCCGTGGGTGTGCTGAAGCTGGTAAGGGATGGGAAATTGAATCTCTACAGCGACATCAACAACTACCTGAAGGGCTGGAAGTTTCCATACGATTCGCTATCCAAAGGCAAAAAAATAACGACCGCCAATCTATTAAGCCATACAGCCGGTTTGTCGGTTCATGGATTCCCGGGTTATGCGATGGATGATTCGCTGCCGACAGTGGAGCAAGTGCTTGATGGCCGGCGACCGGCCAATACGGGGCCCGTTCGCTCGATGTACGAGCCGGGGATCAAATCGGAGTATTCGGGTGGCGGAACGACCATCAGTCAGCTGATCGTCATGGATATCACGCATCTGCCATATGACAAGTACATGCGGGACAATGTACTGAAGCCCCTGGGCATGAACAGCAGTTTTTACACGCAGCCTGCGCCGGCAGACAAGCGGCCCTTGCTGACCACAGCCTACCGTGCCGACGGCAAGGCACTTGAGGGAAAATATCATATCTACCCGGAGGAAGCACCGGCGGGACTTTGGACGAACCCAACCGATCTTGGCGCATACATCATCGAAACCCAAAATGCGTTGGCGGGCCGGTCGGCAAAAGTGCTGACGCAGGAATATACCAAGCTACGCCTGACGCCCTATATCGATAGTAACGCAGCGTTGGGTGTATTCATCGCTAAGAAGGGCGCCGAGACTTATTTTCAACATGGGGGCGCCAATGAAGGTTTTCGGTCGCAGTATTTTGGTTCTGTTGACGGAGGCAATGGGGCGGTCGTGATGGTCAATAGCGACAACGGCGCCATCTTGCAGGAGGTGATGAATAGTGTGGCTACGGTCTACGACTGGAAGGGATTTTACGAGCCGGAAGTCAAAATATTATTTCCGCTCAAAGCGGAGCAATTGCAGTCCTATGAAGGACGATATAGATACAGGGGTGCCCAGCAACTATATGTACAGATAACGGCGGGTAAGGACGGGCTGGTGTTCGAGCAGCAATGGGATGGGGAGCGAGTGCAGTTCCTGCCCGAATCGCCGACGGCTTTTTTTAGCCCGGATGAAAGTGTCGAAATGAAGTTCATCAAAGCAGCCGACGGCAGCTTCAACACGGTCTCCATCTTCGACCGCGATTTTTTCGACAGGGTGCGCTAAATCCGCCGGCATAAAAAATCCACAAGAAATTTACTAACAGACACTCATTTCGAATAAGCATTTTTTTCATTTAAAAAGGCAACTTGAACAATTCTAAAAAACATGGTAATTTGTATACATGAAACAAGTAACAGTTGAAATTCCAGATAAAAAAATCCATTTTTCATAGAATTGGTAAAAAGCCTTGGACTCAAGAATGTAAGCCCTGCTGAAAAGCTTGGCAGAAATGATGTAAAGGCCGGCATTAAAGAAGCCGTAAAAGAAATGAAGCTTATAAAGGCGGGCAAAAAGAAAGCTCGTAATGCTGAAGACTTTTTGAATGGCCTATAAAGTTAAAACTATATCTGCCTTCGAACGACAGGCAAAACGACTTATAAAAAAGTACCATTCTCTCCAAAAAGAGCTGCTGAATCTAGTTAAAGAAATGAAAGAAGATCCTGAACAAGGGACGTCGTTGGGAGCGATACAGACAAAGAATCTTTTCCATCAATACCGATCGCGGCACAAGCCAGCGCGCGTTAAAGTATTTCCAATTGGAAGTGGGCCCGCTTCGACCATAATTTCCCCGAATTCACGGATTTAGCTAAACCCCAATACCGGATGCGGCTGGTAAAGCCCTTCCAGTTCATGGACTTCCTCGTCGCTGAGTTTGACCGACAACGCGCCCACCGCGTCTTCAAGGTGGCCCGGTTTACTGGCCCCGATAATGGGCGCCGTGACGACGGCTTTGCCGAGCATCCAGGCCAGCGCCACCTGCGCATTGGGAATACCACGATTCCAGGCGATATCAGACACTTTGTTGACGATCTCGAAGTCCGAATCAGCGCCGTACAATGTTTTCCCGAATCCATCGGTTTTTGCGCGTTCGGTCTCGTTCCTCTCCTTCGACCTTTTGGCTGTCAGCAGCCCCCGTGCCAAAGGCGACCAGGGGATCACGGCGATCTTTTGGTCGGCACAGAAAGGCAGCATCTCGCGTTCCTCCTCCCGATAGAGTAAATTATAATGCGGCTGCATCGAGACGAAACGGGTCCAGCCATGCAGGTCGGCAGTATACTGCGCCTTTGCAAATTGCCAGCTGTACATGGACGACGCGCCGATATAACGCGCTTTGCCGGCCTTGACGACGTCGTGAAGGGCTTCCATAGTCTCTTCGATCGGGGTGTCATAGTCCCAGCGATGGATCTGGTAGAGATCGACGTAGTCCATGCCCAGGCGGCGGAGGCTGGCGTCGATGGCGCTCATGATATGTTTGCGGGAGAGCCCCTTGCCGTTGGGACCGGGTCCCATCGCATTGAAGACCTTCGTGGCCAGCACATATTCGTCTCGATGAGCGAAATCGCGCAAGGCGCGTCCTACTACTTCCTCGCTGGCGCCGCCGGCATAGACGTCGGCCGTGTCGAAGAAATTGATTCCCAGTTCAAGGGCTTTCCTGATAAAAGGGCGGGACTGGTCTTCATCCAGGGCCCAGGGCCAGCGGTCTGTGGGCCGGCCATAGGTCATTGTACCAAGACAAAGGCGGGAAACTGTCATTCCGGTATTGCCGAATCGGATGTATTCCATCTGCTAAATTTCTTTAAATTTAGCACACAAAAACCAGTTGCCATGATTATTGTATACCTATTCCTGGGCCTGATCGCCCTCCTCCTCATCGTGGCCGCCATCGCCGGCACGGCATGGAGCTATGAACAATCGATCCAAATCGCCGCTCCGCCAGACAGGGTCTGGCAAAATGTAGGCACCCTCCATGCGATCAATCAATGGAACCCCTGGATGGGGCTAGACCCAAACATACAAATAACGTACGTCGGAGTCGACGGTAAGCCGGACGCGGCGTTTTCCTGGGACAGCCCGATCAGGAACGTCGGAGCAGGAACCCAGCTCATTCTCAAGGTCGAAGCTCCCAGCAAACTCAAAACACGCGTCGACTTTCTCCGCCCCTTCAAGGGTGTGGGCTATGCCGATTTTGCGGTTATACCGGACGATCACGCTACGCGTGTCAGCTGGAGTATGCGCAGCAAGATGCCCTACCCTATCAATATCGTCAAGGTCTTTGGCGGCATCCAACGGAATATGAGCAGAGATTTTAGCAAAGGGCTGAACAAGCTCAAGGCCCTCTGCGAAGGCGCGGAGTAGGCCGCCAGAAGCGCGGGAAGAATAGGAATGTCCAAAACCAGCTAACTTTAAGGGATGGGGTGCAGGAACGTTCTTACGGCATCGTTGTGTGTGCTCGGCTTTGCCCGGGGACAGGCCCAGTCCACCAATACGATGACGGTGTATTTCGATTTCAACAAGTCGGCCCTGCGGCGCGAAGAACAAGTGGCCGTGGACCGCCGTTTCAATGCTGCGGCCTCCTTGATCACAGCGATCGAACTCGCAGGCTATTGCGATAGCGTAGGGAAATACCAATACAATGACAGCCTTGCGCGACAACGGGTAGCAGCAGTGAAGAAGTATTTATTATCAAAGGGAGTAACCGACACCCTCTTTACCGTACTATATTCCTATGGCAAGCGCAAACCACTGAACGACAATGGAGATGAAGAAAAGAGAAGCCTGAACCGCCGGGTCACGATCAGGTGGCGGCTTGCAGCACAGCCACCGGACGCCGGTACCTTGAGGGAGGCCTTGCGAGATACGGCTGGCATCATTGGAAAAACGATCCTACTCCCACGCGTACTGTTTTACCAGGACATGCATCGGCCCATGCCGGTTTCGTATCAAACATTGCACGACCTGTTTGGCATCATGAAAGAACATCCCGATCTTCGGTTGGAGATCCAGGGACATGTTTGCTGCATGCCGGGGTACATGGACGGCTATGATATCGAAACCAAAGTATACGATTTATCGATGCAACGCGCGAAATTTGTGTATGGTTACCTGGCCAGCCTTGGGATCGACACCGGCAGGATGAGCTATAGAGGATTCGGCGCCAGCCGGAAGATCTTTCCGGAAGAGACGGATGAAGCCGAAAAACTGAGGAACCGAAGGGTCGAGATCAAGATCTTAAGGTGGTAGTCTCCCTATCCAAGGTCTATTCTTTCACCGCACTGTCAGGCACTTCCAGCGAAAAGGTCATGCAAAAGATCGGCATTGAATGGGCCTGAAAGGTCGATGATCCGATAATAGTCGATCATCCGAAAATAGTCGATCATCCGATAATAGTCGATCTTCCAATAATAGAAGCCGGGCATCCATTACTTCGGCATGCGCGCTATGCCGTCAATTAATTTCCCGCAACCGGGCTTGCCGCGATCGGGCCAGGCGAGGGTTCGACTACCGTCGTTTCCTGCGACGCCTTTTTGCGGTCCAGATAGGGCTGCCGGTATTGTGCCAGGAAAACCGGGCGCGAGTCATGGTAACTGCTGACGGCGCCGATGGTATTAAGGAATTTGATATAATACCAGGCGAGGTCCACCTGGTAGTTCAGGAAGCCGCTGCGGGCGCTTGAAGGAAACAAGTGATGGTTGTTGTGCCATTCGCCTGCCACGTACCCCGGCCAGATCTGATTGATGGAGAGGTCCTTGGTATGGTAATCATGGCCCTCCCGGTGTTTTTCCTTGCCCTTGCCGTGTCCTTCGTAGTTGAAGGTACGAACGCCAATGGCCCAGAAGCCGGCGGCGCCGAATAAGGTGAACAGCAACGCCGGGCCATCGATGAGGTAGAATACAGTGCCCCAGAAAGCCCAATTCACCAACCAGCCGGCGACGGACCAGAGCGGGTTGGCGATCGACCCCCATTTCTGGTATTGAGCGTAAGAATTCGGCCTGACGCCAGTATGGCTCATGAGCTTGACCACCCGTGCGTATTCGGCCTCGGGCAGGGTAAGCGAAATTGGCTGGTGGTTGACATCGGCCAGAAAACAGTATAGGAAACCGGCGGTAGCGTTGTAAGGGTCGCCGGGTTCATCCGACTTGGCATGGTGGACATGGTGCGAGATCACGTAAGTCTCCTCGGGGACGATATTGATCGTCAGGTTGCGGGTGATGAAGCGCCAGATCTTACTGCTAAAGGTATAGGCCCCGTGGGTGCAATAGCGGTGATACCAAATGGTGCCATGTGTCCCCATGACGATCATACTATAAAGAAAGGCTACGCCCAGCAAGTAAAAGTTGAAATAACGAAAAACAAAAATAAATAGGCAGGTAACCAGCAGCAATACCCGCGACCAGCTGAAAAAAGTCAGCCAGTTCTTCTTGCTCCTGAAAATATTTAACCGGAAAAAGAATTCCCGCAACAGCTGATTAGTTGTAGGTATAACCAATTCTCCTTTTCCATCTTTCCACCCGTACGTGGGAGGTTCCAGCACGCGGTCCATGAAGCAGAGCTTAGGTTGTTGATCGGTCTGGGTATTGGCTGCAACCAGCGTATTGGGCATAGTACTAATCATTGTACAATGGTAACGGTAAAAAATTCAATATCGTCTTTCTGTTCAAAAAAACATGCCTTATTTATATATTATTTGTGACCTTCCGTCGTCCACCTGTGAATTTTGCAATTGCGGTACGCCGGTTTTATGGCACTATTTATTTGAAGCCCTTTGTCATCAGGTACAGAAAGCCGTGCGCCGGGGTCAAAAAAGTTTGACTATGCCGGATAGTTGGTCGTAATGTGGCGCGCCTCCGGCATGTCCCAGAGTTTGGCGCCGCCCTTGATACCGGCTTCATTAGTGAAGAGATGGATGTTCTCGCCGAGGGTAATGGTCAGGGCCTTTGCATTGCCGCCGCCGAGATAAAGACTGTCATAATTGAAGACCACTTGCAGGATATCCAGGACCTTTTGTACCCGTTTGTTCCACTTCTCCTTGCCTTCTTTTTTCAGGGCTTTTTCTCCTATATAAGCATCATAATCCTCGTCCTTGCGGATGGGGTGATGAGCGAGCTCCAGGTGGGGCAGCAGGTAGCCATCGATCACGCAGGCCGTACCCACTCCCGTCCCCAGCGTTACTGCCAATTCAAATCCTTTGCCGCTTACGACGCCAAGCCCAAGTTGATCGGCATCATTGACAAGCCTGACGGGTTTTTTCAGTGCGTTGCTGATCTGTTGTCCGAGGTCGATCTGCTTCCAGTGTTCGTTGCCGAGATTAGGGGCGGTGAAGACGACGCCATTGCGGATATAGCCGGGGAATCCCACGGAAACCTTTTCGTAGTCGGGCATCCCTTTGACCAATTGGAGGATGGTTTGTATGACCGCTTGCGGCGTAGCCAGATCAGGAGTGTTTAATTTGCTATATTTTACCTGCTCCACGCCCTGCGCGTTCAGAATGTTTCCTTTGATGTGTGAACCGCCGATGTCGATCGCGAGAATGTCTCCGTTTGTTGCCATAGAGCGAATATAACAAATTATACGCCAATGCAATCGGTCGGCTTAGGCACTTTCGGCATGACTTGCGCGCCTGTAAGCGCCATACTGACATCGTATTTTTGCTAAGTACATCTCCCTATGCAATGCGGGTATTCGGCAGTACATTTGGGATCAGTTTGCAGCTTTCCGCAAATGAAAAACCCTAATGAACCGTACCCACGGAAAGCCGCAGTAGACCATATCCCACGCCAATATGCTATGCAAGGACCAATTTTAAACAAATCCATTCCTGGGGCCGGCATCGATTTACCCAAAAATTAAAACGATGTTGAAGTCCAATTTGCCTCTTTTCCTTTACGGCGCAGCCTTTATTATCGGGCTGCCTTCCTCGGCGAATCCCGGCCAGCCATCTTCGGCATCAGGGACGACTGTGCCGTATAGGACAGGCGCAGGCAGGTCAACCAAAAAGAAGAACGACAGGATGTCCCTGCCACTCGACAACAAGCAGGGAATGACTTTCGTGCACAACTATATCCGGAAAAATGACGCGTGTCTGATACATGTGAAGGGAAGGAGCGAAGGTCCATTTGAGATCATCGATTCCGTTCTCAGGCAGTATGGCTTACCGCTTCAATTAAAATACCTGGCCGTGATCGAGAGCGAGCTGAAGCCTTCGGCCCTGTCCCGCGTCGGCGCCAGGGGTCCATGGCAATTGATGCCGCGCACGGCACATGTGCTGGGCTTGACCGTCGACCGGAAGAGCGACGAACGCGAGAATTATTACAAGTCCACGAGGGCGGCAGCGAAATACCTGCGTGATCTTCACCGGCAATTTGGCGACTGGCTGCTGGTGCTGGCTGCTTACAATGGCGGCCCGGCACCGGTCTATCGGGCTATCCGCAGGGCGCATAGCCGGAATTTCTGGGTGCTGGCAAAGTATCTTCCTGCTGAGTCAAGGGGGCATGTAAAGAAATTCATCGCCACTGCATATTATTTTGAGGGAGATGGAAGCCTGCAGGCGCCTGCGGCAACACAAGCCCGGCCTTTGGCGACTCCCGTTGTGATGCGGACCCCGGTGCGTCGGGCTGCTTACGGTCGGAAGAGTGCGGCTGCACAGCGCCCGATCCCGGCGCTTCCTGAGACCGACGATGAGCGGTTCAGCAGGCTGATGCAAGAATCGGCGAAGTCGCTGAGGTCCAGCAACGAACTACTGGCGAACTAGACTGACCATTGTTGAGGCTGGTTAGCCGGGATCTTTTCGAATGTTGGATAATCGGTGTAGCCCTTGGCGCCAGGTGAGTAGAAAGTGGTGGCGTCGGCCGTGTTCAGGACCTCGTTGCCGGCAATCCTTTGGGCTAGATCGGGATTGGCCAGGAAGGATTTTCCAAATGCGATCAGGTCGGCGAATCCGTCCTTCAGGGCCGCTTCGCCGGTCTCCGGCGTCATCCCATTGCATCGGATGATGGTCCCTGTGAAGGTATGGCGTATAGCCTCCAGCGTTGCCCGGGGTATTGGAGGGCGCCTTTCGTGTAGGGAGCCAGCAAAATGTTCATGTGTTGATTTTTTATAGACCAAAGATCGGCGCACCTCCACTTGACGCCGTGATGCGCGCAACCCACCCGCCGCCAGGTGCCAGGTGAATGGACCGTTTATCACCAGGCTTCACCAGTATCGTCTCCACCTTGTAGTCAGTGGCATCGCGATCCGCATTTACCCCATCCTTGTACACCACCGCAGTATAAGATCCAGGCGGTAGAAAACCAAAATCAACGGTCACCTCACGCGCCGTCCAATTGCTCAAGGCGCCGACGAACCAGGTATCGCCTTTTCTGCGGGCAATCGAAAGCCATTCCCCCACCTTTCCATCCAGGGCGACCGTCTCATCGAAGGTGGTGGGGACGCTGGTGATAAAGTCCAGGCATTCGCGTTCCCGCATATACGTGGTGGGGTTGTCGGCCAGCATCTGCAAAGGTGCTTCAAATACGACGTATTCCGCCAGCTGCATACAACGCGTGCCCTTGCTCATCGGGTTGTCGCCGATGGGCCGGTAAGCCTCCTGCGTAGCATTGCGCATGGCGCCGGGGGTATAGTCCATAGGACCCGCCATCATACGGATAAAAGGAATAGTCACCACATACCGGGGTTGATCTTCATTTGCCCATTTAAAATTCTCCAGCCCTTTTACCCCTTCGTAACCGATCACATTGGGCCAGGTCCGCTGGAGGCCGGTGGGTTTCGAGGTGCCATGGTAGTCGACAAGCAACTTATAGTCGGCGGCTTTTTTCGCGATCGCGTAAGTAGAGGCGATAGCGACCTGGTCATCACGGTCGATGAAATCTATTTTAAAACCCTTTACCCCCATGCCCGAATAGAACGGAAAGGCCTTGTCCATTTGATGCGTGACGGCATACCAGGTGGCCCAAAGGATTACCCCGACATTTTTTTGTTTGCCATAGTCGATGATCTCCTGCAGGTTGATCTTGTTGGATTGCTGCATGAGGTCGAGGTCATTCGACCAGCCCTCGTCCATGATGATATAGCCAAGATGGTTGGCAGCGGCAAAATCGATGTAATATTTGTAGGTGTCGGTGTTGATACCGGCTTTGAAATCGACATGCGAAATGTTCCAGTTGTTCCACCAATCCCACGCCACCTGGCCGGGTTTGATCCACGACGTATCCGTCAAACGGGGAGGAGCGGCCAGCTTCTGCACGATGTCCTGGTTTAACAGGTCTTTGTCCTGCTCGCTGATGACGACCACCCGCCAGGGGAAGTTACGGGTACCGGCGGTCTTTGCGATATAGGGAGCCCTGTTATTGGGAATGTAGTTGATGCCATGCAACTCGGCGTCCAGGGGATACGGCGCATAGACGCCCTTGAGCCCTTTTTGGGTGGCGTTCAGATTGAGGTACATGCCGGGGTAGTCTTCGAGGTCGGCTTCGAGGATCGTTACTTTCCTATTGAGGCCAACGTCAACCAGCAATGGCAGAAAGGCCAATGAGTCCTTCGGGAACTGTGAAAGATGTAGCTCGTGATAAAGTGCTTCGAACGAGGAATTGAAATTCTTGCCGGCCCGGTAATCCCACTGGATGGGTATAAAAGCGCTATCATCCTCGTTGAAATTGAAATTGGCTTCTTCTTGCTCGACTATCAGCTCTCCTTTTTTGCCCGTCACAAAACGATAAGCGGCCGCGTCGTCGTATGCACGGAAGACGACGGAATAGTCACCTCTGCAACGAATTGTCAATTCATTGTACCGGTTTTGGATAAAGGCTTTTTTATAATTAATGGGCGCAAAGCTGGTATTCACGGTTTCCGTCGCCGCGGCAATGACACGAGCTTTATCGCCCAAGACTTCACCCCCAGCCAGGTGCAAGGCAATCTCAGAAGGCAATAGGACAGTCTCTCCCTTTTGCTCCACGGACCATTGCATGTGCTCGTCCACGACGACGAGTATGACGACCGAACCATTGGGCGACCGTACCTGGAAGCTCTTGGGCCTGCCCGCGTACAGGGAGACAGGGAGTAAAAGAACGAGGGTGTAAAAGAATTTGCTCATAGTTGGTGATTATTGTGCACGCCAAATATAAGGGGCCGGCGCGTGCCGGCCCGATACTATTTTCACTTAATGGGATACTTTAGCTTAGAACGATGCCCTCCCGCAGCGCCTGGTTATACCGCGTTCTGTTGAAGCAGTAAAGATGGGGAGAGCGGTGAGCGCCGATCCTACGCTTTTCGGCGAGTTTGCGAAGGAGGCCGAGGACGAGCAGTTTTTTGGGGAAATTACTGACATCCAACTTTTTCCCCAGCAGCGTTTCATAAAGCGCCCGGATCTCGCTGAGTGTAAACTTTGCAGGCAACAGATTGGAGCCGATCGGATAATGATAGAGTTGAAGCCGCATCGTATGCAGGGCTTCTTTGACCATTTCGCCGTGGTCGAATTCCAGCCGGGGCAGTTTTTCGATATCGAACCACGCGCAGTCGGCGCCAATGAAATCGCTTTGCAGCACAGTCTTCGAGAAGTCGGTGATGGCATAAAAGCCCACCGAGATGGTCTGGTCGATCAGCCAGCTCTTCCTTCCCTTGGGAATGCCGGTAAGCTTTGCCCAGGCCTTCTTGTCGAATTTGCTGACCTGTGCGCGACCGGGATCGCCAAAGGTCTTGAACTGCTGCAGGAAAAGGTTGTCGACGCCGGTCCTTTCCTTTACGATGCGTGCGGCCGCCTGGACCAGGGTCTCGGTGCGCAGGATATAGCCACCGGGCAGGCACCAGCCATGCACGAATTTGTTTCGGATCAACAACAGTTTGAGCTGCTGGTCATGGTAACCGAGGATGGCACAATCGATCGATACGTGAGGTACGTAGTGCAAATAACCATTGAGCACAAATTCCCGAAATTCCGCTTCGCTCTTCATGCATTAAAAATAATACGCCCCGCGCAATCGGCATCGGAAAAAATTATTTGGCTAACTCTACTAAATGAATTTACCTTTAATTAGTATTTTTTACTAAATAAACGATTTTGCATGAAAGCCAACAGGAGAGCATTTATCCGCAGCGCAGCAATAAGCGCCGCGGGTGCAGCGGTCGCGGGCTCCCTTCCCCATGTACTGCTTGCCGGCCAAAACAACGACTCATCTCCCAGAAAGACCTCACCGAATTCCGGGGCGACGCCGAACGACCTCTTTTTCAAGATCGCCGTCTCGCAATTTTCCTTCGCCAGCCAATTCTGGACCAAACAGCTCGATCCCCTCGAC
The DNA here is from genome assembly GCA_965214315.1 of Puia sp. Lineage (GTDB taxonomy): Bacteria > Bacteroidota > Bacteroidia > Chitinophagales > Chitinophagaceae > Puia. The sequence goes on along the minus strand of CBDCBP010000015.1, from coordinate 234,155 downwards.
TTCCCCGCCAAAGCGAAGGAACTGGGGATTACCGGTCTGGACTACTGCTCCATGTTCTTTGCCGATAAGGCAAAAGACGCAGCCTATCTTGGGCAACTCAAACAGCGGTCTGCCGATGCCGGCAGCTACAACCTGCGCATCATGGTCGATAGCGAAGGCGTACTGGGCGATCTTAAAGAAGCGAACCGGCTAAAAGCAGTGGAGAACCATTACAAGTGGATCGACGCGGCGGCTATGCTGGGCTGCCCGATGATCCGGGTCAACGTGGAGGGCGAAGGCGACCCGGGCGCAGTGGCGAATGCCGCGGTGGACAGCCTCGGCCGGCTCATCGACTATGGCAGCAAGCATGGCGGCATCGACGTGATCGTAGAGAACCATGTCGGTATCTCCTGCAATGGCGCCTGGCTCGCCGGCGTCATGAAACAATTGAACAGTCCGCATGGCGGCACCCTGGCAGATTTCGGTAATTTCTGCGTGAATCGCACCAAGCCCGACACGCCCGACATCGCGGGTTACATGAAAACCAAATGCCTGGAAGAATATGACCGCTATAAAGGCATCACGGAACTGATGCCGTATGCCAAAGGCATACACGCCAAATCGCATGTATTCGCGGCGAATGGCGACGATACCGAAACTGATTTCTACCGCATGTTCAAGATCATCAAACAATCCGGCTTTACGGGATGGGTGAGCATCGAGTACGAAGGGGGGCTGTTCAAGATGTACACGAAGGATGCGAAGTATCTCGATGATTACGCAGGTACGACTGCCACGAAGAACCTGGCGCAGAAAGCCGGACAAATGGCTTGATCCCTCACCTTTATTTTTTTACGCATGCAACTGATACAATCACCAACCGTATATGACGTGGTCATCATCGGATCGGGCGCAGGCGGCGGAATGGCCGGTTATGTACTGGCCAATGCGGGCATCAAGGCGCTGATGCTGGAAGCCGGTCCTTTCTTTGACCCTGCAAAAGACTCGCAACAATTAAAATGGTCCTATCAGTCGCCCCGCAGAGGCGGTAACGCCACGCGGCCCATGGGTGACTTCGATGCCTCCTATGGCGGCTGGCAGATCGACGGCGAACCCTACACGCAAAAGGACGGCTCCGAATTTCAATGGTTCCGGTCCCACATGCTCGGTGGCCGGACCAACCACTGGGCGCGTATCGCCCTGCGCATGGGCCCCAAAGACTTCAAATGCCGGACCAGTTTCGGCGCCGGAGACGACTGGCCGATCACCTACGACGAGCTTAAACCGTTCTATGACCGTGTCGACAAACTCATCGGCGTCTACGGTAGCATGGAAGGGCTCGGGAATGATCCCGATGGCATCTTCCTGCCGCCGCCCAAACCGCGGCTCAACGAATTGTTCGTAAAGAAAGCAGCGACTGGACTCGGCATCAAGGTCATCGCCGGACGTGGTGCCGTCATGACTGCCCCGCTTCCAGGCAACAGTGACAGACAGGCCTGCTTTTTCTGCGGCCAGTGCAACCGCAGCTGTAAGATCTACGGCGACTTCTCCTCCTCTTCCTGCCTCGTTATCCCGGCGATAAAAACGGGCAACTTGGAAGTGCGCACCAATATCATGGTCCGCGAGATCCTCACGGACGCAAACGGCAGCGCAACCGGCGTGTCGTATATCAACAAGGACGACATGCAGGAGTACCAGGTGAAGGCAAAAGTTGTGATCCTGGCCGCGAGTACTTGTGAATCCGCCCGCATCCTGCTCAACTCCAGATCCAGCGCCCACCCCAATGGCCTGGCCAACGGCAGCAACGCGGTCGGTAGGTACCTGCACGACAGCACCCAGGGTGGAGGCGCCGTCGTCTTGCCACAGCTGATGGGCAGGCCGCGCTTCAACGAAGACGGCGTCGGCAGTCTGCACTTGTATGCCCCCTGGTGGCAGGACGGCAAGAAGAACGACTTCCCACGCGGCTATCACCTCGAAATATTCGGCGGCATGTGGATGCCGGGTTATGGCGGGTATTTTGGTTTCGAGGGGACGCTTGCCCCCTACCTGAATGGCTACGTCCCGGGTCCCGACGGCAAGATGAAGGACGGCGGCGGCTTCGGCGGCTCGCTCAAGAACGATTATCGGCGTTTCTACGGAACAGTGGCTGGCGTAGGTTGCCACGGTACGGCGACAGCCAGCCCGGACAATTACTGCGAGATCGACCCCGGCGTCGTCGACAAATTCGGCATTCCGGTGCTGCGTTTCCGTTATAAGTGGACTTCCGATGACATCGCGCAGGCCAGGCACATGCAGGAGACTACCGCGGCGATCGTCAAACAGATGGGTGGCATCCCGCTAGGCGCGCCAAAAGGACCCGAGTCCAACTACGGCCTGGACAAGCCGGGCAAGGGCATTCACGAAGTAGGGACCGTGCGCATGGGCGACGACCCCAAAAAGGCCCCGATCAACAAGTGGGGACAAGCGCATGAATGTAGGAACCTGTTTGTCACCGACGGCTCTGTGTTTACGCAACAGTCGGAGAAGAACCCTACGCTGACGATCCTGGCGCTGGCGATGCGCGCGACCGAATACCTGATCCAACAAAAAAAACAACAAAACATCTAACGCTCATGAATAGGAGAGATAGCTTACGACTATTGGATATCGGCACCTTATCCGCGGGGGCCGTGCTCGAAGGATGCCAGCCCAAAGCCGATTCTGCCGGCAAGGCCGGGACGGGCGGTGCAGAAACCGGCGGCGCCGGATCAGCGATGGCACCCGACGAAACCGGGCGTGAGGCCTTCGAAGCCGCACGCGACAAGGACCTGCTGCAACAAAAATTCTTCGACGCCCACGAGATGGCCACGATCACCCTGATCGCCGATCTGATCATTCCCAAGGATGAGCATAGCGGAAATGCGTCGGACGCCGGCGTTCCCGCGTTTATCGAATTCATTGTAAAGGATGAGCCGGTGCATCAGCTGCCGATGCGCGGAGGGTTGCGCTGGCTGGATATCCAATGCCTTGATCGCAACGGCAAGGGCTTCGTCGGCGCTACGCCCGAACAGCGGGTAGCCCTGCTGCAGGAGATTGCCTATCCGGCAAAGGCGAGGCCGGAGATGCAGCAGGGCGTGGCGTTCTTCAATAAGATCAGGGACCTCACCGCCATTGGATTTTTTACCAGCAAAATGGGGATCGAAGACCTGGGGTATAAGGGAAATTCGCCCGGCAAATGGGAGGGCGTGCCCGCGGAGGTGCTGAAGCAATATGGATTGGAGAACGTATAATTCTTATTAATTTGCGGCCACAAGCCGCATCATGCTCATCACCCACACGAGGATCGAAGACTTGGACACCCTGGAGGCACTCTTCGACCTGGCCATTGCATACCAGCGATCAAAGTCGCCCACCCATTTCTGGCGCGGAATGAACCGGCCGCTGATCGAAAAAGAGATCCGGGAGCAGTTGCATTGGAAGATCATTGAAGAAGGCCAGATCGCCTGTTTCTTCTCCATCGCCTTCAACGACCGTCTGATCTGGGACGAAAGGGACACCGATCCATCGGTCTATTTGCACCGCATCGTCACCAATCCGGCCTTTCGGGGAAGAGGCTATGTAAAACACATCGTCGCCTGGGCAGAAGCATTCGGCCGGGCCGCGCACAAAAAATGGGTGAGACTCGACACCGGCCGGGAGAATGAAAGATTGAACGCTTACTACCAAAAATGCGGCTTCGTCTTTTGCGGGATAAAAAGATTCGAAGACGAAAGCGATCCTTCGATCCCAAGGCATTATCTCGGAAGCGGGTTGAGCCTGTACGAGCGGCCCATCCACCCCATCGATGCTTAACACGACCCGATTTCTAGCTGAGCCGGAAAAGACGGAAGCATCGCACGGCCCCGTCATCGAATCATGGTATCCGTTTGTCAAGCCTTCCGCTTGAGCGTGAGCACGGTGATCTCGGGCCAGATACCCAGGCGACCCGAGAAGGCCAAAAATCCAAACCCGCGGTTCACATAGAGATAGCGGTCTTTTTCATTAGCGAGGCCAGCCCAATCGAGGTAACGGTATTGAACGGGACTCCATCGGAAGCGATCGGTCTCGACGCCCAGTTGCGCGCCGTGGGTATGACCGGAGAGGGTCAGGTGGATAGTGGTAGGATGATACCTGATCTTTTCTTCCCAATGGGTAGGATCGTGCGAGAGGCAGATCTTGAAGGCATCCTTGTCCACGCCCTGCAGCGCCTTGTCAAGATCGCCGATCTGAATGAACCCACGCCCCCAGTTCTGTACGCCGATCAGGGCGATGCGCTGGCCGTCTTTCTCGAGTACTGTGTTCTCGTCGAGCATCAGCCGGTAGCCCAGTGTCTTGTGATGGCCTTTCAGCCGTTCGAGGTTGGCGGTCTTTTCCTCCGGGCTCGGCCATTCGATATAGTCGCCATAATCGTGGTTGCCTAAAATGGAGTATTGACCAAAGGGTGCCTTCATTGCACCGAAGTTCTCGATATAGGGTTCGATCTCCCAGGCCGCATTATTGACGAGGTCGCCGGTGAACACGAAGAGGTCGCTGTGCTGCGCGCGTGCAAGGTCGATGCCTCTTTGTACCGCGGCTTTGTTGTCGAAACTTCCGGAATGGATGTCGGAGAGTTGGGTGATCGTAAAACCGTCGAAGGCTGCCGGCAGGTCGTCGAAATAAAGGGTTACCCGATGTATGCGGTAGTCGTATTTGCCCCTGATCATCGCGTAGAGGAATCCGGCAAACGGTACGGCGGCGACCAGGACCGCGGCCTCGCTTATAAAGCGGCGGCGGGACGGGAAGAAGGGCTTTCCTGCGCCAGCGCCCACACCAGTGCCACCGCCCACACCAGTGCCACCGCCCACACCGGTACCAGCGCCCACACCAGTGCCACCGCCCACACCAGTGCCAACACCCGCGCCAGTGCCAACACCCGCGCCAGCGTTTACACCAGCGGCACCCATGCCCGACCGGGCTCCCGGCGAGATGATCGCGCGGATCACACCATATAAAAGCCGGCCGATATCACCGAGGAGCAGGACGAGGCAAAAGAACAATTTCGTCAGCAGAAGCGTGAGGAAGAGGCTGAAGATCCATTCGTGGACCGGCGTCATGCCGGTCGCCGACCTGAAACTGCGGAGATTGATCACAAAGGCAACAGCCATCCCGATCGAGACAATAAAGTAGCTCCACTTCATGGCCTGTCGCAGCCGTTCGGACCGCCAGCCGCCCACGATGACCCTGAGCCCGTTCCAGGCGTACCAGTCCATAAGAAAGTAAAGGGCCAGGATGATCAAAAATACTTTTAAGAACGCGTTCCCATGCATGTGCTGAATATAAGGATGCAATCTACGTATCTTTATGCTCATGAGAATTGCCACCTACAACGTCAATGGCGTCAATGGGCGCCTGCCAGTACTGCTCCGCTGGCTAGGCGAGACCAAACCCGATATCGTGTGCCTGCAGGAGTTGAAGGCGCCGCAGGAAAAATTTCCGGAGGAAGCGATTCGGGAGGCGGGTTATCATGCGCTCTGGCATGGCCAGAAGAGCTGGAATGGCGTGGCCATTCTGGCGCGAAGCGGCGCACCAAAAGAGATCAGGAGGGTGTTGCCGGGTGATCCGGAAGATAGCCATAGCCGGTATATCGAAGCGACCGTAGACGGCGTCATCGTCGGCTGTCTCTACCTGCCCAACGGCAATCCCGCCCCGGGGCCGAAGCTGGACTATAAGCTGCAGTGGTTCGACCGGCTGACCAAACATGCGGCAGCGCTGCTGGCTTCGGGGAAACCAGTCATCCTAACCGGTGATTATAATGTCATGCCGACGGAATTGGATGTCTACAAGCCCGAGAGCTGGGTGAAAGACGCCCTGTTCCTGCCGGAAGTTCGCGCCGCCTTTCAAAAATTAATGGCGCAAGGATGGACGGACGCCATTCGTACCCTTCACCCCGACGAGAAGATCTATACATTCTGGGACTACTTTAGGAATGCCTATGGCCGCAATGCCGGTCTGCGGATCGATCATTTCCTGCTGAGCAAGGCAGTAGCCAAACGGCTGACCGCTGCGGGCGTCGACCGCGACGTCAGGGGCTGGGACAAATCCAGTGACCACGCCCCGGTCTGGATCGAACTGGCTGATAAGTAGGGATTTAAAAACCATCTTGTAAATGCGGACCCTTTAGCTTATTTTGAATAAATTTTATCTATGAACTTCTTCACCCGACTGTCGAATGGATGGCAACTCGCCCTTAACAGTTTTGCCGTTCTCAAAGCAAACCGTCAACTCCTTATTTTTCCCATCTTATCGGCCATTGCCATGCTGTTGGTCATCAGCACCTTTGTGATAGGCATGTTCGCATCTGCCGGCTGGGATGCGGAATTGCTCCGGCAACAAAGCGCCGTCGCCAACTACACGATCCTGTTTCTGTATTACCTGGTCAATTACTTTGTCGTAGTCTTCTTCAATACGGCCCTGGTACATTGCACACATCTCTACTTCAACGGCGAGGAGCCCACGGTCGCAAAGGGTCTCCGTTTTGCCGTTAGTCGCATAGGCGTCATTTTTTCCTGGGCGATCTTCGCCGCCATCGTCGGTACGATCCTGCGGGCGATCCAGGATAAGGTCGGCTCACTGGGAAAGATCATCACAGGGTTGATCGGTATCGTGTGGAGTGTTGCCACATTTTTTGTAGTGCCTATCATTGCTTACGAGAACCTCGGTCCGATAGCTGCCTTCAAACGTTCCGCGAGTATGATGAAGGAGAAATGGGGCGAGAGCATCGGCGCTTCCTTCAGCTTTGGGATCATCCAATTCCTCGCGATCCTGCTGCTCGCCGTTCCGTCATTCGTGTTGGGCTGGTTGGTACACCCCATTGCCGGGATGGCCTTGTTCGCGGTTGGTCTTTTCACGATCATCGTTTTATTCAGTGCTGCCAAGGTTATCTTTGTAAGCGCCGTGTACCACGACATCAATGGTGATCCCGTAAAGATCTTCAACCAGCATTTTGCGGATAACCTGTTCGAGGCGAAATAACTAGTCCCCGATCAGGGTCACATAACATTGCGCTTCCAGGGTGAACTTCGCCTGTCCGTCCGTCACGGCCACGGGAGACCCCTCTTTTACTCCCTGCACCTGATCCGTAGTATAGATCCGCAATCGCCGCAGCTTCGACGGCAGGCCCGTCAGCAGTACCTGGCGGGTGGCGCCATTGTTAACCACGTGTATGGCATACTGATGTTTGTCATTATCGCCGAGGGCGGCGACAGCGATATTGGGCCGGTCAGTCGCGATCGGCATGGCGAAAAGACCAGGCGGTGTCATGGCGAGCTGCTTCATGTTCCAGAACCGTTGTGTGGGCCTCAAGGCGCCCGTGTCTCCTTTGACACCTCCGCCTGCCAATAGGGAGTAGTTGGAGGTAAGCTGCCACTGCAGGATACTGATGGGCTGAACAACGGCCAGCAATCGGGTATAGAGGCTGATCTCTTCCATCGCGTAGGTAGGCTCCTTGAAAATAGCAGGATAGGCGTAGGCTTGGGCGTCGATGCTGCCTTCTCCTACTAATACCGGGACATGGAGGCGGCTCGCGGCGTCTGCCCAGTGCTGCAACGTGGTCGTGTCAAATCCCCGCCAGGAATGGAAGGAGATCATGGAGATGAACGGCCGCGCTGCTGCATCGTCTATCGCGGGGTTGATAAAGGCCCAGGTGGTGGCGTCGGAATTATCGCCGAGCAATACCCGGGTATGCAATCCGCGCGAGGCAAAGTAGGCACCCAATCCTTTTATCAGTTCGTCGTGTTCCTCGCCGGTCTGCCGGACGTCGATGCCAAGGTCTGACTCGTTGAATGAAAAATAACGGGGCTCCGCCTGGTACTGTTCTTTCAGCAGCACTATATAGTCCCCGATGGATTTGTAGATGGCTTGTATGGAGTCCTTATTAAGTGGATTGCCCCAGGTATTGTCCGGGCCAGGGAGGTGCCTCACGGACCCGACGACGGCCCACTGCGGTGGCACCCACGCAGAGACGATAAACGGAATACCTCTTGCGCTAAGCGTATGCGCCATGACGAGGGCGTGCAGGACGGCAGGATGGAGACGGCCCGCCCTTGCCGAATCAAGGGGGCTATCATTTTGCGCAGGCTGCCATAGCCTCCAGGGGACTTCGACCCTGCCCCAGGCCACGCGGAGATTGTTCAGACAATAAGCAATCGACGGCGAGTCGGATTGTATATTGTAGATGCGAAAATTACCGCCGAAGCCATCGAAGGGGCGGCCCAAGCTTGAAGTATTGATGGTAAGGTGGACGGGCATTCGATCTATTTCGCCGGTGGTAGTGATGGTGAAGGTGCTTGTTCCTGAGTCTCCCTTTTGCAGTTCGCCCGATCGAAGGGGAATATCGAGGCGGGTATGGTTGCCGCCCTTCTTCGTTGGTACGATGTCGACGGGTCGGTCAGGATGAATGTCCAATTTCCGATGCTCAGGAAGATCGAGGCTATACCATGCACCCTGAAGGTTCATGGCGGCATGCGCCATCCAGGTTATCGTTATGCGAGCTTTCCCCATACCGGCATCTTCCACCGTCTCGACCAAATAGAGGCTGTCGAGATTTGTGCTGACGGTCTGCGCGTTTCCAATGCGGGCATAGCGTGGATGCTGTTTTTCTTTAGCCGTTGCCAACAGCCTATCGCCCATGGACAACCGGATACTGGATTCGAAATCCATTAATTGACCGTCGATGCGGATGCCGGTCATATTGCCCCAGGGCTCAAGTTCCGGTTGTGCCAGCGTGTACAATCCCGAAAAGCATGACAGCAAGAAGAGTGTGGACGTTCTCATACAGTAAAAATAAGCGTTATTGAGCGGTAGCGAACCGGTTCACATCGTTATAAAAAGTGTAATGAGGGCATGTGTACTTTTACTACTGATCGCGTCGCCGCGGCAATGTCCATGGCGCTATATTTCCGCTAATGTAGGGCATTGGCGTTTCAAAAGCGGACAGTTTGTTGATCGATACCGTACACTTCGCCATCCTCCAAAAATTGCAACTCGTTGATTTTCAAACCAAACACAAACTTGGCACTCCGATGGACTATGTATGTACATGCCGGGGACGCTCGGACAAAAACAAAAAAGATCAACCACATTTTAAAAATAATTTTATGAAATCGAAGATTCACGAACGCCTTGCAAAATCAATTATGCTGGTGAGTAAACGTTTAACAGTAATAGCCGCCCTTCTTCTCACACTTTGCACCACGTATAGTTTCACTACACCCACAAATGATGGTGATTCGGCACCCAGGGCCTTTTTTAGCCGCGACTTTCACAATGCACAGCTCGTAAGCACCCAGGATTACAGCACCTTCACGAAAGTGACCTTTAAGTTGAACGATGTCGTGATGTTCGCTTTCTACAACTTTAACGAAGAATTGCTCGCCGTGACCCGTAATATCGTATCGAATCAATTGCCCGTTACCTTGCTCACCAGCCTCAGGAAACACTATGGTGACAAATGGATCACGGACTTGTTCGAGTTCAGCGGCAACGAGCAGAACTGCTACTACATCTCTTTGGAGAATGCGGATTCGAAGACGACCCTACGGTCCGCCGGAAATGACTGGGAAGTATATTCGACGACCAGGAAATAATGCCAGGAAATAATGCCGAAGGCCTCCCCAAAACGGGAGGCCTTTAATACAATGTCTTATCTCCCTTTTCTTTCCACAACCTGAATAAAGCCGCCGCCTCCGGTTCGGCCCGGTGTTCAAAAGGGATCTTTCGCGCTTCGACCGGGACATTGATCTCGTCATAGATGATCGCATCATCGAATCCCGCGCCGGCAGCTTCATGTCGCGTGCAAGCATAGACGACGCGCCGGGGCCGCGCCCAGTAGATAGCCCCAAGGCACATCGGACAAGGCTCGCAGGAACTATAAAGATCACAATCCGTTAATTGGTACGTTTTCAGTTGACGACAGGCATCCCTGATGGCCACGACCTCAGCATGAGCCGTCGGATCATTGGTAGAGGTCACCTGGTTACAGCCCTGGCCGACTATTACACCGTCTTTGACGATGATACAGCCGAAAGGCCCGCCCGCCCCATCTTCGATCCCTTCTTTTGCTTGTTCGATCGCTTTCAGTAGAAATTTTTGATCGTCTTCCGCCATCATAGCATGCAATTTACGACAATTTGCCCCCGGCTCACGGCAGTTCTTCGGCAGAACGCACCCTGACCGCATGAAGGTCGGGATCTTTCATATTTCGGTCGAAGGGGAACATCGGCCGTTCAATCCGTTTATACACCAGGTGTTCGATATCCTGGTCCACACCGCCTGGTGTCAATGCCATCACCCAGTCGGCCCGCATGGCATAGAGTTCAGGTTCCAGGTAACCGATCTTCACGATAACGATATCCGTTTTTCTGGGCGCAAGGCCCAGTCTGGTGAAATCGGCCTCGTGGTGATAGGGCTTACGTTTCTGGGTCACGATGATGTGGAGGCTTCCCACCTTGATCACGGCCTCGACTTCGGCGTCTTTATCGCCCTTTACGATCGATTCGACAGTCCCGACGAGATGGGCAGGTGGAGAATACCTGGCGTCGACTTTCGCCCCGGCATAACCGTCGACATGCCCGCCTACGCCGGCGGAAACCGCGGCCTTGATGATATCCGGGCCGGGGATGGAAGCATAGATCAGGGAGGGACCATCGGCAGATTTGAATTCGGAGCGGGACAACAGCTGGTTCAGGGTCCACGTGACATCACCGGCGCCGCCCGCGGTCGGGTTGTCGCCCATATCGCTGATGAAGAAAGGATGTTTAGCACTCCTCAACGCGCTGTCCAACGCCTCAGTCCATGGCTTGGTGGTCGCGACGAAAGCATAGCCGTAGCGGGCCAGCCAAAAGCTGTCTGCCATCGCCTCGGCGACCTTTGCTACCCTCGGCCAATTGTCACCCGTAACCACAACCGCGGCATGGTTACGCGGCTCATCCGCCCAGGGATAGCCGACCCAGATGCCCCCATCGATGATATTATCCCCTTGCAATGCGGGCGCAATAGACGCGAAGACCGATTTCGCCGGCTCGATGCGGGTGCTCGTCTTTTCTCCGGGTAACAGGACCGGTATCGACACATAGGCTTTATAGGACGGTTTGCCGATGCCGCTTTCCAGGCGGCTGAGCAAGTCCTTTACCGCACGTTCCTTGGTCTCCATGGCATCTTCGTGTGGTGCCAACCGGTAGTCCGTGATCAGGTCGGTATTTTCGACAAGTCTCAAGGAAACATTTCCGTGCAGATCCATCGAAGTGGAGATGAGCGCCGTTTTGCCGATCACCTTGCGGATGCGCTCGATCAAATCACCTTCTGGATCGTCGAGGCCTGCCACACTCATGGCGCCATGGATATCAAAATACAGGCCGTCATAGGGGCCGTTCTTTTTGAGGCCGTCCAGCATCTTGTTGACCAGCGCCTCATAGGCTTCCCGCGTAACGGCTCCACCGGGGAGCGTGTGACCGACCAGGATCGGTACCCAGACAGCCCGTTTGCGAAGGGGGGAATCGGCCGCCATAAAAGGATAGTTGGAGAACACCGCGGTATCGTACCTGGCGTGAAAGGCTGCCTCGTCGCTCAGCGCCGGAGAAAATGTGCTGGATTCGATGCCTAGACCGGCGATGGCAATGCGCGGCTTTTTTCTGCAGCCCGTTTGCACAACAATCGCCAGGCATAACCAGGAAAGCAGGGACAAATTTCTCACGTTCAGGTATTTGTCTGGTTAATTTAGGGTTATCGGGTGAAATGAAAAAATTTAATTCACGCCATGTCCTACCACGTCGTCTTCACCGTAATACCATAAGTCCGGGGATCGGCCAGGTGGACCGCGCCGAAATCATACGCATACTCTATGTATTTCGTTTTTGTAAGGTTACGCGCCCAGACAAACAGTTCCAGGTGTTTGGTGCTAACCCCTGCCCTGGCGTTCACCTTGCTGTATGGACTTTGCGCGATGGTATTCTCGAGGTCGAAGTACTGACGGCCTATCCAAAACCATTCCCCACGGACGATAAGGCGGAGATCGTCATGGGCATTCAGCAGCACGCTATATTGCGGCGCCAGCATCGAGGTGGCATCCGGGGTGAAGATCTGTTTCTTGCCGGCGAGATCGACAGCGGCACCATTCTCCGAAAGGCTCAGCGATTGGTAGTGCGCATCGGTATACCCGAAGCTGTAGTCGACCTCCAGACCCTTAACCGGATTGGCAGCCGCTTCCAGTTCCACGCCTTTACTCATCAATTTGCCCGTATTGCGGGTAATGGTGATAGCAGAAGGAAGGACAAGCGTCGGCACTTGTGCATCGTTCACGTGACTCAAAAAGGCAGTGACATTCACCTGCAGTATGTGGTCGAACCAATTGTTCTTGATGCCTGCTTCGACGTTGTTGCTGTATTCCGGCTGATAGGGATACAGCGGCGGTTGGGTGGGATCGGTAGATAACTGGGTGAGGCCGCCTGGCCGGTAGCCGCGATTGTAGGTCGCAAAGACCATGCTGTGACCGGTGATGGTATATTTTGCGCCCACCTTTGGCGACACCGCTCCAAAATGAAGGGCGGCGGCAGTATCGGGTGTGCTCACGATCGCGGACTGCCCATCAGGCTGGTAGAGCCCTTGCACATTCAGATAGCGGTGTTCATAATCATAGCGCAGACCCGCGATCAGCTCCAACTCTTTTGTCACGGCATAGTTGACCTGGCCATAACCGGCCACACCCGTATTTTTTGCTTTGGTAACGTCGATCGAGGAGAAATCCGTTTCAGGCGAACCCACCAGCGCGGCGTCCGCACCAAAGTGTGTGGCCTGTTTGTTGGGTTCGTATTGGTGGAAGAAATACGCGCCTGCAGTCCAGCTGAACGGCGACACCCGGCTATCGGCTGAACTCAGCCTGAGCTCCTGCGTGAAAACCTGGACATTGTTCCAGGCATGGCCGTAGTTGTTGATGACGGTGACCGCGTCGGCGGGAGAAAAATCCCCGTCGACCGAGGGGGTATAATACCGGTAGTTGTGCTGCCACGAAGTCTGGGACGTCAGATCCACCTGCCCGCCCGAATGCCTGATGGCCAAAGAGGCATCGAGCGTATTGTCGATCTCTTCGCCGATCGCGTTCTGGTCCAGGTGATAGGGCTGGCTGAAGGCCTGCGCTGCGCTGGCGACCAGCGGAAAGGCGCCCCGGTTGCGGTTGTCCTGCTGTTTAAGGTTGGCAGTCACCGACCATTTTGCGCCGGGCAGGTATTTGAGGTAGTAGTTGCCCGTAAAACCATGTTGCCGGTCATAGGAGCTGTTGTTAAAGTCGTTCGTATAATAGCCATCGCGCTTGCTATATAGGCCCGAGACGCCTGCAAACAACTTATCGTTGATAAGCGGCGCGCGAAAACCGGCGGAATAACGCTGCTGATCGTAGTTGCCCAGATCCACTTGCGCGAAACCATGCACCGCGTTGGTGGGCGCTTTTGTGATGATATTGATCACGCCCCCCATGGCATTGCGGCCGAAGAGTGCGCCTTGTGGACCACGGAGCACCTCGATCCGTTCGATGTCCGATAGTTCGGGGATATAGGTATCCAGGCTGAACTGGTTGACGCCGTCGATATAAGTGGCGACAGCAGGATCATAAGATGTCGTGGTGATGCCGCGGATCGAGGTCACATTGCGGCCGTCGCCGGAATTGCCGGAATACAAATTAGGGACGATGCCGGTGATGTCCTTGATGTCCCAGAGCCGGTAGTCTTCTACCTGTTTGGCAGAGATCGCGGTCACGCTGACCGGTACGTTCTGCAACAGTTCTTCTTTTTTGTCGGCGGTGACCGTCACCGCATCGAGTTGCAGGAGAGAACTGGCGAGGTGAAAGCCGGCTGGGTTGTCGCCCTTATTCACGGTTATAGTCTCGGCGAGGGTGGTGTAGCCGATGGCCGAAATCTGTATGGTGTACCTCCCGCCGGCCAGATGCCCGATGGAGAAATGGCCGCTGGTGTCGGTGATGACGGTGGTCTCCGTGTTCAACAAATGGATGGTAGCGCTGGCTATGGATTGGCCTTTGACATCTGTCACTGTTCCCTCGATACGCGATTGTCCGATCGCACTGCCGGTTATCAGCAGCGCGATCAGGACGTAGACTATGTTGTTCATCGGGCGAAGATATATTATTTTGACGCGAACTGTATCGAGACCACACCGCCGGAGATGGGCTCTTTTGCTTTGTATAAGAAATAGACCGAGTGCAGACTTCCATCTGTCACAGGGGTAATGGCAACACGCGCGACGGCAAAACCCAGCACGCCTTTTTTGGTTACCGGTGATACAGTGCCCTTGCCCAGCAGTTTGCCATCGGGGCTGTCGAGTCTTGCCTCGAAGTCGACGGCGTTCTTCGGGGGAGCCTGCCAGCCACAGGTCAGGTTGATGGCGTGTATACCGCTCAGGTCCACATTATCCGATGGGAAATATCCTTCACCAGTCGGAAAGATCATGATGTACTGATCATTGTATTTGAACGGCACGAATCCTTTTGCTTTTTCCAGCCCGCTAAAATAAAGCGTATTGCTTCGCAGGCTCGTGGTTGTCTTGCCGGTCAGCGCCTTTACGTTGTTGCCCCCTTTATCGGTATAGCTGGCAGAGATGACCATGGCGGCGTTGGGCTTCGTGTCCGTCGGCGGCGTGATGCTGCCGGATGGGGGCAAAGATTTCTTTACAGCCGCCTTATTGGCAAGTGCTAAGACATAGGTCACGATCTGACCCACATCTTCCTGTGAGAGCGTAGGATGGGCGCTCATCGCCTGATCGCCCCACACGCCGCTGCCGCCCTTGACGATCTTCTGCGCGAGATAGCTGGCGGCTTTGGGATCGTGCTCGTATTTTTGTGCGACGAGGACGAAAGCCGGCCCGATGGATTTATCGGCTTCTTTGTGACAGCTTTTGCAATCCAGCGTCTGCGTAAGTTGTTTGCCGCTGACTGCCGCCTGCCCCAGCTGGTGACCCTGCGGGGTCGCCGATTTGTCGTAGCCCTCGATATAATCGACGGCGACGTAGAGATTGGCGGGGTCGATCGATGCAGTGTCGTTATCTTTTACGTTGACGGCATAATGCACAGGTGTACCGGGAAGATAAAAGGATTTATTGCCGGTGGTCAGTTCGATAGAAACTTTTGGTTCTTCATTGCCTGCATAGACCGAGACGTTTTCGCTTTTTGCCAATGCGCCCTGATCATCTTTTGCTTCGACCGAGATCTTGTAATCGCCGGCAGCGGTATACGTGTAGGTGATCTCCGGTACAGTGCTGGTTTGCTTCGTACCATTACCAAGGTCCCAGGTATAGCTCATGGGCTTTTTTTCGGGGTCGCGGGCCGTAGCGGTTGCCTTGACGGTGAACGGCAGGAGGCCTGAGGTCTTGTCGACATTGATGGCGCTGACGACGGGCGGCCGGTTGCCGGCTATATAGTCGATCCTGGCCAGGCCGGCATCGGCATTCTTGGTGAACCATCCGGTTCCATATTCCAGCAGGTAGAGTTTTCCATCCGGACCGACTTCCATATCGATCACAGAGTTCATCTTCACGCCCGGTGCGAAGGGCTCGAATTTATCGAAATCGCCGTTGGGCAACATCGTCACGGCCTTCATCCACCCGCGGATCCATTCGTATTCGATGAGCTTCCCGTTATAGTAATCCGGAAGGCGGGTGGAATCGGGGAACATGTCGGTGTAGTATACGGGGCCGGCCATGGCATTGCGTCCGCCGGTGCCCACTTCGGGGAAATCTGGGGAGGCGCCGTAAGGATACCACACGAATGCCGGCTGTGCAGGCGGCAAATCGCGGATGCCGGTGTTGTTCCGGGAATCGTTGACGGGATGTTCGGGATCGAACGCGGGACCGCTTTTCCCGGTCGTGTAGTCGTACTCATGATAAGCGTAATTGTTGCCGACGAAGAGCGGCCAGCCAAAGAAGCCGGCCTTGCGGGCCTGGTTCAATTCGTCATAGCCCTTGGGGCCGCGGGTCGCGAAGCTGTCGTCGTTGGCGTCCGGACCTACTTCGCCCCAATACAGGTAGCTGTTCTTTTGGTCGACGGAGATGCGGTAGGGGTTGCGGTCGCCCATGACATAGATCTCGGGGCGCGTCTTCGGCATGCCTTTGGGGAACAGGTTTCCGGGCGGAATGTCGTAGGTGGCGTCAGGGTTTATCTTTATCCGCATGATCTTACCACGAAGGTCGTTGCTGTTACCGGCAGACCGGCGGGCGTCATATTGCTGATGGCCCGGCTCATCATTGAGTGGGGCGAACCCGTTGTTGACGTATCGCTGGCCTTTCTCATCGAAAGGCGTTGAGTTGTCACCGGCGGACAAATACAGGAGCTTGTCGGGACCGAAGGCAATAGACCCGCCGGTATGGCAGCAAATTTCTCGTTGGGCCTTTACTTCAAGGATCGTCTTCTCGGAGGCTTTGTCGAGCGTGTCGTTTTGGAAGGTGAACCGGCTCAAACGGTTGACCGAGCTATCGGCGGGGCTATAGTAAATATAGACGTAGTGATTGGTCGCATAGTCCGGGTCTTTAGAGAGGCCGAGCATCCCTTCTTCGGCGTTGACGCCGGGGGTATGGAGGGTCTTGAAGTAGGCGTCCAGATAGCCCACCTGCTTAACCACTTTGGTGTCGTGTTTGTACAGCATGATCCCGCCGCGGCGCTCGAGTATGAGTATATCGAGGTTCGGCAGGATGGTCATTTCGGTGGGTTCGTAGAGTTCCCCCGTGAAGAGTTGGGTCTTGACCAGGCGGTCCTCGTCGGGTGGAAGTAGGCTCTTCGCCTTGGCATAGTCAAGCTGGTTATTGCCACCGATCGCGTACTGGATGCCGGCCAGGATGTGTTTGAGGTAATTGTCTTCGGTATAAGATTCCGGCGTATGTCCCAGCTCGGTATACCAGGCGCGGCCGCCGTCGTAATCGTGGTACCAGGCCATGGGATGGTCGCCCATCTTATGGCCGCCTCTATAACTGGTCTCATCGATCTTGATGAGTACGTGGACGTCCGGGTTGAGCTTTTTATAACTGTAGTATTCGTCCGTCCTTGTCCACGGCCGCGGGAGGAATTTCGTCGCTTCGTTGCTGGAGTCTACAATAGTAAGTATGCCCTGTTGGACATTGGGAAAACTGTCGTGGATGCCGGGATGGTCCAGGAAATAGCCGCCGACGAGTCGGCCGTACCAGCCCCAGTCATATTCCGCATCGGCCGCGGCATGGATGCCTACAAAGCCGCCGCCGGCCTGGATATATCTTTCGAGCGCTACCCGTTGCCTGTAATCCAGCACGTCGCCGGTGGTGCTTAGGAAAACGATGGCGGCGTATTTCTTCAGGCTGTCGTCGATGAACCAGCTGGCATCTGTCGTAGTGTCGACATCGAAATTGTTTTGTGTGCCGAGTTTTTGGATGGCGATGTTGCCATTAGCAATCGATTCGTGATGGAAGCCCGCAGTCTTGCTAAAGACCAGTATCCTGGGCTTACCGGCGTTTTGGTGGGAGCAGGCGGGCAGCAACAAGGCGAAGATCGCTGCTGCAAGCAAGCTTTTCGTAATGGAATTCATGCGCTTAAGGTAGGGAAATTCTACATTGGGCGGGACCGCAATCGGTTGTTTTTTTTCGCGCCACTATATATTATTTAAAAAATGTATTCTTTTGCGCCGCACCTTGATCACATGATAAGACTACGACAACCGATACACAAGCGGATATGCGCTGTCGGCCGTAATTGAGACCAACTCCACCCTCGTCCGGCTGCCGAGGATCGGATCGACGAAAAAAAAATTATTGCGAAAATTGTCGTTTATCGCAAATGAGCTGGTCTTAAATATTTGATTATCCATTATTTATAGTAGGATACTCCGCTTGAGTGGCCAGTTTTTGTCCGCGGAGACGGTACCAATATTGTAAGTTATGCGTTAAAATGGGCCTTGGCAACCACAGATGGCGTACCATTGCATATATGAACACATTTGGTTGGTTCAGGATTAAAAAAAATTTGAATATTTATGAATGAAGGAAGGTCAGTAGCACTTTGGACCAAGTATTTACCCGCCATCAGGATCTTACTAAAAAAGGCTGTCACCGAAGAGCAAAAGATCACGTTGAGCAAAATTGAGTTACAGTCCGTCGATAATAGAAAGAATGTCAACTTCAGCTTTAGCCTGGAGATCTCGAACGGGAAAGTCGAGAACAATATTGCAGTCCCTGCCATGGGGAAAGACCTGTTCCAGGTGCTGAACGGCGATATGCTGGTCAGAAATTTCATGCGCGATAAAAAGGTCGCGATCCAGATGTCAAGACAGTGCGTCGTGACATTCAAAAGCAACTGATCCTGTATTGCACATGTCCGATGTGATCGCTACTTTTCCGATCTGAAGGGTCTTTTTTTTGCCAGAGGGTATTATCTTTGGCCTCCACCATACACCCCTTTTTATGCGATCGGTCTATGCCCATCATTTTCTTTTTTTATTGGCCGTTTTTTTTGCTATCGGCTGTGTGTCTACGGGAAAATTTAATGCCGTCGAACAACAGGCATTAAAGTCCGACTCCATGTACAGCTTTTCGATGCGGACCCTCAAAGCTTGTCAGGATTCCAATGACACGCTCAGGAAGCAGAAGACCGCACTCGCGAGTAACGCGAACGACCTGGACATGCAGCTGACGGCCAGCAACGAGAACAATACTTTATTGAGGAAGCAATTACAGGATCTGTCTGCCTTGAGTAGTTCCCAGGCGGAGAGCATCAAACGCTCCCTGGACAATATCGGCGCGAAGGATGCCTATATCATGGACCTGCGGGCGTCCATTTCGCGCCGGGATTCGATGAACCTGATCGTATTGATGGAGCTGAAGGCTGCCCTGGGTACGCAACCTGGCGTCAGCATCACGCTCGAAAAGGGTACCCTCTATGTAGATCTTTCCGATTCGTTGTTATTCAACGCTGACAGCAATAGTTTCGTCCTGGGTGCGAAGGCAAAAACGGTACTGGGCAGGCTCGCAAGGGTCATGCGCGACCAGCCTGGCATAGGCTTCGTAGTCGAAGGGCATACGGACAGCATCCCAACTCCCCCGGATGCTGCGTTCGATAATTGGGATATCAGCGTCATGCGTGCAACCGCCATTGTCAAGGTGATGCAGAAAGATTACAGTATCGCACCTATAAGGATGACTGCTGCGGGTCGCAGCGCGTCTATCGCGGTCGCGCTCAATGATACGCCGGAAGGCCGGTCGGCCAATCGCCGTACCCGGGTCATTATTCTACCGGTACAATGACGCGCCATTCAAAGCCCTTCGTCAAAAGGCCTTCGACCTGGCCAGGGAAGTGACCGCGGCCTAATATCCTCTGGTGAGGCGCTTTATGGCAGAAGCCTTGGCCGCCGACTTGAGTTCGTGCCGGACAGTCCTGTCTGCTTTTGCCTTGGAAGTCCCAGCCTTCTTCGGAGTGGAGGTCCTGGTCTTCTTCGGAGTGGAGGTCCCAGCCTTTTTCGGAGTGGAGGTCGCAGTCTTTTTTGCAGTTGAGCTTGTACGCTTTTTCGGAGTGGAGGTCCTGGTCTTCTTCGGAGCTTTTTTCGCCGTAGATTTTTTGGCCGCTTTCTTTACCATAGTCCCGCGAAGTTAGGCACATTAGCTATAAAAATGGACTTGTCTTGAAAAATAGGTATCCATGCTACCGACCCCATCTATACCTGCCGGCACACGAACATTGTTTTTCCCGGCAATTACCAGATGTAAGCAGCAGCGACTATACACATACCCGCCGATAGCCGCGGCACGATAATGGCATATTTCAAGGCATGACCAGCTCCTATCGCTACCTGTTCATGGCCTTCTTCCTGGCATGTATGCTTTCCGCGGCAGCCCAGTCGCCCAACGCACAGCCGTCAAAGGCAGAGCCACCGGCGCAGCCGCCCTTGCAAAATACATCCTGGCGGGCATTCTACAAACCACTTACAGATACGGTTACACTACATTTCGGTAAGGACTCCTCCCTGATGACCTCTTCTATGGGTGTACCCATCCTCCTTTCGAAGGTCCAATGGAAAGGTGACCTTATCGTCTTTCGGGATTATGGCGGCATGAACGCCTGTGCCGATCTGCCAGGCTCCTACCATGTGAAAATAGACAGTGACACGCTTACCCTGGTAATGGACGAAGACCCTTGTGATGCGCGAGGCGGCTCGCTGATCTCCCGGCGTTGGATCAGAAAACCTGCCGCTCATTAGGAGCGTGCGTTTTTTGAGTACCTTAGCCCCCATGCAGATTTCTTCCGTCAAAACGCAATTAAGGCTTTCCCAGTTGACTACTACTGTCGCCGCTACGGTCAACAAAGCCTTTGCACAACTCACCTACTGGGTCATTGCCGACGTGACGAGTCATACTTTCAAGACGGATAGCGACTACCATTATTTTGACCTGGTTGAGAAGGACCCCAACAGCAACAGACTGATCGCGAAAATTTCCGCCAAGGCATGGGGTGCCGGCGCTGACAGCATCGCCAATTTCGAGCTGATCACCGGTCAGCGGTTCACGAACAATATCCAGGTCCTCGTCAATGTCTCCGTACAATACCATGCCGTATACGGATTGCAGCTAAACCTGAATGACATCGATGTCCATTTTACCCTTGGTGTGTTGGAACAGCAGCGGCTGGCGACCCTGGAAAAACTGCTGCTGGAAAATCCAGGTTTTATCGAAAAGTCCGGGGATACCTATATCACCCACAACAAGCGGCTTCCATTGCCGCGGGTCGTCCAGCACATCGCGGTGGTGTCATCCAAGACTTCGGCAGGGTGGCAGGATTTCCGGCATACCCTGGAAAACAATCCGAACCGGTATCTGTTTTCCATAGATGACTATTTTACCGTAGTGCAGGGCGAGGCCAATGTGCAACAACTCGTGGATCGCCTCGTGGATGTTTTTCGCAGTGGCAAATCCTATGATGCCGTGGTCATCATCCGCGGCGGCGGATCACAAACGGATTTTTTGATCTTCGACCATTACCTGGTAGGAAAGGCGATCGCCAAATTCCCTATCCCCGTCATAACAGGTATCGGCCACCAAAAAAACGAGACGATTGCCGACCTCATGGCGCATCTGGCGACCAAAACACCCACCAAGGCCGCTGAATTCATCATCAACCACAACCGCCTATTCGAAGAGGCGCTGGTTGCCTTCCAAAAAAACATCGTCATCAGGTCGCAACAACGATTCTCCGGCAGTTTTCAATTGTTGGGACAGTTGCAGGCCGTGGTCGCGAACCAGTCGAAGTCGATACTCTATCACAGAAGCATCGGGTTGATGTCCGCCGCTTCCTCGTTGTCAACCAAACCGAAAAGTATCATCTACAATAAATTGAACGATCTGCAACAGGTCGCGTCCAATATTCGGGTGTTCAAAGCAATCTATCTAAAGAACCGACAGGGGTACCTGGGGCATCTGACCACGATGATCCGGGTGCTCTCGCCCGATAATATCCTGAACCGGGGTTATGCCATCGTCAAGGTCGATCAGCGGATCACCGGCGACCCCGATCGACTGGTCGTCGGACAGGATATAGAGATCGTACTGCGGTCTACACGCATTGGTGCGACCGTCAAATCAAAAGAAAACTACCATGGAAAAGACTTTGACCTATGAAGCCGCCTACCAGGAACTCGCTGCCATCGCCAAGGAGATCGAATCCGAGTCCGTCTCCGTGGACGTGCTGGCCGACAAGGTCAAACGCGCTGCTGAGTTGATCACCTTTTGCCAGAGCAGGCTGCGTTCCGCCGAGGCGGAGGTCAACAAGATCATTGCGCAGATGGATAAATAACCCCGGTCTGTCATTGTTCCGCCCAGGCAAGACCGTCCGGAACGCCACCCACATCGACATGGCCGGTGATCGCCAGCGTGCCGAGATCGACCACGACCAAATAGTTATCCGCCGAACAAGCCACGAACGCCCGCTTGCCAACGGGGTCCATCAGGATCCCCGCCGCGCCATGACCTGTTTGCAACCGTTTAATTTCCTTGTGCGAGCTGACATCGTAAATAGTCAATTCGCCCGATTGCAGGCTTGAAATGAATACCTGCTTGCCGTCAGGCGTAAATTTTACCCTGTTAGCGCCCTGCACTTTTGCATCGATTGTTGCAGACAATTTTTTCGCTGCGAGATCGACGACGGAAATAGTGCCATCTTCGCTCGATGCCGTCCACAGCTGACTGCCGTCCGGCGACACATCCATTCCTTCGGAACCTTTCGCTGTGGGAACGATCGTTTGCATCCATTGGTCGTGGGGCCTCCCGCCGCCCGGAGGTCCCTGAGGTGCTGCGCCCTCACCATTAGGCGGAGGTCCCTGAGGTGCTGCGCCCTGACCGTCGCCGGGAGGTCCCTGAGGCGGTGCGCCCTGACCGCCAGGCGGAGGTCCCTGAGGCGGTGCGCCCTGACCGCCGGAAGTACCCTGCACGCCGGGCCGGCCTTGTCCGGGCGGCGGTCCGGGAGGGCCGCCGGGAAGCAGCGTATCTATGAGGATACTGACGGTACCGGAGGAAACATTGGTCGTATAGATGCGCTTGCCATCGGGCGCCACGTAGAGCATATGTGTACGGTCCTGGCCCGTCCCCATGCTCCAGTCCAGTTTTCCGGTCGCCGGATCGTAGCGGCCAACGGCTTTGGAGCCTTCAGCCGTAAACCAAACTCTGCCATTGGCAAAAGTGAGCCCATGCGGGCCAAAAAGCGGTCGCGTATCGACGTTCGCCAGCGGTTTTTGCGCGACAAGATCGATCACATTCAACTCGTGTAAACTCCCGCCCCCATAAATGGTAACGTAAGCCGTCCTCCCATCTGCCGAAGCGATCACTTCATGCGGGTCTTCGCCGACAGGAATACGGGCGACAACCTTCAGCGTCAGCGGATCAAGCACGGCCAGCATCCGATCGGTCTTCGACAGCGCCAGCAAAGCACGTTTCGGCGTCGGTTGCGCGTTGCTGTGGGAGGAGACGGCCAGCCAAAGCCCAAGCAAGCTGATTATCGGGAATATGCTTTTCATGTCCATTTGATTTATGATGCCAAAAGTCGCTCAATTATCCCCTCGCCAGAAGTCGCTGCGGCCAATCGGCAAAAAGATGCGGCGCTCGCGACAAAAGATGCGGGAAAGGCGCTCGACAGCTTTCCGCGTGCTGCCCATCTTTCAGCGCAAGCCCCCTTATCTTTTGGGAACAAGGATCGCATAGATCACATAGATCCACCCGAGAAAACCGCAAAGGATGGCTAGCAGGATCGACTTATTGCGGTTCCAGGAAACGAGCACCGCGATCAGCGTGCCCAGCCCGATCCCGGGACCATAATAAACCGGTTGATAATAAACAGGCGTTCCGGGGCCGACTGCGCAGGAGGCCAGGAGCAGCAGTGGAAGCAGTAAGAGCGGAATATTTTTCGTTCGCATTTTTGGTTAGTTGATTTGACTTCGTTATCGAAGATAGGATAAAGTTGTATGCATATGTTGCAAAGCTTTTCCTGACCACAAATGGCCGACAAGTCGCCCGCTGCCCGATCCTGTCAGATCCGCTGAGAAAATAGACCACTTCCCGGTAGCGGGCCTACCCTGCCATTTCCCCCGCATTCTGCCTGTTAAACCACCCATAGAACGGAACTCCCAGCAAGATCAATGTTAGCCCGATCGCCGCCTCGCGCGGCCGGGTAAGAATAGTATTCAAAATAAGCACCACACAAAACAAAATGAATACGGCAGGAACAACCGGGTATCCCCAGACCTTATAAGGGCGCGGCACATCCGGCATCTTCCTTCGAAGGATAAAAACGCCGAGCGTTGTCGCACCATAGTAGATGAACGCCGCGAAGATCAGCATATCCGTCAATTGATCGAAGGTGCCGGATAACACCAACAGACAAGCCCAAACGCCTTGATACCATAAGGCATTGACGGGTACCTTGGCACCGTTCACCTTCTTCACTTTAGGGAAGAACACGCCTTCCTGCGCCATCGCAAAATAGGTGCGGGCGTTACTCAGGATCGTCGTATGCGTACATCCCAGGGTGGTTACGAGGATCAGTGATGAGATAAAGACAAGCCCGCCATGACCCCAAAATACCTTTACCGCTTCCACTGCAGCGATGGATACACCACCGGCCTGCATTTGGACCAGCGCGGGCACCGGCAGCAATGCCAGGTAGGTGACATTGACCAGGATATAGACCGAGATTACGATCAGCAGCCCGATCGTTATACTCAACGGCACATTTCGATTGGCATCTTTTATTTCGCCGCCCAGGAAGCCAACCGAATTCCAACCTTCATAGGCCCAGAAAGCCGCCAGCATGGCGGTAAAGATAGCGCTAAGGGTCACCGGCGCGGCATCGCTCACCGGCGCGGCATCGCTCAATGGCGCGGCATCGCTCAATGGCGCCGCGATCACCTTAAGCGAAAAAGGCGTGTGAAGGTTTGCCTGTGCGCTGTTCAATCCAAACGCGACGATCAGCAAGATCCCCACCAATACCAATAAGATCAGCCCCGTACTCAGACCCGCACCAGTTTTCACACCGGTCGTATTAATCCAGGTAAGGAGCAGGATCAGGATGATAGCAGTAAGCTTTACGGAAAAGGCCGCAAAGGGATAAAAGATGCCCAGGATGCCGGACCCGGCCAAACCGGGAAGTATAGCAGGAAGATGTACCAGACTATTCAACGACTGGGCAAACACATAGGCGATGCCCGCGATCGCAGCGGTCTTGATAGCGGTAAAATTAGACCATCCATACAAATACGAGAAGAACCGGCCGTAGATGCGTTTGTAATACGTGTATTCACCTCCGGTATCGGCAAGCATGCTGGCGATCTCGGCATTGCTAAGCGCTCCAAATAAGGAAATGACACCTCCCAACACCCAACATATCAGCACCCAGCCCGATGAATGCAATTCGGCTGCCATCGGGGCCACTTTTTTGTACACACCGGAGCCGATGATGTTCCCAATGACCAGGAAGATGGCGACACGTAAGCCAAGTGTTCGATTCAGGCGGGAAGAGACGCGCATGCAGTTGTTGTTGGTGGGGATCAAGATACGAAACTCACCAATGCATGACCCCAAAAAAATAAGACCATTCCATGAATGGAACGGTCTTGACCCTTAAAACAACCTGTCGCAAACGTTTAATACAATTAATACAATCCTTTATTGAACCCTTAGATGACTATTTCATTTTTATGCGCTTCACCTCTTTCCTTTATCACTGCCTACATAATTAGTACTACCAGGTTGTAGTTTTGTAACTACACGTAGAGCAATTTCGGACTTTTTTTTGAAATTCCTTCAACAAATTGATTAACAGCAGATTTTGACCCATAACGGGTATCCAATGCGGCCAAACTGACCGAAAAAGATTAGAAATTAGGCGCTACATTTATCCGAAGAACTCCTACAAGACTAAAAACCTTTAACATGTTTGCAGCCGACAACAAAAAATTGATGGAAAATATCTTCGCCGCGCTCGCAAAAGGCGACACCGACCCCTTATTCGAAGCCATGGCGGATGATATGCAATGGACGTGGATGGGATCGGGCGCATGGTCTAAAACCTTTAACGGCAAGAAAGCCGTCATCGGCGAATTGTGGACCGCAGTGAAGAAGACCCTGGTTCCGCCGTATAAGGCCACGGCCATGAATTTCATGGCGGACGGCGACTATGTCGTCATGGAGGCCAACGGAGAGAATGCTACTCCCGATGGAAAAATATACAATAACAAATACTGTTGGGTATGCCGGTTCGCCGACGGCCAATTGCACGAGTTGAGAGAGTACATGGACACCCAACTGGTGACCGATACTTTCGCCGCCGGCAAAAAGTAACTCAAGCGAGGCTTTCTTCGATCGTTTGCTGAATGGTGGATTTGATCTTTTTACCAAAGACCTGCAGCAGGAAGGGGACGTAGAAATCAAGGAGAACAGCGCTGTCTGTAACCTCAACATTGCCGGCGGAACTGTATCCCCTTGCCGACACCCGGATATGTGCTTTTTCTTCTTTCCACTCCACGGTCAGATCTTGCACCTGGTCTTTATATTCCTCCTGATACCGCTCGATGAGTTGTTCGATCCGGCGTTTAGCTTCCTCCTTCGGCAATGTATGTTCGATCTGGATGGTCATGATCCAAACAAAGCAAAAAGAGCGCCAGTCGTGGGCATTACTGCGAAGCTTCACTGAGATCGCGGCCATCGAAGTCTTTCAACAGCTGGATGGCGATCCACTCTTGGGCGGTATACGTTTGCTCATTGGCTTGTACGAACTTCATGTCGGCAAACTGTGCCTCCATATACTGTAATTCGGCTGCAAATGCTGCTTGCTTTTTGGGAGGAACGACGAACGAATAGTGGGCGTATTGTACGCGGTCGTTGTGGACATTGTTGGCTGAGACGAAACCGGGTTTGCCAACGAGGGCGAGAAAATAAACTAACAGATTGACACTTAGCGACATAGGGGTGGACTTTGGGTATTCGGATAGAATCGGATTAAACTACCCCGCAAAATACGCATTTTTTGGCTGGGATGCAAGCGTTCACCCTCGTTTCGAGCACTTAAGCAGCAATTGACCGTGAGGGGGTATTTTCGCCTTCAAAAGGCCGCCGGTCGTCGCCCATTCCTGCTGACGCCATACATCTCTCATCCTGGTAAAACCCGTTAAACCAATCTGCGAGGGGTCAACCGAAACAGCCTTGTAGGTCGAAGACAAGTTGAACAAACCCACCGCAAAGCTTCCATCAGCCAAAGGCTTTTTCCAGACCTGCAGACTGTCCTTGTCGAGTACCCGGCGTGCCCCGAGACCAAGGGAGTCCTGGTCGATAGCCAGCACCTCATCATTGGTCAGCAGGTTCAGCGTGAATTGGTCGGCATGACCCAGGTCGCAGCCAATGAGTAAGGGAGAGGCGAGCAACGACCATAGACTGATATGCGTATACTGTTCGTCCGGCGTCAGTCTCGTGTAATGCTGGTTGTCCCCCCACCCGACGTCGCCTACCACCAGCATGTCAGGGTCATTGAAATGACCTGGCTGAGAATAACCCGCGGGAGTGTCCTGGCTGAACCCAATCTCGGACATGCTCTGCCAGGTATCGGTGATGTCGCCGGTCGTGCGCCAGCTGTTGCCGCCAATGGCAGATCCCCAGGCCCAGACATCACCCATGCCGTACTGGCAAAAGCTGAGCATAATATCCCTATGCACCCCGTTCAATGCCTCCCGCATCACGGAATAAGGCTTTTTATAGGTATCGATTGTCGGTGCGTCGCCGGCAATGCTGCTATAGGAACACCAGTCGTATTTTAGGTAGTCGATACCCCAGTTGTAGTAAGAGTTGGCATCCTGCGCTTCGTGTTGCCAGCTTCCGAGGTAACCGCCACAGGTTCGCGGACCAGGAGAGGAGTAGATGCCAAGCTTCAGTCCGAGCCCATGCACGTAGTCGGCCAGCGCCTTCATATCCGGGAACTTGGAATTGGTCACGATCGTGCCGTCAGCAGCACGTTGTTCTGCTTCCCAGCCATCATCTATATTGATATAGTTCCAGCCATGCGCTGCCAATTGATCCGCGAAGGCCTTCGCCGAAGTCCGCACTTTTTGATCGTCGACGCTAACGCCCCAGGCATTCCAGCTGTTCCAGCCCAGCGCCGGCGTCAGACCGATGTTATCGCCGATCCTTATCGTGAATCGCTTTCTCGCTGCCCCGGCACTGTTCGCCACCGATAGCATCACCGGGTAATCGCCGCGCTGGCTGACCGTACCGGAGATGATGCCGCTGGACTCGTCGAGTTGCAAGCCTTCTGGCAAGCCGGTTGCCCGGTAGCTCAATGGCAGCATACCCGTCGCGGGAATGCGATAGAGGAAAGGATTTCCTGGCCGTGTTCCGTAGACTACAGGGCCGTTGATCGCCGGTTTTGGTGATGGGGCAGGCGTCATGAGATAAGGCGTTCCGTTCGTTACGATCAACCTCGAGCGAGATCGGCTATCGGTGAAAGTATACACAACGCTGTAAGATCTATGCTGTGGCAACTTGAATGCGATTGCCGTGGAAAAAGGCTGACCCAGGGAAAAGGCTGCATCCGATTCCTTGGAGAAGACCACCTCGCCCGTCTCGGGATCGATCGCTTTCACCTGCAGTTTGCCGGCGAAGGCATAACCACCTGCTTTGGTTTCGACTTTGATCTTTTTTGACACCGTATTGTCGGCCCGCAGCAAAAAAGCTTCGTCTGTATTGATCGTTGACTCATCGATGGGATTGTTCATGCGGATGGCAAAAACGCCGTCGTAGATGCCGCCATCGCCGCCCGTATCGAAGACGCGGACCGCGAACGTGTTGGGACGATCCCAATATAAGATGGGGTCGTTCACTGCCAGTTTGATCACACATTTCCCGTACAAGCCCTGGTGGATATCACCCGTCGTATAATTTTTAAAAACCAGCTTGCCGTTGAGGTACACCTCACCGCCATCGTCGATCGTCCCCAGGTCGATACGGACGGAGTCCTTAAAATAGGAGTTGTTTTTTAGCGAGGAAGGGATCGTTACATGCAGCCGATACCACCCAAATCCATCGTAGTTGGCATACCCTTGTTTCTCCCAGGGACGATCGATACTGATTTCCTTCCAGCCGGTTTCATCCAGCGCTGTCGCCAGCCAGGCCAGGGAGTCGCCGGGTCTGAATGTCCAACCCTTTTCGAGCGACACGGCCTGGGCCGAAACGCCAACGTACAGCAGCAGTAGCGCAATCGAAAGGAAAAATCTCATAATGATGCTTTGCTTTGTGTGAATGTAGTGAAAGTTTCAAGAAAAGCGCGACGCGCAGCCGTAACCGCCGGAGGCAATCGTTTGCACTCCAAAGAAAATTTTCATTTCATTTCCAGCGGCTCGTACATCGAACGCCATGCTGGTGTCCTCTGCGAGTTGAACGGGCGCGTCGATCGGGCCGAAAACCGGCTGCAACAGCTTTTTCATAGCAGACATCTTTTTAAGTCCGGCAATGATAACGATTCTTCGTTAATCAATTCCTGCCAATTGCATGCCGGGCTTCACTTAGCATGCGCAGTCATCCCCATTTCGGAAATTTTGGCTACATTGGGCGTACTAAATCTACATCATGCGCCTTAAGCTTGTACTAGCTGTATTATTGTGTTCGCCCATCCTTTCGTTTGCTCAGACGCTTACCCTGCCGCCCGAGATCCAAAAGGCATATGACAATGGCACCCGTTCAGCCGACGGCAAACCGGGAAAGCATTACTGGCAGAATCGTGGGTCCTACCATATTTATTTGACGGTCAGCCCGCCAAGCAATGTCATCACAGGGGCCGAGTCGATCTCCTATTCCAACAACAGCCCCGATACGCTGAAAAGCCTCAACATGAAATTGATCGTGAACGTCCATCGCGGCGGCGGCCGCGCCGGCGGCGTAGCCGATACCTCGGCCGGGATCAAGATCGACGCACTGATGATTAATGGTGCCAAAACGGCATGGGACAACGACGAGGCCATTACGACCAATCAGCTGGTGGCCCTCGCAAGTCCTTTATTGCCGCATGATTCCGTTAAACTCAACATTTCCTGGCACTACAATTTGTCGCGGCGGCCCGGACGTGACGGCGTGATCGATTCGACCAGTTTTTATTTGGCCTATTTCTATCCGCGCGTATCGGTGTATGACGATTATTTGGGCTGGGACACACAACCGCATACGGGCAACCTGGAGTTCTATAACGATTTTAATGACTATACCTTGGATGTAACTGTTCCGGCAAATTTCGTTGTGTGGGCGACCGGCACCTTGCTAAACCCCTCAGAGGTGCTGCAGCCCGCCGTCGCTGCGCGGTTCCAGCAATCCTTCACGAGCGATTCCACCGTCAACGTCGCTACCAAACAGGACCTTGCCGACAAGAAGGTCACCGCGCAAAATGCCGCGAATACCTGGAAATGGTCGGCTGCCGACGTAAGCGACATGGCGATGGGCATCAGTGACCATTACGATTGGGACGCAGCCAGTGTGGTCGTCGACAACAAGACGCAACGGCGTACCAGCATGCAGGCCGCGTTCCCGGATGCATCGGAAGACTTTCATCATTCGGTTCAATTCGGCAGGTATTCATTGGCCTGGTTCTCCAATAACTGGCCGGGCGTTCCCTATCCCTACTCAAAATCGAACGCCTTTCAGGGTTTTGCCGATATGGAATACCCGATGATGATCAACGACAGCCACACTTCCGACCTGACCTTTGCCCAATTGGTACAGGACCATGAACAAGCCCATACTTACTTCCCCTTTTATATGGGTACCAACGAAAGCCGTTATGCTTTTATGGATGAGGGTTGGGCCACGACTTTTGAATACCTCATCGGTCTGTCAGAACGAGGCAAACAGGCAGCCGATGATTTTTATAAAAAATTTCGCGTGACGCGGTGGATCCACAGCCCACATGACAAAGAAAATCCCATCATTACGCCCAGTCCAGACGTTACTTTCGGACCTGGCAACAATGCGTATGGCAAGCCATCGCTAAGCTATCTTGCTGTAAAGGATCTGCTCGGCGACCAATTATTCGGGAAGGCCTTGCACAATTACATGGACAACTGGCATGGCAAACATCCCATTCCCTGGGACTATTTCAATTGCATGAGCAAGGGTTCAGGCAAAGACCTTACCTGGTTCTTTTATAATTGGTTCTATACGCCCGGCTATATAGACCTGGCACTCGATTCCGTCGATCATTCCGGGAAGGCCTATACCTTGTCTATTAAAAACATCGGCGGATTTGCCGTTCCGTTTGACGTGGTCGCCACCTTTGAAGACAGCACGACGCAACGCTTCCATCAGACCCCAATGGTTTGGCAGGCCGATCAGAAGCAGACTTCCGTGAAGATTAAGACCGGCAAACCCGTGAAGTCCCTTACGCTGGACGGCGGCATCTTTGTGGACGCCAATGAAAAGGACAATATGTGGACGGCTGGTTCGAGATAAGACCTGGACGGCCGGCGGCCAATTGCGACTATTGGATCCTTGCTTCGACCGGCGCCAATGGTTGTAGATTGCTGACGGGGCTGTTCAGGTAGAAATAAGCCGTCGCGGAATAGTCGTCCGAACGGTAGAAATTCATCCACTCCCGGGCACCGCCCGTTTCTACACGCTTCGCCGAATCGGGGAGTCCGACCAATCGGGTGCCGCCGATCGTTACGGGCAGCAGCGGGACGCCTTTCCGCTGCAGCTCACGCACGGTTTCGGCGAAAAACCCGCCCATCTCCTGGATGGTCACCCGCATGTCCTGATAGAAATAAAGCTCATCGGGTACATGGAACCGATAAAACGAATAATCGCGACCGTTCTTGCCGCCGGCGAGCAGGCAACCCTGATAGGCGTTCGAGAAGGCGCCTTCCCCCCAGCCGGTACCGGTATAGTCTTCGGCGCCGGTCCCATTGATCGTCGGATGGTCCTTGTCCCCATCGATATACATTTTCACCTCCCCCTCACCCCACCAGGTATTTTCGTAAGCCGAGTCCGTCCGGACACCGACGTACACACCCAGGAAACGCCCTTTTCCGGCCACCCGCGGCAACAGCTCCATGTCCTTTCCCAACACCTGTTGCTTCGTCCGGTTCCAGCAAGCATGAAAGTAGAGGAGATCCGCAGGTGCTTTGTCGATGGTCACAAAATCAATATCGAAAAAAACCATCGACAGGTCCTTGCCGCCCTCATTGGTGAGGGTTACCCTTGCACCTGTTTTGAAGGGCATCGGGATCGCGCAATTGAAACTCCTTCCCTCAGGATCGCTTAACAAAACCGATTGAAAAGCTAAGGGCTGACCGAGGCCTGCGCAGAAAAAGTCCCCGAGCGGCACGTCGACGGCCGCCTGGTCTCTGCCGTCCCAATACATCCGCAGCCGGAGCGATCGCAGCATCAGCGGTGAGCGGTCATCCACCGTTATCCAGATGCGTTGAATGATCCCGGCCGAATGGGTTTCCAGGAGGGCCTTGGTTTGTCCCGCGCTCAGTGACTCGGCGGCATTTCCCTTGGCGCCGTGGTTTGCGATGCCGCCTTTGCCTTTTTCACCATTCAGGTTCTCAAAGCTGCTGACATGGGATTGCCTGCCATCGGGCATCCGGTATAATGCCTGCGATTGGAGGCTGCCGTTGCCTACGGCGGCGAGACTCACAGCTATATAGAGTAATTTTCGCATTATTTTAAGGGTGCGGGTTCATCGCACGGTTTTCTGAAATGACTGCTGCATTAACGGCCGCTACCCTATCTGTTTGCATTTGTTTTCTACGGGCCACCTAATCGTTTGTGCACATACATAGCCCTAAAATAGGTTTAAATCGCCTGATGACCAACGCAATCGTTTGCCGGCTCGAACATGCCGGCATTTCGATATTTTTACAGTGATGAAAAAGCTCACCGTTGGGTTACTGTTTGCCGTTGCATGCGGTCTTGTCCAAGCCCAGACCACGATCGCCGTTCAGCAAGGAGAGGAATGGTTCGGCGGCGCCGTCAACGAGGCTCAGCTGATGCCTTTCCAAAACGGCTACTCCCTGAATATGAATGGAGACACCCGCGGCAACCAGGCCGCTCCCCTCCTGCTCTCCACGCACGGCCGATATATCTGGAGTGAAGAACCATTTACATTCAGCTTCAACCAAAATACCCTGGTGCTCACCGGCGCAAAAGCCGGATTGACGATCGATTCGACAGCCAAAGACCTCCGCCAGGCATTCCTAAAAGCGTCGAAGCGCTTCTTTCCTGCCAAAAATCGATTACCGGATACACTGCTCTTCACCCAACCGCAATACAATACCTGGATAGAGTTGGTCTACAACCAAAATGAACGGGATATTTTGGCCTATGCACGGGCCATTATCGATCATGGCTTTCCGACGGGCGTCATCATGATCGACGATAACTGGGCAGATTACTATGGCCGGTTCGATTTCCGGCACGACCGGTTTGAGAACGCCTCGGCCATGATCGATACCTTGCATCGGCTGGGTTTTAAGGTCATGCTATGGGTTAGTCCGTTCGTGTCCCCCGATACCGAGGTATTCAGGGAATTACTAGGCAAAAAACTCCTGCTATTGTCGAGCGCCGGCGGCGATGCCAGCCTTCCCTGGACGAAGGCAGAGAAACCGGTCATCGTCCCCTGGTGGAACGGCTTCAGCGCCGTGCTGGATCTTACCAATCCCGCCGCAGCAGACTGGCTCGTCGGCAGACTGCACTATATGCAGCGCACGTATCGGCTCGATGGCTTCAAATTCGATGCGGGAGATGCCGATTTCTATCCCCCCGACGCCGTTTCATTTGCCAAGGCCTCGCCCAATGAGCAAAGCAGGCTTTGGGGCACGATCGGTCTGCAGTTCCCATTGAATGAATACCGCGCGATGTGGAAGATGGGCGGCGAGCCGCTGGTGGAGCGGTTGCGTGACAAACAGCATACATGGTTAGACCTTCAGAAGCTGATCCCGGATATTACCATGGCAGGATTGATGGGGTACCAATTCACTTGTCCTGACATGATCGGCGGCGGCGAATTTGGTTCCTTCCGCGATGGGGGGCGATTAGACGAAGAACTCATCATCCGCTCGGCTGCATGCTCAGCCTTAATGCCAATGATGCAATTCTCCGTGGCACCCTGGCGGGTATTGAGTGACAGCAATTGTCGCATCGTACAGCGGATGTTCGCCATCCGCAAAATATACACGCCCTACATTCTTGAACTGGCCAGTGCGGCGGCCATAAGCGGAGAGCCCATCGTCAGGAGCATGGAATACGTTTTTCCGCATCAGGGTTTTGCCGATGAAAAAGGACAGTTTATGCTGGGAGACAAATACCTGGTGGCGCCGGTGCTGACAAAAGACCGCGAGAAAAAGATTACCCTGCCAAAAGGTCAACGGCGGGATGACAAAGGAAAACTATGGAATGGTCCCTGCCAGATCAGGGAGCGGATACCGCTGGACCGGTTACCGGTCTACCAGTTAGTAAGCCGCTCCACGGCAAACTGATCGCGGTTACCAGCGCTCGCCAAGCACAAAAGCCACCATGTAATAAACATCTTCGGGAGCGACCGGCTTGGACATAAAGTGAGCGGCTCCGAGGCGCTTTAACCTGACCGATTCCTGCACATCGCGCGAAGTCGTATATACAATGACCGGGACCTCGGCTCCCCTGGGCCCTTTCTTGATCTCCATCAGACATTCTTCGCCGGAAATGCCCGGCATGCGCAGGTCGAGAAAAATGTAATCCGGAATAGCGCGGTCGTCGTCCTGCAGCAAGTCCAGCGCTTCCATCCCATCCGAGGCGGCCAAACAGTTGATCGTGCTATCGAATTCGCGGGTGGCTTCTATAAAAAGCCGGCGGTCATCCTCATCGTCATCTACCAGCAATATCGTCATATATATCTAATTTGTGGCTTGGTCTGGCTGCAAGTTAAAGCTTACTGCCGGCATTTTGTTTAACATGCTCCCAATCCAAATATTTTGTAACTTGCCCAGTAGCTATTTATCGATAAATAGCCGCTTAGATCTTTTGAAACTCTTTATAAAAAATACGGTCAATCTGGGCAAGTTGATGTTCGTCAGAAACGAATTGGAAAAGATCGGACTGCCAACGGTTTCCGTAGAGATCGGCGAGATAACGATGCATCAGGATTTCACCATATCCCAATATGACAGCCTTTGCCTGATCTTGCAACAAGCCGGCATCGAGCTGTTCGAAGATAAAAAGGAGATCCTCGTACAAAAGATAAAGAACACCATCATCGAAGTGGTCTATCACCATGACGGTCCGCTCATCCACAATTTGTCTACATACCTGGCGGAAGAACTGCAGCACGACTACACTTACATGTCTAACCTTTTCTCGCAAAAGCAGCATACTACTATCGAGAATTTCTATATCTGTCACAGGATCGACAGGGTAAAGGAACTGCTGGTACACGAAAAGCTATCCTTGACCGATATTGCCCACAAAATGCACTATAGCAGTCTGGCCCATCTCTCCAGCCAATTCAAAAAGGTCACGGGCTTAACGCCTTCTCAATTCAAACAGCGACACCTGTAAATGTTGTAACATTTTCCCACAAAGATGTAATTCCTGCAACGCGGGGATTTGTAGCTTTATGGAAGTGTTGCAAAGGATTGAAGTGCTGATAAGGTTGAATTGTCGCAGTTGAAGAATAGGCCTTACTCCCACCCTTGGGCGGTCAGCAGTGGCCGCCCTTTTTAATTAACCCACAAACCATCGTATATGGGTGCCAGGATAATAGGAACGGGAAGTTTTATACCAGATGAGATCCGGAAGAACGAGGATTTTGCGCTTGCCGAATTTTACAATGGCGATCGCCAGCGTCTACTGCAGGATACGGCTGATATCATTGTCAAGTTCGAGCAGATCACGGGTATCGCGCAGCGACGCTATGCGAACGACCGGTTTAACGCCTCCGATATGGCAGGACTTGCTGCCGCCGAGGCCATTGCAGATGCAGGTATCGACCCCGAAACGATCGACCAGCTGATCGTGGCACACAACTTCGGTGATGTTCCTATGAACAGCCTGCAAAACGATGCCGTACCCAGCCTGGCCAGCCGCGTTAAACGGGCGCTTCCTATTTACAATCCCGCCTGCGTAGCCTATGACCTCCTG
The DNA here is from genome assembly GCA_965214315.1 of Puia sp. GTDB lineage: Bacteria > Bacteroidota > Bacteroidia > Chitinophagales > Chitinophagaceae > Puia. The sequence continues at coordinate 198,479 of CBDCBP010000015.1, read as the reverse complement.
TTTGGCTGTCCGGGCTGGGTCCAGGGATTGATTCAGGCGGATGCCTTTATCCGGGCCGGAATGGCTAAAAGATGTCTTGTGGTCGGAGCCGAGACCCTGAGCAGGGTCATCGATCCGCATGACCGGGATAGCATGATCTATAGCGATGGAGCCGGGGCAGTGGTAGTGGAAGACCAAGGCAACAATTCCTCCGATACAGGTATCCTTGGGTCGGTAAGCCGTACGTATGCTGCGGCGGAAAGCAGGTACATTACGCTTGGAGAATCCTATTGCCCGCCTGGCGGCAGCAATGGCCGATACCTGAAAATGCAGGGCCGCAGGGTCTACGAATTCGCCCTGCGTACGGTGCCTGCCGCGATGAAGACCTGCCTCGAGGCCTGCGGCATCGAACTGGATAAGGTCAAAAAAATATTCCTTCACCAGGCGAATGAAAAAATGGACGCTGCAATCGTGAAAGCATTCTACGGCCTTTTCGGCATCCAGCGACTGCCGGAAGGCATCATGCCGATGAATATCCGCGAACTAGGGAACAGCTCCGTTGCCACTATTCCGACGCTTTTCGACATGGTGAGGAAAGAGATCATCCCGGACCACCGCCTGAACCGGGGAGATATCATTTTGTTTGCATCCGTAGGCGCCGGCATGAACCTCAATGCCGTTTGCTACCGTTTTTAAACCGTACCTTGGGAAAAATAATCATTTCCCGATATGGCCGGACAAAAAAGACCAAAAAGCACCGTCCCCTCGTCCAATGATTTCCCCGTCGTAGGGGTCGGTGCTTCCGCCGGCGGCCTGGAGGCGTTCAAACGGCTCATCAGATCGATTCCTCCTGCCTCCGGTATGGCCTTTATTCTGGTGCAACACCTGGAACCGAACCATGAAAGTCTGCTCGCCGAGATCCTGCAAAAGAGCACATCTATCCCGGTGCAGGAGGTCACCGACAATGTTCACGTCGAGCCCGATCACATCTATATCATCCCTTCCAATAAGCTGCTGATGGCTTACGACGGCCGTTTGCGGCTGAGGGTGCGGCCCAAGAATACGAAAAACCTGCCGATCGATCTATTTTTTACTTCGCTGGCCGAAGTGCACGGTTCTTACGCCATTGGCGTCGTACTATCCGGCACGGCTTCCGATGGAACGGCAGGATTAAAAGCGATCAAGGAACGCGGCGGGTTGACTTTCGCACAGGAACAAGGATCGGCGGCCTTCCGCGGAATGCCGCAAAGCGCCATCGATGCGGGGGTAGTGGATTATATTTTGACGCCGGAAGAAATACCTTTTAAGCTCGCCGCAACACTGGAGGTGCTGAAAAATACTCCGGCATCGGGCCCATCCGAAAATGTAGATCACGAGGACGCCTTCAGACAATTGCTGACCTTGTTGCGTTTAAAAAAAGGCACCGATTTTACCTATTATAAGCAAACGACGATCCGCAGGCGTATCAACCGTAGAATGGGGTTGAACAAGATCACGACCGTCTCCGCTTACCTGGGTTTTTTCAAGACGAACGCCGACGAGCAGGATCTGCTTTACATGGATCTCCTGATACCCGTTACCGGTTTTTTTCGTGATCCCGCCACTTATGATACGCTGCGCGATTCGCTCCTGCCGCTGTTGTTTAAGAACAGACCCGACGACAGTCCGTTCAGGATCTGGATTGCGGGTTGCTCGACCGGCCAGGAGACTTACTCTATGGCCATCCTGCTATGTGAATACCTGGGAGGCGCGTTCGACGCCCAACGCATCCAGATCTTTTCGACCGACGTTTCCGAAAAATCGATTGCCATTGCCAGAAAGGGCATCTATACGAAGTTGGAAATGACAGGGCTGTCTCCCGAATACCTGGAGAAATATTTTGAGAAAATAGCGGGCAATTACCAGGTGAATAAATCCATCCGGGAGCTGTGCGTTTTCGCCCACCATAATTTTCTTAACAGCCCGCCTTTCGCAAGAATGGATATTGTCAGCTGCCGGAACGTGCTCATCTATATGGAGCCGTTCTTGCAGAAGCGGGCGTTGACGACCTTCCAATATGCCTTGAAGGAAAATGGCTATTTGGTGCTGGGACGTTCCGAGACGACCGCCCCGGCGGTAGATCTTTTTTTACCTGTCGACCGAAAGGAAAAGATCTATATCCGCAAGCCGGGACCAGCGAAATTTTTGCCCGTATCCGGCGGAAGGGCGGAGCAGGCTGCCGCCGATGCCGGAAAACCGCTGCGCAAAGAGCGTGGACGGGACGATTTTCAAAAAAGTGCCGATACCCTGCTGTTGTCACGTTTCTCGCCTCCGGGCGCCGTGGTGAACGAGCAGTGGGATATCGTCGAGTTCAGAGGGGCCACTGAAAGCTGGCTACAGCCCGGAACCGGTAAGGCAAGTCTCAATATCCTGAAACTCACCCGGGACGGTCTTGCGTTCGAGCTCAGAAATGCATTGCACAAAGCAAAGATCACCGGGCAACCGCAAATCACCGAAAACATCCAGCTCGCCGTAGCCGATCACCACCACCAGGTGGGCATCGAGATCTATCCATTGCCGAATACGACAGAACGCTATTACCTTGTCGTTTTTAAGGATCGGGAAACCGCCGGCCCGCGCGGAAATGCTCCGGCGGCCGAGGCAGGGGGACATTTGGACGGGGAGGCCATGCGCCTGCGCAACCAGCGATTGGAAAAAGAACTGGGCGTACTACGCGAGGACATGCGCAGTTTCGTCGAAGACCAGGAAGCCATTATCGAGGAATTGCAAAGCGCCAATGAAGAACTGTTATCGGGCAGCGAAGAGCTGCAGAGTCTCAATGAGGAGCTGGAAACCTCCAAAGAAGAGATCCAAAGCACCAACGAAGAATTGACCACACTAAACCAGGAGCTGTTTGATCGCAACGAGCAGCTGAACCTCGCCCGGCTTTACGCGGAAGCCATTATTGCCACTATGCGCGAGCCGTTCCTGATCCTGGACCGGTCCATGCTGGTAAGAACGGCCAATCGGTCATTCTATGAGAAATTTGGCCTCCTGGAAGAAGAAGTAGAGGGTAGGTCGTTGTATAGTGTCGAAAGCGGAAAATGGGATGTTCAACCACTTCGCCGGGCCTTCGACTCCCTATTGTCGCGGGAGGTGAAGATCAAAGATATCGAGATCCGTTACCCGGTCAGGACCGGGGAAGAAAGGATCTTAGTGCTGAATGCCGGCCGCATCTGGCAAAAAGAAAATGCCGAGCAGCTGATTCTGCTGGCTATGGAAGATATCACGGAGACCCGGATGCGCGAAGAAGAGCAAAAGCGCTTCAGCCAGGAACTCACGAAACAAGTCCAGGCCCAGACCTCGTCCCTGAAAGAGGCCAATGCGGCGCTAAAGACTTCCAATGAGAACCTGGAGCAATTTGCCACCATCGCCTCGCATGACCTGCAGGAGCCGTTGCGAAAGATCCGGACCTTTGCAGCAGTCCTCACGCAACGACACAATGCAAACATCGATACCGAAGCCAGGTAACTGTTGGAAAAGATCAGCCATTCCGCGGAACGCATGGCCGCACTGATCCTGGATGTACTGAATTTTTCAAAGGTCCTGGACGCCAGCGTCTTTGAAAATGTCGATCTAACGATGATCTTGCAGAATGTGCTTCGCGATTTCGATCTGTTGATCGAGCAGAAACAGGCGGTCATACATGTACAGTATGGCCCGCTACCCGCGCTGAACGCCGTTCCGCTGCAGATGAATCAGCTCTTCTATAATCTCATCGGCAATGCACTTAAATTTACCCGGCCAGACCTGCCGCCTGCGATCGATATTTCCTGGCGGCCGTTGCCGCCGGCCGAATTGAACGGACATCCACAGTTGGATAGCCGGCTTTCGTACGTGGAGATCGTCTTTGCCGACAATGGTGTCGGAATCGATCCGAGGTTTGTAGAACGCATCTTCCTGATCTTTCAACGGCTCAACAACAAGCAGCATTTTGAAGGCACGGGTATTGGCCTGGCGTTGTGCAAGCGGATCGTCTCCAATCACCAGGGGGAGATATACGTCCGGCCCAACGAGGGCGGCGGCTCGCGTTTTCATGTGCTCTTGCCCCTTTAACCACAATCGGCAGGGATCAGTTGTTTGTCGCGATGCAGCGCCTTATAGTCAGAAGGGGAGTTGCCCGTGATCTTTTTGAATTGGTTGGATAGATGCGATGGGCTCGAATAGCGCATTCGCTGTACTATTTCCTTTAAAGGCAAGTCTTCATAGATGAGCAGTTGTTTCACCCGTTCTATCCTGTTACAGATATAGTACTTTTCAATCATGATCCTCGTGGTCGCCGAGAACAGGTTGGATAGATACGTATAATCATATCCCAATGTGACACTGAGGAAATCCGAGAGGTTTTGTTGCAGGGGCTTATCGTCGTAGATAATATGGATGATCGTCTGCCGGACCCGGTGCACCAGGATATCCGCTTTGCTTTCAAGCAACTCGAGCCCGGCCTGACGTAACGCGATAGTGAGCTGTTGCTGTTGTTTATGGGTGAGGGCGTCAAGGACATCCGCTTCGCCCATGGAAATATCGACGGCTACTAGCCCAAGCTTTACCAGTTCCGTTTTTACCGACTGCAAGCTTTGCAGGTTGACCATGTTCTTTATAAAGAGTTTCACGAGATCTTCACCTGTTTTTGAACAGGCGATACCAATACTATTGCAATAACCGAACCTTCCGGAGACATATTGCAAAATTCACTGATTTGCTGAAAAGCGCATTATGCCGTAGCTTGAGGAATGAGCATAAAAATCTGGACCATCGTATTAGGCCTGCTCATGACCGGAGCCGGCCTGGCCCACTTTATCGTTAGCAGATCATACCTGCCCATCGTGCCGCGTTTTCTACCGCAACGTGTGGGCATCGTGATCGTATCGGGCGTCATGGAATTGGCGGCGGGTATCGGGTTGTTTATTCCGGAAGTGCGGAAGGAAGCGGCTTTAGTCGTCCTGGTACTCATGGTTGTCTTTCTGCCCCTGCATGCATGGGATCTTTTTCGGGCGCGGCCTGCCATCGGTCCCCGATGGGTCACCGTGATCCGCTTCGCACTTCAATTTTTGTTGATCTACTGGCCATGGAAGATTTGGCGTGCGTCGTAATGCCGCGCCGACTGATGTACAATAACGCCATGGCTTTTGTTATCCTACTATATTACTTGTCATATTTCACCTTTTCATGAACCCAACACGCCCGCTCGCGATCCTTGTTGCCTCTGTCCTCTTCACTTTCACGACACCGTCACCCGTTTTTGCGCAAATGTTGACGACGAGTCAAATCGATAGCTTAGCAAACGAGGACTTGCAATTATTCCATGTTCCGGGATTGGCGATCGGGGTCGTTAAAGACGGGAATTTGATCTACAGCAAGGGCTTTGGCGTAGGCTCACTTCTGACACGAAAAGCGGTAGATTCAGCAACACTTTTCGGAATTGCTTCCAATACCAAAGCCTTTACTGCGGCAGCTTTAGGTCTGCTCGTCGATGAAAAAAAGATAGACTGGGATGATAAAGTGACCAGATACATTCCTGAATTCCGCCTATATGATCGACTGGCTACACAGGAAATGACCATCAGGGATCTCCTTTGTCATCGCAGCGGATTGGCAACAGGAGCCGGAGACCTGATGCATGATCCAGACTCAACAGACTTTACCGTACACGATATCATTCACAACCTGCGCTTTTTGAAGCCAAAGTATTCGTTCAGGAGTAAATTCGCCTATGACAATAATCTTTACCTGGTGGCGGGCGAAGTGATTGCCCGGGTATCGAAAATGCGTTGGGAAGACTTCATTGAGCAACGCATTTTTAAGCCCCTGGATATGAAGAACAGCGCTGCATCCTACTACGGCTGCAGCAAAAATCCCGACCTGATCGACCCGCATAGATCGATCAATGACACCGCCAGGATCGTTGCCCGGTATACATCGACAAAAGATGATGCGGCAGGAGGGATTTATTCCAATGTCGTCGACATGAGCAAATGGCTCCTCATGTTGATGAACAACGGCAAATATGGTGAAAATGGTGACAAGCGACTCCTAAGCGAGCAAACGGTCGCCGCATTGTTGTCGCCCCAAATGCCGATCGGCGTGGGCAAACCCGACGCCTATAACACGCACTTTGCAGCCTATGGCCTGGGCTGGTTTTTGCTCGACGCAAAAGGGTATAAACTGATCGTTCACACAGGGCAAGATGTCGGCATGGTGTCCGAAGTCTGCCTGATCCCTGAACTGCAATTGGGCATCGTCGTACTGACCAACAGCGAAAGCAGCGCCATTAATGCCATCACTTACCAAATACTCGACGGTTACCTGGATGTTCAGCATGTTGACGAATCTTCCAGCTCATTTGCCCGGTCACAAGCCAATGAACGAATGACCACCCGCCTCAAGGATAGTCTTTTCAGCGACGTAATGCGAAGGCAATCGATCGATCATCCGGATCTTCGGCCGTTTGCAGGCATCTACCACGATCTATGGTTTGGGAATGCAACGATATCCATCCGCAATGGCCGGTTGTGGTTCGCCGCGCAGCGCTCACCACAGCTACGAGGATTTTTGTTGCCTTACCGAGGGAACACCTTTTTCATCAGATGGCAAAATCCCGAAGTCGATGCCGACACATTTGTCTTGTTTAAAAGGAGAAACGCCGCCAAGGCTGATGCATTTACACTTGACAATGCCCTGCAGGGCATAGGCTTCAATTATGATGACCTGCTCTTTCAAAGGGCAGATCGTTGATGCGCATGGCAGCCGGGACCTAACTAGGCCGCAATTTTGTGGAGCATCCCGCGAAAGATGAAATGATGAAAAGGCAGCATCGACAGCCAGTAAAGCCGCCCCCAAATGCCCAAAGGTCGGAAGGTGGCAGTTTGCTGGACACACCCACTAGGGTCGATCTTGAATTCAAGCCAGGCTTCACCCGGCAGTTTCATTTCCGCGTACAATAGAAGCCGACGTTCCTCCCGACTGGCATAGATTACCCGCCAAAAGTCGAGGGCGTCGCCAGGCGCTACTTCGCCGGCATTTTTTCGGCCGCGCCGCAGCCCCACCCCACCAAACAAACGGTCGAGAAAACCGCGGAACGCCCAAAGCCAGTCGGCATAATACCAGCCTGAACGGCCGCCGATGGCAAAGATGCGGGACAAGGCGCCTCGCACATCGCTCGTTTTTTCAGTTTGTTTGTTTTGAAAGACACCGAAGGTGGGTACTTCAATGTGTTTGGCCAGGCCACCGCTAAATATACCGGCACCTGTCGCATCGTTCCAACTGCTCAATACCAGGTTTTGCTCTATCTTATCGAAAGCAATATGAATCGCTTCCCGATAGGGGATGAGGGTGATGCCGAGCCGCTCTGCCAGATCGTTGGGCTCGCCAACCACGTCGATTTTCATGCTCTCCACCAGATTTTTGGCCAGCTCATAAGAGGTCGAAGTCACAAAGTACAGCCAATAGGAGGATAATTTGGGCGTCATCACCGGGACGACAATGATCTTCCGGTTGAGTTTCCGCTGCTGGGCAAACTGTTGCAGCATCTCCTTATACGTGAGTATCGCAGGGCCATAAATATCGAAGTGCTGGCCAAAGGTGTCCTTCCGGTCGAGGACACCGGACAGGAATTGGATGACGTTCCGGATGGCAATGGGCTGACAACGGGTTTTCAACCACCGGGGTGCGATCATCACCGGCAGTTTTTCCACGAGATCCCGGATGATCTCGAAAGAAGCGCTGCCGGAACCAACAATGATACCTGCCCGCAGCGCTGTCAGTGGAATGCGCCCCGATGCCAAAACTTCCTCCACTGCCTTACGCGATTCCAGGTGCGGACTAAGCTCCTTGCTGTTGATGATCCCGCCGAGGTAGATCAGCTGGCGGGCGGTGGTCGAATCGAGGTAGTGGACAAAATTCTCAGCCGACTGCTTTTCCTTTTCGCCGAAACTTTCGCCAGCCATCGAATGGACCAGGTAGTAAGCGGCATCTATGTCTTTCGGTAGTTTGGCCAGGGTTTCCGGCTGCAACAGATCCGCTTCTACAAGTGCGACCTGTTCGGGCTTGTATTTCTTTAGATCGATCCGCCCGGCGTCGCGAACGGCGCAAACCACGGTATATCCCTTATCAAGCAACACCGGCAAAAGCCTGCGGCCAATGTATCCGGTGGCACCAGTCAACAGTATTTTCATACAGCAAATACTGCAAAATAATGGCCAAAGACACGTGGGCAACCGCAGCCACGCCGTTGCGGCCCGGCAGTGCTACGCAGTGTTTAACGTTTAACGTCATTATACCGGCCATGGGTCAAACAAAAACCGGCAGCGGGTAACCCTTCGATCAAGCATTGCGCTCGAAGAGCCTGACTGCTCGTACACCCGCGCCTATAGCCTTTGAGTCATTTATTCCGGCCCGAGGTGCCGTGGCGCGGCCGCAACGCCGCCTTACTGCGTTCTGCTATAACCGCCGTAAACGCAGCTCCGTAATAGAGGATCAACGCCATATAAAATACGAACAGCAAAACGATCACGAAGGCGCCCGCCGATCCATAAATGCTTTGAATATTACTTGATACCAAGAGCCACCTAAGGAGTAATTTGCCCAGGGTGAACAAGGCCCCTGTAAACAGCGCGCCTTTGAGCGTGACGCGCAGGGAGTATCTTTCGTCGGGCAGAAACAGCAGGACGCATAGGATCCACGCGCTGAAGATCACAAACGAGATCAGTTGTTCTACCAGGGTGAACACCACTGACACGGTCGCCTGGCCTTCACCGGCAAGGGCATACCGCAGCAGCGCCAGCAAACCCTCGACAAACACATCCAGCAGGAAGAGTATACCGATCAACACGATGAGTCCGACCGCCTTTACGCGCGGCAAGAGGCTGGAAGTCAATTTATTCGCTGACGGCGCTACCCGCCAAAGTTGATGGATAGAATCTTTGATCACTTTAAAGAGCGTGGTAACTACAAACAGCAGGAAGATGAATCCACCTGTAGCAACCCACCCATTGGTGGCCAGTCGCCGAAACCCCCGCGATATATCCCGGATCTGCTGTTCGCCGGAGGTGCCCAGGACTTCGGAAAGACTATGAAACAGCTGTTGGGTGACCTTGTGCCGGTCCAGCGCCAATCCAAATAATTGAACGAGGATGATGACAATGAACGGCAATGAAAAGCTGGTAAAAAATGCCGTGGCGCCCGCCATGCGCAAGGGATCGTTTTGTTGTAAGAGAAATAGTGCCCTCTTTGGCACCTGCCAGCTTTCCTTATTCACAAGTGGGTAGACTTTTTTAGAAATTCCTCCATCTGGCACTCAAGCCCCAGGCCGCCACCGAACCTAAACCCGGCGATGACCGGGTGGTCCAACTGCTGTTGCTTGATATAAGCAAAGATATCGTCTCGCTGCCGCTGCAACAGATGGTCGTATGCACCCGAGTCCGGTTGTCCGGCAAAGTGTGCCAGGGTGATGAGTTTAAATGCAGGCAGCATGACCCAAGATACGATAAAGCGCGGAATTGGCGCTGAGCGCTGCGTCCGTCAGGGCGACCGGCTGCCGCCCGGCTAATCCAGCACAGACATCGTGAGACTGACAATATCTTCGAAGGCGGCTCTATCGGTTGCGGATTTCGCCGAGACCTGGATACCGACGATGTTATTGAAGACGAATCGGGCGAGGGCCCGGGGATCTTGTTTACTGGTGATCTCGCCTTTGGCCTGGCCTCTTTTGATGACCTCGTGGAAGGCGTTCGCAAGTTGCTGATCGTTTTGACAGATGATCGCGTTGGTTTCCTTGTCGTGGGGCGCATTCTCGACAGTGGAGTTGACAAGGAAACAGCCTTTGTGTTGTTTGTCGCGGATCAGGTGGTCGATGGTGAGGTCCATTAATTGACGGATGGCCACTTTTGCCGGAACCGATGCATTGAGTATCTCGTTGCGTACGGCCTCCTGTTTCTGACGATAGGTACACAAGGCTTTCAGATAGAGCTGGTGTTTGTCGCCAAAGGTGTCATAGATGCTCGAACGGCTGATGCCCAGGCCGTCTACGAGGTCCTGCATAGAAGTCCCGTTGTAACCTTTTTGCCAGAACAGTTTGACGGCTTTTGCCAGTACTTCGTCCTCATCAAAATCTTTTGTTCTCGCCATAATGAAAAATAGCTTTGCCCACCGAATGATGTGCAAAGCTAATTATTTTAGTGCATTTCGCCGACCAGACTAGTGAACGCCGCCGCTGGCGGTAAGCGTTTCGCCGGTGAGCCAACCGGAATCATCCGAGGCGAGGAATACAGCCACCGAGGCGATGTCACCGGGCTGCCCGACGCGGCCAAGGGGTGAAAGGCCAGCCATCTGCTTTTCAAAGTCGCTGCCGATGAATCCCGCAGTATGGGTGCCCTCGGTTTCGACCATGCCGGGGTTGAGGGAATTGACACGGATCTTCTTAGGTCCCAGTTCCTTCGCAAGAACGCCGCTAATGGCATCGACTGCACCTTTGGTGGCGGTGTAGATAGCACTTCCGGGAGGCGTCAGCCGCGTGACGGCTGAACCGATGTTGATCACGCTGCCGCCATTGACGCCAAAACTTTTAACCGCCTCCTGTGTCGCTAGCAGCAGGCCTAGGACGTTGGTATTGAATTGGCGATGGAATTCTTCTTCCGTGACGGACTCAAGCGGCCCCATCTTGTAAATGCCGGCATTATTGACTAGGACATCGAGACCGCCGAAAGCCTTTTTCGTTTCGGCGAAGAGCCGTGTCACATCGGCTGCCTTTGACACGTCGCCTTGTATGGCGATGGCCTTGCCGCCTTTGCTTTTTATTTCGGCAACTACCTTTTCTGCACCCTCTTTGGAGGACGAGTAATTGACGACCACCGCTGCGCCTTCGGCCGCAAGACCTTTGGCGGTTTGTGCGCCTATTCCCTTGGAGGCGCCGGTTACTACGGCGACCTTGTTTGCTAGTTTGCTCATGATGTTTGCTTTTCTATTGATTTTTGATTGGCGATCTTTCTTTTTGAACCGATCGTTCCACAAATGTAGGCTCTTTTTGGAATGATCGTTCCGTTACAAGCGGATTTGACGGTTTTGTGACAAATGGAGAAAATACGCGACAGCTGCGCACGCATTGCTTGACATGAAAATCCTTCGCCACACCCAGTAGGTTTCTTGCGGCCTGCATGACTGCCCGTTTTTGAAACGGCGCACCAGCTAAAATGTATCACACCGGCCAAACTTCGATGGTCCGGCATTTGCTGATACCGTGAAGCAACCGTTTTTTGAAAATCGGCGTATTCCAATGATATAAAACCAATGCTATTATGCGGATGACGATCATTTGCTGCACCGTTCTGTGCCTTTTGGTATGCAGTCTTCAGGGTCAGGGCCAGTTCTTCGTAGGCGTCGAAGGGGGGCCGAATATGAATTACCTTACCACCAGCAACGCCAGTGAACCCTTCACGGACTACCGGGGGATGCGTGGCTGGAACATCGGCATCCCGATTGGCTATCAATTCTTCGACTGGCTGGCGGTCGAGGTCACACCTACCTACACGAAGAAGAACTATGATATCGTCCGTACAGGTTTCTTTACAGGCGTCTATCAAAAAAACTATAACACTTATCTCCAGGTTCCCTTGAACTTTCGTTTCTCTTTTGGCGGTCCGGCGGTAAGGGGGTATGTCGACTTGGGCGGTTACGCGGCTTACTGGCAGAGCGGGCGCCAAAAGGGGACCGAGGCAAATATCCTCAATGAAGTAGATACTGCCTATGAAACGGTGAATCCTACCAGCATCCTGGGCGAAAACAATCCGTACAACTACGACCAGAAATATACCTTCAACTCTACCAAAGATAACCGGTTCGAGCTGGGCCTGATCGGCGGAGCGGGCATTAGTTATGAACTTTTTCATACCTATACTTTCTACCTCGAAGGCCGGTATTACCGGGCGATGACCGACCAGCAAAAAATTTATGAGACAAACCAGGCCCCGCGCTATAACGATAATTTCGGCGTCGTCCTGGGCTGCACCGTGAAGATCAAACAAATCGTCTCCCTCTTTAAAAAATAGCCCCGCCATGCCATCCATCCTCCGATCCATCGTCATTGCCGCCGTACTCGCCGGCACGCTCCTTACTGCCGCATGCAGAAAAACGATCACTTCCTCGCCTGAAGCAACCAGTTATCCCGGCGACAATTACCCCGATATTTTCCAGTCATTCTGGAATGGCATGAATACCAACTATGTCTTTTGGGGAATCGATACGACAAACTGGGACAATATGTATACTGTGTACAAGCCGCTTTTTGATCAGCTCACGATCTTCGACAGCGCCCACGAGGCTAAGGCCGAACAGTATTTTTCCCAAATGACGCAAGGGTTGATCGACTCTCACTATACCCTGGAGTTCATGACTACCGGCAACAGTTTTAGCCCCGCTGAGTATCGAAAAGTGAAAACCGACCCGAACTATTTTGCCGATAGCAGCTTTCCGGCTGCCGTTATCGATTCCCTGATCCCAGCCAAATACTTGGACAGCGGTTCGGTGGTGCAGGGAACGGACACCGTAACACTCGAAGGAACCGCTTCGCCGTTTACGGCGATCAGCGGCACGATCAACGGAGACGTGTTATATCTCTATTTTAGCAGCTTCGCGCTCTCGCAGGCCGGCGTCAATACGCAGCCGGTATTCAACTTCTTTTTTAACCTTCTCCACCGCCGCACAACCGCCCTCAAAGGGATCATCATCGATCTGCGGGGTAACGGTGGCGGGGAGATCACGGATCTCGACTACCTGGTCGGACAAATGGTGACCAGTCAATACACTTTTGGCTATACGCGGTATAAGAACGGCGTCAACCGGCTTGACTATACCCCGTGGGCACCGGCCGGGGTGAAGCCCTGGACCGGCGGATCGGTCAATGTCACAGCTCCTATTGTGGTGCTGGGCGATCACCTCTCTGTGAGTATGTCGGAGTTGACGATTATGGCGATCAAAACGCTTGCCAACGGCAAATTTATCGGCACTCGTACCTGGGGAGCCAATGGGCCGCTGACATCGTCGGTGTATTTTGACGGCGGTCAATTTACAATTGGCGGCGCGACCTGGGGCAGCAATGGTTATATGTTTGTGTACACCAGTTCATCTGCGTTCAAATATCTCAATGGAGACATCTATGAAGGAGTAGGCGTACCGCCGGATATTTACGCGCGGGAGACGAATGCAGCCTATGCGGCAGGTGATGATCTCGTCCTCGATGCGGCGATGAAATACCTTGGATTATAATTTATTTTCGCCCAGCTATACATTGTTTCGTACTGGGGCAATCGGCGTCCTCCACGGCATACTCCTTGATCCGCTTGTCATCGAATGGGATGGTCTGTCACCACCTGCAAAAAGTCCGGGTAAAGTCGCTTGCCGCCCTTCGGGTGAGAGGTCAGGATCGTCGGGCCGCCGGGTTTTGATCACATAGGGTTCAGGAACGAAGAAACCCCCAAGGCTAGTCGGGGGTCTTTCAGAAGAGATTGGACGTTAGTTTTTCATGGGTTGGCTTGCGGTTTTCGAGGTAAACAAGTTTGGACTTTTGCTTTCTTTCGGATAATTGGACGTTAGCGTACGGTTGAATTCCTTATGACCCCTCAAAGATGCAGCGATCTGGCCGGCCAACCTGAGAATAGCAGCTGGATCTTGGTACACTTGCCGGTAAATTCAGGCGCTGCTAAGTGATTTATTTAGAGAAAAGGGTTAACCGAAGTGAACAATAGTAAACTTACGATGTCGCAAGCCAGGAGACACTATTTGATAATCAGCCGGGAAAACCCTAATTTCCCACTTTACCAAACCAACTGGAATGAGACGGTTTCTACTCGCAATTTTCCTGTCTTCGGCCTGTAGCCTTGTACAATCGCAACAATCGCAACAATCGCAGCAATCGCAGCAATCGCAACAATCGGGACAATCGCAACAATCGGGACAATCGCAACAATCGGGACAATCGCAACAAGCCCAACAAGCCCAACAAGCCCAACAAGTCCAGCAGTCCCAACAAGTCCAGCAGTCCCAACAAGTCCAGCAGTCCCAACAAGTCCAGCAGTCCCAACAAGTCCAGCAGTCCCAACAATCGGTACAAGCCCAACAAGCCCAACAAGCCCAACAAGCCCAACAAGCCCAACAAGCGCAGCATACCGCCAACACCAACGACGCTGCGGCCTATGATCCGCACGATCTTTTTACGCAAGGGTTCAATCCCCCGGCCGGAAACCGGTTCCGGTCCGCCAAAGGTATTCCAGGACCCGATTATTGGCAAAATACGGCCTCCTACCTGATCCACGCGACACTCAACGAGCAGGACACCACCGTGAGTGGGGAGGTGACGATCGATTACACCAATAACAGTCCCGATCCCCTGGACTATCTCTGGCTACAGCTGGACCAGAATATCTTCAAGTCCACATCGAGGGCGGTCGCGGCGACCAAATACCCCGGCGATTATTTTGAGATCCTTGGCGCCGCCGGCAAAGGAGGCTACGACATCACAGACGTCACGCTGTCGCAGGGCGAAAAGACGTATAAATCAACCCCCCTTGTCTCGGATACCAGGATGCAGCTTCGCCTTGACAAGCCTGTCCCGCCAAAAGGCGGGAAGGTGTCCATCAAAATGCATTTCCGCTTCGACATTCCACTCGACGGTGCGGGCCGTTTTGGCCGGCAGTATACCAGGAACGGGGTCATTTATCAGATCGGGCAGTGGTATCCGCGCATGTGTGTTTTCGACGAGGTAGAAGGGTGGAATACCCTACCCTATATGGGGCTGGGTGAATTTTACTGTGACTATGGCGACTATGAGTACTACGTCACCGCGCCGGCCGGGATGATCGTGTATGGTTCCGGCGACCTGCAAAATCCGGCCGAGGTACTAACAGCCGCGCAGGGAAAAAGACTTGCGGCAGCAGCGACCAGTGATAAAACGGTCACCATCATCAGCGCCGAAGAAGCAGGCAAAGCCACGACCCGGCCAACGAACAGCGCAGCATTGACCTGGCATTTTAGTATGAAGCATACCCGTGACGTAGCCTGGGCCGCAGGAAGGGCCATGATCTGGGATGCCACCAGGGTGAACCTACCATCGGGCCGGAAGGCGCTGGCCATGTCCTGTTATCCCGTGGAAAGCATGGGGGACAGTGCCTGGTCGCGGTCGACCGAATACCTGAAGGCGAGTTTGGAAGCCTACTCCCAAAACCTCTTCGAATATCCTTGGAATGTGGCCATCAGCAGCGCGGGCATTACGCCGGGAATGGAATACCCGGGGATCATCTTCAATACCTACACTGAGGTCAGGAGCCGCCTATGGTTTTTGATTGCCCACGAGATCGGCCACAACTGGTACCCGATGATCGTAGGCAGCAACGAGCGGAAGTACATGTGGCAGGACGAAGGGTTTAATACCTATGTCAATTATATCGCAACGGACGGGTTCAACAAGGGGGAGTATGTGAATGCACCAGCCTATGCAGACAAGGGTTTTTTTGCGTCGCGGGATTATATGCAATTCATGCAATACCATGACCCGTTGATCACTCCGTCGGATGCGATGACGGAAGAACAACACTACCAGTTCTATGGCAAAACGGCTTATGGCCTCAACCTGCTGCGAACAGTTATCGTGGGCAAAGAACGGTTTGATTATGCCTTCAGGAAATATACCGAGGCATGGGCGTTCAAACACCCCACGCCCTATGATTTTTTTCATTGCATCAACAACGCAGCCGGCGAAGACCTGAACTGGTTCTGGAAAGAATGGTTTTTCACGACCTGGAAGCTCGATCAGGCAATAACAGGCGTGTCATACGTGGACGGCGACCCACGGAAAGGTTCCCTGATCACCATAAAAAACAACGGCCGGATGATCTTACCCGTCATTGCGGCCATTACCCAAAGCAACGGCAGCACCGACACCGTGCGCCTGCCCGTGGACATTTGGTACCGCAGCGGCAGCTGGACTTTCAAATATCCGTCAACGGCGACAATCGCAAAGGTGGTGCTCGATCCCGATCAGGTTTTGCCGGATATGGACCGGGCAAACAATGCGTGGGGAAAATAGCTGGCGCTCATCCACCTGGCTATTTCCATGCCGGAGCGCCGGCCACGTCAATAGTATTCTTTCACATTCCATTTCGTGAAGCCTAATTGTTACCCCGCGTAATTTTATCCCTGATCTCCCGCCAGGTTACGAGATAAATGTGATTCTCTTTCAAAATGGTAGCACAAAGCGGATTGGAAAAGAAATCATAATCCTTTTGACGCCATGCAGCCCCCCACCCTTCATGGTCTATCGTCACGGCTCTCATTTCGGCATCGTCGTAGGCCGTGTGAAGGATCAGGTAAGTAAGGCCTGGCTTGAGTTGCCGGAACCCGCTTGTATAAAAATCGCTCATACCGGCTTTGTAGTTCTCCACTTCAGCAGTCAGGATGGTATCTACGATGACATCTCGTTCGGAGACAACTGTATCCAGGTTAACGTGCAAAATACTAGAGACCTGGCGATAAACGAAAACGGGTATGTGAAAGGCTCGACCAACCTTGAGATAGGCTTTCAAGAAACCCAGGTCATGCTGGATGGCATACATATGTGCATCGAGATGGGTGGGGTCCATCCCAAATTGTATCGCCCTTTTTACCTGGTTACGGATCTCCTCCTCAACTTCTGCAGCTGAGGCAAGTTGGACAACGCTGTCTACAGAAGTGTAGAAGAACCCATTTTTGTTGATTAGCCCAGGTACGCTGGGCGCGGGCGTTACCGGACCCCATTTATAATATTTCCATTCGCTCGTGAGCGTGATATGCAAGCCAAAGTCGATTTCAGGATGTAGCCTTGCATAAGCTGCGATTTCCGGGAACCACGGGCAAGGCACCATGATACTGGCCGAATTGACGCAGCCCTTCTCCAAGGCGCTGATCGAAGCCGCATTTTCGGAATGTGTTACGCCCAGGTCATCCGCATGAATGATGAGCAATTTAGCATCTTTGGGGTAACCAAGCCGCTCCTGAATTGAACTTCGCTGCGCAGTAACCAGCATAGCAAAAGCCGAAAAGAAAAGGATAAACATTCCTTTTTTCACCGCATTTAATAATGGCAAAATAAACTTCATGAAGACATCTTTTATTCACAACCATTTTGCACCGTGCGTAGCTTTGGAAACATCCGGACCGACGGCATGCAAGGTTATTTAAGGAAAGGTAGGGAAAAAGGGCATGCGGTGGCGAATCGGGGCCAAGAGGATATCCGCAATGAGTATGATGATCAGCATGCCAACCGACATCGCGGCCGCCAGGTCAACAACATTGATTAACGAAAAAGTCTTGTGTTTCAGGATGTTTCTCGCGACAACCTTCAGGTAATTGGAGAGAATGTGCTTCACAGATACTTTCCGCACCTATGCCATCGTCCTCGATTCGGCGCGCGGCTTTATCGCCATCAACCGCAAATTGCATGCACTGTACGACGTCTTTCCTTTTTAAAATGGCCCGGACTATCCTGCTGGCGGCTTATTCCTTATCGAGAGGGCAGGCAAGATCGGCTACGCCAGCAACACTGGTAAAGCCATTGAAGCCCTATTCGCTTGCGCCTTCCCCTTCGAGCATGGGCGTGCAAAAGTCCCTAACGACTGCAAAACCCGCCAGGACGGGGAACACAGCACCTCGATCAGCGACGTCTAGTGATACATCAACATGTCCGGCGCTCGTGTGGACAGGTAACGAAAATTTTGCTGGCAAAAAAGTGGATACCACAAACCTAATATCGACTCGAACACCACCACCAAACACCTCATTTCTTCCCTTCCGAAATCAACGCATTCAGCACCGCGGCAACCCCACTACTATTACTACTAAAAAAATCCGACAGCTGACCCGCCCGCACCCCATAAGGGTTCGCCTCTTTCACCGTCACGGTGATCGTCGTCCAACACCGGTTGTACCGCTTGCCGGCCGTTAGCTTCTTCGCGTCTTTCGTTTGCTGCGTCGCGGGGATCATCTGAAACCAGTCCGAGTACAATGCATTGTCCAACTGACCGGAAAAATCCCGCGTGGTACCCGGCCGGATACCAGCCACAGTAATGGATGAGGCGCCTAGCGTAGCCGATTTCAGCGTATAGCTGGTAGCCATCTTCAACTCCGGCTGCCGGGAATTTTTGTTTGTCGAATCCACGGTGGCCTTGCCCGACAAGGTATCGGCCTTTACCTCATCCCGATACAGCACCTTGACCTGCACCGCGACATTGAGATCCACCGTCTTCCCCTTCGCATGCATCGATTTGGTGATCCGCGCCTTGGCATCGGTAAGCGCAATGCTGTCGAGCCGGAACCTGAACACGCCGTCATTGTCTTCCTTCTCCACCGAGAGCGCGATCATCGATGCCCTGTATACGGGCTCCTCCCCTTCCATCTCACTGGTCAAACGTTCGATCTTCAGGGTGAACGGCGCGAAGCTGCTGTCGTCAAAGAACGTCACGCTTTCATCCGTCAGCGCCCCACTATAGGTAGCGGTAAAGCTTTGCGCCCGTTTGTCCAGCGCCATCTTGACCAGCCCCACCCCTAACCCGACCAGGCTCGACACATTCGAGAGCAGGAAAGAAGGCGCCGCGGCATTCCGCAGCGGCAATTTTTTCACCGTCAGCACCGTTTTCTCGGCGGCCAACTTCGTCTTATGACCGTCCCCATCGAAATTGTTCAACTGGGCCGTTGCAGGAAGAACCGCGAAGGGCATCATCAAAGCGAAAACGAAAACTTTTTTTGTCATGCAAACTTGTTGAAAGATTAAAAATGAATAGCCAGTGTTTTTGTCACCAGCCTGATGTTGTAGGCATACGCTTTAGAACCATCCTGTTCGCCCGCGTAGTGCAGCCCCACCGCCACGTCGCCCTGCCCGTCATCCAACACCCAGATCGAACCGGAGTCGCCAAACGTAGCTAGCACGTCGTTGGGGTTGGGCCTGGCAGGATCAGCGACAATGCAAAAGGATCCGTCGGCGCCGACGCCATCGATGATGCCGCCGGTCACATCCGAGGCTACCCCGGACTTCTTCACGGCCAAGCCGTGGACAGGGTCCTGAACGGTAGTGATCCTATTGGCCAGTTCAAGCACCCGCGCCTCTTCCCCGTTCCTGTTGGCATTGATGCTAAAAATGGCACAATCGTATTTTTGTGAACCGGCGATCAGGTTGCCAATGATGTCCATGGGCTGAGTGACATCCTGTTTGGGCTGGATGACAGTATCGCCGTCCTGGCCCTTGCTGCCGTACAAGACATGGTGGTTGCTCAGGCCCACCAAATTGTCGTTGGCATCGTATAAGATCGCGCCCATCGTCCCCGAGTCGAACAAATAGGAATTGAGAATTTCTATGCCCCCGCTCAGGCTGTCATGCCGATCGCCGAAACGAGGATGAAGTTTGGGATTAGAGACGATGACATCCGTTGTCATGCCTTCGAGCCGTTTGGGAATCATGTCGATTTGCAAGAACTTTCTGGTATGTTTTCGATGCACATAGAGCCGCAGACACAGTTGATCTGTCTTGGCATGGGCCTTATACTTATACCCAATATCCGCATAATGGACGCCTTTCAGTTTTAGATACCGTTTATAGTTGCGCCGCAGCGTTCTCAACATGGTTTCGCCGGACAGCTTAGTTTTGGGCATAACGCTCGGTTTACTTAGCTTTAAGTTAAAACATTACGTTTCAGCAAGAAATTTAAAGCACTTTTTTCATATAAACTATGATGTTCATGGATCTTACCCCAGGGGAACAGCTGCCGGGCCTGGCGAAGTCCCCGACAGGCGGTGACGGAATGGAAAAGGCAGACCCGGCCGGGACCAAAGATCCAGCGCAGGGCACGACCTGGGTGATCGCCATCGGGATCGACCAGTACGACTATCCGGACCCCGCTGTGTTGCGCAATTTTCCGTATAACAATTGTAAAAAAGACTGTCTGGACCTGGTAACCACACTGGGCAGGTATTACCGGAACTGCCAGGTGTACAAGGATGTCCTCACTGACAAGCAGGCCAGCCACGAAAATATCCTCAAGCGGATCAAGGCATTCCTCGCAGACAAAACCTGCAATACGATCGCCAATAACTTGATCCTTTTTTACTCCGGCCATGGCTGCCAGTTCGACTGGGGCGGGGTACCAAAGGGCGCCTGGGTGCCCAACGGTTGCCAGGATATCACAGACCCCGAACAGCTCATCCGCCTCGATGAACTCTTCATGCAGGTGTCCGGCGTCCGGACGCAGCATTTCATGCTCCTCAGCGACTCCTGCAGATCCGGCAGGATCTTCGACCATATCCAGCCTGACAACAATACGGCCAATGCCAACGGTCCCGGCGGCGGACGATCCAGTTGGGCCATCGTCTCCAGCCGTAGCAATGAAGACTCGAAGGCAGGTGGCCCGGACGAGAACAGCAAATTCACCGCCGCCCTCCTGAACATTCTGAAAAACAACCCGGATGAGCAACTCCTGGTGTCTACGATCGCCGCGAAACTGGACCAGTGCTTCGCGCAGGATGCCGAACAAAAGCCCTATTCCGGCCGATTGGTTTTCCAGGACATCAAGAATGCAGGCATGTTTGGCCTACCCGCCAACCTGGACAATCAGAACAACCAAAAACGGGCGGCCTTCCTCCTGAACGGGCTTTGGACGCTCAATTACCGCAAGCAGAAGTCGTGCTGGCCGGGTTTCAAGACGGCCCCCAAAAAGGCCATTGTTTTGCTGTCAGGCACGCCCGATTGCGGCCTCGGTCATCTCTCCAAACGGGCGCGGAAGGCCCAGGAATTCCCGGCCAAAAAAGCACAAACCGTCAAAGCCGCGCCGCTCACCATTGGTGGCATGGGCACCGACAAGTGGCTGGTCGATCTGTTCAATTGCGCACCCAACCAGCGCTTTGCCGACCCTGAAAAACTACGGGCATACATCAGTTCCGTTCGGAAAGACGAAAACCTCATCTTCGAATTCTCCTTCTACCAGGACCCTGGCGCCGAAGACGAGCTTCGGCCGGCCGATAAGAAAAAATGCATCGATTGGATAGCCGGCTTTCTGACGACCATCCCCGATAACGAGGGCGATAAATACATCGCAGTGTTCATCCTCGACCAGGGGAGCTGTGACTACCAGCGGCTCTACACCCAATCGCCGATACTAGGCACCCCCGCGATATTGACGCCCATCGTGGACAGGCTTGAATACCAGGAAGCGGCCGACTGGTACGACGATTTTAGGTCGAGCCAGATCGCCGGGGACGATGATAAGGAAGCGCTATTCGATGCCCTGCTCAAACCCGTCGTCTATGACCAATTGAAATCCATCTTTACGGCCTCCGCGGGATACCCAGGGAGCCTGGCGAGGATGATCTGCCGCGAAGCCCAATGCGCCGACCTGGCCGACAACCTTCAATACTAAACCATACCATCACCAGCTAAAACTACTTATGTCCACTCCATACACCGGCGATACCCTGCGCACGTTGCAGCAAAGCGAAACCTTCGGCATCGAGCCTTACCTTCCATCACCCAACCTCGTCAAGGCTGTACAATTGGCGCAGGTCCTCAAACGGCCCCTGCTGGTAAAGGGCGAACCCGGCTGCGGAAAAAGCCGGCTGGCAGAAGCCGTCGCGGCAGAGTTGTTCCAGTCGCATGGCAAACATTTTGACGACTATTATTTCGAATGGAACATCAAATCCAGCAGCAGGGCGCAGGACGGACTCTACGTCATCGACAACCTGCAACGGCTCAGCGACGCGAATTTCCATGGCGAAACGCAAACGGACCTCAGCGTCCGGCTCGATACCGATCCCGCCACAGGCCGCTATTCGCCCGATGGCCACTACATCCGGTTAGGCGTCCTCGGCGAAGCCTTCCTGCTCAGTCAGGATCCCGCCCTGGAAAACCCACCCGTCGTACTCATAGATGAGATCGACAAAGCCGATATTGATTTCCCCAATGACCTGCTGCTTGAGCTGGACCGCATGGAGTTCAATATTCCCGAGATCAAGGTCGATGGAAAGCCCCTCACCATCGCGGCCAACGACCAGAAACGGCCGCTGTTCATTATTACCAGCAATGACGAAAAAGCGCTCCCGCCTGCCTTCCTGCGCCGATGTCTTTTTCATTACATCGAGTTCTCGGACATCAAACTCAACGAGATCGTCGCCGCGCGGTTCCCCGACCTCGCCGCGGAACCCGGTCTGATCGACAAAGCCGTCGATGCCTTCAAAGGCTGGCGCAAACGGATCGCCGATAAGGGGACCGGGAACACCACCATCAGCACCAGCGAACTGCTCGACTGGGTGAAACTGATCGACCACTACCGTAACCTCGAGCCAATCGATACCGATTTCAAACCGGATGAATTGCCGCTTTACCACCAGGCCTTGCTGAAAGATGCGGAGCTGATCCGGTTGTTTGTACAAAGGAAAATGCCCGCCGCTACACCCGCGTGATGACCGGAACGATCCTATATGACCTCTTCGATACGATCCGCAGCGATGCCCGATACGGTCATCCCGGCCTGGAAGAATATTACCTGCTGCTGAAACTGCTTAGGTCAAATGACTTTGCCCTTGATTGCTTCGACGATCTCGCGTTTGCGCTGGAAACCTGCTGGCTCAAATCCGAGCAGCAGCGTTTTGCTTTCCGTGAACTGCTGGAAGAACGCCGCCAGGGTTTGCTGCAGTGGGCAGCTACACTGGTACGTGAGGCGCAGCAGGCTGCGACGATAGACAGCACGACGACAAGTCCTGCCGGACCCGTGACAGCCGATCCGGCCGCTGCACATCCAACCGATACAAAGCCGGTCGACCCGATCGTTAACAAGCCGCAGGAGCCCACGGCGCCCGGCCAAGCCAGCCCGGCCGCCAACGATACCGAATTCGGCGATACCGGCTTTCGGCTGGAACTCGATACCGCTGCCGCTGCAACATGGGCGCTCACGGTAACAGCGCAAACAGATAAAACGTTTTTACAGCAACCCTACTTGTTCACCAACGACTACTTCCCGATCGGTAACCGTGCCCTGCAACAAGCCTGGCGACGGCTGATCAACAAACAACAGGGGCAAAATTCCTATGAACTGGATGTCGAACGCACGATCGCGTTCATAGCACGGCACGGGTATTTTTCGCGCTTCGTCTACAAAAAAGAAGCGGTCAATCCCTTACAGTTGTTCGTCTTGCTGGACCAGGCCGACAGCATGATCGCCGTCGGGGATTTTGGCCTGGAACTTTGCCGCTCAGCCGAAGAAAGCCAGGCGCACGGTCAACTGCAGCCTTACTATTTCAACCAATACCCAAACGTCGATGACTCCACTGGCGATGACCTCGTCACGAACGATAACTGGACCCGTTCGGTGCCCCTCAGACGCCTTTTCGCGCCCTACCCGCGAAAGGACATCGTGGTCCTCATCTATAGCGACGCCGGCGCGCTGCACAAAGAATTCCAGCCCGAACGGGTCGAAGCTACCCAACAGTTCATTCGCCGCCTGAGCCGCCTCTCCGCATATGTCGCCTGGCTCAATCCAGCACCCTTCCACCGCTGGCCGGCCACCAACGCCGTCCTGCTCGCTTCGCTCTTACCCATGTTCGAAACCAGCCGCAACGGGCTCGACGGCGCCATCGCCGCCCTTAAAGGCAGATCGATCATCAAAACCGATTCCCACCATGTTGCCGGCTAATGAAGGCACAGCCAAACTGAGTGCCGCTTCCAGAGAAAAACTGGCGGGCTACTACCAGCGTTTTTGCGAAGGCGCCAACGGCGCGCTTTACGGGATCGGGGCAATCGTCTATGCTTGTCACATGGCCTTTCCCCTGCTCCTTACCGCCGATCTGGCCAATACGCTTTGGTTGAACTTCAACGTGTACATGGGTACGGATGGTACGGTTCGAAAACTGGATCGCATCCATGTCAGCGACCTCCTGCTCTCCTCTTTGGTGAGACCCGCCGGCGCCGGGCAGTTCGAATGCATCCCCGAGGTCCGCACTTATCTGTTGTGGCTGCTCCAGGATGGTCGATGGCTCCGCGCTTCCGGTGTCGACATCGATGGCGCACAGCATTTGGCCGACCTGGCTTACTTCCTGCGTGCCTATCTCGCCGACAAACGGTCCGCGCGGGATAACCTGTCCGCGGCCTTTCGGGAACTCAACGAATGGGCCGTACTTTGTTACCTCGAACCCAATTTGCTCGCCGCACGCATAGCCGAGGCCTACCAAAAGACTTTTAGCCGGAACGCCGGTGAACCGGATGATGAGACGGGCCAACTCCGCCTGAACATGCTGATGGACCGCTTCGGCCAACAACTCGACCGAAACTTGCTTGCGCCATCCGCCGCCGCCCCGGACGCCTTCGTCAACCTCCGCCGTTATAGTTTGGCCAATAAGGCACGGCTCTTCGAACGCGGCGTGACCGAGGTGTCTGACCTCTTCTTCTCCGTGGACAGTACTTTTATCGGCAGCGATGCGGCGGGGCCTTCGACCATTCAACTGCCCGTGTTGAAAGGCGCCAGCGAGCGGCTCAAGCGGAAAAAGGAAAATATCCAGCAGGTCTTCGCGGTGTTTGTGGAGACCCCAAATCCCGTGTTCACCAATCTGGCCAATAGCGATTATTTATCCAGCGCGCTGGACTTGTCGGCAAGTAAAGCAGGTGTCCAGTTGCGGCATACGCAATTGACCGGCAACCAGGCCAATCTTGGTGCGATCGAAACGGCCATCCGGACTTTTACAACAGCCATGAACGACGAAGACATCCTACTCGTCCATCTTTCTGGCGACTTTAAAAATGAGCCCCAATCGTCAGGATTTATTTGCGCCGACCAAGTTTTACTCGCTCCTGCAGCATTCGCATCCTGGCTGTTGACCGGCAACAAAAAAACCTATACCGTTCTCCTCCTTGATAACAATCCCAATGGCGAAGACTGGATAGCGGCAGCCAATATCGTCGTCACCTCAGGCAGGGACGAAAAAGAGGATTCATTCGTATTGCAGGTTGGTAAAGCTAACGTCAGCGAATACACGCTTTACCTGGTGATGGCCTTCCGCACCTCGCCATGGCTCACCTATGCCGATCTCGAACAGTTGGCGAGGTACCAGGAAAACGCCAAGCCGCCGCAGCCCAACCGGCAAAGACCGCACCTGAGCGTCTGGGCCCGCGATCCTTCTGAATTGAACAAACATTTGCTCAGCCACAGGGTTCGTGCCCCGCACCCAGGCTTTTTGCTGTTCTATAACGCGGAGCAAAAAGGATGGGAACTCGTCTGGGAAGATTTTACGGCGCCGCGAACCGGCGTAAACGCCGATGTTTACCCATACGACCTGTCCACCCCCTTGCTCTCTGGCGAGTTGACCTTCAGCCAAGGCCGGCTGCGATTATCCGGCAATACAGCCCCCCTGCAGGGAGAGGCCATCTACAGCGTACAGTTGGCCAAAGAACCATTGTATTACCAATTGCGCAACAACATCCCGGCCGATGATCTCATCACAGCATGGCTCGGCACTGTTAGCTTTTCACCGCTGCACAAATTCACCCAATGGGACAGCTTTCGGCAGGAAAACGCGCCGGCAACGCCACCAACGCCGCCACGGCTGCCCGACATGCCCAAGCTCTCCATACAAAAAGCTGGCCGCGCAGCACCGAATGGATACGCCATCACCTGGCTGCCCATGGGCCAAAATTCCATCGAGTCGGAAGCCATTACCTGGATCATTGCTTCGCAAGCCGAATTGGACACCTCGCTAAACGCGCTGAACAGGTATGTATATTTCACGACCTTGATCCTTCCGGGCTCACCGGCGGCCTTCGCGCCTTTCGACATGGCCGTCTACGTTAACCAAGGACCAAACACCAACGTAACCGGCGCGGACCAGCAACCAGAACAAGGGCTCGCCCTCGACGAGCGATCCATCACCTTCGAAAAAGGCAGGATCGGTTTTCGCGATGTCGAGATCGACATCGATTGGCGGGAACCCATGACGCTTTACTACGATCTGTACCTGGTTTGCAGCGACCTCAGTATTCGCAAGCTCACAGCCGGTAACATGCGGCTGGAAGCCGGAAAAACGGCACAGCATCTTTTCCGCGATCCGCAGGTACTCGAGCGTGTCCTGACAGGCGAGATCACCGCGGAGATCAAGCTCCTGGCCAGTATCGACCCCTTTGATACAGACCTGTCACAACCGGGCGTAAAAAACAGACCTTATGGCTAGCAGTAAAAGACCAAAACAGGGCAACACGCCTGCTGCGGCGTCCGATGCAGGCCCCGTCAAGCAGTGGGATGTCCGCACCCTGCCGCTACAGACGCAAAGAATGCAGTCTTGGGGACTGACCCGGACGCAGCTGGGCATCGCCGTGAACATCATGCGGACGCTCGAGACCGGGAGTTCAGTTCAATCTTTGCTCTCTTTCACGCAGCTCCAAAAAGTAGTCGCGGCTTTGTATGCGGCTGGCCTCGACACCAGCCGGTTGGGTGCCGCGCTCGACGCCTACGCTGATAAAGTCAATGATCCGGATACCAGGCTGTGGCAACAAACGCTGCGAAGTTTATTCTCGCCCCAGGGCACCGATCCGTACAACCTTGTCATCGACGGCCAGTGGGGCAAAACGACCAATGAGGCGATGAATTATATGATCCAGGCTTATCATCTCGCAGCGAGCGACCGCAGCCCCGAATTGTTGCAGCAGTTGCGGGATATCTCCGAGCGGATCGTCAGGATCCGTTGTACGGACGACACCATCCTCCTCAAATTAGATAACAACCCGTTTTGCATCATCGACAATACCGCGTCAGCATACGAACTCAAGACGGTTCGAAACGACGGCATGGCAGTTTTCGACGTGTCGGACAACCAGGAGCTGCTGGAATTCACCGAATTCTTTGGCATTCCAAAACCGAACCTCGCTCCATTTAACCGGTTCTCCGCCTGGTGGATGCTGCTGCGTTTGGGGTCAGTAGCCAGCATGGCACCCAACCAGATTTTTTTGAGCGACGCCCCTCATCCGCGCACCTCCGTCGACGACCTGGAAACCGGTGCCATAACCAACGATTTCTTTCAGCGGCCCGATCGCGTCCTCACCCTATCCACATCGCAAGGAAAGTTAACCATCGATTTCCTGCCGCCGCCCAGTTTTGGGTACATGCTGATTGCCGTTTTCTTTACTGCCGACCTGAATGTATACATTCATACTGCGGCGGCCGGAGAGTTGAGCTACGATTTCACGACAACCGGATTCGTGCAGCCCAACCAACCGCAAAACAAAAGCGGCTACATCAATGGTCAGTTGCAATTCAGAAAAAAAGCGGATTACCTGAAACTCTTCGTCATCAAGGACCTTATCGTCAACAACGCTCCGCATTACGGTCAGGCCTTTCCGGGGATAGACCAGCCTGCCGAGTTCTACGCGATCATCAGCGCCCCGAAAAACAATATACTATATACTGCTACGATCGGCCTCAGCTTCGAGCCAGACCCCTCCTTTTCTTCGGTGGCCTAGTCGGTCAACGGGAGGTACGAAAACCGATGGTCTCGGTGGTCCACCGGTCTGTCCCACCGTCGTCGGCCAGTTCCTGATCGACGGGAGATCTTGCCGCTTTGGCCGCTATACCGGGAAGGCCAATCCCGGCTTGTTGCAAACGCCGGGTCTCGATCTTCTGCGTGGAGAGGAATAGTTTCAGGTATTCGGTGATCGCGGTATAGCCCAGTCGCAGGTACTTGTCGTCAATTCTCATTTTAATGACGGACTGTGGCAGGCCGCCTCTGATAAAGCTAAGGGGCATGGTCGCGCCGGGCGCCAGTTCCAGTTCAGTAAAGTAGTCCGTAGTCACCCCAAAGTCAAAGTCCAGCCAGGCATTGGTCACCCACAGCGGACTGGCCAGGCGATTGGTGATGCTCAGTTCGTAAGCCGGCAGGTACCAATCGTTTCCGGACTGCCTGTAATGCAGATCGATGGGCTCGTGGTAATCGGACACTGTTTCAAAACTATTGGCATCATAATTGGCCGGTTCGACCGATCTGCTGACCCGGATGGTATAGTGATCACGGGTGAGCGTTTGCAGCGGATTGGTGAACGCCCTCAGGTTGCTCCACGCGATCACGATCCCGATCTGCGCCAGGAAATACACGGCCTCCGATTGTTCGCGAACGCGCAGCGGTTCGAATATCGGACTGTCCGTTCCCGGGAGGCTGATCAGCACCTGGCCCTCCGCATTCATTCTAATGATCCACTGGCCCGGCGTTTCGTTCGTCAACATGAAAAGCGGCGAAGGATCGGCGGCGGCGGCCGCCTCCAGCAAAACTTTTGTCTCCGCCGGAAACCCGTGACCAACAGACAGCGTCATCAACCGTTCGGGCCTGCGGCGGATGCTTCCCAAATATTGATTCGAAGCCCCACCCAGTTCCGGCTTTCCCATCAAGACAGACAGATCGGGTGCCGGACTATCCACGACAGTAGTGGTCGTGCCGGTGTCGATGACCACGCGGTCGCCCTTGTACACTTGCTGGAGCTGGCCCGCTTGCAAACACCAGCCATAGGTGGACTCGTAGTATACCCGATACCGTGGATCGGCCTGCAAGGGTTCGCCGGTGAGGAATGTGCTCCTCACGGGGTCTGCCGCTATATCACCATTGAGGTTGAGCCCCGGGTTCTGATCGGGGACGAGATTTTTCACATACGCGGCTACCGTATCAAGCAGTTTGTCGTAACTGATCTGACCATTGCAGTTATAGAGCGTCTTCATTAAGGCATAGGTGAAGGCGCCGCGGACACGGCCTTCAATCATCAATTCTTTTGAGGTCTGACTATTGCGGGAAGCCGCGAGGTGGATATGCGGCCCCTGTCTAACGGTGATACGACCACCCTGGGCGGAAGACCGTTCGAAGGCGGTTTCGCCATTGACGGAGAGATCGAATCCGAAGTATTGCTCCGGGGTAGTGGGCAGAAATGCCTCACTGCCGCTCAGCATCCTGTCTTTGATGCCCGTATCATCGATGGCCTTCGTGATGGTGCCCGAATGACAGCAGTCGGTGATCGCGATAAAGGTGATGCCGGGATGTTCCGCCGTCACCTTCCAGATCAGCGCGCCCATTTCCTTGTCGGCTAGATCGGTACCTCCAGGCAGCCGGCTGTCACTGAATACAAATGACCGGAAATACCCGGTCGATTCCTGCGCAAAGGCCGCCGGCGCCGGCGCAAAAGACCCATGACCGCTATAATAGAACAGACAGATATCTTTCTCTCGTGCATCCTTGAAATGGTCGAATGCGGCGATGATGTTCGCCTTCGTAGGTGCAATCGGGCCGCCGTCGACGACGGCAAGTGTGTACAAGCCGACCGATGGGAGTTTACCATAGACGTCAGTGAGATAAGTAGCAAAAGCCTTGACGTCATTTACGCAGCCTTGCAACGGCACACCGGGGTAGCCATTGATGCCGACGAGGAGGGCAAAAACGTTGGGCATCGGCAATTTTTTTAACGCTATTGGTCCATTTCCGCGGCGTCGAAATCCTGGATCGCCAAATGCTCTTTCTGCACGTCTCCAGTAAGGGACTTGGGTTGCAGGTCGGGCTGGCCAAATAAGGGATGACGGATGCCCATCACCCGGTACAGCGGCGTGGCGTTTTGCTGTGCGATAAATTTTATCGTGCTGCCCGATTCACGTGCGGTGGTCAACCCGAGGGAAGCATCCGTGAGCTTGACGTTCCCGGCCCCGACGCCAGCCTTTGCCTGTAGCTCCAGCTTGCCGCTGCTGCTATTCGAGATGATAACCGTGGCGGAGTCGCATACGATCAGGTGGGTAATGATCAACCAATCTTTATCCCAATTGCCGCTATCATATTTGTCCAGCACCAGGTTGCGGACAGCGGACAGGTTGTCCATTTGCAGCGTTTTATACTTCGTCGTCTGGAATACGATGCCGTTACTGCTGCCGAACTCGATGGTCACACCGGCATCGGCATTGCTTAATACGCTGCCCGCAACAGGTGCGGCCCCGGCCAATTTTATTTGCACGTTGACGCTGTCATGGGAGGTATAATCCATCTCTCCCGCCGACTCGTCCGCGATCGTATCGTTTGGGATGCCTTCCTTTTCAAGCGAAGAATAAACGGTGAAAAAACCTGCCTTGTCCAATTTTCCGATGTAGCCGATTTTCAAGCCTCTCGCCGGATCCCAGGTCGCTCGAAAGCCGGTATTTTTGGCCATATAACTCAAATAGAATGCTTCGGGACTGATCATAAAGGGAATTTAAATGTGAGATGGCCAATAGTAAACGAGTTGTAAATTAAGGCAAATTCCTCACTCCACCATGTGACGTATAAACAAAAGCCGAGCGCCATTTTTGACGCCGGGCCGAGCGACAAGACCTGCTAGGCCTTCATTGCCTGCTTAATGAGATCCGCAATACCGAATTTCTTGTCGTTTAAAAAATCTTCGTAAGGCGTCCATGCCGGGTGTCCGAAGATGGAGGTGGGATCTCCATGTAAGAGACCGGCAAATACCTCCCCGACGATCCGGCCGCCGACGGGCCCCAGGTGCAGCGGCGTATTGTCGTCCTTGAATTGTAGCATCGGCTCCGCCAGGATGTAAAACCACAACGGTGCATTACCTGCAAAATTACCGGGGATCGCCGTAATCGGTTTATTCGCATCTTCCGCTCCCGGCTTCCTCGTTGCCGCAGTTGCTTTCCCTACCATCAATTCCTCATCCTTCAGCGGTGTCAGCCCCATCGCCTTGGCCACAGCCTGGCCGGAGGGCAGCCTTAGTTTGAGTCCACGGCGTAAATTGAGTTGCGCAAGCGAAGGCGGTCTCTCGCCCGTGATCGGTGGCGGTAATTTGGCGAGCGGATTGACAAGAGAGGTATCTATTTTGTAAGCCGGCTGGATCCGCTCGGGCGAAAATTGGTTCGGCTTGTTGCCGAAATCGAAGAACAACCGCCAGTCGATGGCGAAGGTGCTGTCAAACTCACCGAAGGCCTGCAGGTTCGGGCCATCGACTCCCGGTGCCACGAAGATCGGGGTGCGTGGATCACCAGGCTTGGGCACGTTTTCGCCGGTATGCGAATTCAACCGGTAGACAGGCCTGACCATCGAGTGGCCGAACCGGTAGGCGGCCACCGAGAATTCCACGGGTATGAACGGATCGTTCTTCGGCTTATAGAATTTGAGATTCGGCTGGTCAGCAAGGACCGTAGTCTTTTTTTTGACATGCGGCAAAATGCATTCATACATGTCTTTCCCAATGATCGTTGGCAGAAAATCATGAATGACCGCCCATTGGTAGTGAAATTGAACGGCCTGCCGGACGTGGAAGAAGTCGGTAGGTCGTCCACTGCTTTTGTGATAGTCGATCATTCGGTTGTGGAAACGAAGGAAGATGCCCTGGAGTTGTGACACGATGGCGTTCTCATCGTTGCGTTTATCGCCGATCAGCGCAAACCTCCTGCCGGTAGCTGAAGTACGCGGCAGGTCAAAGGTGTTAGGATCGTTGTCATTGCCGGTCAGTTTTCTACCCAACAACATTTTTACGGTGCCGTCTTGCTGAAAATCGTAGAGATACGGTTGGTCGTCAGGACCGCGCCCATACAGGTTGTCAAGATCGAATCGCGGAGTACGATAGTCGACGATCGCTTCCGGGTCGCTGCTTTGTTGGGCTAGGGTAGACGGATCGAATGTCAAGTCGTGATCGATGAACTGACCGAAGTAGGTGTAGCCCGCGCTGATGCCGGTGTTTTCCTCATCATCGCGCGGGTTCTTCGTTTCGGGATCAGGCGTATCCGGCCCAGCAGTCATCGCTATTCCGAGTGCTTCAAGTTCCTCCTCAGTGTGGTCCGCAGGTTTAAGATGGCGGAACATCCTGCCGAAGCGGCCTTCGAATTGTGCGCTAATGGGAACATGTTCAAGCCCGCGGACAATGCCATGACGGCCGAATCCTTTTCTAAGTGGGGGTAGCATTAATTGAAATTTTGGTGTTTTAAAAATAAACGCGATCCTATCGGTAAAACAATTTTTTGCACAAACATGTCCACGACATGCCCCGCGACCATCCCTAAAAACATGGCCCAGTGCATACCCAGGTATAACCCGAAACTGACCTTGAGCGCCGGCGAAAGGTATTGCCCGGCCAGGCACATGCCGATATACATCATTGGTACCGACAACCACCCACAGGTGACCTTCCGGTGATTGGCCGAGCCACAGGAGCCCATCACCAAACTCCCCACATAGCAAAACAGGCACATCAGGAGCGTCGGCCAGGAAAAGAATTCACCCGCATCAAACACAGACATGCAACAACTCATTCTTGGTCGCCGATCGAGGAGTTCCCCCACCGCCATGCCAACACTGCCAAAAGCGGCAATAGGCAGCATTGATCCAACCAACGCAAAAACGCCGCGCCCACTCATGAGCAGCGCCTGCGCGGCCGCCATCAAACCGGTAAAGACCAGGCAATTCCTCATCAGGGTTGGTGCAACAGGGTGCGCCACCACCACAAGGACTTGCGCAAGCACCAGCGGCAATACGATGGACCACAAGGCAAAGGCGGACACCTGCGCGCCCTGCAATACCGGTACCCTTATAGACGCGTATCTATTCATTGCCCGCCTCCTTATGGCTGCAACACGATGGCATTGCACTGGCCGGCGCCGCATCCGCTGTGACCGCAGGGAGTGGCGCGGTCGTCGAAAATACCCTCACTTCCAACAGATAGTCATCGCCCGACTTTCTAAGCGGTCCGGTGATCCAGGCCTTCAGCGACCCGCTTGCGTTTCGAACGTCATTTTCCAAGTCCTGCCAAGCGGTTTTCTCCTTCGGGAGCAGGGGTTTTGGCCTGCCCTTAGTATCATCATATTGAATTTTATGGGCTGCCACCATCGGCACCAATGGCAGCGTTGGCCTGGCGCCATCGGCCTGTAAGACGATATAACCACTCTCCACCAGGCTGACCAACCCGCTTTCAGTGACCTCGACACCCCGGAACCGATTGGTCCCGTTGGCAGTGGCTGCGAATTCAGCGGCCCAGGCATCGAGGTCGGGCAATCCGTCCTGCTGCAGCCATACAAATCCTAATGAATTGTCCGCATCCGGCAAATTTAAATGCTGTCTCACGCCGGTCATTTTGCTGAGCGCCTCCATAGCACCCGCCCGGCAGCCCGAAATACCGTATACGCAGCCCGCCGTGATCCCTACCGAGATCGGCGGCGTCGACTCAACTTTCCGGATGGCGGCATCCTTCTCAGCCAGCGATGGGGCCGGACCGGCTAATACAGGCGTAGGTAGCGCCGTCGCGACAAGATGGCCAGGCGTAGATTGCGCTAAAGTGGCAAAATGGGCGCCGACAGGTTGCTGTGCTACCACAGGCCCGACACTAACGATGGTTGCAACAGACGGGACCTTTTGCGCATTCAGCAGGAAAAGCATGTAATGACCCGGCGGACAGACATTGCTGTTAGGCGGCGCGGTCACCGTCAGTTTATTCGCGCCATGTTGGAAGACCAGGAAGTTGATCCGCTGGTTCATATTAAAAGAGTGGGTCACCGATGACAGCCTCAACAGCGTCACCTGAGCGATCTCTGCCGCTGACTGTGTTTCGACGTCGAATGTAGAACCGTAGGAGACTGCTTGCGGAGCCTTGCCAATGACAGGTCGGGCGCCCTTGAACAAATAAGGGGGCGAGAACAACTGCGCATTGGCATGCGTGTCCGATGGCGGATTCCCCTGGTCTACTCCGACTTTCGGCGCATACTCGCCCCCACCACCACTGAACACGCGTCCATCCGGCAAGAGTACAGCCGTAGAATGATAGCAGCGGTCAACATCCTCCGCCACCATCTGCGTCCATTTCCCAGTAGTCGGATCCCATAATTCCGCAATGTGAACAGGCAATTTATTGTCTAGCCGGTCAAAGCCTACACCTCGGCTGCCGCCGGTAACGAGAACAGTGCCATCGGGCAATAATGTGGCATTGTGCTGACGACGGCCAACGCCCATGGCGGCCGCACCAGTCCATACCGGCCGGGCGGCATTCAGGTCGATAACCTCAACAGTATTTGTAGGCGGTGTCGTACTGGCTGGATCTCCGCCTCCGCCGCCGATATAAACTACCTTTCCAGGCGCATACATCACCGAAGGCGCATAATCGGCATTCCCCGCTTTGCGGTCACTTATATGCACCCATGTTCCCGGCTGACCCGCGGCCAATTGTTGAAGGGCGAAGGTCCCTTGATTCGTACCGGACATGAACAACGACCCATCCGGGCCAATATGAATCCGTGGGAACAAGGGCAGCGTGTCGAAATCGGTCATATTGTGCCAGCTGCCGTTTTGCAGCACCTGCGGGATGTTATTATTGGTGTTCTGATTTTTCGGCGGCTGCAGCGGGCCCGATGCAAAACTGCCCGAGATCACAAACGCCCGCCCATCGGCCATCGTCACCGCCGTCGGATACCAGCGCCCATTGTTCATTACCGGCCCGGCGGACCAACGATCAGTGAAGCAGTCGTAGAAGGTCGAACAATTGATGCCTTGGCTATCGAAAATATGGCCACCGGTGACCAGCAGGCGGCCATCAGCCAAAAAAGTGTGCCCCGAACAAAACAGATTAATGGGGCGTCCCTGGGCGTCGGCGGGCTGGTTTCCCGTCGGCGTGCCCGCCATCTGCGGATGAGCGGGATCCCAAATAAAAGCATGGGTTTCGTGCTGGTTCAGAGATGGGAAATCAGCCGTGCCCGGAGGATTGCGCCGACCCCAGAACAACACTTTTCCCGTTGGAAGTACATGCGTATGGATGGGCACATTGGCCAGCGGGATCACAGGACTCCATTGCCCGGCTTCGGCCGCATTTGAGGGCTGTGCGCTGCGCTCAAGAACAAGGTCATTGACCAAGTCGACGGTCTTTGGGGCGGTATAGGTCACCGTTAGCTTATACGCTGCCGTCCGATGCGCTTCAGGGGCATTCGACATGGTAAGCTGAATCGTATGAAAGCCCGGCAACCGCGTATTGGTGTTCAGACTGACATTCGCAATATTTCCGAGGTTGAAGGACTGATGAGCCAATACCTGTTTATCCGGACCGAGCAGTTCCAGCAGGATCGAGGTAGCATTCGTCCACCCGGCAGTAACGGGATCGGGGTCCAGCCTTGCCTGGACAAGCGTGCCCGCGGCACACCAGATGCGGCCAGGTTTCACCATTGCCCCATTGGAGACCGGCAGGAGATCCAGGTCCGCGGCACCTTGGAAAACCTGTGTAACCGGTCGGGTAACGACATCAAAACCCCCGCCCTGACCATCTCCGCTGTAACACACATATCCCAGGCCGCCTTTGTTTGGTGGTACGGTGATTGTTACGTTCCCATTATTGTCAGTAACGGCATCTGGTGCGTGACCGGTGTAATCGTGCAGCGCCCTGTTGGGGCCAAAACCCGTCGCAACCGTGATCAGCCGCGGATTTTCCGGATCGTTATTGAGGCCGACAAGCAGGTGCGGACCTCCGAGTCGCTCGTAGGCAAAGACATCGAAATCTTTCCATCGCTGCTGCGTTGGACCCGCCGCAAGCCGCTCGTGTATCCAAATCAGGTTGTCAAGCTGCGGCTTTAACTTATAGCCGTCCGGCCCCATGTCATAGTCCCGGTAGTATACACAAGGATACCCCTCGGAAGTCAGGATATAGGCATACCCGAACAATTTATTGAGCACTACAATCTCATTGGCGTTGAGGTCTGTGTCGTGATTTTCGATGAAGGTGACGGCCTGAAACGGCGAGATGCCAACCAGGCCGACATGATCAAGATCGGCCATATTGAAATTGCCGGGATTGTTGCACATTTGGGTCAGCACGAATTTCAAGGGAAAATCAAAGGCACTAGCCACTCCTTTCATTCCTCGTGGATTATTTACCCACCCGTTGACAAGCGTGCGGCTGCCGTCAAAAAATTCACCGACGGCAAACTTCCCTCTCATGGGCTCGGAAGTCAGGAAAGGACGCAAGAAGTCGGTGGAGAGCCCTTTGACATCATCGATCCGATATCCCTGGACATCGAGCGTCCTGGTCAACCAATCGGCCGCATCAGTCAGGCCCCTTAAAACAGTATTCGGTGGTTGCGCATTGATGATTGCAAACTCGCGGCCAAAGGGTTTGTCATCCGCCACGGGACCGCCTAAATCTGGATCATGCGGCTCGTTAGGAATAAAGTCATCTCGATCCTTGGGAAATCGGCCGCCATCCGGGCTATCGTCCGCCCCAGGATACCGAAAGACGAACGGCGTGGTGTCGCCACTGCGATGGTGTTCGACCAAATCAAGGTAAACATCCAAACCATTCGCCCGGAGGACGGCCACACATCGTATCAATTGTTCCCGGGAACCAAAGCGCGTAGGTGTGGACCCCTTCTGATGCCGTGATCCAATGTCATAATCGTCGAACGGCCCATACCCATCCGCCCCCTTTCCTGCTCCACTTGCTGTTTTTAGTAGCGGCGGCAGCCACACTGCCGTAAATCCAGCCTGGCGGAGCATAGCCGCTTGTGCGGCTAAATTGTCCCACCACCATGGGATCGATGGATTGCCGTCAGCCGGAGATGGCACCGCATTATTCGGTCTGGTCTTGTAAAACCCCTGAAGAAGGACGCCCATAAATAAAAGTTGTCGTTGTAATTTGTTAACGGCAAAAAAGAATCGCGGCTGGTATGGATGGGACCGAATTAGGAAGAGATAAACGAGGAAGGATATAAAAGTACTTTTATCGGTTCGAACCAAAAACGTGGAAAAAACCCTTTTTTTTGATAAAGAAAGGCGTTACATTATCCCGCGGGTATCAATACCGCAAAAGTCACCTGCAGCCAATCGACGCATTGGCTGCCACGGCGCATCTTGATGTGATGATCGGACTGCCGTGGCGCAATCAGGAAGCGCTTAACAAACAGTCCCAGCAATTGTATGATCTATTCACCTACGGTGAACGGACCCCGGCTTCCGCAGCGTCGATTACGAAGGGCTCACCAACTATTCTTTTTGGAACACTTCTATTTGGTGGAAGGCTGTTTTTCCGGCAAAAATTTCCAATACCGCGATGGCACCTGCTTGATATGCAATTTCATATTGCGGCGCGCTTTGATATTGACGTGCTCAAAGTAGAGCTGCCATAGATGCTGATAGAGCTCCTCTTTTTCATCCAACACTGCCGCAAGCGCCGTCGCGCCGCCAGTTTCCTCGGAGAAGGCGATCTCTACGGTGGCAGTCACTTGACCATCATAGAAGAGCCCATACTTCCGATGCGTATCATAAATGACCCAGCGCTGATCGGCATACCGCGTCTCAAAATGCTTTCGGATGAGCGGCAGCACATTGAAATCCGGCGACACGACGGCAAAATAGAGGTTGTCTTTTGTTTGCTGAAATCTTACCAGGGCCTCCATGCGATGCTTTTCCCTGTATACTTTCTTCGCCGTGTCGACAACATAGCTTACTGCCGGGTGGGTATAATTGTATTCAATGCGGCCTTTGTGATCAAACGCATAACGGATATAGTCCACCACAAGAGATTCCATGACCTTCTCTTCGGACAAAAAAGCCCGGTAAACTTGTTTTGTAGCGGCAAGGGAAATTCTTTGCTGAAGTCCGCGCCAAACCCGATCGGCTTTGGCCGAGTCGGTCTCTACAGACCTGGTCTCGCCAAAAAGCGCCGGCGCCGCCCGATACGACGGTGTCAAAACCGGATCGATAAATCGGAATTCATATATTTCGAACACTGCGCTGAGCAAGCCCGCGAAACTGCCGTCATAGAGAAGCGTCTGCATCAGAATAAAGAGATTTGAGGCGAGAAATTCGGCCGATACTTGCTTTTACCCTGCGCAAGGATCAGCTCTTTGATCTGGTACGGCTGGTAATCTTTCCTGGCCAGGCCATTATACGCCGCCGTCAGGAAATACTGGGCGCGGTTGATCGCGACCCCCATCTGCCTGAGGTGGTCCCAACTGATCTTGCCGTAGGACCGGGCCGCTACTATTTTGTTGGCCGAGCGAAGCCCTACACCTGGAATGCGTTTGATCAAATGCAAGTCGGCCCTGTTGACATCCAGTGGAAACAGGTGCATGTTGCGCAAAGCCCAGCCAAGCTTAGGATCGATATCCATGTCCAGCAGCGGCGCCTCGATGGACAAGAGCTCGTTGACGCCGAATCCGTAAAAACGCATCAGCCAATCCGCCTGGTAAAGCCGGTTCTCCCGGACCATCGGAACAGGCGTGCCTATCGCCGGAAGCCGGTTGTCTTCGCTGATCGGCACGTACCCGGAATAATAGACCCTGCGCAGTTGCATCTTCCTGTAAAAACCATCGGCGAGGTGCAGGATGACCAGGTCCGTCTCAGGCGTCGCCCCGATGACGAGTTGGGTACTTTGCCCCGCGGGCGCAAATAGAGGAACATGCTTTAACTGCTTCTTTTCTTCCCTGTTTTGCTGGATGGCACCCTGCAAATAGCGCATGGGCTTTAACATGTCCTCCCGTTTTTTGTCCGGCGCTAACAATTTCAGGCTCTGTTCCGTCGGCATTTCTACATTGACACTCAGCCGGTCGGCGTAAAGACCCGCCTGTCTGACCAGTTCATCGCTGGCGCCCGGGATGGTCTTCAAGTGAATATAGCCATGAAAATTTTCTTCCGTACGCAGTTTTTTGGCGATCAGGACCATGCGTTCCATGGTATAGTCGGCATTGGTAAAGATGCCCGAACTCAGGAACAACCCCTCGATATAATTCCGGCGGTAAAAACTAATGGTCAGGTCAATGATCTCCTGAACGGTGAAGGCTGCGCGCTTCACATCGTTGCTCCGCCTGCTTACGCAATAGGCGCAATCATAAATACAATGATTGGTCAGCAATACTTTTAATAACGAAACGCACCGGCCGTCCTCCGTATGCGTATGACAAATGCCCATCCCGCTGCTATTGCCAAGCCCCTTGTTCTCGTTTTTTCGATTGCTGCCGCTCGACGCACAGGATACATCGTACTTGGCCGCGTCCGACAGGATCGCCAATTTTTCCTTTATTCTATCCCACATAGGACAAAAATACTAATTAAAATTAGTACGCCGATACTTTGTTGAATCGATGCCAGCCATTTGACGAAAAGGGCTGAACATCGGGCTCCCTGAGCTCCATTGGCGAACGACCGGCTATGCTGAAGAATTGCGCGCCCCGGTTCGCAGCCTGCCGCCATACGGCCCGATTTTGGCGTACATTGATCCAATGAAGAAAAAAAACGGCCGCCCGGTTGATGCTTTGTATTCATTTGGGGTTTGCCATTTTGTCGGTCGTACAATGGGTAGGCACGCGCCACGAACTGCGAAATGCTTTTATCAAAAACGCCGAAGTGGGGGGTCTTTGATAATTACCTGTTGACGATCCTCATCGCTACCTGGACGGCCCTTGTCATTTCGTTCCTATTTTATTGCTTCTCGAAATTTTCCGCCGTAATGGCCATTTCGTTTCTTTCCATCCTTTACTATTTTTGGGCATAACGCTCCAAGCTTGCACATAACGCTCCAAGTTTGGGCATAGCGCTCCAAGCTTGCACATAGCGCTCCAAGTTTGGGCATAGCGCTCCAAGCTTGCACATAGCGCTCCAAGCCCATGCCAACGCGCATCCACGGCCGCAGCGCCCGATTTTGGCGTACATTAGTGTATTGAAAATCCTCAACTAAACAGAATGGCGACCGTAACCTTCCCTGACGCTTTCTTTGACTTCTTTAGTGACGCAGTGTGGAGCAAAGACGTGGAGGCGTACCTGGAATTGTATGACGAGCAAGTGCTGGCCTACGATATGTGGCAGGTATGGTCCTACCATGGCCTCCCTGCCTGGCGCTCTATGGTAGAAGGCTGGTTTGCCGGTTTGGGCGCCGACCGTGATCGCGTCACTTTTCGCGACAAACATCTCGATATCGCCGGAGACACAGGCTACATCACAGCGATCGTCCGCTTTGCCGCCGTGACGGCAGCCGGTGAGGAGCTGCGCTTTCTGGACAACCGGCTGACCTGGGTGGTCCGCCGTACTGATACCTTCTGGAAGATTGTGCACCAGCATACCTCAGGGCCGATTGATTTCAGTTCGATGAAGGTCATGCTCGCACAGGAAGGTCGATAAGACGGCTCAATCACGGCCAGACAGCCAATTCGACACGGCAGAACAGCCAATTCGATCACAGCAGTCTGCCTAATCCGATTACGTCACGACGAACTCCAATCACGGCACGGTTTCGACCTCGCCACGACGACACGACCCAGCATTGGACAGCAACCCTGTCCTACCTCGCCTATCTGTACAACCCAACCAGATCCCCCTCCGCCAAAATATGCCCTTCCATCGCCTTTTCGAGGCTTTCCTTGGTGGTCGTACCCGTGTCGACACTTAATTGTGTATCCAGGGCATAGACCATGAAATGATAATGGTGCGTGCCATTGGGCGGACAAGGTCCCATATAACCCAAATTTCCTTTCGTATTTTTTCCTTGCTGCCCATTGCCCGAGCCGCCATTACCGAATCCTTCCGCAATATTGGCCGCTGGACTGATATTCCACGCTATCCAATGCGTGACGCCGCCGGGATGCGGGGCATCCGGATCGTGTACGATAATGGCGAGGCTTTTTGTGCCCAAAGGCGTGCCCATCAGGTGGAGGGCGGGGCTTTTACCGGCCCCATCGCAGGTATATTGAGCGGGAATTTTCCCATTGTTTTGAAACGCCGGGCTGGTTACGTTCAGCGCGGCTACATGCGTGGCCACTGTCATGATTAAACTGATTAAGGTGAACATTATGCTTTTCAGCTAGAAAGCAAACCACGTACCACCCGCACCGGTCAGTATCTCCATTCCACCGAGGCTGCAGTCGCTTATCGAACTACCGGATCATCGACGGCCAACACCGAGCCAAACGCCGCCAGGCCATAGGTGCCTCTTTTATTCCGATCGCAGCGCGGCCACCGGATTGGCCAGGGCTGCGCGGAGGGTACGGATACACAGGATGATAAGCGCGACGAGCAGGAGGGCGCCGCCTCCAGCCGCGAAGATCCACCAGCTAAGCGTCGTTTTGTACGCGAAATTCTCCAGCCACTTGCGGCTGCCCCACCAGGCGATGGGCACGGCGATGAGGATCGCCAGCCCTATCAGTTTCAGGAAGTCGCCGGACAACAGCAGGATCAGATTCCCGACACTGGCGCCTATGACCTTGCGGATGCCGATCTCTTTCGTGCGCTGATTCGTCACATAGATGACCAGCCCCAGCAGACCGAGACAGCTGATAAACATGGTCAGCCCCGTGGCCCAGGCCAGGAGACGCGAAATATTCGTCTCCGCGGTATAGAATTTGGCGATGGAGTCATCGACGAATTGATAATCGAAGTCGTCGTTTGGATAGACTTCCCGGAAGGCCTGCTGGATGGCAGTGATCGTGGCCGGCCAGTTGGAGCCATTCGCCGTGCGCGGCTCAAGCTTTATATTGAACGTGTGGCCTTGCCTGGTACCATTGGCAATGACCAGGGGCTTGATCGGATCGCGAAGCGAATGCGGGAAAAAATCGGCCACGACACCGACGATGCGGGGATTGCCGTTGAATTCGGTGATCTGCTTACCGATGATCGCCCGCGGATCCTGGTACCCCAGCAGATGCAAATAACTTTCGTTGATGGCCACCGCATTCGTCGTGTCGCTCTCAGGTGCAC
Source organism: Puia sp. (assembly GCA_965214315.1). Classification (GTDB taxonomy): domain Bacteria; phylum Bacteroidota; class Bacteroidia; order Chitinophagales; family Chitinophagaceae; genus Puia. The sequence continues at coordinate 156,755 of CBDCBP010000015.1, read as the reverse complement.
TCGTGCCGGCCAGCAGCCGGAGGCCGTAGAGACGGAAGTAGTTGCTGTCTGCCAGTTTTACCTGGATATTTTCGCGTATTTCCTTTTTGCCATCATTGAAATTCATGGTGCTGGTCCAGGTACTGTTGCTCGAAGGTGCATCGCTGGAAATACTGGTCAGCGCTATCCCCGGAATAGCCTTGAGCCTGTCCATCAGGACGGGTTTTTTACGGTAGTCCGCGCGGTAGTTCGTGCGGAAGGTGAGGATGGCATCCCTTTTATAACCGAGGTCTTTGCCCATCGCATAGTTGATCTGTTTGGAGACGAGCAGTACGCCGATGATAAACACCTGCGCGATCACGAACTGCGACACCGTCAGCGATTTGCGCAGCCAGATGGAACGGGTCTGAGCCGTGCTCGCAAAGGCCTGGTTCTTGAGGACGAGCACGGGTTTGAAGCCCGAAAGTACCAGGGCGGGATAAGCGCCGGACAAGATCGTCACTACAAGGATCAGCACGGAAAGGAAACCAATTACCCCTGGCTGGTGGAGCAAATTGAAATGGAAGTCTTCTGGGATGAAATCCCCGAAGACCTTTAGCAGGAAGGGCATCAGCAGGAGCGACAAGACCGTGGCCAGCAGCGTGAGCACGAAGGTCTCGGTGAGGAATTGAAGGACGAGCTGGCGCCGGTGGCCGCCCATGGTCTTGCGGATACCGATCTCCTTGGCACGTTGTGACGCCTGGGCGGTCGTCAGGTTGATAAAGTTGATGGCGGCCAGCAGGAGCAGGAAAGCGGCTACAGCTAGCAGGTAGTAGAGCGTTGGCTTATGGGCCTGTCGGCTTTCGTCGAAGACCCCATAGTCGGTATTGAAGTGGAGATCGCCCAGCGGCTGCAGACCCACGGCAACCGTCGCCTTGTCGCGGGGATCGGGTTTGTTGTTGGCGGCCAGAATCTTCGTTAGCTGGGCTTCAACACCCGCGGGTCTTACCCCGGGTCGCAGCCGGACGAAGAGTTGATCTGCGGAATTGGTCCAACCCCACTGACCAAAGCTTTCAGGCTTCAGACGGGCGGTGTAATAGGACGGCATCGAGAGGAAGGTGCCGAAATAAAAATCGCTGTTACCAACGAGATCTTTCACTACGCCGGTGACAGTGCATTGGATGGTGTCATCCAGGATGAGCGGTTTGCCGATGATGTCCGGGTAGGCAGCACCGGCGTAGTAGAGTCGGGCGTCCTTTTCGCTTAACACGATTTCATAGGGGTTTTGAAGGGCTGTTGCGGCCGAACCGGCAAGCCAGGTATACCCAAGGAGAGTAAAGTAATTGGCGTCCGCTACGACCACATCCTTTCGTTTGCGAAAGACCGCGGGATTGTTGACGTTCGGATAGGGTATCGTCACTCGGGTCTCATCAAGGGTATGAAAAGGCGCGACGAGATCAAGACCGGAGACTTCTTTTTTGGCAGCGCTGCCCATCGGTTCGGACACGCAGCCATTCTGCCACTCTCCGCCCTGGTTCTTGCCATGCGCGGTAACCCGATAGATCCGTGCGCTGTCCTTTTCGAACTTGTCAAAGCTGAAATCGTACTGGACAAGCAGATAGATCACCAGCGATGCACTGATACCGATCGACAGGCCGATAATATTGATAAAACTGAAGGTTTTGTTTCGGCGGAACGTGCGCAGGGCGACCAAAAAGTAGTTTTTAAGCATGTCAGTCAAGTTGATGGGCTACACTGACTAAAACGGTGCCATAGTCCTGCGGCTTTGGCGATCAAGGCATTAAGTGTCACTCCTTTGTGGAGGTGTCCGGTTTTGATACAAGGAGGCCTGCAATGGCTGTGTCGAAAACGGACAGTCCTGCGCGTACTTCAGCGGGGCGTCGACATCGTCGTCTCGGACGTATTGGCGAAAGAATGGTTCGATCGGACGGCGCGCCCCCGCGTCGGACGGCTTTGCCCGGCTTATCTGATCACGATGACCGTACCGGTCATGGGTTTGGTGCCATCCCTTAGGTCGATGGAATAGACGTAAGTGCCGGCCGGGACGTCCGCACCATTTCGCCTGCCATTCCAGGGCTCGCCATAGCCGGTAGCCGTAAAGATAGCCTGGCCGTAGCGATCGAAGACGGTCACCAGGCAATTGGGATGGTTTGCAAGGTTTCGGATGCCCCAGGTATCGTTCTTGCCGTCGCCGTTAGGGGTGAAGGCACTGGGGATGGATACGGCCATATTGACGGGGGTGACCTTCAGGGTACCGGGGATGTAATCGAAACTATAGTTGGAATCCTCGGCTCCCGCGACCGTGATGGGATAGTCGCCCGCCGGAGATGCTGCCGTTGCAGTGGTAGACCCCTGCGGCGCTGCAACAAGTGCCGAGGCTGTCTCCTTGTTTTGAAATCCGCTATAGGTAAGGGTGAATGCAGGGTTGGCCTGTCCGAAGGGGCGGGTCGTATCGTCGGCGATGATCGTCAGCGGTGCCGGCGTGACGGTACTGGCGGGGATGGCGAGGTCCTGGGTCGTTGCACCGTCGCTGCCCAGGACAATATTTCCCTTGTAGGTGCCAACCGTTGACAGGGCCGCCAGGCGGATATAGATGATGGTGGACGACACCGTCGCACCGTCACCGATCGTTACTGTGCTGCTGAATGTCGCGCCATCGGTGCTGACCTCAAATCCAGCGGGTGGCGTTATCACGATACCGGCGGTCAGGTTGCTGCCCGAGACCATGATTGTATCAGCGGCGGAGGGCGTTCCGTAAACCGTTATCATCGGGGCGGGCGTGCCCGTTGCCACGATCAGGGGTGCGGTCGGAATGATCTTGATGGTAAACGTCATGGGTTGGCTGGGGCAGCCTGCACGGCTGATGAAATTGCCCAGAGAGCCGGGCTCGAAGGCGACAGGAATGGTGTAGCGGACCTGATTGGTAGCGGTGCTAATGACGAGCACGTTATCTGAAACCCCATCCGTTACATACAGTTCGCTTCCATCGGAACTCAGCTCCATGCCTTCCGGCAGACTTCCAACAGGGATCATGGCGGTGACCTGACCAGTCGCCGCATTGATCACGGAAACCATGCTGCTCGACTGGTCGGCTGTATAGATGGTACTGCCGTCGGCACTCATTACCACAGTATGCGGTGCCCCAGGCACCGGTAGCTGATTCGTGACGGTATTGGTGGCGGTGCTGATGACGTACAAATTGTTATCGCCGGAATTGCTCACATACAGCGTCGTGCCGTCCGGGCTAAGGCAGATGCCATTCGGATTATCGCCGGTGGCAATTGTCGCGATCACCGTATTAGTCGCCGTGCTGATGACCGAAATGGTCTTGCTGGTCGTATTCACGACATACACTTTACTCCCATCAGGGCTCATGATGATCGCCTGCGGGCCATTACCGACCTGAATAGTGGCAGTGACCGCTCCGGTGGCTGTATTGACGACATCCACTTTTCCACCGGCCGATACTGTTACATACAAGGTACTCCCATCAGCACTACCGACAAGGCACCAGGGGCTATTCGCCAACGGAATACTGGAGACTACGGCCCGGGTCGCGGTGTTGACGACCGATAGGCTACTAGACCCCGCAATAGCCGTATACAAAAGTTTTCCGTCAGGCGTTAGCCACATACCATAGGGCGCCGATCCTACCGTGATGCTGTCCACAACGGCATGGGTAGTAGTATTGATCACGCTTACGACATTCGACTGCAATTCACCGATATAAGCATAACCAGCATCTTGGGTAGTGACGGAGATCGTCGCCACGATGGGCGTATTGCCGCTATTGATGGCGGTAAATGCGGGAATATTGCCGCTTCCACTATCGGCCAGTCCGATCCCCGGAGTGTTACTGGTCCAGGTAATGGTATTACCGGCACCCATGAGCGTTACGGCCATAGTGGGCGCACCATTGAGGACCGTCTGGTCCGGCGCCTGGTCGAGGGTTGGAAGGGCATTGACGAGTCCCGTTACGGCGGCCATTTGCTCGGTCACGCCGCCTTCGGTCAGGACGACGTTGCCGCCTATATTGCCGGGCTGAGCCGTGGCCGCCGAACGCACATACACGGGCTGGTGGAGTACGCCGGCAGCCGGCATCAACATGACACTGCTGCCATAGCCGCTATTCAAGGAGAGGGAAACTTCGAAGCCGGTAGGGGCGGCAGCAGTCACAGGCCCTGTTGCGGCCGTCGCGCTGACGCTAAACTGTTGGACGGCAGGGGCGGCGGAGGCCGAACCCGCGCACGCGGTGATATACCCGCCCACCGGGCCGGCGCTGACATTCGGCGTCGGATTGATTTTAATCGTGAACATCATGGCTTTGCTCGGACACCCGCTATTCCCTACGAAATTACCGAGAGCGCCGGGATTGGCGCCTGTCGGCACAGTCGCAATGACCGTATCGGCGGCCGTGCTGATACAGACCACGTTGCTGGCATTTAGGTCAGTGACCCAAAGTGTACTCCCATCCGGGCTTAGGGCAATACCATCCGGAAACGCTCCAACCGGAATGGTGGCAGTGACAGTCCCACTTACGGTGTTGACCACCGAGATCGTATTGTCGGCCTGGTTGACAGTGTATACCGTACTGCCATCACCGCTGATCGTCAGGTTATGCGGCTGCGCGCCAACGGGGATCGAATTGACGACCGTATTGGTCGCCGTACTGATCACATACAAATTGTTGTCGCCATCGTTAACCTCGTACAGCTTGGTACCATCGGGACTTACACAAATCGCTTCCGGATATAAGCCAACGGCCATGGTCGCGGTCACGGCATTGGTCGCAGTGCTGATGACCGAGATACTATTGCTCTGCTGATTGGTCACATAGAGCGTAGACCCGTCCAGGCTCATGCAGATCGCTTCGGGCGACTGACCTACCGCGATGTTGGTCGTCACCGTCTGCGTGGCCGTGTTGACCACCGATACGTTGTCGTTGCCCTGGTTGACCACGTACAGTGTTGCGCCATCGGCGCTCCCTACCAGCGCGCTCGGCGACTTACCAACCGCAATTGTACCCGTGACCGTCTGCGTGGCGGTATTGATCACCGAGACTGTGTTCGATCCATAATTGGCGAAGTACACCAACCCGCCATAAGGTGTTTGCCAGATGCCATACGGATAGCTGCCTACGCCAATACTGTGAAGGACTTTATAGGTGGCGGTGTTGATGACGGTCACAGTGGTGGACTGCGATAGCCCCACGTATGCATAGCCTGCATTCCGGTTAGTCACGGCAATCGTCGCAGTGATGGGCGTATTGCCTGTATTGATGGCCGTAAAGGAAGGAATATTGCCCGAACTATCGATTGCAAGCCCGATACCAGCGAGGTCGTTAATCCACGTGAAGGTATTCCCTAAACCCGTGAAGTTTACCGCCGTGGTCGAAGCGCCGTTTTGCACGACCTGGTCGGCTACCTGGTCGATGGTCGCTACGGGATTGATCAGACCGGAAACGGCAACGGTCTGCTGCGTTACACCGCCCTCGGTGAGCGCCACATTTCCGGAAATCATACCAGGAGCTGCCGTTGCGGCGGAGCGCACGTACACCGGAACATTATTGATCACACCGCCGGCAGGCGTGAGCGTCACACTGCTGCCATAGCCATTGTTGAGCGAGAGCGATACTTCGAACCCTGCAGGCGCGGTTGCCGTAACGTCCCCCGTCGCGGCCTTGGCATTGACCTTGAACTGCTGGATGGCAGGAGACGCGGAAGGAGCCCCCGCGCAGGAGCTGATATATCCGGTGGCCATAGCAGCATTGACGTTAGACGCAGGGTCCACCGTGATGGTGAAAGTTTGAGCGGCGCCGCCGCAAGCCGGAGGCGGGGTGAGAAAATTGCCGATCGCGAGCGGCGTCTGACCAACCGGTGTCGTACTGAGGATGGTATTGGTGCTGGTGTTGATCGCTACGAGACTGTCGGCGGCAGCCACATACAATACTTTTCCATCCGCACTAATGTTGACCCCGAAAGCACCTGCGCCACAGGCGATGGTGCCCGTCACCTTATTGGTTAAGACATTGATCACTGACACGGTTCCGTCCCCGCTGTTGGTAACGTACACTGTCTTTCCATCCGGATTGACTGCGGCTTGCTCGGGATTGAAGCCAACGGGAATCGTCGCGATCACCATTTCGGTCGCCACATCGATGACCGTTACGCTGGCAGCCTGAGAGTTGACGGCGTATACCCGGCCGCCATCCGGGGTGATTGCTACGCCTGCGGTTGCGTTACCCGCGGGGATGATAAAACTTGTCGAATTATCAATGACATCCGTCTGTGTGACGGTCCCGGGGGAAGTATAGTTGGCGGTATAAGTGAATGCGTCTGTAGGATCCATGACAATATCGAAGGGAGCTGCCGGGGCGCCAACTGTTCCGACAACCGTGTTGCTGGCTGTACTGATGACCTCGATCACGGACCCGGCCGCCACGTAGACTAGGGTGCCCGCATGGTTGACGACAAGGGCCCGCGCAGGACCGCCTACAACAATAGTAGCGGTCACGGTATTGCTTGCCGTATTGATCACCGATACATTGTTCGATGCTTCGTTGGCGATATACACTTTGCTGCCATCCGGGGTTACAGACACGGCGGTAGGGTTGGTGCCGACAGGTATCGTGGCGACTACACTGCCGCTCACCGTGTTGACCACCGAGACGGTATTGTCGACAAGGTTAGGGATGTAGGCAAAAACCGTGGGGACGGGCGTGACGGTAATGGTCGCGACGATCGGGCTGGCTGTCGGATCGCTGGCGGTAAAGGTCGCGATATTGCCCGCGCCGCTGGCGGGAAGACCGATCGAGGGTTTGTCGTTGGTCCAGGTAAAGGTACAACCCGCCCCGCTGAAGTCAACGGCCTTCGTAGCCGAGCCGCTGTTGACGGTTTGGTTTTGCGCGGAGAGGCGGGAAGCGGAAAGACTACCGACAAGACACAGCAGCAGGAAGCTTTTTCTCATTTTTTTGGCTCGTTGCCATAAACCTACAAAGGCAACGCCGGCCACAAAAGCGTGGTTGTACCAATGACCATATTAATCGACGAAGGAGCAGAAAGCCAAAAATCAATATTTTCCCACCTCCCCTTTTACAGCACTAAAGATCTTTTGGGCATTGAAGCCTACTCCCCGCTTAAACACCCAGACGATCTTCCTGATGTCCTGGATGTGTTGAAAAGGATCACCATCGATGACCACCAGGTCGGCAGCCTTGCCGACTTCGATGGAACCGATCTTGTCTTGCAGTCCAAGCGCCTTCGCGCCATTGTAAGTCGCGATCCGGACGGCTTCTATCGCACTGAAGCCCGCACTCGTCAACAGCTCGATGCTCTGCTGCGAGCCATAACCCGCCAGGGTGGCGCCGCTGCCGGTGGGGTCGGTACCTACGGTCAACAGACCGCCGGCATCCGAAAACATTTTCTCCATCTTCATTTCCTCCAACATAGCTTTGTTGCCGCCTGGGCTGCGCATTTTGTTGTAGACGTTGAGAAACATATCGCGGGTATCGGGCGACATCGCCGCAAGTACTTCGGGACGCATGGTCGTGTCCAAAGTAGTCATGTTGTAGATGACAGCCAGGGTAGAGGTGAGGGTCGTTTTTTTGCTGACGAGGAATTGGATCAATGCTTTTACGCGGGGCGAATCCGCAGATGCGATGGGCGCCGCAAACAAGGGACAGGCATTCTCTTTTTTGTCGGGCACAAAATCAGTGGAGGCAGAAAAGCCGTGTTCCAATTGGTCAATTCCCATTTCCGCCGCCTCGCGGTAGGTGACCGCACATAAATGACCAGTCACTTTTAGCCCTTTGGCATGGGCCTCGTCAATGGCGGCCTTCAATGTAGGCTTATCAATGAACATATATCCCTTGAAGGAAGTGCAGCCCTGGCTGGCCCAAAAGTCGACGAAAGACTTCGCCTCTGCAGGCCCGCTCAATTCATGCATCCCGGGGAAGATACTGCCCTTCCCCTCCAGGTAGGGCGCAGTCACATCCATTTCCGGTCCGAGGATCTTGCCCTGGTCGATATCCCGTTTGAGGTTCAGGTCGGAATAAGGCTCCACGCTTCCGGCCGTACGGATCATCGTTGCACCACAGGCCAGGTATAATTTGGGGAACGTATAAGGCAGTTGCTTGACATGCAAATAGGTGAAATCGGCGGAATAGGCCGCATAGTACATGTGCTCATGCAGGAGTACGAATCCGGGCAACAGGGATTTTCCGGTCAGGTCGATGACGGTGCTTCCTGCCGGCGCGGAAAGTTTTTTGCCATCCGCTACCGCCGTTATGATCCCTTTGCTGACGATCACCGTTTGGTCTTCCAGGACCTGTAGATGTCTGACGTCGGCCAGCCTGCAATGGGTAAAGACGATGACCGAAGTATCGTAGTCGATGAATTTCTTTACCGCGGGTGAAAACGAGATTTGCGATGTCGCCTGCAAACCGATGGACACGCAGGCGACGGCAAGGAGCAATTTCTTCATACAGCGATGGGTTTTGATGGTGTATTACAAGCGGCACGCAGGACAGTTCCGCAGCCATTCAGTTGCAAATATACGCGCAACCAATCGGCTTCCCAAATTTATTTTTCATGATCACGCGGGGCGCTGTTTCTCCGGCCATGCTGACATTTTAACTCAGTGGCCGCTACGGCCCATCCGCGAACGCGAACGTTGGATAGCCAGACGGCAAATTTTGCCAGCTGATAGCACTCGTCGTCGATCAACTACCCTATCTTCATAGTCAAACAATGAGATACGGAATTATTACGACCGGATCGAGGGGCGATGTTCAACCGTTTATTGCCTTGGCGCTGGCGTTGATGGAACGCGGCCATACTGCCACTATCGTCACCAATGAAAATTTCCGTGCATTCGTAGAAGGCTTCGGCGTGTCCTACCTGCCCATCACCGCAGACACCGAGAAACTCATCAATTCGCCGGAAGCGCTCCGGCTATTGGAAGGCGGAAGCATTTTCAAGTTCTTTTACCACATCCAAAAAGTGTCCGCCCAAACAGCCGATCAGGCCAACCGGGATATCCTGTACGCCTCCACCACCTTCGATCACCTCATCTCCAGCGTCCTGCCATTGCCTGTCGTCTATAGCGTCGCCGAAAAATACGGGAAGAAACTGGCGGTGGTCTTTCTAAGCGTGCCGCCCATACCAACACGGGAATTCCCATTCCAGGCATTCGGCACGACGGGTCATCCCTGGCTAAACCGGCTGTCTTACAAGCTAACGGGCCTCGCCTACCTGATGATCCGCAAAAAACTGAACGACTTCAGAAAGGAAATCGGCCTGCCGCCGGCCAACGTGATGAAGGCCTTGCTTCGATCGAACACCCTGGCCATGACCGCTATCAGTCAACTGCTCTTGCCCCAACCAAAGGACTGGCCATCGAACGCGCACGTTACCGGCTTCCTTTTCCTTCCCTCTGCCGCAAGAAAAAATTCCGGCCAGGAGGAAATGCCCGATGGACTGGAAGCATGGCTCGCAGAAGGCAGCACCCCGGTGTATATGGGCTTCGGCAGTATCCCCATTCCCGATCAGGCCAGGCTTATCCAGGCCCTGCAAGACCTGCTGGCGGAACGGCGGGTACTCTTCGCCGCCGGCTGGTCGATCCTCAACGATCTACCGGCCCACCCCAACCTTTTCGTTGCAAAATATGTCAACCACGATTGGCTCCTCCCCCACTGCAGCGCTGCCATCATCCACGGTGGCATCGGCACCATTGCTGCCGTTCTGCGGAGCGGAATACCCGTCATCGTCGTCTCGATCCTCGCCGACCAACCCATCAACGGCCGGCTCATCGAACGAAAACGGTTAGGCTTCCATATCCCCTTCAAACAACTTTCACGGCAAAAGCTCCTTCAGGCCGTCCACGCAGCCGACGATCCGCAGACGAAAGCGAATTGCATGGCCGCGGCGCAGTCCATCAAGGGGGAGGACGGTATCCAAAACGCTATCGCCCGCATTGAAAAATATTTTGAATAAGTGTCAATTGCGTGCGCCTCCGTCGATACGGCTTTCCTCCGCCGGGCATAAAAAGAAAAAACCTCCAAGTGGAGGCTTTTCAAAAGATTGGAAGTAAGGCTTCAACGGGTAATAGATGAATGCCGGTTTTTCAAGACTTGGACGGTTTCATTGGAATTGGAAAGACTTCATTGGATTTGGAACGGCTTCATTGGAATTGGATGGACTTCATTGGATTTGGAAAGACTTCATTGGAATTGGACCGGCTTCTTTGGAATTGGATGACACGAAGATAGAGCACGTCGTACTCGTGGACAAGCGCGAATGTCCTCGATTTTTTTCGTAAAAGTACGACGAAGCCTCAGAGGTTCGCCATGTTCCACAGCGTTAGAAAAGCCAACTGCGTTTGTTTGGTCAATAAAGGATAGTCGATCTTATCAGGGGTGTCCTCAGGCTGGTGATACTCTTTGGCGAACCCACAATCGATCCTCACGAAAGGAATACCCTTTTGATAAAATGCGTATTGGTCGGAACCCAATAGACGACGTTGCATGTATTTCGGTTGTTCGTAGTAGGTGTCGAGCGTCAACCCAATACTTTTATTGGCATCGAAGAGCGCTTTTCTCAAACGATGCTGCACCGTATCATCCTTTACCAGGATATAGGCATAATTGCTGTTGGGCACGGCGGCTTTCAAGTGAAGGGTGTCGATTCTCCCTAACATGTCCATATTCAATACGGCAAACGTCCGACTGAGTGGAACGACCGGATGATCACGGTAATAAAAAGAACCCTGTAGCCCGCGTTCTTCTCCGGTCCAGGAACCTATGATGATAGTCCGCTTTGGCCGCAGGCCCTTGAGCTTTGCCTGGTGGAACAGCTCTGCGATCTCCATGATTGAGACGGTTCCGCTCGCGTTGTCCACTGCGCCATAATAAATAACCTGGCCATTCCGTCCATCATGGTCGTGATGCGCGGACAGGATCACCGCCCCGGCATCCGGATCGGTCCCCTTGATCACGCCGATGACATTTGGCGCCCTGACCTCTATTTCCTGTCTTTCGCGGCTTAGGCTGATGGTGGTCGACAGCCTGGAAAAGCGCTCGCCTGCCGGAAGACTAAACCCGGAACTATCCTGCCATGAAAGTTGATCCGGCTCCAGCAGCTGCTGTAGCAGTTGAGGCGACACGCGCAATTCATGCACGGGCGTTTTTGTGTTGTATTCATCAGGAACTTTGTAGACAGGCAAAAAGTTTTTGCGCTGCGCCTGGGCAGCAACCCGGGTATTCGTCCAGATTACCAACCGGACGCCCTTACTGGCAAAGACTTTTTCGAGGCTGTCCAGCCGATCGAGGTCCTTAAAAAGACTCCCATCGATGAACACTGCGCTGCCCGCCAACGGCCATTCATCAAGGTGCTTATCCCAGTCTTCGATACTGATCAGCCCACTCACCACAACCGGGCAGTTGGTCACTTTGAACGTATCGCTCGGGAACAACCGCCAGCCTTCGAACTCGGCATAGGATCTTCCTGCAAAGTCGAGGCTAGAACGATCCACATAACGGGTCGCCTCGATCGACTGCAAATACGAATGCCCATGCTGGTACGGGGCCGTTACGTCCGCTTTTCTGAATGCATCGGCCACATACCGCGCCGCCATGGTATCGCCATGACTGCCCATGAGCCGGCCCGCCATGCTGTCGCTGGCCAGTGCGTAAAGGTTATGTCTTAACCGTTGTTCGGACGCGTGTCGCGCCACTTCCTGTACAGCGCTGGTTTGGGCGGAAATACTGGTAACTGCGATGGTGAAAACGAACAGCAGGAGTAATTTCATTTCCAAATATTCTTCCGATTGGCGATCAAAAACGTCGTTCAGCAATTTTAAGGAACATTGGCCCACCCGCATCAATATTTGCTAGCACACCTGTCCGCAATGCTCAGTCATAATTATTTATATGCGAGGTATTCCTTCATGGTGATCCTGCCACTGATCAGGTGGATATAGGCCATTTCACGCCCCGTCTTGGCAGTCTTCATGGCGTCGACTATTTCCTTATCGAAGAACAACTGGCTGATAAATGCTTTCATGGTTTGAATTTTTGTTGCTGTAAAGTTACGGCGGCAACCCCCGGGCGCATAGACAACTTAAGGTGTTTGCCATTATCTCAACCGTTTCAATTTGCGACATAAATAAATACTTGTTAATCATTTAGAAAGGATAAACGCATGAAATCCACAGCATGTTCCTAAATCCAACTTTTTTCTATTTGCGTATCTTTTAACATGAAAAACATTTATTTACCGTTTATAGCCCCATTGATGGGTTGCATCGTAGTATTGTCCTGCAGTAAGAGCAACTCCTCCAACTCAAACTCGAAACCTTTATTGAGCCTTTCTGCCAATTCGACCGTGGGCAGCACGATTATAGTGGACTCCAGCGGTCGTTCGGTCTATAATTTTGTTTTTGACGCCCAGGGGAAAGGCACCTGCCTAAGCGGTTGCGCTGTCGTTTGGCCGCATGTATACTTTGCCAGCCTCTCACAAAACGACCTCGGAACGGGACTCAACATCGCAGATTTCGGTACCGTCACCAATTCCGATGGCGGAAAGCAAACCACCTACAAGACCCATCCGATGTACATCTATTCCAATGATGCTTCGACAGCAGGTGTCTGGTCCGTGACCGGAAATAATATCGAGGGAGGTACTTGGTTCGCTGGACAGCCGGCTTTCACCGTATTCATTTCCAATAACAAAAAGATCACCGGTTATGATAGCCTTTATATGACAACGCCCAATGGTATGACGCTGTACACCACAACGGCCACGAGTGTAGATGCCTCACTGGTAGCGTTCGTTCCGGCAAGCACGACGATCGATGTGCCGGCCAGCCTCGCCAACAGTGACTTTAGTCTTAGCGGAGCAGGCGTGTTGTCCTACCAGGGAAGTATTTTATATACCAGCAAAAACGACGTCAACAGAGGCGATATAAACGGGACTTCTACAAGCAATACGTCCTTGGTCATCATACCTTGATCGGGCCGGTCGAAGACCGTAAATGCAAATCCCCTCAGTCCTGGCATATTCCAACGCCTGCACCGGCGAGTCGAACCGTTTGAGCGTTTTATCCACCTCGAGCAACAATAAAACCGCAAGTTCAACTGCCGCCTGATCGACGGTATAGCTTGCGGTAAACTATTCCCCTTGCTGTCCGGCTACGGGATGGGGAAGCATGCGGTTCGATCAACGGCCACACTCCCGCCGATCTCGCCTTATAACGACTCCTTTAACCTGACAAATACCATCAGCGCGTCGGAATCCTTCGCCTTCCGCTCCTGGATTTCCAGGTCAGGCATGCTTTTGATCAGGTGGGTCAGTTTTTTGTACCCATAGTTACGAGAGTCGAAGTCCGGTTGTTTTTTGATGAGTAGGATTCCCAGGTTACCGAGGAATACCCATCCATCGTCGCCCGCCAGATCGTTGATACTATCTTTCACTAATTTAACCAGGCCGGGTGTAATGATAGACATGGGTTTGGGGGCAGCGGGGACCGGGGTCAGTCTTTTCTTCGTGACGGCGCTCACCACTGAAACGGGTTTTTCGTCCGGAATAGGTGCTTCCAAAATTTCAATGTAGATAAACTTGTCACAAGCCGATATAAACGGCAGGGGCGTCTTTTTTTCGCCCATGCCATATACGGTCATTCCTGCCTCCCGGAGCCGCGTGGCGAGTCGCGTAAAATCGCTGTCACTCGATACGATGCAGAAACCGCTTACTTTGCCCGAATACAGGATATCCATCGCATCGATGATCAGGGCGGAGTCGGTTGCATTTTTTCCAGTTGTGTAACTGTATTGCTGAATGGGCGTAATGGCATAGGGCAATAAGACGGGTTTCCACGCCGACATTCGGGAAGATGTCCAGTCGCCATAGATCCGTTTGAACGTTGGCGTCCCGTATTTAGTGATTTCCTCCAGCATGGCTTTGATGCGGGTGGGCGGCACATTGTCCGCATCGATCAACATGGCCAGCTTCTGGTCGGCATTGTTTTCCATGGCGTTGAAATTAACACAATTACGGAGGCCGTGCGTGGAAATTAATGATTTTCGCCCAGGATCACAGTGAGCCCTCTTCGCCCTCCTTGCGCCCGGCAGGGATAAAACCAGGTTCGAGATAAAAGACATTTCGCTTACCTTGACGCTATTTTTTAGCATGCATGAAACACCTCATCCTTTTATATGTCCTTTTTGTGGCGTCTGCAGCCGGTGCTCAACCCTCCAGGAAAAAATATATGCTCCCTAGTTTTGACTGACGTAACGGCGCAATCCCGGCGGTGATAAACAAAGCATCCACCTGAACCGCGCCCCGCTCTACCCCTTCCGGATGCTCGCTGCAGCCTTTGATACCATTAAAACTCCGGTCAACAAATCTGACACAACACAACCCGCTGCGTCACAAAATTCATGTCCGAGATCAATTTGTCAGCTCGGCGCGCCAGGGAAATATCATCGAACTGGGGATCAAGGCAACTCATTTTGGCCGAACGTCCCTTACCCTTAGCTGTGATGTCCGCAATAAGACCACAAAAAAAGCATTTTGACGATTGATAAGATGGTCTTCGTCAGTGTAGACAAAGAAGGTCAGCCTTGGCGCGTCTGCCTTATTCCACACAGCAGGGTCCGGTTGGCGCTGGCACGGCTTTTTATGGTGTAAAATCGGCTAACCAGGGAAAAAAAGCCACATTATGGAAAAGACATCACTACTCATCGCACTTGAGCAAAACGGTCAGCCGTATTCGGGCTGGGCCACGCCTTCGGATAAAAGGCACGCGGATGGATATGCAAAAAGTTACCACGTTGTCCTCAACCAGGTTTTTTTTGGTGACATGAGCTTTGACCAGGGAAAATGGGAGATCAGCGAACAGCGGCCGCATTTGCTGGTTGATGCGGTGGGACGGGCGATCGAAAAAGCGGAGAATACTGTCCACAACGCAGCGTCTTCTTGATTAAGGTTGGGAAAATACCGCGCTCAGGCTGCCTTCGCTCGCCATAAATCCAATTAGCAGCATTAAACATTCTAACCACAAACCCTACTCTTCAGCGTAGATCGTTAAGAATTGGACCTGTCTCTGACAATCCACCGATTTTCGAATTCTATGGCAATCAGCAGTTTAACCATTTTCAAGCATTAACTTACTTTGATCAAAGCAATCCCCAGCACCAGCACACTCGCGACCAGGACGAGTGCGCCCGTGTACAGCACGCCAATAAATGCGTTCGGCTTTGTCAGGCCCTGGCCAATCGCGGCCGTGAAAAAACCGGCGCTGACCAAGATCGCTGCCAATGGAAATCCGATCCGGACGGCAATAGCAAGTCCACCGCCCAACCTCGTATTGTCGATCAGCCCTTGTACGATCAGGGACAAAAGCACGAGCACGCCGGCATGGGCATGTCCGGCGCGGAACATTGCTTTTTGAAAATCAGTCAAAGCGCCGCCATCCTGGCCGGAGAGCACGGTAAGCAGGTAATACCCCCCGTAAATAATAGTCGGAACAGTCAGCAAAATAATCCCGCAAAACAGCCGGGAGATGGAAGATAACATCATAAGTTAGTTTTTTATTGGTTCCCGCATTTGTTGCCATGTATTCGTTTCTCCCTACTTAAAAGGGAGCCCCTTCAAACTTCCGCTGGCCATTTTTTTCCGATCGACTAAACAACGATTTTGCATGGCCAGGTGTGAAAAACCATACAGCCGATACACCGAAAAAGGTCTCCGTACTGGCGGCTGTACGCCCACTGTAATAATATTGTCCAAGGTAGACATTGATGTGGAATTGATCATTGTAAGTATATTCAATGCCAGAAGTCAGTTCGGTCATCAGCGTCTGCTGCGCATTAAAAATATAGCCGATGCCTGCTGTAAAAGTATTAGTGAATCTTCCCTGCTGAAATATATTGAGATTCGGCCGAAGTTCAAGGTAATTGGAAGTATCCTTGCCCTGCACGGTTGCGAGGTTGGTTCTTCCATAATCGATACCCAGACTGAATACATCCCACTGCCGCCCGAGTTCAAAGGCAAAATTCGCTTTTTCGCCAAAGCTGCCCGCATTGTTAGAAAGGCTCGGAGCCAGAGAAACATAAGTTTGCGAGAAACACTTATAGGAAATCAGACAAACCAGGAGCAGTATACAGCTTCGCATGTAATAAAGGTTAACAAAATTAACCTAAGATACGTAGAACCCGGTTTGCTGACGCCAATCGTTTTAAACCGTTGTTGGGTTGACAAAAAGACGCCGCGTAAACGACCCACCCGAAAAGATGTGAATAGCCCGGTTCACGGTACTTCAAAAGATCATTTTCAGAATGATGCTACTCAGATGATAAGAAGAAATAAAACGCACATTTCGCTGCATCGAAAAAATCGCACAACAGTGATCTTGAATTGGAACGAAGCGAGCGCATAGCAGCTTGCAAGCGCCCATGTTATTGCTCTACAAAATGCCAACAAACGCCCGCAATGTCGATCAGATTGACTTCTTTGCCATAGGGCATTTGTGTGATGTTTCCCAGGCGGATGCCGTATTTCGCCTGCAGGTCCTTGTCAAGCACACTTTGTCTGAATGCATCGACATCATCGACCTTTACGCTCAGCATAAAGTTTTGCGCAAATTCGGTGTTGTCGTACCGTTGAAGAATGAACCGACAGCCATCGCTCGCAAGACCGGCGTACCCATCGACCTCCCAATTGATGGTAAATCCCAAGTCTAAGAAAAATTTTTTGGACTGTTCAAAATCGGCGCCAGCAGGAACAAAAGGTTCGATAGACAGAATTTTCATAGTTACTAAGCTACAATAAAATTTGCTTATTTAGCCCCCGTGATCAAAAGCTGCAGTATGGATTTTTTACAGCTAAAAAACCAGGCCTGCCTCCCGGTTTATGCCTTATCGAAAAGGTTACCCCGTCATCTCGGTTCAGAATCCGATCGCTTCACTACCAGACGATGTCGCCGCTACGAAACGCGCAATTGCCATGACAAAAGACAATGTGGTCTCTCACCTGACGCAGTGTTGGCAATTATTGAAGAAGCGGCGACGGCGGCGATAAAATAACCAGGCGTCATATCACTGCCGTAATCCTTATCTTTAGTACTATTACGCTTGAATGGCACGCTTGAAATTACAGATCCCAGTATGGACGATGGTAGCGCCCATCCTCGCCTGGCTATTATTTGCCGGAGCGGCATTTACATCGGGAACCGTCTATTCGATCCTGCTCGCTGGGGCGCTTATCGGCAGCGTCCTGGCGGCAGTTCATCATGCCGAGACGATCGCCCACCGGGTAGGTGAACCCTTCGGCGCCCTTGTCCTGGCCGTAGCCGTCACTTCCATTGAAGTCTCGCTGATCATCTCCCTTATGCTGACACCGGGCCACGAAACCGCTACGCTGGCCAGGGATACGGTATTTGCCGCGGAGATGATCATACTAACGGGTATCGTCGGCGGCTCCCTGTTGCTGGGCGGAATAAAATTCAAAGAACAGACCTTTGGCCTGGACGGCGTTTCGGCTGCATTGACGGTACTGACGGCCATTTTCGTGCTCACGCTTATCCTTCCCAATTATACATCCAGTGTCCCCGGCCCCTTCTACAACGACAAACAGTTGATCTTCGTGGCGATTGTTGCGTTGCTATTGTATGCGACTTTTCTGCTTGTTCAAACGATCAGCCACCGGGCTTATTTTTTGCAGGCAGACCCTAAGCCGGATGAAGTCACGCATTCCTCACCACCCACCGGCACCACCACCATAGTCAGCATCGCCTTTTTACTCATCAGCCTCATTGCCGTCGTACTGCTGGCCGAACACCTGGCACCGGGCATCGAATCAGGTGTCTCTGCCATGGGAGCGCCAAAATCCCTCGTAGGTATCATCATCGCGATGGTCGTCCTCCTGCCGGAAGGACTTTCGGCTATGAATGCCTCCAACCAGAACCAATTGCAGTCCAGCCTTAACCTGGCGTTGGGGTCGGCATTGGCTAGTATCGGTCTGACCATCCCTGCCGTGGCCTTCGTCTCACTCTACAAACGGCTGCCGCTCACACTTGGCATCGACACCAAGTCCACCGTGCTGTTTATCCTTTCTCTTCTAATTATCCTGTTGTCTTTGCGGACAGGCCGCACTACCCTGCTCCAAGGCGTCGTACTGCTGGTCATTTTTGCGATCTATATCTTTACGACGATCGTTCCATGATCGGAACAGGATTTCCCTATAACCTTCCGCTTTCACGCCGTTCCTATGGCACGGTAAGGAACAAAGCAGATGTTCCGCATCATTTACTGTAGAAAGTCATTCAGGTAGCCCAAAATCGTACCCGTCTGCATCATCAGGCTGACATGCCCCTGAGCCGGAACAATGGCCAGATGCGATTTTGGCATCGGGCCCATATCCGCAGCTATGCCGCCTCCCAATCGTTGATAGGTTTTCATCAGCTCAATTTTATCCAACCCATCATTGTCCCCGGAAATGAGCAGTACCGGAAAATTAATTTTAGCAATATTGCCGTCTCCCATGTCGAATGGCGTCCCGGCAAAAGCAATCATGTGCTCCAGGAAAACGGTCCACTTCGTTTTGTCGGGCGCAACCGAATCATAAGCTGCCTGCAAAGGTGTATTGGTAAAAAATTCCGGTTTAAAGCCTTTAAACCCATTGGTTACTACGGGCAGCCAGCCGGTACCTTTATACGTGGAGGAAATGATCACTAACCGCGTCACCCTTTTAGGGCTTTGAACCGCCAGCTGATAAGCAACGGAGCCTCCCATACTGTACCCTACGACATCCGCGCTGTCCACCCTTAGATGATCCATTACGCCCTCCACATCACTTGCAAGGGTAGGAAAGGCCAATTTCCTGTCTGAATACGGCGAATGCCCATGTCCCTGCAATTCAATGGCAATTACTTTTCTCGTCTTTGACAGTTCGGCTATTAGCGGCCCCCAATTCGACGCGATGGTCATAAAGGCGCCATGCAGTAAAACGATCGGTTTTCCAGTACCGTATACCTCATAATATACTTTGATGCCGTTGACAGGAACCAGTCCGCTGTCGGAGGGCTTAACCTGTTGTCCGTTCGACTGTAATAGTGTGACCATAAGCATAGCAATCATGACTACCGCCTTTGCGGCGGCAGATCCATTCAATACACTCTTCATAAAGTTGTTTTGTAGTATTTTTCGTTTGGGATGTCCACCCAAAGATGCCAAATATTTCCCGATCTTACAGCGTGTAAAAACGACAACTTTGGGGCGGATCGCGCCTTGACCCCGCTTTATGCATCCGCCAACCCATGCAACCGCCTCACTGCACTGCGATAGGTGCGAACCACCGGAATGATCCGCATTCGAACAAGACTTCGCCGTGCCGGGGATGTCCGCGAATGACAGCTATAGTGAACTTTTCTATAGGGGTGGTGGCCAAGACTCACAACCGTGACCAGCACTTCTATTTGTCCAGGCGCTTCGGGAGAAGCAAAACCGCCGAGCGGATCCATTTCTCTTCAGCAATGACGCTGCTCAGCCAGACTGATGGGGAATCTGGTACCTCCTATCTGCAATTAGCCGAATTTATCTTGCGCAACAGTGCTTATCCCAATCAGAACCTGGAAGAGCTATGGAAAAGAATCGTCTTTTATATTGACGTAAAAAACACCGACGACCACCTGCGCGATCACGGATTTTGTTGACTTCCAACGGCTGGACATTATCGCCCGCCTGACGTAAAACCCGCATATTTTGGAACCCGCCTAACCTTGAATATTTCGGAAACAGAAAATGAACGGGATTATGATCTCGCAAGATCAGTAGCCAAATATTTTAGGGTAAATAATAAACAAGCAGCTGATATAATTGACATGACCAGAAAGAAGGTCAAACAATGTTAGTTTTTGTTAACCAGTTGGTATCGATCCTTGCCTGAGCAAACGATGTTTTTGCAATCATTGAAATTGTTAAGATGCAAATGAAGCCTTTTTTATTCATCAGGATGTAAATATAGTGAATGGTCCTGAATGCGGATGGCTTGCAGGTGTGCGGAAGATACATTTTCCCGGTTTTTTGTGTTTTTGTCTTCAGAAACCCCCCATCATGCTTGGCGCCCTCAATAACCTCATTCTGCCATTACTTTTTATCGCGTCCATTGGCCTACTGGTCTTTTCGCTCGTGCTTTGGTCTGGTCAAAAAGTCGCGGCGGCTACGGAGGCGGTCGTTCCTGTTTGCAATTGGTCCGCTGATTTATGTGGTCGGGATACTCAGGTTGTTTCGCTATGTCAACTGGAAATACAGTCGAAAGGGTCAAATAGTCTTTTGATCACTTTTTTTGACCGGGATAAAAAGGTTTTGACGAGATCGCTGCTTAAGTTGACGCCGGCGAAGCATTCGCTTTTGTTCCTCAACAACAAGGACACGATTGAAATGGTCAAGCAGGATTGAGCAGAAAAGCGAGGCGGTATTTCAGGCCGTGGCCATAAAAAAAGCAACCATGAAAATCTACTTTTTAAACGGAACATCACATTGGACGACTCCTGAGATCATTTTAGTTGGCTTTGCTTTTTTAGTTATTTATCTCTCTTCTACCTATAAGGAATTGTTTCAACAAATAAGGGAGTGGTCTAGGTCGCGGTGAGTATAAGCGTATCCCGATGCGGTTAATGGCGCTTGTGAGGCGGTCGATTTGTTTGCCAGTACCCAAAATTATAATACATTCAGGGCATGAACGGATATGATCCCATGACCATAGTCCTGGAAACGGATGGCTATTCCATTGGGTTGGTTAATGAGACTCAGTATGATCCAGCGTCGACCGATCATGTGCGGCGGTATGACCGAACGTACGCTGACGAGGCGGGCGACACCTACCGAAGTTCTTCCCGGCATGGCATATTCGTCTATTCAGGTGGGGAGGCGCTTGCCTCGTGCTGCGTCTGTTCATCGGGCGGCGCTACCGGCATTCATGCGACGTGCTGCGTGTTTGACGACGGCTACTTGCTGCTCTGTTGCGGGGACAGTATTTTCTGTCTGACCATACCGGCGCTCGACTTGTCGTGGTGGACCAAGGCGGACATGGTCACTTGTTTTGAGATTTTTACCCATGAGGGCGGCTATATTGTCCACGGAGAATTGGAGCTGTCGAGGCTTAGCAGAGATGGGGCGATCGTTTGGCAATTTTCGGGGCCCGATATTTTCGTCACGCAGGCGGGGGTCGGTGATTTTGTCCTTGATGGGGATGTCATCCATGCGGCAGTTTGGACCGGGCAGCGATTTACTATTGATGCAAAAACGGGGAAAGAAGTTTAACGAGGCAATAATGGTGCTTTACTTCCTTTTGTATACGATCCTGTACAATTCTTTTAACGGGGATGGCCCCATTAAGCCGTACTCAATTATTTGCACCGTCGTGTCGACGAAATAGAAGATGGCGGTTGACGTCGACAAGTCTGTTAACGAGACTTCGTACTTCGGTTTCAGGCTTCTCACATTGAATTGGGCAATCAGCAACCTGACGCTATCCATCGACTCTTTTGTCAATCTATAGGAGGTCGCCTTGAACTTCGGGTCATAGTATGACACGTCGCAGTAGCTCGAATCGTTTTGTAGGTCTACAATCGCAAGGATATTTGGAAAGCTGTCCGCCTCCACGCCATATGCGGGCAGGTTAAGTTCTATCTTTTTTATCGCAAACGTGGTCCCGAGTTTCGGAGGCTGCGATTTTGCAACCTTGTGCGACGAGGAAAAGTGTGACGCAAAGAAAAATCTGATATGGTTAAATTGTTTCAATTATGTATGGTTTTGTCATTGTCTGCTTGCCTTTATGAGGTTCATGATGTCGACGATATTTCCGTCGCCGAGGGTCGTGAGTTGGAGTCCGTACTCGTCGTTGATGCATTTAGGGTCTTTTCTTCGTCGACCCCGAAATCGAAGACAGAACTCTCGTCGGAGACAAAGAGGCCGAGAAAGTCGTAGCCCAAGACTCGCGGGAAGAAGTCGACGGCGATCGCTTCGAGTTCGTTGATCTTTGTCGTGGAAGCAAATTGCAATTCGTCCGCCGGCTTGGCGACGAAATGAAACCATTTTTGATAAAGACGCCCGACGATGGGTAGCGGTGTCTGCTTGCCTTCCATGGCGGCTCTGAAGCCAAGGAACCACAAGATGATGAACGGGATGAAAACGAACCGTGACCGAAGGTCGGTGTAAAGGAGATCCGAGCCAAGAGCCTTATAAAGCAAGTAAAAACAAAATGAGGTCAGATAGAGCCCGAAGGACTGGCGCAGCTGGAACAGATCGACCGCCAGCTTTTCCCTGCGCGCCGCGAAGAGCAAGGCGGCGATCGCAAAACCGATAAGCGTCAGGTAACAGAGCGGGGTAATTTTTCTGATCATGTGAAAATTTGGCGTGGGGTGGCATCCTTTAAATGAAAATAAACAAAATCGTTTATCCTAAAAAACGGCCGTTCGTCACCCGGATAAATCCGATTGGTTTCAATCATACTTGTAGACGATTGTGGGGTCGAGTCTTGACGAGTACATGTAATCTTCGCGCGTAAGCAAGCCGTGCCGGTATGCGTAAATGGTAGCGATACCCTCGTCTTGATTTGCAGGGCTCAAAGTTCCGCGAGATGAGAGGTGTCCAAACGAACACCTCACGCCATTTTTAACACTGATTCAATGGTTAAAACATTAAATATTTACTCAATTTTTAAAATTGCAAGCTATGGCTTCGGGATTAAAGCCATTTCCCTGATGACCGTAGAATTGACTGTTCAAGGTTTTCAAATATTTTGTAGGCTTCGCGCGGAGTCTTATGCTGCGAAAACGCGCCATTCTATTGCTGCGTTTTGGGAGCGCGAGGCTGGCTACTTCCGTGTTGCTGCTGCAACGGTGGTCACCTTATCGATTTCGACCTCCAAGCGCAAATTCTCATGGGTGTTGCCACCAGGTCCGAACGCGGTGTCATAGGCAAGAAAGGCCGGATTATAGATCGTCCCTTTGCCGCCTTCCCGAAACTGGCGCAGGTCATCCTCCATCCCGGGTATTGCCTGTCCCTTACCGATCACAATGGGCAGGGGCGCGTGAACCTGTCCTGGTTGGTTCGACGGAACGATCTTGCCGTAATGCAGTGCACTGCACGTATAGTGTAACGCTACCTGTTTGCCTATGCTGATTGCCGGCCCATGACCGATTGTATCAACTCGGACGTAGTCACCCGAAGGTGTCTTTTCTATGTGGGCCTGCTCGTGTGCGAGGTAATTTTCGATCGCAACGCTCTCCCGCTCCCGTTGTCTAGCCACCTCCTGGATACTGTCGGCTTCCATCTGCGGGATGCTAGTAAAAACCGCCAGAATCTTGATCCGATAAAAGAGGGTGTCGCTGGGCTGGAAGACGGACGGCAGTTGTCCGCAATAGTGGCGCTCGATGGAGTCGACCGGCATGGCTACAACTATGCTATCGCCAATACGTACCAAATTGAAGAGTTCGGATATACCGTATTTGTGCTCTATTGGCTGCACCCGCACATACAACGGCGTGTTCATGTAAGTAGAAAGAACCCCCGAATGCACGTCTTCTCGCATATTGTACTTCAGGTAATTACCGATCTCAGCGAGTAGCCCGCTTTTGTCCGAATAGAGTCTGTAGAGCACTCCGCCGTCGGTGGCCTGGAACGCTTGTGTTTGGGAGAACGCATCGTTGAATAGGGTCAAGGAGACTAGTATAGCTAGTGCGAATGCTTTCTCCATGATAGGGTTCAAAGAGTAAGCAAGATAACGAAAATAAGGGGTACTAATTCAATACTATCGTCAACAGACTGGCCACAACAACTTTTGTCCCGGTCTTAACTGATCGTTTCCTTAGAAGAAAAGCCAGCAAAAACATCGCCAGTAGGCCAAGGGAAGAGACTGAGAGCACCTTTAAAAATTCTACCGGCCATACCAGCTCATGAAACGTCAATTCCAGCGAATCTCTTTATAATGGCAGTGTGCCCGTTAAGAGCACAACATTTGTCGCCGCCACACCGACGTATTTCAGGCTGGAATAAATTTTCCGTTTGACATAAGTCTTTTATAGGGATGCAATGATCACCGTTTTCCACAATATTTTATTATTTTCAGCAATCTAAACCAACTCCGTTATACGGATCATGTTATCAAATGAGAATCGAAACTAAGTTAACTCTGCTCGGCGCATTGGCCATACTCTTACTCGACAGTGTTGCTTCGCTCCTGGCACGCCAATTGGGAATCTCCTATGCCTTATTTTTGCCAGCATCTATTGTGGTTTATTTTTGGGTCACCTATAGAGCTGCAAGCCATTTGAGCATCTGGGGGGCCATTGCATTTGGCGCTTTTCTTGGGTTGGTGGACGCAACGATAGGTTGGAAGATCTCAAACTGGCTTAGAAAGGATGTGTCAGACGCTTCGATAACTATAACATTCAGCAGCTGGTGTGGCACGACTTTTTGGGTGATGACCTATGGTGCCGCAATCTCACTAATTGCATATCTTATCGCTTCCAGATCGAATAAGGGCAAAATGAGTTGACAAACAGCGTTATAGCCATGGCCCATTTAGAACCCGTAAATAATAATCAGCTACCGGCAAATATTGCTGTAGCATCCTCCTTCAAGCCCGTCGTGATCTCAAAAATAGTCAATGCTTTCCTCGCATATGCTCAAATGCGAGGCGTCAAGTTTTTGACACTTGGAGGATTGTGCAGAAGATGTTTTAACACTTTTTAAATAATTTCCAAAACTAACCGGTCTTAATTATCGTAAAAGTTTAAAAAGCTGTTTGAAAATGGAACCAAGCAAAAATAAAAAACCTTAGAAACGTAGGGTACAATCCTACAAACCTTACCGACGAAAAAAGAGTAGATAAATTGCTCGATTTAATCGCAGAAATAGTCGTGGAGCAACCTTTGGAGAAAGCCGAGGAGCAAAAAACTGATGGCAACCAATCTGAAAAAGAGCAATGACGGGTGTTCGACTCCCCTCACCATTCCAAAAATTAAATCGTTTATCAAATTTGCAATTCCCTTCAATTAAACGACAATCAATATGTTATAAACATGATTGTTTTGTCACGCATTCATCTCTAAAAATCACTTTCAAGAAGGTATCGAACACCTTGATAGCGGAGTTCGTTTTGCACTCATTAGGATAACAATCAATCAATTACGATTATTTTTTGGGCATAAAAAAAGGGATTTTCTTGCGAAAATCCCCTCAGGTGGAGGTGAGGGGAATCGAACCCCTGTCCAAACATATTCCCCAAAAGCTTTCTACATGCTTATTCCGGCATTAATTGTCGGGAAACAACAGGGGCCTGACAAACCGATCGTTTCCTTAGCTGAATGGTCTTAAGCAACAGTCACAGCCTTCTGTTGCAGCAACCTGTATTTGTTTTGAGTCGGCGGTGCAGCTTGGTAACAGGTCAACCTGCCACACGGCCCAAATGACTATCTAATCACTGATTAGGCAGCCATGGCATACGAAGTATTGCCATTTGAAGTTTTGAATATTCAGATTATCGTGCTAATTATCCAACGCACGGCATGCTTACACCTTCAAAGATCTATGCTGTCAAAACCAGGCACCCCCAGTTTTTTCGCCCACAGATGCAACGACCTAGCGATCGCCGCCGGAAAGGCGAAGGACAAAAATACGATTTTTTTGCAGAGTCCTAAGCAGTTATTTAAACTTGAAAACGTGGAAGATATCGAGCCCCAATGCATAGATCATGATGCCGAACAACAGGACCATACCCGCCATCTGCGCATATTCTATAAACTTGTCACTCGGCTTGCGCCCCGACACCATCTCTACCAGCGTAAACAACGCATGGCCGCCGTCCAAAGCCGGAATAGGAAGCACGTTCATGAACGCCAGCAAAATACTAAAAATACCCGTCAGCGTCCAGAAACTCTGCCAGTCCCACTCAGAAGGAAAAACACTGGCAATGCTGATCACGCTGCCAAGCGAATCCTGTGCCTTGACCTCATGCGAGGTGAAAAGTAATTTCAGGTTGCGGATGTAGTCGCTAAGCGTCTTGGTGCTCTTGTGAATGCCTGCTGGTATGGCCTGCAGCAGCGTATAACTGGTATGCACGCTGCCCAACAGGTCTTCTATCGTCTTGAAATGGATCGGGAGACCAATCTTGGGATCTACTGCTACTACCGTATTAATGGTGTCGTTGCCACGGCGGAAAACGGCGGCTACCGTCTTCTTCTGACGCAGATGGTCGAAGGTACTGTCCTTCAACAAGTCCGAAATATACGCGATCGCATGTCCATCCAATCCAATAAGCGTATCACCACGGCGTATGTCGCCGCTAAGCACCTTAGCCGTCGGCAGCAGGGAATCGGCGATCAGCGGATAGCGCACGATGGTCATCCCGGTCAACCGATTTCTGTTCAGTTGGCCGATCACGCCCGCCGGTACATTGAGTTCCACTTGTTTTCCGTCGCGCAGCACCGTAATGGTCCTGGCCTCATTCATGATCATCTCCGAACCCACCTGTCCCCAACGTTCGACCGGCTTTCCGCCTACGGCAATGATGTTATCGCCGTCCTGCATGCCCATCTTGCGCCCGAGGCTATCGGCATAGAGGCCATATTTAAGATGGGAGATGGGAATGTAACGGTCACCCCACACCCATGCGATCACGATAAAGATAGTGAAGGCAAGCAACACATTGACAGTCACGCCACCCAACATTATTATTAAGCGTTGCCAGGCCGGTTTGCTGCGGAACTCATAAGGTTGAGGCGGTTTGTTCATTTGCTCTTTGTCCATGCTCTCATCGATCATCCCGGAAATCTTTACGTACCCGCCAAAAGGTATCCAGCCGAGGCCGTATTCAGTATCGCCGATCTTCTTTTTAAAGAGGGAGAAGCCTGGGTTAAAGAAAAGATAAAATTTTTCGACCCGGCACTTGAACCACCGCGCGGGCAGGAAATGACCTAGTTCGTGGAGGATTACCAGAATAGAGAACGAAAGGATAAATTGGAGCACTTTTGTTCCGACAGAGGCCCATTCGATTGCTAATAGTACCATAATTGTCAAATATCACGAAAATTTTTATGTCAGGGGAGTGAAAGGCGTTAAACTTATAACTTTATGAGTGAAGCCGCAAAATTACGCGCCTCACCGTCGCTTTCAAAATATTCTTCCAGGGTTGGATGCGCAATGAAGGGCATGTCCTGCATGGTCCGTTCTACAAGATCGGTCATATCCAGGAAGCCGATCCGGTTACGAAGGAAGGCGAAGACGGCGATCTCGTTAGCCGCATTGAGGACACAGGGGAGATTACCGCCCTTATGAAGTGCGTCGGTGGCAAGCGTCAGGTTGCGGAATGTCCGCGTATCGGGCTCCTCGAATGTCAGCGCATTAGGTTTGCGAAAGTCATAGCGGGGGAAGTCGCTGTGAAGACGGCGCGGAAAGCTAAAGGCGTACTGGATCGGCAGCTTCATGTCCGGCATTCCCATCTGCGCTTTGATACTGCCATCCTCGAATTGGATCATGCTATGGATAATACTCTGAGGATGAATGACTACCTGCACCTGATCGGGCTGTAAATTAAAAAGCCATTTGGCCTCGATCATCTCCAGGCCTTTGTTCATCAGCGTCGCCGAATCGATCGTGATCTTCGCGCCCATGTTCCAATTGGGATGCTGAAGGGCATGATCGCGTTTCACATTGACGAGGAAATTGGGCTTCTTTCCCAGGAAGGGGCCGCCCGAAGCAGTGAGGATAATCTTCTCGATCCGGTTGCGGGTCTCTCCGACCAAACACTGAAAGATGGCCGAGTGTTCCGAGTCCACCGGTATGATAGGCGCCTTATACTGCAGCGCTTTCTGCATGACGATGTCGCCGGCGACGACCAGCGTCTCTTTGTTGGCCAATGCAATGGCTTTGCCGTTCTCTATGGCCCGGAGGGTCGGGCGCAGGCCGGCGAATCCCACGATGGCGGCGAGCATCATGTCATAGTTGTCCAGCGCCGCCACTTCTTCCAGCGCTTTCTCGCCCGCAAAGACCTTGATAGGGTGCCCGGCGAGGGCCGCCTTTACCTGGGGATATTTTTTATCGTCTCCGATGACCACCATATCGGGTTTGAATTGCAGCGCCTGTTTGACCAACAATTCGTCATTGGTCTGGGCGGTCAGCACTTCTACGCTGAAAGCGGAGGAGTTGGCATCGATAACGGCAAGAGCCTGTTTGCCTATGGAACCAGTGGAACCGAATATGGCGATGCGCTTTTTAACTGTGGCAGTTGACATGATAGCAATATTTTGTGCGGGGCACCAGGACGGCAGGACGTACAGCCGTCGGTCAACCGCGGGCGTTATTCGGTAAATCTTTCCAGTTCGGCGGCGAGTTTGCGATCGTTGCTCAAACGGGGAACTTTGTTCTGGCCGCCTAATTTTCCTACGGACTTCATGTAATCGATGAAGCCGTTCTTCTTCACGGGGCGGATCTTGAGTGGTTGGAGGATATTTCCTGCAATCAGGTCGTCGTAGTAGATATTTTTTTCGCGGAGGTTATGGTCAACCTTGTCGGCGAATTTCGCCAGATCGGCCGGTGTGGTCCCGAATTCTACGAACCATTCATGGTATGACCTTCCCCTCTCCTGCGTGATCACGGGAGCCACGGTAAACTCGGTGATCTGCAGGCCCGATTCTTCTGCTGCTCTCATGAGACTGGATTCCACTTCTTCCCCGATCACATGCTCCCCGAAAGCGGAAATAAAGTGTTTGGTGCGCCCGGTGACGACAAGGCGAAAGGGCGCTATGGATGCAAACCGGACCATATCCCCGATACTATACGCCCAGAGCCCGGCATTGTTGCTGACCACAAGGGCATAGTTTTCGCCAGTCTTTACCTCTTTCAGGGAAAGGCGGATGGGGCTCTCTTTCCCAACTTCCGCGGCCGGGATAAACTCGTAGAAGATACCGCTGTTGGTATTAAGGAGCAAACCCAGTTCTTCGCGGGTGTCCTGAAAGGCAAAGAACCCTTCGGAGGCGGGGAAGGTCTCGACGGTGTCGATCTTTTTGCCAATGCTCTCGAAGAGGCGGTGTTTGTAGGGCTCAAAATTGACGCCGCCATGTACCAATACGGAAAAATTGGGGAAGATATCTTTGATGGGCTTGCCCTTAAGCTCGGTAAGCCGGTCGAAGTACATCTGCACCCAGGGCGGGATGCCGCTGATAAGCGTCATGTCCTGGTTGATGGTCTCTTCGACAATTTTGTCCAGTTTGGTCTCCCAATCATCGATACAGTTGGTCTCGTACGAAGGCAACTGATTGGTGCGCAGGTAGACGGGGATGTGGTGGTTGACGATGCCGCTTAGCCGGCCGTACGGCACTCCCCCTACCCTTTCCAATTCGGGCGAGCCCGACAGGAAGATCATCTTCCCGTTCGAGAAAGCGGTGTTGCCCGAGGAGGCCATATAGCAAAGCAGCGCATTCCTGGCCGTATTGATATGGTTGCCGATAGATTCCTTTGTGATTGGAATGTATTTGATCCCGCTTGTCGTGCCCGATGTCTTGGCGAAATAAATGGGAAGGCCTTTCCACAATACGTTATGACGGCCTTCTTTTATCAGGTTGATATATGGAGCGAACTGTTCATAGTCTCTGACGGGAACCGCCTGCTTGAACTCCTCGTAGGTCTTTACATCGCCCAAATGATGTTCCGCACCAAAAACTGTCTTACTGCCAACCCGCAACAACTCTTTCAAAATCGCCTCCTGATCCGCCACCGCCGTCGTCATCCCCTTCTGAATGCCCTTGTACACATAAGATGCAAAGGGCCGGGCCAGGAATGATTTGATCTTCATATTCATGCGGACAAACCTACAAGAAAAAGCGGAATAGGCAATAAAAAGCCGATGCACCGGAGGCTGATGCCGGGCGCCTTTCAAAGGCCGTGTCAGGTTCATGCGCACCTTTGGCAAGACGTTGACGTTGCGCATAAACCTACAAGAAGAAGCGGAATAGGCAATAAAAAGCCGATGCACCGGAGGCTGATGCCGGGCCCCCTTCAAAGGCCATGTCAGGTTCATGCGCACCTTTGGCGAGACGTTGGCGTTGCGCATAAACCTACAAGAAAAAGCGGAATAGGCAATGGGGATACGGGCTGGCCTACATTAGCAAAGAGCTGGCCTACATTAGCAAAGAGCTGGCCTAATCAGCACAGAGCTGGCCTAATCAGCACAGAGCTGGCCGACACCAGCAACGGCTGGCCTACACCAGCAACGGCTGGCCTACATCAGCAACGGACTGACCAACACCGGCAACGGCCTGACCGCTGCGACCAAGGCTCGCCGCATCTCCCGAGCAGCGCCGAAGACACGAAAAAGGAGCATCGCAAGCACTTAGTACCCTTGAAAACAAGCTTTCAGGGCCCGGAATTAGCCACTTTTAGGCCACCTGGATAAAAATTTCAGTATTTTTGCCATCCACGGGAGTTTTTTGGGTGGTATGCTTCTTTTTATCCTGGATTTCCCGTAATTTTGCAGCCCTAATATCAATTACTATGTTAGCAGTCGTTAAAATAGCCGGACAACAGTTTAAGGTCCAAAAAGATCAGACTTTGTTCGTTCCCCGTATCGCGGGCAACGCCGGCGATAAGGTTGAATTCGGTGAGGTCCTGCTGTCGCATGGCGACAAGCTGGCTTTTGGAAAAGAAGTGACGGCTGTGATCAAGGCTGAGATCATCGAACACTTACAAGGCGACAAAGTCATCGCCTTTAAGATGAAAAGAAGGAAGGGCTTTCGCAAGAAGCATGGTCATCGTACACATTACACCAAAATCCGCATCTCCGAGATCGCTTAATCGCGCTTAAGGGGTGTGATCAAAAACAAACCTTTCAAATCTAGTATATGGCGCACAAAAAAGGTGAAGGTAGCGTAAAGAACGGTCGGGACTCCCAAAGCAAACGCCTTGGAGTTAAGATCTACGGAGGTCAGCCCGCAATTGCAGGCAATATCATCATTCGTCAACGCGGCACAGAGTATCATCCAGGCAAGAATGTCGGAGTTGGAAGAGACTTTACTTTGTTCGCTTTATCCGACGGCCTGGTCGAATTCAGGAAAGGAAAAGGTGATAGGACATTCGTCAGCGTAGTTGGATGATGAACTTTCGGTTAGCCGACACGTCAGGTCTTGTTTGCCGAAGCAGCCGCTTAAGCAGCTCCTTAGAATTTTTTTTGGATTTTTCAAAACTTTTTTTTGGAACTTCCAAAGAAGTTTCTATTTTTATGGGTGTAAATTGTATTACTAACCAATTTAAATTCAAAAAAAATGGCAACTGCAAAAAAAGCCGCTAAAAAGAAAGCCGCTCCTAAAAAGAAAGCTGCTCCTAAGAAGAAAGCCGCTAAGAAAGCTGCAAAGAAGAAATAGTTCTTCCTTCTATTTAGCAGAACATAATGAAGTCCCGGACATCGTCCGGGACTTTTGCATTTACGCCCATCCAACGCAAACCCGCGCCAGGCGCGGCATCCAGCACCAGCAGCGCCGACCCGCCGCAAGCTTTGGGCGCACATAGAAGATACCGTACCTTAGCCCCATGACAATCGACAACGACTATATCGCCGCCCAGTTCAGCCTGCTGGGAAAGGTCATGGACATCCACGGCGAAAATTCCTTCAAGACAAAATCATACTCGATTGCAGCGTTCACGCTGGAAAAATTACCCGCGCCACTGAGCGGCCTTCCGCTCGAACAGATCACTGCCATCAAGGGAATTGGAGACGCCATCGGCAAAAAGATCCTGGAAATTCAGCAAACTGGGGAACTCCGCCTCCTCAACGAATATATCCACAAGACCCCGCCCGGGGTCATCGAAATGCTCGCCATCAAAGGGCTAGGCCCCAAAAAGATCGCCACCATCTGGAAAGACATGGAGATCGAATCAGTAGGAGAATTGTTGTACGCCTGCCAGGAAAACCGCCTCCTCCTCTTCAAAGGCTTCGGCGAAAAGACACAGCAAAGTGTACGCGACGCAATCGAATTCCGGCTCAAACACGCCGGAAGTCATCTATATGCAGACATCGAACCGTATGCGTTGCAACTTGACGCAGCCCTTCAAAAAGCATTCCCTAGCGAAAAATTCGCATTGACGGGCGAATTCCGCCGGCAACTCGAGATCATCACCAAGCTGGAGTGGGTGACGACAGCCGAACCCGCAGCGATCAAAACCTTCCTGGACACCATCAACGTAGAAGAAGGCATCGTCATCGATCTCATCCCTACCACAGCCGAAGACTTTATGCGGGTGCTGTTCGAAACTAGCTGCAGCGGCGAGTTCCTGCAATCCGTAAAATCCAGCGCCGGATGGAACGACAACGGCATTTATCCAACCGAAGCAGCCATTTTCGAGCAGCTCAACCTGCCCTTCATTCACCCCGTGCGACGGGAACAAAAAGGAGGCATAGCGCACGACGCACTGGAGCCAACAGACGTAAAAGGGGTGATCCACAGCCACAGCACCTGGAGCGACGGATCCAACACCCTCGAAGAAATGGCAGCTGCCTGCATTAAAGCAGGGTATGAATACCTGGTCATCAGCGACCATAGCAAAAGCGCCTTCTACGCAAACGGACTAAAAGAGGACCGTATCCGCGAGCAACACGCCCGGATCGAAGCCCTTAACCAACAACTCGCACCGTTCACCATCTTCAAAAGCATCGAGTGCGATATACTCCATGACGGCACGCTCGATTACACAGCAGATATCCTCCGCACCTTCGACCTGGTGATCGCCAGCGTCCATTCCAACCTCAAGATGTCCGAAGAAAAGGCCATGGGCCGGCTATTAAAGGCCATAGAAAACCCATACACGACCATCCTGGGTCACCTCACCGGCCGCCTCCTCCTAAGCCGGCCTGGCTATCCCGTGGATCACAAGCGCATCATCGAAGCCTGTGTGCAGCATGGTGTCGCGATCGAGCTTAACGCCCATCCGAGGAGACTCGATATGGATTGGCGATGGATTGCCCTTGCACAGGAAAGAGGTGCATTGATCTCCATTGATCCCGATGCGCATACCATCGAAGGGTACAATGATATCCGCTATGGGGTGCTCGCCGCCCAAAAGGCGGGCGTCAAACCGGAACGGAATCTCAGCAGTTTTGGATTGGAGGCCTTCCGCCAATATTTGGCGGAAAGAAAAAAAGCCAAAGCTTTGTAGGCCGGCAGCATCCGCCGACCGGCGAAAGCGACGAGAGCGGCATCATCAGCAGCGGTCACTGCAAGCAGTTCCCAAACGGCGTCTATATTGGGTCTTCGTTCCGGCGGCCGGAACCAGCTCCGGCGGCTCAGGTTGCCCTTAGCAGCGGCACCTCGACGTAGAACGTCGTCCCCACCCCTTCCACCGTCTCGAACCAGATCCGGCCCTTGGCTTGCTCAACAATGGTCTTACTCATCGCCAGCCCGAGACCCGTGCCGGATGACTTGGTCGTAAAATTCGGAATAAAGATCTTGGACTGCATCTCCAGCGGAATGCCCTCACCATTGTCCGTCACCTTGACGATGACCGACTCCTCCAGCAATTCCTCACTCACGCTGATCACCCGCTTGGGATTGTTCACACAGGCCTCTAGGGCATTTTGAAGCAGGTTGGTAAAGAGCCGGTTGAGCTGTGTCTTGTCGGCAAAGACCATGATCTTATGGTGAACAGGCACCCACTTAAAGAGCAAATTCTCAGTCGTCTCATACAGCGATACCAGCGAATACAACACCTCATGCAGGTCGAAGACCTCACTCCGGGGATTGCCGATATTGGCGAATTGGGAGAAATCCGACGCGATCTTGGATAGGTGGTCGATCTGTTCGACAAGGGTCTTGGCGACGCTGCCCGCCATTTCCTTCACATTGGCGGAGTTGTTGTCGATGGCCTTCTGCAGGTATTGAATGCTCAACTTCATTGGTGTGAGTGGGTTCTTGATCTCATGGGCCACCTGTCGCGCCATTTCGCGCCAGGCGCCTTCTCTCTCACTCTTGGCCAGCGCCAGGGCACTGTCTTCGAGTTTCTTCACCATCTTATTGTATTCCTTGACCAGCCCCCCGATCTCGTCGTTGCGGGGCCATTCGATGACCTCATTGGTCTTACCCAGATTGATCTCCTGCATCTTCCTGGAGATAAGGGTAAACGAAATGGTGATCCTGTTCGTCAGGAAAAGCGCAATGGTACCCGCGATCAGGAAGATAAAGGCATTCAGGTTGATGATCGTGACAAGGAAATTAGAGATCTCTTCCTTCAGCTCGTCCTGGGTAGTGAAGGATGGGATATTCAGGTACCCATAGGCATTGCCCCTGTTATCGCGCAAAGGCCGGTAGACGCTGAAATAGGAAACCCCGCCGATCTGTTCGGTGGTGTTGAATTGGATCGTATTCAACACATGCAGGTTGTAGTAAGCCAAAGGATTCATTTTCTTATTGAGAATGCCTTTGTTGTAGACAACAAGGTCGGACGATACCTGGAGGTTGCCGTCGAGGTCGTAGATATTGATAAAAGTGGCATGGACCTGGGCAATATCTTCGACGAGTCTTTGCAGCGCGACGCGGTTGCCCTGGTAATAAAGCCTGCTAGGGTCGTTGTCGATGTTCTCGCCCGCCATTTTGCTTTCTACTTCGCTGACCATGACCTGCATCGACAGACTAAGCCGGTCCCTGTTGTTGCGATTGTAGCGATTGATAAAGAAGATGATGGTGGCTACCCCGATGATCACGAAGGAGAAGAGGCTGATGAAGATGATGGTGGTATGGATCTGGGAACGGATATTCATCTGCCAATAGGTGCGGATATTGCTCCAGTGCAGCCTGGACCAGATCAGCAGGCCCGCTATCCGGAACAGAGCCACCAGGAAAAGGAAGGCGCTGAACAAATAGGCGAACAAGGTGATGTCTTCCAGTCCCGAATTGTCCCTTTTGGCCACCACCACGAAATCGTCGTCTGAAATACGGTGCCACAGTTCATCGTAGCCATTGTTCTTGATATGGGTATAGACTGCCGTAGGGATCTGGGCATCGCTCAAATGGGTCGAAAAAGGGTATTCGCTGTTGCTGTTATACTGGACGAGTTCGCGCCCCCTGTAAATCGCATACGATTCCGGCAGGTCGGCAGTCTTCTGGAGGAAAAGTTCAGGTACCAGGGCGTCATTGCCCTTTACATCCTTTGGATCGGCGACGATGAAGAGGTAGCCCGCTGTCTTGCCGGTCGTGTCATTACGCACAGTTTTTTTATAGATATACGTGTACTTGTCAAAAGACCGGGCGAAATACTTGAGATCGGGAATATCGGTTTTCTTCGCGGTCACCGTAAAAATGGTATTCAGCGTATCGTAGGATCGCGGCGGATCGTTGAAAAGCTGTTTCTCGTCGCCGTCGTAGGTGTAGATGCGGGTATCGAACCGCGTCTGGTACGACATGAAATTACGGCTGGCCATGCTATCCTTGATCTCCGCATTTAAGACAGGGTCCTTGAACCGGGAAAAATTGAGGGAGAGGAAGTCGTTGTCCACATAGCTGAACACGATACTCAATACCTTCTCGCTGGTGGGTTCGGCCAGGTCGGCCAGCAATTCGGCCCTGGCCTGGCGCTTTTGTTCTTCGGCCTTGCGATTCTCGAAAAGAATGACGGCAGAGATGGACGTGGAAAAGATGAAAAGCCAGAACAGCACCTCGGAAACGTTGAGTCGGAAGCGAAGGTCGAAAAAGATGCGGCGCTGCATCAGCCACACATACGCCAGCAGCCAGAGCAGGACGAAAATATCCAGTTCCACCACTTCCGTCTTGCGGATGAAGGTGAGCAGGATCAGGCCGATGGTGGCCGTCGCAATATACAATACGATGGAAAGGGAACGGATGAGATAGCCGATGAGTTGGAAAAGGGTCTGGGAAAGGAAAAAATAGCCCAGCGCCAGCGCCGCCAGCGCGATGAACCCGACAAAGCTATAATTGTCGAGCAGGCTGAAGAAATTCGTTACGTTAAAAGATATTTTCGCATCTGTGACAAGGGACTGGACGATGTTCGCGAACTCGAAGGATGTGACGACAAGCAGGGTCAGGCCGACGATGATCCAGCACCAGTTTTTCCAGCCGAAGACAGACTGCGGGATCGTGTAGTCGGCCAGTTCCCGGCGAATGAACATGACGATCCAGCAGAACAGGAAAGCGTTGATGACCAGGTCCCCCAGGGAAGTGAGAATGACGCTGGAGCCGTAGATCGTGGGGTCGAAGAGTTCGAACTGGCGGAGGTTGAGCAGGCCGGGCGAGGCATAGGTGAGAAAGCGCATCAGGGTGATGATGGCGATAAGGAAGCCGATCCCCCAGGCGACGCCCCAGTTCTCCCGGATGCTATGCGCAATATTGTGGATGATGATCAGGAGGAGGAGCGTCCCCAGCAAAATAACCAGGGGAATGGGCCAGTTATGCGCAGGCGCGTGGTAGCCTGGCTTCTTTTGGAGGTAGAAGAGGAGCTGACCCCGGATATCCCGGACGGGAAAATCGGTTGGCGTGAAAACGATCTGAACCCTGTCTTCGGCGGAGGCGATGTCCACGAATTCGGAGGTCAGGTTCGGATTGGAGATATAATATTGCCAGCGAACCGGGATAAGGCCTACGGCGATGGTTGGCCGCCCCTGGGCATCGGGCACCGTCTTGCGCATGAAGTCGTAAAAACCATTGGCCAAATGTACGAAACCGGTGCTGTCGCGGCCATCCACCAGGGCTGTCGTAGGCAAGGAGCGCTGATCGCTCCAAAAGCTCAGGCTGACGTTACCGGCGGAGTCGGGCGTGTACAGGAAGAGGCCGTATTTTTTATCGGCTAGTTTTTCCAGGTTGGTTGGGGAGTAAGTGTGGTCCAGGAACCGATGGATGAGCGCAGTATCGTCGGTCACTCGGCCGAAGTCCTTTTCCCGGTCCTGCAGGAAGGATTGGACGGAATTGCGGAGGCCGGTTACGGACGCGTCGCTGCTGAAATAGAGGTTGAGGAAATAGCCGCAGAAGAATAGCACAAATACGGCTAGCAAGAGGTAGACGTTCCTGCGGAAAATATCGATAAAAAAAGACTTCAATCCCTTTGTTTTAGTTTAATGGCGTCCCACATCGCATCCATTTCCGCCAAGGTCATGTCGGCCAGGGACCGGCCTTGCAAGCGGGCCTCGTCTTCCATGCGTGTGAACCTCCTGATGAACTTCTTGTTCGTTCGTTCCAGGGCATTCTCGGCGTCTACATGCAAAAACCGTGCGTAATTGATCAGTGAAAAGCTAAGATCCCCGAATTCGTCTTCTATTTTGTCAGCGTCCCCAAGGGCTATGGCTTCCTGCAACTCGTCCATCTCTTCTTTTACTTTTTCCCAGACCTGGCTGGTCTCATCCCATTCGAAACCTACTTTACCCGCCTTTTCCTGCAGCCTGGTCGCCTTGACAGTGGCAGGCAGCGACACCGGTACGCCGCTCAGGACCGATTTTTTACCCTCTTTTAGTTTAAGCTGCTCCCAGTTGCGCTTGACGTCCTCTTCATTCCTGACCTCGACGAGGCCGGGCTGGCTGCTGGTGTCGCCATAGATATGCGGATGTCGCGAGATCAGTTTGTCACAGATCCCGTTGATGACGTCGTCCATGCTGAACTGCCCCTGTTCGTGACCGATACGGGCATAAAAGACGATGTGTAGGAGGAGGTCGCCGAGTTCCTCGCGGATCCCTTTCCAGTCCGCGTCCGTGATGGCGTCAGCCAATTCATAGGTCTCCTCGATTGTAAGGGGCCGCAGGCTCTGGATGGTCTGTTTCTTGTCCCAGGGGCATTGCTCACGGAGTTCGTCCATGATGGTGACCAGACGCTGAAAGGCGGATGTATTGGTGTTCATATTGTATGTAAGGTTACACAGTAAATACCGAGATGAGCAGGAAGATGACCAGCAGAAACAAATTGATGATGCTCATCAGCGAAAACAGGACAAAATACTTGAAAAAGGTCTTCCCCCTTCGCTGCATATAGAATCCGCGCATCGCCTTATACGGATAGATCATCATCCAGATAAAAACCGCCACGTTCAGCAAGATCACGAGCGTATGCCACCCACCCGGATGGATGGCCTTACCGAGTTGGTAGACCATCAGGAAAACGAAGAGTTGTATAAAGGTCGCGCAATAGACGTGAATGGTGAAGATCCCGTGGTTCACATAGTAGTACTGTTTGTGCCTGAAGTACAAGATGTTCAGGATCATGGCGAATATTGGCAACGAGATCCAAAGGATCTTCGGAAACGAATGGAAGATATTCTCTATCAGGTGCTCTATAAAGAGGCGGCGGTCTTCCTTGTATTCCTTTTCGATCACTATGGCGCGTCTGACGATGGTCCGCTTTAGCCAGCCATCCCGCAGACTGTCCGGAAGCGCCTTCTCGACGGAGTCATACGCTGCCACGGTCCTGTACTTGATCGCCCAGCCAAACACCTCATAGTTCTCGGTCACCTCGGTATTCTCGGTTGTCGCATTTCCATAGGATTTCATGGCCCGTTTGAACTTCTTGTCCTGGGCGACAGTATAATTGCCGGAACTGATCGAATCGGTATAGGCCTGAACCACAAAACTATTCAGCTCGTCTTTATTGAATAGCCGCTTCACGGTATCCCCATAGGTCTTTTTAATGGTGGCGATCTGGATCGCCCGGTATTCGATCTTCTCTTGCAGGTCCTCCCTGTCATCCGCGTCATCCTCCCCTTTTAGGTTTTTTACCAGCCGGGCCGAATCCTGTCGCAACGCCCCCAGGTTCATCGACACCTTGACATTGTCATCCGTGATAGCGCTCGCCTTGGCCATATCTTCCGGTTTCTTCATGGCAAAAAGGATGATAAAGAAGATGGCGGAGGTAAAGACGTACATCCGGATAGGGTTGAGATAGGCCATCCGGCGGCCGCGCATATATTCCAGCGAAAGGAAGCCGGGTTTGCGGAGCAGCAATTTTACCGTTTCGAAGAATTTGCCGTCGAAATGGGTGATGTCGTTAAAGAAATGCTGGACGAGGTGCCAGACCGTCTCCTTGGGCTCGAGGTTCTCCTGGCCGCATTTGTGACAGTAACGGCCTACGACCTCCATCTGGCAGTTCAGGCAATTTTTCTCCTTACGTTCCTTTAGATGCGACACAGCAGTTAAAATTTCAACTAAAATAACGAAACTCACGTGTTCCGTGTATTAAAAAACGGATTTTTTCGTTCCTTTAGGTATGCACAAGCCCTTGATATGCCTGCTGTTTTGCATCGCGACGCAGGTAAGTGAAGCCCAATATTACTACAAGGACCTGGTCGTTACCCGGGAGAACGGCACCCGCTGGCAGGGCTACCGCGACAACCACGTCAAAATCGTGACGCTGAATAGCATAGAATCGGACGGGAAACCAACGGAAGGATTTGTAGGAGACCAGCAGGTTACGGCAGATTACTTGCACATCACCACACATACCAGGAATGCGGCGACGGGGGATTCCTGGATCATCGCCGATTATTCCCCTCAGGGACGCCTCACAAGAAATACCGATACGAGCGACACCTTCCAGAACAGTTCGGAGTACCGGTATGACGAGAAAGGCCGGATCGTCGCCATCATCGACACGTCGCTGGAGACAGACAACCATTTCAAAGAAGTGGAACAGCACCTGTGGAGCTATGATCCGGCGCACCCTGGCCTGCCCTTGTCAATGCTGAAGATCAAGAATGCTAACGATACGACCATCGTACAATTCGTGCGGGATGCCAAAGGGAATATCGCCGAGGAACATGCCAGCCACCGAGGGGCCGCACTGCCGACGATCTTTTATTATTACGATGCAGACAACCTTTTGACCGATATCGTTCGTTACGACGAGCGGGCAAGGCGGTTGCTGCCGATTGAATTGCTGGAATATGGCGAGGGGGGCCGGGTCTCCTCGGTGCTGATCGTTCCGGAAGAGGGGAACAGTTTTTATCAGAAGTGGTACTATGTATATGACGAAAAGGGCTTGAAGGTAAAAGACTTCTGCTATAACAAAGAAAAGGAACTGTTGGGCAGCGTAGAGTATCAGTATACCTTTAATCAATAAACGAATGCGCAGCCTTATTTGCCTGGTGTTGACGTTGAGCGGCCTGTCGGCAATGGCCCAGGACCTCGATTATCCGGATTTCCGCCAAAAAAAGGACAATTTTTCAAAGATCAATGACAAGGACATCCGGGCCGATGTGGCAAGCTTCGCACTGGCAGGAGTCGATGAAAGCATCGGGAAGGCACCCCTGGCAGGTGTTCCGGTGGTCGACTACGGGCCCAATTTCATGAAATACGCAGACGATAAGATCCAGGTCATCATCAAGACCGGTTTTTTTCTCGCAAGCAAGCACAAGCTGATGATGCAGGAGGGGCACCTGCTGCGCATCGACGGCAAGCCCTACTACGGCGGCATCTATGGCCAGCCGCCGCATACGACCATCGAATCGGTAACTGTCGTCGTAGACAAGGATACAGTGGCCGTTCCGCCGGCCGCCTATGCCGACCTCTATGACACCAAATTCAGTTTTAACGAAAATGGCGCTACGCGTAGCCGTAATGGTGTCTTCTTGTCGAACGACAAGCATACGTTCTACATCTACATGCTCAATATCGACAACAAAGGAGTGGAATACACCTGGGTCATTCGGGACAAGCAATACCTGCGCCGGGTTGTGGACTTCGGCTTCTTAAATTAATTTTGCGCGACGACAGGTGTCGCTACCTTTACCACATGGGAACGGTCGCACTGAACAGTCCGCCAGGGAGATGGGTCACCGCATCGACCATTATGGCCTCGGCCATGGCCTTTATAGATGGTACCGCTTTGAATGTCGTCCTGCCCTCCCTTCAAAACAGCCTCCATGCCTCGGCGGCCGATCTTTTCTGGATCTTGAATGCCTACCTGCTCATGCTCGCATCGCTGATCCTGGCCGGCGGCTCGCTGGGAGACAGACTCGGCCGAAAAAAGGTGTTCATGACAGGTATCCTCGTATTCATCGTTGGCAGCGCGGCCTGCGGGCTGGCGCCGGCTACCGGCTACCTCATCGCTTTCCGTATCCTCCAGGGCGCGGGCGGAGCACTCATGATCCCCGGCAGCCTCTCCTTGCTTTCTTCCACCATCAACCATGAAGAACGGGGCAAGGCTATCGGTACCTGGTCGGCGATCACGACGATGGTAACCGTCGGCGGACCGATCCTCGGCGGCGCCCTGGCGGACGCGGGTCTTTGGCGGTATATTTTTTTTATCAACCTCCCCATTGGCATCGCCGCACTGCTGATCCTTTGGAAAAAAGTGGCGGAGAGTAAGGATGCCGAAGCAGGCGACACATTGGACCTGCCGGGTATCGGTGCGATCGCATTCGGATTGGCGGCCCTGACCTTTGGTTTTCTCAGGATGCCCGCCGTAGGCTTTATACACTGGAGCGTCTGGGGAAGCCTGGGCCT
This sequence comes from Puia sp., assembly GCA_965214315.1. GTDB lineage: Bacteria > Bacteroidota > Bacteroidia > Chitinophagales > Chitinophagaceae > Puia. The sequence goes on along the minus strand of CBDCBP010000015.1, from coordinate 115,302 downwards.
GGGCATTTCACTTTTAGCCCTCTTTGTTGTCATAGAACGCAGGAGCGCTCATCCCATGATGCCGCCGAAACTTTTTTCCAACCCCGTTTTTACCGGTGTGAATTTGCTGACCTTTTTTTTGTATTCGGCGCTCAGCGCCGCGATGCTCTTCCTTTCGCTCAATTTGGTACAGGCGCAAGGCTATAGCCAACTCGACTCCGGTCTGACCTTTCTGCCCTTCACGATCCTGATGATTGCCGTCACCCGGTTCGCAGGGGCCCTAGCCGACACACACGGGCCACGCCTTTTCCTGATCCTTGGTCCGGCAGTGACCGGCCTCGGGATGCTGTTGCTGTCGTTTGTAGGCGAGACGCATGGACCCGGCGATTATTGGACAAGCTTTTTCCCAGGCCTGGTCATCCTGGGGCTTGGGATGTCCTTTACCGTTTCACCGTTGACGACTACTGCCATGAGTGCAGTCGGTGATCAATATTCCGGCGTCGCATCGGGTATCAACAACGCCTTGTCGAGGGTGGCCAACGTGTTTTCAAATGCCATCTTCGGCGCCGTGGCCGTATTACTGTTCGCAAGCATGCTGGAACAGCGACTAGATGGACTGTCGCTTCCCGCCGATCAAAAAAAAGCGACGATCGCCCAAGCCGCCGACCTGGGCAACGCAAAGCCGCCGGCAGGACTTGCCGCAGGCAAGAAAACCGTTGTGGCATCCATCTACCGCGCCGGGTTCATCCACAGCTACCAGCGGATCATGCAATTTGCGGCCATATTGGCTTTTACCGGCTCGTTGATGGGCGTTGTATTTGTAAAAAAGCGTGTGACATGACTATCGATATCCGGCAACCACAGCAAAGCGTGAAAGGAGTAGTTGTATCGAATCCGAACACTGCTGTCGCAGCTGCGTACACCAGACCGCCACAAGAAAAAATCTAACCGATTGATTGTCAGAAAACTAAAAATCAGCGCGAATTTTGCCCCACCAATGACGTCAACCACCGCACATGATCAAAAATTACTTCAAGACCGCCCTCCGCAGTTTGCTCAAAAATAAAGGATTCACGACCATCAACGTACTTGGTTTGACCCTGGGCATCGCCAGTTGTCTGCTGATCGTCTTCTATGTATTGGACGAACTCAGCTACGACAAGTTCAACGAAAAGGCAGACCGCATCTATCGTGTCAACAATGACATCAAATTCGGCGGCAGCGAGAATGCTTACTCGGTTGCACCTGCTCCGGCCGCCATGGCCATGAAAGCAGCCTTCCCGGAAATAGAGCAGGCTGCGCGGATCTATTCTTCCGGCGGGATCCGCCTCAGAAAGGGCAGCCAATTCGTGCAGGAAAACCGGGTTTTGTATGCCGACTCCACTATTTTCTCGATTTTTAGCCTTCCCATGATCCAAGGTGATCCTGCCAATGCGCTGAAAGCACCCGATGCGATCGTGATCAACGAAAGGACAGCCATGAAGTATTTTAACCGAACGGATGTGTTCGGTCAGTCATTGACGACAGATGACGGCGGGGTTTACAAGGTTACGGGGGTGATCAAAAATATTCCCACCCAGTCCCATTTTAACGCCGATATATTCTTCGCGATGTCCGCCCGCGCCGACAGCCGCGACGATGCCTGGCTCAGCAACAACTATTATACCTATCTGCTTTTAAAACCGGGTGCGAACCCTGCAACGCTGCAGTCGAAATTTGCAAACTTCCTGCAACAGCGCGCCGGTCCACAGCTGCAAAGCGTGCTGCACATGGACTTCACCGCCCTCGAAAAAACAGGCAGCTATTTCCGGTTCAGCCTCATTCCCCTGAAAGACATCCATCTCCGGTCCAGCGCAGTGTATGAACTGCTTCCGGGCGGCAACATTACCTATGTCTATATCTTTTCGGCCATCGCGTTCTTCATTCTCATCCTTGCCTGTATCAATTTCATGAACCTTTCCACGGCCCGGTCGGCCAGCCGTGCCAAAGAGGTAGGTGTCCGGAAAGTACTGGGTTCACCCCGCAAATACCTGATCGCTCAGTTTCTGACCGAATCGGTGATGGTCACGCTGGCAGGCGCGATCCTTGCCGTGCTGTTGGCCTGCGCGCTTCTCCCACTCTTCAACGAGGTCTCGGGGAAGGAACTGGTCGTCAATTCCTCGTTTATCAGCCGGATGGTGCCGGTTTTGCTGGGCTTCGTGCTGATCATTGGCTGCCTCGCAGGGTCGTATCCTGCTTTCTTTTTATCCGCTTTTAAGCCTATCGACGTGCTGAAAGACAACCGAGGGAACCGAAGGTCGCGAACGAGGGAGAGCGTCGCCAAGCAGCTCTTCCGAAATTCTTTGGCGCGGGGCTTTAAAGGCGGCGGCCTTCGGAGCTTCCTGGTTGTTTTCCAGTTTGCGATCTCAATTTTTCTGATCACAGCCACGTTGGTCATTTACAACCAACTGAAATATATCCAGTCGAGGGATCTGGGTTATAATCGCGAACACGTGCTGGTCGTCCAAAACGTATATGGCCTGGGCGACCAGGCGAGATCGTTTAAACAAGAGGTCAAAAAGATCCGGGATGTACAAGACGCCACGATGACCGGCGGACTGCCGACGGCCAATTATCTGTCCAGTTCATCATTTTTCAAAGACCGGAGCCTGAGCCAGCAATCGGCGATCCTTTGCCAACGCTGGTTTGTCGATGAGGACTACATCCATACGCTCGGCATCCAATTAAAATCGGGAAGGAATTTCGCCGCCGATATGCCAACGGACTCCAGTGCGGTCCTTATCAATGAAGCGGCTGAGAAAATGTTGGGTTATTCGGACCCGCTGCACCAGACGCTGTATGCACCATTGGACAATGGACTTAAGCACATTGGCAGGTACCAGATCATTGGCGTGATCAGGAACTTCAATTTTCGCTCACTGCGCCAGCAGGTGACACCGATGGTCCTCCATTTTGCGGAAGACCGGGGCGCCCTGAGCGTTCGCATCCGTGCCGGTGCCAATATTCCTACGGTCATGGCGCAGATCAGCAATAAATGGAAGGATATGTCGCCCTCGAAGGAATTTGCTTATTCTTTTATGGAGCAGGACTTCGATGCCCTTTATCGTTCGGAACAGCGCATGGGCAAACTCTTTATTTCTTTCACTTCGTTTGCCATCCTCATTGCATGTCTTGGTCTTTTCGGTCTCGCCGCGTATGCCGCAGAACAACGGACCAAGGAGATCGGCATCCGCAAAGTACTGGGAGCCGGTATATCGACGATCGTGGGGATGCTATCACGAGATTTTATCAAACTGGTGCTGATCGCAATCGTGATCGCTTCGCCCCTGGCTTGGCTGGCGATGCGTAAATGGTTGGAGGGCTTTGCCTATCGGCAACAGATGCAGTGGTGGGTCTTTGCGCTCGCGGGTTTTGCGGCGATGCTGATCGCTTTTATCACGATCAGCTTCCAATCGATCAAAGCGGCACTAAGCAATCCTGTCAAAAGTCTTAAATCGGAATAGGAGCGGCAAGCGCCGCCGCAACAGGAGATTTCTCGAACCGGTTTTTTAGCGATCTGAGCCTTTTAGTCAACGAATTTTACAAGAACACTTATTTTGGGCCTCTTTTTCCCCTTGGTTTCAAAGACGGAAAATAAAATTGCAGGCGAAGCGCTGGCGGCACATCGGGTAGCGCCTGCTACTAATGTGTTTAAGGTTGTTTTCCTTTCGATAGGTACGGCCCGAAGACGGATTTGACGGGCATTTCTGGCCGGCTGTCGTCCAAAATGATGACATAATACGATTCGCCACCGGGCAATACCCGGACAACTATGTGACCCTGGCGGCTCTTGTAGGACTGCGCTACGAGCGGGCCAATTACCAACTCGTTGGCTTCCATAAAATTTGTTGCGAAAAGGTCGCGCGGGCCCGGATACAGTAGGGGAGAGACCGCCCGGATAAGTACTTCGTGGCCGGGATGATCGGCGGTCCACACCTGCTCGATCCAGACCCTTGGCCGCAAGGTTTTGACAAAAAACTCGTTGACGGCATCGCGGTTGCCATGATGGTCCATGGTGGCAATGTCGACCTCTCCTACTGAGCGGGCGATGGGCGTCTCGACATCGCGCCAGGGCGCATCGCCGGGAAAAACGTTTCCGGGGCAGTCGCCGCCGGTATAATACGTAAACTTTCCATAACGGATGACCAGGACATTGCTCAACGGGTTCTCGTCGGGCCAGGTCTTCTTATCGGCAGTATCGATGGGCGGGAAAAGCTGCCCGACGGAACTATCCTGACCGGTCCAGATCCAGCCATTGGATTTGACGTTCTGTACACGAAAGGTTGGGTAGGCTTCGGGGTGGGTCAGCAGGTGGATCTGGGTGCAGCTGCCGGCTTTGAAGTATTGGACCTGCATCCCGTTTGCCGATAGGTCGGTGAGGAAGGCCAGGTAGTTGCTCCAGGTTTTGACGAGGTGGGCATCTTTTGGGAGGGATTGCAGGAGGATCGACGGGTCGACCGGGTAATGGTAGTCACGGGTGAGGAGCACATGGATGGGGATAAGGTCTGCGACGCCGGTGATACCCGTGAGGGCGAATTTTTTGTCGGGGGACAGGGGAGCGGAAGGGTACCAACTGCCGAAATGGTCTTCGTGGAAATGGGAGATGACGGCGTAGTCGATGGCCGTTTTGTTGGGCGCGACGGCGGTAATATAACTGGCGATCCATTCATAGGGATGGCGGGAATCGTTAGGCTTGATAGGGGTATTGCGTTTGGAAGTGGTGCGGGGATCGGTCGGGTCGAGCTCGCCTGCGTCGCAGAGGATCGTAGTGCCGTCAGGCAAGATATAAAAGGCGGCGTTGCCACGACCGGTATTGATATGGTGGAGGTCGAGCCAGCCTTCGCGCCAGGGGGGCAGGGGTTGGCCGATAGTGGCGACAGGGGTTGCGGAAAGAGGGGCGGCTGATTGCGCCGCCCCGATAGTGGTTTTTAGGATAAATAGAATGATCAGGAATTGCTTCATATATGATCGTATGTTATCAGAACGAATAACGGGCGCCGAATTGGACAGAATAATAGCTGGCGGTCTTCTGTGCGGTACCGGCGTTGGTGTTGACATTGTAGGTAAAGGAATGCGATGGCGCATTGAACCCGGTAAGGTTGTACGGATTGGTATTGATGATCTGCGTATAGCCACCCCAGCTATAATGCAGCAGGTTGAGCACGTTGAAGATGTCGGCCCTGAACGTGAGCTTGTGGGTCCCCGCTAATTTGAGGTCATAGGCGGCGCTGAGGTTCCACTGGGTGCGCCAAGGCATAAGCCCATCATTGTATGGCGCGAACTTACCGAAGTTCCTGGTCAGGAAGTTGCGGTAGTTGGAGCTGGTCTTCTGCAGGAGGGTATTCATGCCCGCGGCGATGCTGGCCGGGGTATTGGGATTGTTTGGATCATAGATATACGCGAGGTCGGTACCATCGTTTCCTTCGCCGATAACATCCTTGTTGACGTAAGCCGAGTAGCGGGTATTCTGGTAGGCCTGGAAAGAGCTGCTGATACTAAACCGGTAGAAAGTGGGGCTGAGGAACAGGGCCACGATCTTGTTGGGCTGGTCGCCATCGCTATGCCAGCCCTTCCCATATGAAGGATAGTCCCAGTAGGTGGGCCCGACAGCGAAGTTGGCGTTGCGGGGATCGCCATTGTCATAGGGTGGCGTGCCGGTAGCCTTGCCTTTCGCATACGAGAGGGTGAAAGAGCCATCGCGGCCGAGCTGTGCAGCAGCCTCGATCATGGCGCCGAAGTATTTGGAGGCCCATTTGGTATTGGTGAAGATCCGCACCTGATTGAAATCCGAAGAGATCCTCGAATTGGCGAGGATAGGCTGGCTCGCCGTGCCGGTAGGCGTCAACGTGCTGGCCGGGACATATACTCCCCTTCCTTCATTGGTGTAGAATTCCGGGGTGCGCTTGAGGTTGAGGTCATAGAGATAGAAGTTATCCCAGGTATTGTCGAAGTAGACGTTCGCGCCCATGCGAAACCAGCCGTTGAAATAATGATAGTAGCTGGCGCTGGTCTTGAAGGTGAGGGGAGTTTTCAGATGCTTGTCGAGCATCAGTACTGTAGCCGGTTGCTTGGTGGTGAGTGAGTTGTAATAGGCCACGCCTGGTACCAGGTTGAAGTTGTTCTGGTAAGCGGCCCAATTGGGAATGGGCACATTCTGAAGGATATTGACCTGGCGGAAGTCGACACCATTGTCGATGTGCGCGAAAGTGATTGGCTGGGTGGTGAGCTCGGAGGCGAAGAGACCGGCTCCGACCTTTACGATATCCTCTCCGTTACCGTTCACATCCCAAATGAGGTTGACGCGGGGCTGAACGTTCTTGGCATCGAAGGGGGTGACATGGGTATCGAGACCCAGGTCCGCCATGAGGAGGGGGTTGTAGGTGGGAGGGCTGCCGAGGATCTGTCCGTCCCAACGAAGACCGACAGTCAGGTTGAGGTTCGGTCGCAGGTTAGTCTCCAATTGCGCGAAGGCGCCCAGCTCGATCAGCGGCACACTGATCTTGGGATTGTCTCCATCGAGCGGGATCTTCCGGTTGAAGCGATATGGATTGTTATTGGCCATATCCTGGATGCTGTTGTAATAGAACTGTCCCTGCTGATCGTGTGAAAGACGATCGGTGATATGGTTGATGTTGTTATCCGTCCCGAACGTGAAATGGAGGCTTCCTACATTATATCGCAGGTTATCGACGATCTGGATGACGTCCGAAGCATCTCTTTCAGGTACCCAGTTCTGATCGCCGAAGGCAACGGTGATATTGCCCGTACTACCGTCGCTGAACGTCGAGTTCACGTTGACGAATCCTTCTGGAACGTGGTTATTGAGGAAGCTCAGGAATTTGCGATAAGTACTGAAGTTGAGCTTCAGGTCATTGGTCAGTTTAGGGTTGAATTCCGTGCGCAAGCCCAGCATGACCGCGTTATCAATTTCTGTCCCTGTGTATTCCGTCGTCAGCAGGCCAGCGGATTTAAGTTTGTTGGGATCCACGAAATGAAGGTAGTTGTATTTGAGGGTCAGGAGGTTTTTTTTGTTGATGTTCCAGTCGAATTTCGCGAAGGCGTTCTGCGTTTTCTGGGTAATGCTGATGGTACCATATTGCTGGCTGGGCGGGAAGCCGAACTGTGTCTCCATAATGTTTACGATCTGGTCCAGATTGGCCTTGGTGATACCGAGGTTTTTCTCGGCTTGAGCTTGTGTGGGTCCGGAATAGGTAAAATCATAGGCCCGGAAGGGGATTCTGTTGAGGTACTGGTCATAGCTGATGAGGAAGTGGACCTTATCCTTAATGATCGGGCCGCTAAGCAGGCCGCCGAACTGTTCCGTTTTATAGTTGTTGGTCAGGTGATTGTCGTTGACGTCTTTATTGGCGGCCAGGGAGCTGGCGCCGTAATAGCCCCAGGAGGAACCGGAGAGCTTATTTGTGCCGGACTTGGTGATCGCTTTGACCACGCCGCCGGAGCCGCGGCCGTTAGTGACATCGTAGGAGTTGGTGGACACTTCGAACTCCCTGATCGTTTCCGAGGAAATGGAGAAAGCGGCGTCCGAGATGCCGCCAAAGTCCGCGCGGCGATTGCTGACGCCGTCAAGCATGTATCCGGTCCCACCTGCCTTGGCGCCGGCCAGTGACTGTCCGTTTGCCAGGGGAGATAGCGCCACGAGGTCGGTATAGTTGCGGGAAACCAGTGGTATCTTTTGGATGGCGCGGCCGGAGACGGCAGTGCCGGTCCCGAGGCGATCAATACTGTTGTTAAAACTGTTGGAGCGCACGGTCACCTCTGACAGCGTGGTGGCGCCCCTGCTAAGGGTGATCTTGTGCAGGACAAGGCGGTCGCCCAAATTGAGCACGTTGTTTTTGAGCACGGTGGATTGCGAACCGACGGCGGAGATCTGTATATCATACGGACCTACCGGCAGGTCGCGGAGATCAAAATATCCCTTTTTGTCGGTCGTTGTGGTAGTGGTGAACCCTGTTGCCGTGTTGGCGAGGGCGATGGTCGCGACTTCGATGGGTTTACCGGATTCGTCATATACGAACCCGCTGATCCCGGAGCCGCTGCCCTGGGCATGGACGCCAGTGTACAAAAACAAAAGGAAAGGCAAAACTAGGAGCCTGATCGAGATAGATGTTGTGTTCATAAGCCAGTTTTGGCCGCAAAACTATCTTCGTAGAAGAAACTGATATTGCTTGAAATCAAAGTTAATGATAAGTTAAAGAAGAGGTAATGAAAAGGCAACCGGGAGCTAAGGGTAAAGCGGTTAAATAGGATAATTCTTCAGCCAACGCCAAAAGTTGTCCGGCGATTGTATTCGTTAGGGCGTATTCCAGTTAGACGTCTGTTGAGATGCGCCGGATTGGCTGCCAGCAGCTTTTATTGTGTGCTCGGATCGTCCCAAAAGAATAAGGTCAACTAAACGCGAGTGCCTCTTTGCTTATGATTTCTCTCGATCGTCGGGCCTGGAGTTTTGCGTACGAATGTACGCCCGTAGCGACACGCTGGCCGTTATCTTTCCCCACTTTAAGGTATAGTAGATTTTTGCCTCCCGGCGGTTAGGGATTCCCGATACCCTTCGATTCAAACGCGACAATTATGAATAAAATTGACTGCCAAAAATGACTAACCCCTGTAATTCAGTTCGTTTCAAACTTATACAGAGGTTGTCATGTGCCCCCGACAGGAATTGAACCTGCACCCCACTTGCGTAGGAAGGGATTTTAAGTCCCTCGCGTCTACCAGTTCCGCCACAAGGGCAGCGTTTACCATGGACCCATTCCCGGCGCCGCGCAGCAAATGAATGATACGCTTAAATGAAAAATTCCACCGGCGGAGGTGGAATCTCATGATATTTTGGAGCGGAAGACGAGGCTCGAACCCGCGACCTCAACCTTGGCAAGGTTGCGCTCTACCAACTGAGCTACTTCCGCATGCTAACAAACTATTTGGAATAAAAAGAGCTAGCTGTTCCTGATCATTTCCGCCCATTTACACGCTGCTGCGCTTATTTCCGGGGGTGCAAAAATAAGGAAAGAAGGCGCCGGCACAAAATTTTTTTTGAATTATTTGTACTGGGGTGTATACAACGTGTTTCCAGGTACACTGACATTCGGTTTACCGGTGTACCGGTGTTGAAACATGCCGATGGTCCAGCCGAAAGACAGTGCGATGATACACAAGATCGACAGGTAAAATATGAACGATGACGAGTCTACCCAACTGTTGGCGATGTCCTTTAGCTTGGGATTTTTAAGTGCTATGGGTTCGTCTAATGATTGATCCATAAGGATTTAATTATGCGGCAAAAATAGGGCATAAACGCGGAAATTCAACTTTTGCGCATTACAATTTCGGCAAAAGTTTTCTTGCCCCTAATAAAGTATTGCCAAACAATGCTGCCCGCATACCAGCCCTGTATTTTTCCCGTTTTTTTGCCGGGGAACAGGCTGCGCTTCCTGCTAAGGATCAGCCACTTGAAAAACGCCAGGTGGGCTTCGAGGATGGCCCAGAAGTAGACTGCTTCGCCAGCCAAAAGAGACTTCCATGCGGACACCGAATCGAGTACGAAGCGCAAGGGGATCTTCCACCACCACTGCCTTGCCGGCAGGCATTTGGCCATCATGATCAGGTTATTGCGGAAGTTCAGAAAGACCTTGCGTTCGTTGCCTTTAGGCATCGTGCCGCCGCCCACATGGTAGACGACCGATTCGGGGCAACAGTAGACCTTGTAGCCGGCGAGCTGCATCCGCCAGCAGAGATCGATCTCTTCCTGGTGGGCGAAGAAAAAACCTTCCAATCCACCGAGGGCATGCCAGAGTTTGGACCGGATGAACAATGCAGCGCCGCTGGCCCAGAAGATGGGCACTGCCTGATCGTATTGGCCGGTGTCGGTTTCACAAACGTCGAATACGCGTCCCCGAGCGAAAGGGTAGCCGAGGGAATCGAGCCAACCACCAGCGGCACCGGCATATTCAAAGGAATCGCGGTCGGCATACATCTTTATTTTGGGCTGGCAAGCGCCGATAGTCAGGTCGCTTTCCATCAAGCGGATGACAGGTTCTATCCAGCCTGGCGCCACTTCCACATCGGAGTTCAGCAGGACGTAATAGTCGCTCTGTATCTGCTGGAGCGCCATGTTATAGCCCCCGGCGAAACCGTAGTTACGGTCCAGGACGATCACGCGCAGGGTGGGATAACGGGCTTGCAGGAAATCCAGGGAATCGTCCGTCGAGGCGTTGTCGGCGACGATCACTTCGGCGCCCGCGCAGGTATTGGCCGTCACAAAAGGGAGGAACTGTTCGAGGTAGCGGCGTCCGTTGAAATTAAGTATGACTATGGCTGTTGTTGGCGTCAAACGGGTCTGAGTATAATAATAAGGTCCAAAAATAAGGGAATCGACATTTAGTGGAGTGGTTTTTATAATTTTAAGGCTATGATCCGATCGTTGTTAAATTGGAGATCCTTGCTGGGGTTGGTAGCCATCGTCATCGTAAGTGGCACGATCTTCTACTCGCAATACCTGGCCAAGCAGATCGCTGCCGATGAACGGCAAAAGGTATCCCTTTGGGTAGCCGCCAGTAAAGCAATGATCCGTACTCCCGGCATGGACCTTACCTTACCCAACCTGATCCGCAATGATCAACAGTCGATCCCCATCATCGAGACCAACGAGCAGGACAGCATCATTGACTTTATCAACCTGGACAGCGCCAGGGCAGCGATGGACAGGGCCTGGCTTTACCGGCAGGTCAAGAAATTCCGTTCGGAGAACCGCCCTCTGGAGGTGAAATTAAGCGACAGCCCCTATATAGCCAATCGGTATTATTATGGTCATACGACCTTGTTGGATGAGGTGCGGTATTATCCGCTCGTACAGCTTTTTATCGTAGCGTTATTTATCTTTTTTACGCTTTACTCGATCACCATCCGCAACAGAGCGACGACGAACCAGCTTTGGGCCGGGATGGCAAAGGAGACGGCGCATCAGCTGGGCACTCCGGTCTCGTCGCTGGAGGGATGGGTGGAGATGCTAAAGGAAACCAACGCCGATCCGCGGACGGTGCAAGAGATCCGGAAAGACGTCGACCGGCTGAAGCTTGTCTCCGACCGGTTTGGCAAGATCGGTAGTAAGCCAGTCTTGGAAGAGCGTGACCTGATTGGACAGATCCGGAATATGATGGAGTATATTCGGAAGCGGGCTACGGGCAAGGTGCAGTTTGTCTTGCAGACGCCGTCGGGCGTCGAATCCCCCGGGGCAGCTACGGCTGGCGTTGCATTGCCTGGCGTTGCCTCGTCAGCGAATTCTCCGTCGGGGCTTTCCTCGTCTGGAGTTGCCTCATCAGGGCTTCCCTCGTCTGGAGTTGCGTCGTCCGGCGTTGCCTCATCCGGCCATACCTCATCAGCGCTTCCCTCCGCTGGAGTTGCCTCATCCGGCCATACCTCATTAGGGCTTGCCTCCGCTGGAGTTGCCTCATCCGGTGTCGCCTCATCCGGCCATACCTCATCAGGGCTTCCCTCTTCTGGTGTTGCCTCATTTGGTCTTGCCTCATCTGGACCTCCCTCACCTGGTGTTACCTCATCAGATGCGGTCTCGTCTGCACCTTCCTCATCCGGAGTTGCCTCGTCCGATGCGGCTTCGTCTGGACCTCCCTCACCTGGTGTTACCTCATCAGATGCGGTCTCTTCTGGACCTTCCTCATCCGGAGTTGCCTCGTCCGATGCGGCTTCGTCTGGACCTTCCTCATCCGATGTCGCCTCATCCGGTGTTACGTCATCTGAACCTTCTTCATCCGGAGTTTCCTCATCAGGTGCGGCTTCGTTTGGACCTTCCTCATCCGGAGTTGCCTCATCAGATGCGGCTTCGTCGGAGGCGGCAGCGAAGGGTTTTCCTTCCGGCACGGAGCAAGCGCGTCTGACCGCGCGCATATCGGGACCACTGTTCGACTGGGTGATCGAGAACCTGTTGAAAAATTCGCTGGACGCCATGGAAGGGAAGGGATCGATCACGATCGCCATCACCGATCTTGAGAGAGAGATCATGATCGATGTGACGGATACCGGCAAAGGCATCGCTAGTCGTAATTTGCAAAAGGTGTTCAAACCGGGGTTCACGACGAAGAAGCGTGGTTGGGGGCTGGGGTTGAGCCTTTCCAAACGTGTCATCGAGCAATATCACAAGGGGCAGCTTTTTGTCCGGCATTCGGAATTGGGTAAGGGCACGACTTTCCGCATCTTGCTGAAGAAATAAGCAAGCACCTCCCGTCGCAACACTCCCCGAAAAAATTTCGCCCGCCGCACCCAGCCACCTTTGAAAATTCGGGCCGAAAGCCCTATTTTTGCACCCACCTCAAAACCAGAACGGCCGTTGGCCGTTCGTCCGTAAGGACAGATGTTATCGCTTTGCAGGGGATGAGCTAATTTTCATATAAGGCATCCCCGGCACGTTCAACTGCGTGGGTGGCGAAATTGGTAGACGCACTACTTTGAGGTGGTAGCGCCCGAAAGGGTGTGAGAGTTCGAATCTCTTCCCGCGCACTTTGGTCTTTTGGGGCCAATTTTTTTATCAAGCCGCTCCAACAGGAGTGGCTTTTTCTTTTTTTTTCAACGATATACAAATAGACCAAAATATAATAAGGTGTTCGAATTATCATGTACTTCGAGACTGTACTTCGAGACTATGTTTTATCGAACACATCCGCCGTATACCTTCTAACCAACCCAGCAATATTATTGCTGAGACTTAGCAGAACATGAATGGACGGGACGTTTTATCGAACACATCCGCCGTATACCTTCTAACCAACCCAGCAATATTATTGCTGAGACTTAGCAGAACATGAATGGACGGGACGTATAGCCAGAATAGAGTCAATGACAATTTGATTCCGTAAAATTGAGTCGACAATTCTGCGATCGTCTATAAGCAACCTGTTTGTTTCTTGCAGTTGCGTAATAATGTCACCGTTTCCGCCGCTAACAAAAGGAACAATTAATGCAACAAGAGCAATCAGTGCCGCGGCGACAGCTACTATGACAGAGGACTTTGCTATTTTATTTTGTATATTAAAATTCTCTGCGGATAGCCTATTCACATGCTGGATGGATCCATTTGCTTCTTTTACCGAACGGTTAGTGTTGGGCATTTCGTTAAGTTACATATTTAGGTAAAAGTACCTTTGCTATAAAAATGGATATAGTTATAATAGTCATCATCAATATCTAATCTCAATATATATTCTCGAAGATTTTCGTAACTTTATGTCGTGAAAAACAGTAAATCAAAAGGAATTAAGGCCGCTATCGCGGGAGTCTACTCATCGGCAAGAAGAAAAGCCTTCCGGAACAATCTTCCTGTTGCAATTTCTGAAGGCGGAAAAACCATCCTTTTGTATCCCGATGGTTCCCGCAAGCCATATACCCCCGAAGCAATAGCAGCTCTTAGAGATGCCGACTAAACCAAGATTCAGGCTCTTCGGTGGCCCGAATGGTTCAGGCAAGACCCATGTATTCACTGACTTCAGAGAAAAAGGCATTATTCACACTGAAATTTATGTTAACGCTGATAGGATAGAAGCCGAACTCAAGAGCACAAGGAGATTTTATTTCAATGCTTACAGGGTTCGGGTCGACGACGAAAGTTTTAAACAGCACATCTTTCTATCTGGACTCTTTGAGAATAAGATTAAAGACAAATCTTTTATTTCAAAGTTTCCCATCCGCGCTGGTATACTTCGCATCAACACTGATGTGAAAATAACTCTTATCATGCTTCTTTTGTGGCTTCATACTTAGCCGAGAGATTGCTGCAAATAAAACAATCCTTCGCTTTTGAAACGGTAATGTCCCATAAATCCAAAGTTGAGCTGTTACAGCTGGCTAGTCAAAATGGGTATAAAACCTACTTCTATTTCATATTCGTCGATAACATTTCAACCAATATAGCCCGTGTAAAGCTGAGGGTCTTGCGCGGGGGACACGATGTTGAAGAAAGTACCATCGTAGCCAGGGCTCCGAGGACATTCCGTCTCCTGCCGGCGGCTTTTGAGGCAGCCGACTCATCGTATGTCATTGACAACTCCCAAGAAGCAATAACCATTCTTGCTAAAGATGGAAATACTATAACCAGGTCTTCAACCTTTCCTCCGATTATTAATGCCGCAGTTGAAGAAATTCTAGGAAAAATCGACAAGAGCTTTACTATTAAAACGCAGAAGTAGGTACTAAGGGTACGGCATAAGAGTTCGATAGAAATCTCATGAGGCTCACAATTTAAACCTTGATAATCAAACGATTGCAAGGTTTTTTTTATGCTTTGTTCGTCCGTTTTTTTCCGCCTGTATTAGCGCAAGGTTGGTTCACCGAAAAATAAGCACGTCTACTCCTGCCTCCTAAAAAATAGAACCTGCCCATATAAAATTATCAAACCCATTCAGGGGACGGCGATAGCCTATCAAAAGATGTTTATCCATCCCTATAGCGGTCGCCCGCCGGCGGAGGGAATTTCTATCTTGTTCGAGTGGCGTTTCCTTTATTTCCAATGCCGTGACCTCTTTGAAAATGAAATCTATTTCCTGGCCTGTTTTCCGTTGGTAGTATTGAATAGATCCGAGAGGCTTTAGCTGGGCAGCAATAGCATTCTCAAATATTTGACCTGACGATAACTGGTTTCCCGCAAGTACGTTTAATATACCGGTGTCGGCGAAGTAAAGTTTTTTTTGCTGCGATATCTCTTTGTCTATATTTTTAGTGAAAGGAGTGGCTTGGTAGATGAGATAGGTTTGTTCGAGAAGTTGCATATAGGCGGCAATCTTTTGCCGGGGGATTGCTGAGACACTGCCGATCTTGGTAAAATCGATCTTATTGCCTGACCTGGCAGCCAATAACTTCACCAATTTAAAAAGCTCTTCACTGACTGTAAAGTCGGATAATAGTTTTACATCCAGTTCTATATAAGAGTTGACAATATCCAGTAAAAACTCCTGTTTATCTTCTTTTTTAGGTTCAAGAACGACTTCGGGAAAACCGCCATAGGAAATATATTCTTGGTACCAGTCCTTTGCTTTATTGTGCCATGCGCTGTTATAAGGAACCCATGCATATTTTTCATAGTTGTCCGTCCATACTTGCTTAAATTGCAAAAATTCTTTAAAATTGAGAGGATACATTTCAAATATCCGCTTCCGTCCTGCGAGGCTTTCTGAAAAAGTGTTTTTCAGGTAATAAGAACTTGATCCTGTCACAATAAATTTTACCTGGTAAGTATCATACAAGTATTTAATTACACTTGGCAGGCTTTGTACCAGTTGAATTTCGTCGATAGCGATCAGGCAAGGTTGAGAAAAATCAATGCCTCTTAATTCAAGTTCTTCCTTTATAGTCTCGTAGTCAGGTTTATTGAACAATATCCTTATTTCCACCCGCTCACAGTCAAGGTATATAAAGTTGGTATGGTTGATTTGCTTCAGAAGGTATTTTACTGATGTGCTTTTCCCTACCCTGCGCATTCCGGTTATCACCGTAATCTGCTTTTTCGATAAATGTGCTAGTAATTCTTTATAAATGATACGTTCAAGCATTTAGTTCTACTATTTGATGAATATTTGACCACAAAGCTATACTTTTTGATTGAATTTACATCTTAAAGTACAACTTTACCCATGTATTATTAAATTCGCTAGAAATCTCATGAGGCGCACTAGGAAGAAAATCCCCAATTTTTCGGCTTGACTGCTCAAGAAAGAGCAGCCTTTTCTATCTCATTACCAATTCATTATGCCAAAAGTGCGTATGCAAAAAGGAGTTCAATGAACACCGCACAATAAAAAATATTATCGAACGCCACCCGGACAAATCATTGCTTGGGGTGATGGAAAACCATTAAAGGTCGCTGGTATATCCCTCTATGCTGGGCTACTTGTGCTATCACAAGCTGATTGAAGTGAAATTTGGCCAAGTTCCGCTAATGATGTGATCACTTTCTTCCAACCGCCTCACTGCTATCCGCCTGGCGCAGGTATTTTTCCTCCGTACCCGCGATTGTATGCTGCATGCTTCTAACGGTCATCCATAGGGAGTCGACCGTCAGTTCATAGTCGACGAAGCAATTTTGCATGGTTGCAAAAAAAGCCTTACGTGGTGAATCCGGCACGCGCAATGTTCTTTCTTCTAGACAATGGCAACCAGGTTTGACCGCAGCCGGAACAACAGGTACAATGGCGACCCAATAGTCCTATTGCTTTTTAAAAGTAATTCTCCGGATTACATTATTGTAATAGTCGCTAACATACAAAATATTATTGTTGCCTGAAGTAGTAAAGGCGATACCCGAAGGACCGTTGAACACGGCGTTCTTACCGCCCCCGTCCTTATATCCCTGCAAACCACTACCAGCAATGGTGCTGACTGTGCCGGCAGGCGTCACCATCCGAATGGTGTTATTATTCATATCCGCAACATATATATTATTTGAGGGGTCTACACAGATTACCATAGCACCACCAAATTGCGCCTTGATTCCGGCACCATCGGCATTTCCAACAGTATCTGACCCGGCAATCACGGTTATGTTGCCATCCGGCGTAACCTGCCAAATCTTGTGTCCCGCCGATAGGATGACATTTTTGTCAGCCGCGTCCATTGTCATGGAGCTGATGATTCCAAATTGCGTGCTGGTCCCTACAGGGGTGATGATATGGTCCGAAGGTTTGATCTTGTATAGGCCGCCATAAGTATCGTACAGATAGATATTTTGCTGATAATCCACAGTGGCGCCGTTGACGGCGGGAGAAAGAAAGTTGGGATCGTTGTACACAATTTTCTGAGAGCTGGCCGTTGTCGTACACGCTTTTGCGTCGCCACACCCATAGTCGCCGATATAGATAATGTCGTCATCACTGATCCACAAATTGCTGGGAAAGGTCAGGGAGGGGTCACCACTTGCCGAGGGATCATCAAGACAGCCGGGTTGATCGAAGGCTCCGGTAAATGGACCGACAAGGTGAACGAGGGGGTCGACCTTGAGCACAACGCTATGATTTGTCTCGGCGACATAAAGGAACCCCTTGCTGTCCACGCAGAGTTCTGTGGGCCCATTCACCGAATCATTAGCGACAGTTCCAGCATAGGTATCTACCATGTAGGTAGTATCGATCGCAGCTGTAGACGTGTCCGTATTAATACTGCCGGTTGTACCGGCCTTTGCCTGGTTACCACCGGATTTCGAACAGGCCAGCATACAAATCACGTATAGCAGAATAAAAGACGCAATAAAGATTCTAATACGCATAACAGCATATTTTTTTAGTCGGTTGAATTTTAAGCCAAGATATGCCCAAAATGCGCGTGCAGCTTTATTTACCGACAAACGAGCGACAGAAATCGACGGAAACTTGAGGAACAAGTTTTAACAGACGGCGTGTCGGCGCTACGGGAACAGACCAGTTCTCCGCACAGCGCATGCAGCCAGTCTATAGAATCGGCATCTTGCTGGTCAGCGATATCGATCGATGCCAATAACCGCCTCCAGTAGCAAGCTATTTTATCAGGCACTTGACAACACAAGATGTACGCCGGCTCATAAAATCGCGTGAGATCCTGGAATTAGCCGCCTTGCGACTGGTGTACAAATGACAAAAGAACAGGTGCAAAAACTCGAACACCTGAAACAATTTCACGAATATGGTGAAGCAGGGTTATTTGAGCGGCGCATGGAAGCGCACATCAAATTCCACGAGACCTTGATGGAACAGTTCGCATGACCTGGATTGACCACAAAAAAACAGGCACCGGGGATATCATCGCAACTCGTTGGATCAATGCAACAAATCACGGATCTCCACCTCCGCCAGCTCCATCATGGCCGAAGTCTCGTCCTTCAGCATAAATCCCGCGTCGATCAATGCCGTTATAGCGCTTTGTAATTTGTCGAGATAATCAGCAGGGCCGCTATACCGTTCGGCAAGCGAAAGCCTGACATCATGCAGCGACGCGCGTTCCGACGCCGTCACCTGGAAAGGCCGGTAAGAACCACTGATAAAACACCCAAAATCACTGACAGGCGCATTAGGCAAGCCATGCGTGCCGAGCGGTACCGCGATGCCCGGGAGCCGTATACCCCCGAGCGGATTCCCGTCTGCGTCCAGCACCGGTAGCAGGATCCTTGCGTTGGGCAAATAGACAGGCGCCGCCGCATGAAAAAGACTTCCGTCCGGCGCCGCAAGAGGCATCAGTACATGATCAGGCGGCGCCTCTCCCTGCTGTACCCAATCCCGAAGTCGTACCAGCACCGCCCGTAAAGCCGGGCGCCAATCCAGGCGCCCCCTTTCGACAGCGCAACCGGGCGAAGGGATAATGGCATGTGCCCCACCGGCGATATCATAGATGCGAAAGGCATTATCGGGCTCCTGCTCCACATCACCCACTGCCCCTGTACGAAAAAGAGAAGCCCTGAGGATATAATAGTCGAGGGAAGTGACAGTGAAAATAAATTTGGGCACCGGCAGGTTTTTTTTTGCAAGCGCAGCCAGGATATCATTAGGTGTCAACGGTTCCTCGAGGATACCTCGTACGTCGGGATGGCTCGCATCGGGCACATACGTGGCACTCGAACCCGGACCGACACCGGTACCAAAAATGGGCAGCCATCCTACTGGTCCCGCGTGATGGTGAATGCCGTCCAATAGCAATTGCCCGTCCTTCGTATGGAAGCCGTGCAGAACCAAGGTCTTCAAAAGCCTGCCTGTCTGCGACCAGCCCACGCCGATGATCTTCTGAATAACGCTGGCCAGGTCACCGGACAGACCTTCAAGGATGACTGCCTCATTTTTGATATAAAAAAGAAAATCACGGATGGCAGCCAGGGCGGCCGCCTCCACGTATTTAGTTTGGACGCCCTCTTTGAATTCGGGTGGGAAGAATCCCTGACCTAGTTCCCACTGAATAGAAGCGACCATAAATCCCCTAGCCTGCAGGAAACCATTGCCTGGAAGGTTTGTTCCTACCGGTAAAGGATATCCAAGCGGGCTATTGTACAGATAGCTACCGCAAGGCACGCTTCGATTGGGCAGATCCAGCAGCAGGGTGCCGTTCCCACTTGCCGGCCGTTCTGGCGAATAGAGCTGGAAAGAAGTATGGTAGCGGCGGTCGGTCGCCTTGTCGAGTCCCGGGAGGTCGTCCTGAAGCGCTATTTCTCCCTCGATCTGTCCCTCGATGAGCTTGTAATCGCCGCCATTGAATTTCCCCAAAACCCTGGAGGACTGCACCGTCAGTTTCATGGCCTTGGTGTTAGATTTTTTCAGTAGCATCGATAAAATCCAGCGGCAATCCTCTTTCTGCCAACCGTAGTCTTACCACCTTGCTTTTTTCCAGCCCCGACGGCGGCGCCAGGAACATCCCCCCATTGGTGGTCGTATACAGGAAGCTGTCCGGCCCGGCATCCACTGTGAAGGCTACCGCCGTACTCCCCGTTAGCCCCTGGGCGAGCCCGGCAATGGTGGTCACTTTTCTATCCTGCGAGATCCGGATGATGCTGTTATAAATATGCGTTGCCGCATAGATATTCCCTTTCCGGTCGAAGGCGAAGTCATCGATATTGACATTCGTAAGCCAGAGCTCGCCTTCACCGGCCATTCCATCGGCCTCTACCGGTATCCGCAGGATTAGCTTCCGATGGGTATTAGAAGCATACACGTACCCATCGAAATATTTGACCCCATTTACGGCAGGCAGCGGGTTGTCGGCGTCAATGCGGCCCAGCAAGGGGTAACTAGACCAGATCTCAGCGTTCCCCTTTCCCGGATCGAACCGGTAGATACAGCCCTTTGCCGCATCGGCTACCAGGTATTGCCCCGGCAGGAAATAGGTCATCCCGTTGAGGAAAAGCGCGCCAGGCATGTCAACCGCAACGGACACTTTTCCTTTCTTGTCTATACGGTAGATCACCTGCGTCTTGTCCTGCCTGCCGCCAGACACCAGCAAGTCCTCGCCATCGAACACGATTCCCGCCAGGTTGCCGGCTACGGCCGCCAATTCCTCCGCCTTTTCCCCGCCTTTGAAGCGGTACAGCTTGCCGTCTTCATAGCTCGTGAAAAAGATCGTCCCTTCTGCGTCGATGGCAATGTTCTCCAAAAATGTATTCTCCGGGAATTCCAGCACTACTTCCGTCGCCACCAGCGCTTCTTGAGCCGTACGGAAAATAGGTGGCAGTTCGCCTTCCAGCGCCGCGATGAGGAACCACGCGATGCGCGCGCTGCTAAAAGGGTTCTGCCCCGTAATGAGCCTTCCGTCCTGCTCGACATGATCGGCGCGATTTCCCTCGTCGACGAAGATGGCACCATCCTCACGCAACTTTTGCTCGAGAATAAAGGGTACCTCCTTATCCAGCTTAGCCGCGATCTCCTCAGAATTCGTATAGGAGGTCAGGATACGACCATTCACCAGATGGTTGCCGTCGGACAATTTTACGTTCACCAGTCCGGCGGGACCATGGCATACCGACGCCACCCATTTTTTCGCTTCATAAAACTCTCGGACCAGCCGCTGCAGGTCCGGATCATCCGGCAGGTCGAACATCGGCCCATGACCACCGGGGATGAAAATAGCGTCAAAGTCTTTCGATTTAACCAATGACAGCTTCACAGTGTTTTTAGCCGCATCGATCGCCGCCTTCCAGACAATTTTCTCTTCCGGCGTGGGAAGGCTTCGCGGATCGACAGGCATTTCGCCGCCTTTCGGACTGGCGACCACCAGTTGTGCCCCGCTTTTCTGCAACGCTATATAGGGTACGGCAAACTCTTCCAGCCATACACCGGTCGGATGGGGATGCAGCCCCTGGAACAGCTCGTTACTGGTCGTGACGACCAGGACTTTTTTACCAGCCATATCAGAAAATTTAACGGGTTTAACAAATAAACAGATCAAGGAATAGATAGCAGGATGGCAGAAAGTTTATCCGGCATAACCAAAAAGGACAGATGGCTGGCCGGCAACGAATATTCTTTAACGATCTGCCCGTTGGCGGCCACCATTTGTTGTTGCAGCGCATACGTCACCGCCCTGTCTTCCGTCGTATGGATGTAATATTTTTTTACTTTGCCAAAGTGCTCTGCCGTGAGCGTAACAGTATTTTTAAACGGAGCTAACGGCTCGGGCTTTTGCGTATCACGCAAGATTTGCTTGATGTTATCGCTACAGTCCGCGCAAAGCACGTTCGCCACGCTGTCCTTGTTGATAACCGCCGTAGAATAATCCGGGGCGAACTGAAAATTCTTACCCGTCTCGCTGCCTTTGTCCATGTCGGAAAGCTGCAATAAATATTGCCCGTTGACAGGAAGGTAGGCCGATAGGTAGACGACAGCCTTTATCTTTTCGGGAATATTCTCTGCCACCTGCGACACGATCATGCCGGCCATGCTATGACCGACTAAGATGACTTTTCCCGACTGCTGGCTTACTGCCTTACTAACCGCATCCACATAGGTTTGTAAAGTGATCGAAGCGGCCGGGGTCATATCGTCGCCATGACCGGGCAGCGTTACCACCACTACCTTATTGCCTTTGGCTTCCAGCAACGGCTTCACGGCGTCCCATGCATGGGGGTCCGCAAAGGCGCCATGCACCAATACATAAGTTTTCTGCGCAAAAGAAAGCGCGGGGATACTGAGCAGCATTTGTAAGGCCAGTACTAACTTGTTCATTTTTGTTTTTTTAAAAATTATGAGGAATGATCAATTTTACGCGTCCGGGTAGCCTGTACCTGGCCATCAGGTGATTCGCGCTTTCCAGCACCGACCAGGCGGATGTCGCGGGAATACCGTTAAATCGCAATTCAGCCAGCACTTCGCCATCGCTCGGAATGCCCCGGGCGGTTTGGTTATATCTTCTTTCCCTTGATAACCAAAGGATATGCCAGTGCGGGAGAAAATCATATCCATTTGATTGTTAAACGAATAAAGGGCGGACTTGGCAAAAACCTCGGCTCGAAAAAGATGAAATATCATGTTTCTCAGACATATCCTTTGACATATCAATGTACCAAGTGTGAGAAAGGTTTAAACAATGACGCTGCCGGATGAGTGTGCCCTCATAGACCGGCTTGTACGTTTCTCTTTGAGAAAAAACCGCTGTTGTCCAAGAGGGAGAAAAAATAGTATTTTTCTTTTTTAATAATCAAAGAGTAGGCAAGTGACCCAGGACATAGTTTGATTGTTAAACAAATAACCGCCAAACACGGAAAAAATCCTATTTTGAAAACGACGAAATAATCTCCATTTCAAAAATATCGGTTGATTATCAGCATACAAAATGTACACAAAAGGCACACAATGCACAAACAAACCCTTTCAACTTTGACCCAGCCCAAGCTGCTAGCAGAAGCCTGGACAATGACCCATTTCAACCAAAGCCAGACTGAACAATTGATCGCCATAGGCGGCTCCGATGTGCTGCTGTACGAGGAAATGAATGCTGCAAAGGCCGAAATCGAGTCCCTAAACAATCAGTTGACGGACATCAACGACGCCGTGACACCGTTTCGAATCAGGGAACAGATAATAAAAATTATCGGTGAACAGTTGAAAAAGGTGGTAAATTTCGATTCATTTTATATTACCAATGAGCGATATGGATCGGAATTTGCAGAAAATCTGCCCGCCACGGTTTTCAATTACGACGAGCTGCATCAGAACCTGTTAACAAAATATCCCATTGCCGATGCCGAGAAAGAAGCCGGTCTGAAATCAGGTACGTTGCTCGCGCTTAAGGTGAATAATAAATCTATAGGACGTTTGGTTTTATCTTCCTATAAACACAAAAACGAGGCGTTTCCTGCTCAAAAGTTTTCTCTTCTGGAAAAACTTTGCGAGCCAATCGCCATTGGCGTGAAAAACCTATTGCTTTACCAGGAAATGCAGGCTGCCAAATTGGAAATTGAATCGTTGAACCAGCAATTAATGGATATCAACAATGCAGTTACACCTTTCCGCACCCGGGAGCAGATGATGAGGACTATCGGCGGGCAACTGAAGAAGATTATACACTACGATTCTTTTTACATCATTTCATTTGGACCGCTGCAAGACACGTATTCATTTTTCTTAGATGGCACTTTACCGGAAATAATGAATGACCCGAGATTAAAAGATTTCCTGGAACGGACCCATTCTGTCGTGGTAAATGCGAATGACGAAATTGTCGACAGCACATACGTTCAATCGCTGCAAACCCAAACTGTAAAATATACCGACCTGGACGAATCGTTTTTAAAGCGTTCCCCTATTGCCAGGATAGAAAAGGAATTGGGAATGCAGGAAATTTTGGTTTTACCACTGAGGTTAAACGGCGTGGTGATAGCCGCGCTAAACTTATGTTCTTTTACTTTGCTCAATGTCAAAAGGTCGTTGTTTTCAACTCTTGAAAAAATTGCCGAACCCATTGCCATCGGCGTGTCCAACGTATTGCTCTTCGAGGAAATGCAGCGAGTGAAAGCACAAATTGAGCAAAAGGAAAAGGAAAAAAGCCTGCAGATCGCCGTGACAAATGCCATACTCGACAGCAGCAAATGGGACGACCGGTTGAAAAAGGTGGCCGCATGCCTCCGGAATGTTATTTCCTGGGACATGCTGAGCTTGTGCATTCAAGAAAAACCAGGCGAAAACGAAGTTGCTTTCACGTACTTGGTCCAACCCGACGGAACCATTCACCCGGAGACTGACGACGATTTTTTTCGCCGGAGCGGCATCTCGCCAGAAGAACATGCAAGCTTATTGGTCGAATTTGGCCAGCAGCTGCTAGTCAAGCCAGGCTTTTACAATCAACCCGAGTACAGCGCCATCCCGTCAAGGCTCCACCAATTGGTGATCAAGACTTACGGCTTCCACTCAGGATTGTATCTCCCGCTTGAGATCGATCATCCAGGAACCTGCCGGATCATTTTTTCCTCGCGGCAGGAGCAAGGGTATACGCAGGAAAAACTGGACCTGCTGATGAGGCTTGCGCCCAGCATTTCAATCGCCCTATCCAAGGTCTATACGAGCGACGCGCTCCTGCAACAGCAACAAGAAATGAGCTTGCAGCTGTCCGTAACCAATGTGCTCACCTCCACGCGGGATTGGGAAACCGCTTTTCGGGGCCTGGCGGCCATGATCGATGCCGCTATTCCCTGCGACTATTTCGGTCTCGCCTTTATCGACGAAGACCGGCAGATCGACACGTTCAATCACCGCAGGACAGCTGACGGCGCATGGGAGCGATGGGATGCCATTGCCGAACTCCGTACCGTCGCCGCCTGGCACGATCGGCAGCACACTGATTCGGTAGCCGAATGGACGGATTACCTCTTTGCACCTGGGATATGCAATGAAGCCAAATACGACGCGCTCGTCGAAGCCAACACGATGGCTGACATTTGCCCGGACCATTTCGGCCATCGCAGCGCCCTACGCCTGCCCTTCCGGCTCAAAGGACGGCCGACATCCGCGCTCATCTATATGGCCAGCAAGAACCCGGAAGCTTTTACCCCACAGCACCTGGATCAAATGCGACGACTGATACCCGCCCTTTCTCTGGCCCTCGAAAACCTCTTCGCCTTCAAAGGCCTGGAACAGGCAAATGCCGCCGTCCAGGCCCGGGCAAATGAGATAAAATGGCTGAACAGTCAACTGATGGAGATCAACAATGCGGTCACCCCCCTTAAGACAAGAGAAGAAGCAATGGACACCATCAAAAACCAATTGGCGCAGATCTTGTCCTTTGACGGATTTTATATCACCCTCTATTCGCAAGACTATAGCACCCAGGCTTTTTTCATCGAAGCATTGGCGCCCGAAGTGAAGCGGTACCTGCCGCCGGCGAGCTTGAAGCCGCAACCTTTTTCAGTTTGCGCCGCGCAGACGAAGGCAGGCGCTACAGGAGAACGCATGCCACTGGCCTATTACCGGTACAAGGACATTCCGGAAGATACCCCCTGGTTGAAGTTTCCCGTACCGGCTGCGGCCATCAAGGCGGGGATGAAGGAAAGCCTGGAGATCCCGCTCTATCTCAAAGACAGGCTTATGGGAGCTCTTCGTCTCCACAGCAAGGAAAAGGATCGTTTCGCTGGGTTCAACCAGGACCTGCTGCCACTCGTTGCCACCCCGGTAGCCATCAGTATGTCGAACGTCCTGTTGTATGAAGAGATGCAGACAGCCAAAGCCGAGGTAGAAAGGTTAAGCAAACAGCTCAACGAAGAGAACGAATACCTTCATTCCGGGAACGAAACAAAATTTAATCATGGGGAGATCGTCGGCCAGAGTCCGGAAATGCAAAAGGTGTATCGAATGGTTTCCCAGGTGGCTTCTATGGACAGCACCGTTCTGATATTGGGGAATACCGGAACGGGCAAAGAATTGATCGCCCGCGCCATCCACAATGCTTCCCGGCGCAAGGATAAGCTGCTCGTCAAAGTCAACTGCGCAGCGCTGCCGCCCCAGCTGATCGAAAGCGAATTGTTCGGGCATGAGCGCGGTAGCTTTACCGGCGCCACCGACCGGCGCATTGGCAAATTCGAATTGGCCCATAATGGTACCCTTTTCCTCGACGAAGTCGGGGAACTCCCGCTGAATCTCCAGGCCAAATTGCTCCGCGCCATCCAGGAAAAGGAGATCGAACGTCTTGGGAGCAACAAGGTGATCAAAACAGACACAAGGATCATCGCTGCCACCAACCGCAAGTTGGACCAGGAGGTACGAGCCGGCACGTTCCGCAGCGACCTGTATTTCCGGCTGAACATCTTTCCCATTCCCCTTCCCCTTTTGTCCCAACGCAAAGAAGACATTCCCCTGCTTGCCAACCATTTCCTGCATAAATTCAGCGAAAAGATGAACAAGAAAATAGCAGGAATTGACCCCGCCACCATGAAGGCCATGATAGCTTACCAGTGGCCCGGCAATATCCGCGAACTGGAAAATGTCATTGAAAGGGCCGTGATCATCAATGAGTCGAAAACCCTCCGCTTCAACTTGGTCGAATTCGGATCGGAAGACCTATCCTCTACTTCGGTCACTCCAGCGCCCTTCCTGGTCAAATCCTACCAGGATGCCGAACGCGAATTGATCATGAACACACTGGAGATCACCCAAGGCCGAATCCGCGGTCCGGGTGGGGCAGCAGAACTGCTGCAAGTGCACCCGGCGACACTAACTTCGAGGATGAAAAAGTTGGGCCTTGTTAAAAAACATTTTCGAAAATAGATGTTTACTGATACTATTGCTTAATCATCGTTCCCAATACCCAGGCATCTACAATTTTCCGCAACGCTTCCCTTGATCGTACGCCATCAAGCGATCTACCCCAACCCGCCCGTTCCAAAGCAGATGCGTTCCACTCCTGCTCAAAATATGCTGTTCTGCAAAGTATCCGCTTTTGGTAATGCAGTGCCTGGTTGATGATCCCATTGCCGCCGTGGCATATGACGAGATCGGTGTAAGGTAATATCGCAGACGCGGGAAGAAACGCAAACCGCAGAATAGCATTTCCCAAAACGCTGTTATGATCTCCGGCAGTAACGATATTGTAATTTGAGTAATGTGGATCATCGAGGAACCGTACCGCATTCCAATCGCCCGAACTGCCCATATTGACATAAATAGTAGGCCTGTCCGTCTTCAATGCTTCCAGCGAATACTGCCCATCGGGAATTTCATCATAGACAAGTGGTCCGATACAATAATAGTTAGCCGGCAAGTTCGCTTGCGGAAAAAGTTCCGGTAAATCGCAGATCAGGTTCATATCGCCCTCGATCTCATCCAGGTAGGTAGAACGGGACAAAAGGCCGTAACGACGACGTAACCGGCTAAAAGACTGATGAATGCGTCTCATTGTCCTCGCCTCGCCTGTCCTCACAAGCGGCGCCGCCAAAAATTTAGGTAATATGGCCATCAACTTGCTCAAGGGATGTCTGCTCGAAATTGTCCGGGTCCCCGCGTAGTATTTGCTCATATAGCCATTATGGAGTGACGCATACATCACGCCTGTATACTCGGCAGCCATTTTCAACGCGGGATCATTGTCGCCTATCACTAGCCTAGGATGATAAGTATTTATGGCATCCACTCTTTGGTGAAATTGCTCCTCCAGATCAGCCTCATTCAACCACGAAAAATCAAATGCCCTTAGTTTGGCCAATATACCTGAACCATCCCATTTCAGGCAATCAAACATCCCAAATCCAGCTGCACGGACGTATATGTCGTACTTGTCATCAGCAACAAACCGCACGTCATAATCCCCTCCCATCATTTTGCAAAGGACAATGCAACGGAGGTAATGAGATAAAAAGTCAAATGGAAAAACCAATACAAGTGGCTTTTGCGGCTCCGTCCCGCAAATGGATCCGCCGCCCGCTGCCATTTTCAACATACCTTTGGCAGCCCCCTCGTCCTGGCCCCCTTCAGGACCAACACCACCAGTCTTCTTTGCATAGATCATTCACTTTTATTGTCTTACAGCCGCCCAGTTAAAAACATCTCACTAACGACAATTCTGCTCAATTGTCACACCACTTATAGCTACTTGCTATCTTTTACCAGTTTGTTCAACCTTCACTTCATTTACCAGCAAAATGTTTAGACACGTTAGCACTCAGCCTATTATCCAAATTGACAAGGACTATCAAACGACTATGTCCGTTAAAATTAACTTACTTTTACCGGCATCTAACATAATGTACAAAAGAAAAGTTAATCATTTAGCATTGAAGGAACATCCCTTTTGTTTGATCGACCAGGCATGTGCCTGTAGGCGCCTTTCTTTGTGCAGCAACAATTTTTACGAAAAATGAACCCTATTCAACAGGCTCCGCCAACCTCAGCTAGTCTGCCTTTGTTCTCAGGTGACATTTTTCTGGAGCACTACTATCAGCTGATAAAAAAGGCTGAAGATGTCCGCCGCTTACAACGACTGTCAAAAGAACAAAAATGGACAACAACATTTGAGTGGAACGACATGCTGTTAAAGAAAGATAAGGTCATCATCGTGACGACTGTAAAACAGTCTATTGTTTTTGCGACCCGTAACCTCATTGCGTTAAACGGCTATACGCCTGAAGAAGTCATCGGTCAAAAGCCTTCGCTTTTCCAAGGTAAGCATACGGACCAAAAATCCAAAGTATTCATCCGGCAAGCTATACATGAACTCCGGCCTTTTTCGGTATCGATCCTGAATTACCATAAGAGCGGTGCAACGTATTATTGTAAAATAGAAGGTGTTCCCATTTTTAACACCCAGGGCAAAGCAACAAACTTTATCGCTTTTGAATCGTTGGAATCATGATCAACCTACTGTTGTCAACCGCAATTTAATGCAATCGCCCATCCCTCATATTTATTCGAGTAACAACTTCCTTCGCACAAATAAAATACTGTGGATTCCTTTCCGTTAAGAACACTATTTGATCCCTTATTGGGACGATTAATATTTTGTTATCATTCCAATAAGGTGGTTGCTTTTGCTGGGCATGGCATCAGTTTTGCATCGCTAAATTGTTAATAATTCTCAATTAAAAAAACGATTTTTATGCCACAGAAGCATCACGAAGAAGCTGCAAAGCACCACGAAGAGGCCGCAAAACATCACCGTTCCGCAGCCGAACATTCCGCAAAAGGCAACCACCAACAGGCTGCCGACCATGCGCAAGCTGCTAACGGCCACACAAGCAAGGCACGCGAAGAAGCCGATAACGCATCTAAGAAGCACGCCGAAAAACACCACTCAAAAAAGTAAGAAAGATCGGGTGATTTATTGACAGATAGGTCGCTTAGTTAACGAACTGAGCGACCTATTTGAATTTCTTCTATTTGAAAGATGGCGAGCACTATCCGTTCTATTTGACCGCCACCTCAAACAGCTTTCCATCGTAGCGCTGCAGCAGCTCAACGGGAAATCCAACCTCGGACAACTCCCTGCCCGTTGCAACTGTCGCCAGGTTTCCGTTCACTTCTTTGACCAGGTAAGTCCTTTCCGGGTCCAGCCAATGTACGGTCACTTGCCGTGTTGATTCTGCTGAACCTTGTCTGAAGACTCCAATTATTCCACCGGTTCGCGTATCGGTATTGACGCGTTGAAACCCATCCCACATCCCCTCCATAGGCTCCCCAAATCCTTGCAAGTCCTGCCGGTAACGCATAATCTCGTACCTTTTATCCATCATTTGAAGCCAGTCGGCGTAACCGCGATATTTGATCAGATCATTAGCAGAGAGCCGCCGGGGATCACCCAGCATGATAGGCAATGTGCCGGCTAAAGATTTGATATGCAGCTCCCATAAACTATCTTGCATCTCAGGATTTCCGATCACCAAAGCCGTAGCCGGTATGGCAGGCGACCGCCACCACGCCATGTTCCTGATTCTCAAGTCGACTTTTTCTCCTGGTCCGTTAAAGTTTGAAAGCCAGTCTCCTTCCGCATGCTTCAGCATGGCGTAATCGATCAATTGCAGGCCGCCAGCCGCTTCAAAAGTGAAATCGATAAAAAGGGTAGGCTTTACGGCATGCAATTCATCACACAGTTTCCATACCTGCTCGTAATTGGTGTACAACGATTCGTTGTGATCCTTATGTCCGGGATGGTCCGAAGCATAGCAGCCTGACGAGGTGTGATCATAGCGGTAAGGACTGACGACTACAGCAAAGTCGAGCTTCATATATTCAAGGCCAAAATCGACGGACAGCCTCAACAATATTTTTTTGATATAGTCATACCAACCGGTGGAGAAACACGCCGTGTACCTGTCATTTTCATTATCCAAATGCAGGGAGGTTATTTTTCCGGCTTTATCGCGCACAAACCATTCCGGATGTTCTTTAAATACCTGGCTCTTAGGAGACGCACTCCCGACACTGATCCATAATCCCGGCTTCATCCCCAGGGATTTTATGTAATCGAACACCGGCTTCAGGCCATTGGGAAATTTCTTTTTATCGATGACCCAGTCACCGTAGTTTTCCTGCCAGCCGTCATCGATCACGAACTCTTTCATTCCCGCATCGGCCGCGGCCTTGGCCAATTCCATGACCAATTTTTCATTGATATTCGCGTTGAATGGAACCCAGGTATTGTACACAAATGTCGGCTTTCGCGATAGTTCGGACACTCGCGTACCTACATAGTGACCTACAAATTCGGGGATCGCTGTATTAAGCATCTCATCCGGATCGGCGTGATTGTTATAGACCATGGTAAAAACCTCTGGCGTCGTGAACGATTCTTCCGGCTTGATATATTTTCTAAAAGGGTACCGCGCATCTTTATGCGTCAAGCCACTGCAAATATTCAGCCCTTCCCAGAATACCGAAGTATGCTTTATCACTCCCGACGCTTCATTACCAATAACGATCCCCTGCCGCCAGTCGCTGTTGTGGACGACAATGAGTGCATCCTGCAGATCACCGTCATAAGGACCTATCGACCGTCGTCTTCCGTAGTCGTGGCAAACCCAGCTGAAAGTAGGCGCCCAATATGCGGTAATCTCAAATCTCTCCACATCAACTGATTCCAAGAAGACCGTATCCCTGGAAAGATTTTTGATCACCAGGCTTTTGCGAATAGCCGGCGACCCCGGATACATCAAAAACCGCACGGTAAGTTCCACCTGTCTATCCTTGCTCAAAAGCGTTACAGCGGCACCGCTGCCTGATCTTGCATCGGTATATGGTAGTATTTTTCTAAAAGTCCAGCTATCTTTGCCACAATATATTTTGTTACAGATCTCAAATTGAAAATCGGTATTTGTGAGCTCGAAGTAGTTGAACTCCCCTGACACCGGTTTATATAGAACGGTAGCGAAATTTCCCTCGTTTGCCGGAAGCCTGATCCTTCGCTCCACTAGGCCGTTGTTTAATGTCAATTCATTCTTTGTCCAGGAAGCAAAGTCTTGTGCCATTAGATCAGGTCGCGAAAGCGAACTAAAAATGATCAGCAAATAAATTTTTACGTTCATAAATTAGCACCAAAATACTATTTAATATCGAATGGATCACCTAACTGCCTATATCCGGCAGAGTCGTATCTTTACTACGAACTATGAGACAGGTATCATTTGCCGCAGCCCTTTCCACGCTCTTGGCGGCTTTGCTAATGGCTGGCTGCCGCCAGCGAAAGCTCCCTATCCTGGGCGAACCGCTTATAGCCACTCACCAGAGGAATAACGGGCAGGTATCGGATACTTCTTATCCGGTTATAGCGCATTTTTCGCTTATCGATCAGGACGGCGCCGCTGTGAGCAATGAGACGTTTTCCAATAAGATCTACGTTGCCGATTTCATCTTCCTTTCCTGCCCTACAATCTGTCCGATGATGACAGCGGAAATGAAAAAGCTCTACCAACAATATGCCGGAGACGACCGTGTCCTTTTTCTTTCTCACACCATCGATCCGAAGCATGACACGGTGGGCCGGCTGAAGAGCTATACCCAAATGCTTGGCATAGCCGCGAGGAAATGGCATTTCGTAACCGGCAGCCGCGACAGCATATTTTCCTTGGCAAAGCATTCCTACTATTCGACGGCCTACCCCGACAGCGCAGATCCCGGTAACTTTGTCCACAGCGGCGGGCTCCTGCTGGTAGATCGGAACAGGCACCTCCGGGGAGTATATGACGGCACGGATCCAAAAGAGACCCATCAACTTAAAGAAGATATTCAAATTCTTTTGCAGGAACAGTTTTAACCCTATTTTTGCCTTGACTTGAAGAAGACGCTATCTATCATATTACTACTCGCTGCCTTAGTCGCGCAGACCACCAGCAACTACTGGATCATGGCCGGTTTTTACCTGAACCGGGATTATATTGCCGCCCATCTTTGTGTCAATCGCTTCGACAGGATTCCGACATGTAAAGGATCCTGCTACCTCGCAAAGAAGCTGACTGATACGCACAATCGGGAAGAGCGGTTGCCCGACCTCAAGCCCAATGGATCGATTTTGATCTGCCAGGCTGTTTCCGCGGCATCCATCGCAGTATACAGCAGAGAAATCTCCATTATTTATCCATCAGGCGATAGCGTTTATACTCCTCTCCAGCTTTCCTGCTCCGTCTTCAGACCGCCTTGCCGCATGGCTGCATAATAGCCGTTAACCGATGGCTGGCCCAAAGGCCGTCGCACCATCCCCATGCCTCCCCATCAATAATACTCAACCAAAATGAAAAAGTGCTGTATCAGCATAACTTTGTCACTGTTTGCCTGCTTGTTATTATTCTGTCCAATAAGGCTTCATGCCCAGTCCCTCAGCGGTCATCTCTCCGACTCCGTCACCCATCTGGCCATAGAAGGCGCAATGATATATATTCCGCAGCTTAAGGCCGGCACCATCACCGACAAACAAGGTTTTTACGCTTTCGGCAAATTGCCCAGGGGCGACTATGACGTGTCGGCACAAGCCGTTGGATACGCCAG
The DNA here is from genome assembly GCA_965214315.1 of Puia sp. Taxonomy (GTDB): domain Bacteria; phylum Bacteroidota; class Bacteroidia; order Chitinophagales; family Chitinophagaceae; genus Puia. The sequence continues at coordinate 82,867 of CBDCBP010000015.1, read as the reverse complement.
TATTTTCCGGCAAGTGACCCTACATGGCAAAACCACCCTCGATCTCACAGCTATTGTATCCTACAGTTCCCTGAAATCGATGACTGTTACCAGTCTCGGAAACATCACCAACACCCAGCGTTCTCCTGTTCCCGTGACCGTGGTCTCGCATCAGATGATCCTGGAAAGCGCCGCCAACACTGCGATCGACCTGATCGCCTCCCAACCGGGCGTAAGCGAGACCACCGAAGGTGTTGGAACTACCAAGCCGCAGATCAACGGTCTGGGCTTCGACCGTGTCCTTGTACTGACCGATGGCCTACCCCAACAGGATTTCCAATGGGGTGACGACCATGGTATCCTCATTGACCCTTATGCCGTTTATGACGCCGAGATCATCCGGGGTCCCGCCTCCCTGCAATACGGAGCCAGCGCGGAAGCCGGTGTCGTCAACTTCAAATCGACACCCTTCGTTCCCAATGGAACATTCCAGGGCAGCTGGTTGTCCGAATACCACACTAACAATGGCTATATCGGCAATTCCCTCCATGTCGCAGGCAACCACGACGGCTTCGTGTATGACTTCAGAGCCAGCGGCGAACTGGCACACAGCTATTGGGATCCGAAAGACGGATACGTATGGGGATCAGCGTGGAACCAGGGAAATGCCCGCCTGACGCTGGGCCTCGACAAACCCTGGGGCTATTCGAGACTGACCCTAAGCGCGCTTGGACGCCGCATTCAAGTTCCGGACGGCAACCGCGACAGTATCACCGGACACTTCCTATTCGACACTCCCCTGGGCGAAAAGACCGCACCCACGCTTCGCAATTTCCTGTCCTATAATGCCACGATTGCCGGCGATAAGATCCTGGACGAATACCAGGCCTGGTGGCAGAACAGCTTACTCACCTCTAAAGGCAGCATCAGCTTCGACCTTGGGTTTACGGCCAGCGTACACCACGACATCGACTCTGGCACAGTAGGCGAGAACAATATGGTGGTATACGACATCCCTTATTCCCTCAAATACCAGCTCACCGATGCGGCCAAAAGCCTCAAGCTCACGACGGGGATCACCGGCGCCTATGAGTTCATGCGCAACCTTCCTCCACCACCGGCACCCTATGTGCCCGACTATGAGATCCCCAATTATAGGAACTTTGAAGCCGGCGGATTCGCGATTCTGCAAAAGGACATCCGCTCCCTCACGCTCAGCGGAGGCCTGCGCTATGACATTACCCATTTCACAGGCGACCCGATGCAGCTCGACGCATCAGGCAACATCGTTCCCGACGGAACGCCGGGTGCAACGGTCCAGTTCACCGGCTTCGACAACACTTACTCCGGCTGGTCCGGATCCATCGGCGCTTCTTATCAACTCCCGCACGATCAATACGTAAAATTCAATGTGGCCAAAAGCTTCCGCGCCCCTGCGATCAACGAGCTCACCAGCAACGGGCTGAACATTGGCTCCAATGCCTTTCAGTTGGGTAATACCAACCTGAGGCCCGAAAATGGTTATCAGGCCGATCTCGCTTACGGCTACCGCGGAAAAGAGGTCAGCCTGGAACTGGATGGTTTCTACAACCACATTAGCCATTTTATTTTTGCCGATCGAACCGATTCGGTCTCTCAAGGCTATCCAGTCTATGAATTCGTGTCGTCGAATACCGCCGTCCTCACAGGTCTTACCGCTTATTTCGACGTCCACCCCACCGGAGCAAAATGGTTCCAGTGGAATAATCGTTTCTCGTATATCTACACCTGGCTGCCCCATGCGACCGACTCCACGCAACACATCCCCTGGACACCAGCCCCCCACATCCACAGCGAACTGAAATTCCAGCTCGATGACAAAGCGTGCTCGTCCCTATCCGGCACCTATTTTAAAGTCGGCGTCACACACTTCTGGCGACAAAACGAGATTTACAGTGCGCTAAACACCGAGATTCCCTCCGCGGCCTACACGCTGATCGACGCGGGTTTCGGTACGCAATTCACCGACCGTAAAACAGGCAAGGTCATTTGTTCCTTATTCGTCAACTGCACCAACCTGACCAATATTGCCTATGCCGATCACCTAAACCTGGCGCAGTACTTCTATGCTCAAAACGGTAACCTTGTCACCGTGACCGACCAACGCCAGGGCGTATTTAATATGGGCCGCGACTTCACCTTTAAAGTTGTTTTCCCATTCGGCGATCGCAAACGCTTGTAACTACCCGCTTCGCCTTCAAAACTTTCAAAATGATAAAATGATTACGTATGATCTGGAAAACGTTTTTTATCATGACCCTGCTCGGCGCACTTTCCTGCCATCATCGCCAGGCGGCACCGGCCTTCGCCAAACACGATACCCTGCGCACGTCCACCCCGGCCAAACCAAATCTCAAGGGCTTAACCTTCGCCCTCCAAAAAGATCCGGCCTGCGGCATGCCCCTCCATGCAGGACTCGAAGACACGACCATTTACCAGGGCAAGTTATACGGCTTCTGTTCTGCGGCATGTAAAGAAGCCTTTTTGAAGAACCCCGCTGAATTTCTTGCCGAAACGGCTAAATAGCACGGCTGGGCCGGAAAAGCGCCATACATGTGAATTTTGTAAACATCTCCGAAAATCCTGTAATGCGTGAAACAAGTCGAATCGATATCTTTATGAAGTTCAGGCAGCATAGGTTATAATAGTGAAATTCTCTAATTAGTAGCAATGGGCGGTCGACAGGATCGCCCATTTTTGTTGCAGGAAGGATCTAACCTCCAGGTAATCAAAAAAAACTACCGCACTCGCACCGTAACCTTTGTATATTCATATATGAAATTGTTATCGCCCTTTACGATTTTGGTGTGGCTTGCGGCGGCTTGCGGCGCCGGCGGGAAGCCGAAAGCACCGGATCGCGCGAGTGTCGAGCGCGTCATGCACCGGTATGACAGCCTGTTGGTCAGGATGAACACCGATTCGATCGCCCTTCTTTTTACAACCGATGGGGACCTTGGGAACGTAGCGCATGGACGAGATTCTATTCGGAAATTCCTTGCCCGCTTCGCTGCCTTCAAAGTTTTATCCCAGTCATCGACCACCGATTCCATTGCCATTGACGATGATACGGCGGTGCAGACCGGCCACTACCAGCAAAAAACCATTATACCCGTAAATGATACCGTTGCGGTGAAAGGGGCGTTCAAAGCGCGATGGATCCTGGTGCATGACTCCGGCTGGCAGTTGAAGCGAATGGAAACGGCTCCGCAATAATGCATGACCGGCTTGCCAGCTCAAGCATTATATCAGTCTGGCAATAGCCACGATAAACCCACAACTGCAAGCGCAGCGCCGAAAGCATTCGATGGATCGCCAACCATTCGGCAAACCTCGGCTGACATGATCTCGTAGGCCTTCGTTCAGGGACCACACCTATAAAATATTGAAGATGCGTCCCGATTATAAGTGCGAAGTTTTGGCAGACCAGGCACCAAGACCGGTTGAAAAACTTTGGGTCGGCTTTTTGAGCGCAGCGCCTTGGTTAGTCGCTCATTTTGGTATCGGCTGCCATTCCATTGTGCATTTTGATCATACTTAAATGATTTTTCAACTTAGGCAAGTATTTGGTGGCATAGGCTCTTACAGCGTCATCAGCGCCGTCCAGGCTTTCCTTCTCGAATAGCGCAATGGCGGCTTTATGGTCAATGAGCTGGGATTTAAGATAGGCGGAGTCGAAGGCATCGCCGGAAAGATTCGAAAGGTGCGCATTGATGGTATCGTGCTCAGGGTCCGGCGACCTCGGAACCTTGACGTTTTGACGGTTGGCCAACGCGATCAACTCGTTTTGGGCTGTCGTGTGGTCCGCGATCATCATCTCCGCAATTTTTTTGATGGCCTGCGTTTTCGATGATTGTACGGCAATCTTACCCGCTTCTATTTCCGCCAGATTGGCTCTGCTTGCAGATCGCAAAAAGGACGAGTCTGACGAAACGATCCACCTCAAACTAAGATACGGCGGAAAGCATTCAAAACTCGGTGCAATGAGATAAGTAACGGAGGATAAAGCGATTAGCGTAAGTATTTTCATGGCTTTCATATAATACCGCAAATGCCGGGCCCATCCCGCAACCAGGCACTTACGTTCCCTTCACTACCCTGGACCAACTACCGTGACAATGATACCCATCTCCACATCAACGGCATAGGAAGTGTTGCCGAAAAACCAATAAGGCTACGCCTTATAATTCAACCAATATATCTAAAAGAGTATCGCCTCGTAACCTCACATTTTAAAGATATCAATCACTTGAGGGTCTTGAGTTAAAGGACGTTCAGCCGTTGATCAAAACGACCGCATCGCATCAGTAAGTGGAGAAATAACAATATCGGGGATTGAGGCCGAAGCCGGGCGAATGCGAAGCCGCTCACCGATGGGAGAAGATCCTTCTCATAAGATTAGCGTTTAGGTGTTAAGGGAAATGGTGTGATGGGGGGACGATCTTCGTAAAATAAAGTAAGCGTTTCTTTTTCGATTCTCCAAAAGTTTTTGTAGCCACTAAGGGAATCCATTTACTTGTTTCCAATTTTCACCGCGGCAAAAACCGATTGGTTTGCAGTTGAACTACCTTGATAAACACGATACACTTTACTGCTTTGGCCGTCGCATTTCATCCTGCCGCATCGGCATGGCATCGATGATAGCGTACAAGGTTTTCAGTGTAACCGGGTCGCGACTCCTATATTTTTCACCACCATCCTTACCGATCAGGATAAACGTGAACACCCCTGAAGGCTTCAACTTGCGGAAGGCGGATGGGTCTTGCTCACGCATGATCACTGACACGGTGATGTCCCGCTCCTTCAATCCTGCGGGATCGGATCGAAGCCATCTTTGCTGGATGTCCAAATCTTTGACATGCCCGTCGATAGACACCAATACCACCTGCCGCACGGGCCGGGTCTGACCGAAAGTGCTGACAGATGACAGATAAACGACGCACAGCAGAAAGGCTCGTATTTTTATCGTACGCTGCATACTATTCTTTCGACAAAGGTACCCTTTCAAATGGAGCCCGCCTATAGCCCTCGGGCGCGTCACACCTGCGTGGCCGCGGCCCGCGCAAGACAAAATTTATTTGAAAGTCGCCCGAGGCCCTTTAACTTTTACGCGGTTCTCCAGTCATAGGTCCCAAAACCCACATCATGAAAAAAAGACTTGCCATGCTGCTGGCCATTCTGTTCCTGGCAGGAACTCAGCTTTTTGCGCAATCATTTCAACTAGGGATCAAAGGAGGAGGAAACCTGAGCGACTTCCTCTCGGCACAAGATCAAAACCAATCTTCATATTCCGCGCTTGCCGGCTGGAATGCGGGTGTCTTCGTTAATTTCTGGCTGGGAAATCATTTCGCCATCGCCCCCGAACTGCTTTATTCGACGGCAGGCGCCGACATCAAAACGACTACCGCCAATGCCAATAGCATCGTAACCGTCAACAATGATCTCCATTTGCGCTACATCAGCCTCCCGTTGATGGCCAAATTAAGGTTCACGGGTGGATTTTACATGGAGGCTGGGCCTCAAGTCAGTCTGAATGTCAGCTCCTCCGCCTGGGAAGACCAAAGCGTAAGAAACCTTACCAACAATGCAGAATTGGGGGCTGCCGCCGGCATAGGATATCAAAGCCCGATAGGACTTGGCGTCAGCCTTCGATATACTGTTGGCCTCACAACGGTCGACAATACCAGGGACGCTACATGGGGAGATGTCAACATGCGCAACAGCAGCTTTAGCCTGGACCTGTTCTGGACGCTATTCAACAATCGGCGATTGGCCGAGAATTGGTGAGGGCCCGCAAAGATCATTTGCTTTCTTAGCGTCACTCCGCCAGCTGTCAGATGGCTATGATGGGTTGCGTCGAACGCCGGCCGAGATCGAAAACAGCCGTATCTTTAGACGCCAATAGCCGGTGCATGTAAAATAATAATATTTTATTAATTTGCATGATGCCAAAAAAAATAATGATCATTGAGGATGATACTGACATTTTGGATATCATGACATATATCCTAGCGGACCAAGGCTATGAAGTGATCAGCAAAGACAACAGCACTATCTTATCCGCAGTAAACGATCATTACCCCGATCTCATTTTATTAGACAATCGCCTTTTGGAAGGATTAGGCCTTGAAATATGCAAGCAATACAAGCAAAAATGGAAAGCCGAAGGCATATCTGCCTGTCCCATCGTCATTATTTCCGCCGACCATGAGTTGGAAACATTGGCTGAACGATATGAGGCCGACGGCTTCCTCGAAAAACCATTCGACGTAACCAACTTTCTTGCCGCGATAACGAAATTTATAAAATGACTACAGTCAAATGCAATTAACAGACGGAAAAGAGCTGAACAAAATAATATTGCTTGCACCTATCGGAATTTGCATATTGAATGCCGATACGCTCATTGCCGAAATGGTCAATGATAAATTCCTGGAAATAGCCGGCAAACCGTACGAGGCAATAGCTGGCAAATTTTATTGGGATGCCTTCGCGGAAGTCCGGTCTGATTATGAAGCAGCACTGGGAAATGTTGTCAAAACGGGCGACACTTATTATGCCGATGAGGCAGAACTCATGCTTATCCGTAATGGCCAACAAGAGGTCATTTTTGTGACTTTCGTTTTTTCTCCCATAAAAGATGAAGCGGGCAAGGTCAGAAAAGTGGCTGTCTGGGTCCTTGAAAATACAAAACAAGTAACCGAACGCCAAAAAGTGGAAGCAGCAAGAACTGCCTTCCAGCACGAGCGGGACCGGCTCAAGCGTTTTTTTATGCAGGCCCCCGCAGGTATCTGTATTTTGGATGGACCAGACCTCGTATACGAACTGGTCAATCCCGGTTACCAGCAATTACTACCCGGTCGCAAATTACTGAACAGGCCAATTTTTGAGGCCTTACCTGAATTGATAGGCACGCCCCTGCAAAATGTGCTGTTACAGGTTTATCGCACAGGAGACCCCTATGAGGTCGACGAACTGCTGATCCCGATTGCGGAATATGAAGGCGGCCCGACACGCGACCGTTATTTTAGTTTTAATTATGAGGCCAGGCGAAACGAAGACAACGAGGTCGACGGCATTCTGGTATTCGTGTTCGAGGTTACGGGCTTGCTCAAAATACAGCAACAATTGCGGGAAGCCAGGGAACAGGCCGACCAACAAAAAAGAGTGTATGAAACCATTACCTCCGGCACGCCCGACCTGATGTACGTGTTCGACCTGGATTACCGGTTTACCTATGTCAACAACGCCCTGCTTTCCATGTGGGGAAAGACCTATGCCGACTCGATTGGCAAAGGCCTGCGGGAAAATGGTTATGAGGAATGGCATGCACGGATGCATGAGCGGGAGATCGACCACATCAAAGTGACCAGGCAACCCGTTCGCGGGGAAGTAGCTTTTCCGCACGCCACGCTCGGAAAACGTATTTATGATTACATCCTGGTACCCGTAATCGATGAGCAAGGTAAGGTAGAAGCAGTCGCCGGTACAACCCGTGATGTTTCGGAAAGGAAGCGGATGGAAGATGCCATAAAGGAATCTTCAGAAGAACTGCAAGCGGTTAACGAGGAACTGGCCACCGCGAATGAGGAATTGGCCACCACGAACGAGGAACTGACAACAACTATCCAGGAGTTGGCCATGACCAACCAACAGTTGTCGGAAGCCTGGCAAAAAATAGACGATAGCGAAGCAGCCTTGCGGCTCGCCATCGACGCCGCCAATTTCGGTACCTGGTTTATCCATTCGGTCACGCGCGAATTCACCACCGATGCCCGCCTGAAAGAATTGTTCGGCTATTACCCAGATGAACCGCTTTCCATCGAACAGGCGCTGGCCCAGATCACCGATGAATACCGCGGGTATGTAGCAGCCAAATTGGAGAGTGCGATCTACCGCAATGGAGACTATGATATCACGTATCCTGTGCTAGGTTTGCATGATCGCAAATTGCGCTGGCTTCGCGCCATTGGCAAGCTGAAAGCCGATCCTTCAGGCGCCTTCTCAGCCTTTACCGGCTTGATCATGGATATCACAGAACCTTACCTGGCTGCCAAAAAAATAGCGGAGGCGGAAGAGAACCTGCGTATGGCGACCGAATCGGGCGGCCTGGCCACCTGGTACCTCAGCGAGCGATTAGGAAAGATCATCGCTTCCCCCCGTTTTAATGAATTGTTCGGCTATGGCCCGGATGAGGACGTCTCTTACGACGCCGCACTCGGGCAGATCGACCCTGACTACCGGCAAATGATCAATGATGCCGTAACTGCGTCTTTCACGAGTGGGGCAAATTTCGATGTAGAATACCCTGTACGCGGCTTCCGGGACGATAAGCTGCGTTGGGTGCGATCTGTCGGCAAATTTGTCCCGGATGAGAAGAATGGTCATTACATTACCGGCGTGATGGCAGATATTACGGAGCAAAAAACCGATGATATCCGCAAAAATGATTTTATCAGCATGGTCAGTCATGAGCTAAAGACCCCCCTGACTTCGCTTTCAGCCATCGTTCAGGTAGCTAATCTAAAACTGAAAGACAGCGACGACAGCTTCCTGGCCGGCGCAATGGGGAAGGCTGATATCCAGGTCAGGAAGATGACCAACATGATCAATGGTTTTCTCAATATTTCCCGGCTGGAATCCGGAAAGATCGTTATCCATAAGCAAAACTTTGATCTCGACCAGTTAATACGTGAAATGATCGAAGATGCAAACATTTCCGCTTCCAGGCATACAATTACATTCGTGCCAGGTGGCTCGATAGTTGTAAATGCCGATCGGGACAAGATCGGTTCGGTGGTGTCCAATTTACTCAGCAATGCCATCAAATATTCCCCCGAAGGAAAGCATATCGAAGTGAGGTGCACGGCAGCACAAGGCGAAGTGGTGGTCAGTGTCAAAGACGAAGGAATTGGCATTAAATCCGATGACCTGGACAAGATCTTCGACCGGTATTACCGCGTGGAGACAAATTATACCCGGCACATCTCCGGCTTTGGGATCGGTTTGTACCTAAGCGCTGAGATCATCAAACGGCATGGCGGCCGGGTTTGGGCGGAAAGTGGCGATGGAAAGGGCTCAACATTTTATTTCAGCCTGCCGTCGGATGGTAGCGTGTGAATGATGTAACTTATTGGAAGACGCATATAATACTTTAGATGAGAATAAGCGACACTTTTGTACTGCCCTGGAAATTTCTTTCAGCGGACAAAAATGGATGTTTATGCATTACGATCGGATCTTACATGAGACATACAAATATGCGCGTTACGCCCTCATAGGGGCTGCTATCTTTTTATGCGCTTTCTCGGCGATGCCCCGCAGCACCAGCACGACCCGGCTATCCGGCACGGCAGTCGCAGATGTAAAAGTGTTGGGAACGTCCAATCTACACGATTGGTCTATGGAGGATAAAGATGTGACCTGCTCCGCCACGTTTACGTATGCAGCAGGCAAAACAGTGCCGGCATCGTTGACCGCTTTTACATTTTCTTTTCCCGTACATAGTCTCACAAGCGGGAAATCCGGAATGGACTCGAAAGCATATGACGCCTTGAAAGCAAAAACGAACGGCACCATAGATTTTGCCGCGACCGCTTCGACCATTACACCAGGTGCAGAAAGCGCGTTTCAGGTCAAGAGTGACGGCAATTTAACTATCGCCGGCGTCACGAAGGCCGTTGTGCTCATCGCAGCCTGCGCCTTGAAAACCGATGGTTCCATTTCCTGCGCAGGTTCAAATACCCTTTTAATGACGGACTACCAGATAAAACCGCCCACCTATATGCTTGGCGCTTTAAAAACAGGCAATAAGCTCAAGATCGATTTCACCATGGTCGTTAAGAAATAAGCAGGCGTGCATAAACGGATCATTTACCCGGGATTGGTAGCAGGGCTGGCCCTGCTATTGCTGAGCGTCGCAGGCCTGTATAGTACCATCTGGCTGCTTCCTTCCCTCGCCGTTCAGTATTTCGATCCGGCATTCGACAGCCAATCCCATCGTGTGATCGTTTATTTCGCCCACCCATTTGTCGCCAGTTTAGCCCTCGCTTGGTTTTGGGATCGCAGTAAAGGCCTTTTCAAGGGTTCTTTCGTGAGTAAAGGGATCGAGTTCGGCTTCCTGTATTGGCTGGTGGCCGTCCTTCCGATGATGTGGCTGATCTATAGCGCCATCGATGTTTCGCTGCTGCTGGTAGGCAGTTGGCTGGTTTTCGATTTGATTCAGCGCATCGTAGCAGGACTGCTGTTTCAAAAGATGAATGCCTGAAGGCGCAAGCGCTATCAACATGAAAAATTTTATTCTGTTTCTTGTGGCTGCGGGCCCACTCCTGGGCACATCCCCGCCCGGTCAAAACTGTTATAGTCTCGCCAAAGGCTATCAGGTTACCATTCATGGCACAATGAGCATTCACGATTGGGTGGAAACTGTCGGAGAAGCGACCGGAGAAGTGACGGCCGGTCTTCATTCGGCCGGTGGTGCAGATTTCAGCACGATCAAAATAACAATGACCGTTCGATCAATTAAAGGCGACATGGGCAAGACCATGGACAATAAAACCTTCAGGGCGCTGAAGGCAGACATCGATCCTCAGATCACCTTTGTGCTCGGCGCACCAGTGACGATCTTGCCCGCCATGATAAAACACGGACCTGTCCCATTGGCAGGAAAATTGACATTGGCCGGAGTGACAAGACCCGCTATCCTCTCTGTCATCAGTTGCATCGTCACACAGGATAGTATGCGGTTGGAAGGCAGGCAGACGATAAAAATGACTGATTTTGGTATTAAACCCCCTACGGCTCTCTTTGGCACCTTAAGGGCAGGTCCCGATATCACCATATTTTTCACAACAGTTTTTACAAAACATGCGTAAAATGCTTGCGAACAAAAGCATGCTGCTCATTCTGGGTCATTTTATCCGCATCCCTCGTCTCTATCTTGATCTTTTCAAAATGATGGTCGGCCCGCAGCATGTTGTATAGCTCCATCTTTGCGTTCGTAGGTCCGAAGAGCAATACATCTTGGTAGTTCCTGATAGCATCACCTATCTTTTTATAAAAATCCGCCTGTTCATGCTGCTCCTTTTGGTGCATCCCGTTCTCACTCCTTCCAATGCTGTGCTCCTTCTCCCGGTGAGTGAACCTCGAGGAGATGATGGTGGTCGTGATCGGTTCAGTGCTGAATTCCATCAAATGTGCATTGGAATGGTCCATCCAAACACCCAAATTTGTCGATGTTGTCATGATTTTTTATTTATATGAAGTCTTTCTGATGATTCTTCGCATTTCTTGAGTTCCGACTCTTTGATCTTACTGTCCAATCCCTCTTTTTTGAGATCTGTCCGGACAAGGAAGAATAGGCTCATGTAAGTGTTGGCGATCCAGATCAGGGAAAAGCCGGAGATAAGGTAACCCCGCCAATCAGGATAGAGCAATTGATAGCGGGTAATAAAGAGCAACAAAACGGTGACATAAAAACTGAAGCAATATTCGCAGGTAAAAAGATAAAAGAATTTGCGGTGGAAAAGGGTCTTCCCAGTCACACTTTGTCTTTTGCAGAATGCCCTAACTTCCGAAAATATCTCCTCATGCGTAACCGTCCAGGCGACACAAGCGACGGGAAGGGCTAGGAGGAAAAGCCAGTATATCGGCTGAAGCGTAGTCATCAATCGTATGGTGCAATATCCTTGCCAGGGACATGCCTTCGGGCATTGGGCCATCCGAAATGCCAACTTGCCCCCCAACTGCTTTAACGATCTCCATCCAGGAATTCGCAGCAGCGGATGAGCCGATGGCGTATTTGACAATTAGTCTACCTTTACTTCATGGTAAAAGAACTTTCGACCAATAGCGTCCGCATCTTAACCATGCTGCCAATGCTGATGCTGTTGCTGATCATTCACAGCGCATCCGCGCAAACCATTGTTTTGATCCGTCACGGCGAAAAGCCCAAAAAGGGTGACAACCTCAACTGTCGCGGCATCAACCGGAGCATGGCGCTCGCAGATGTGCTGCATTCCCGGTTTGGCCTGCCACAAGCCATCTATGTACCATCCATGTCCCGCAAAGACAACACGAAGCATTCACGGATGTATGAGACGATTTTACCCTTCGCATCCAAATACAACCTGCCCGTCAACAGTGAGTTTAGAGTGGCAGACGCGGCTGATGTAGCTGCCGCGGCGCGGAAAAAGACCGGCGTGGTCATCATTGTCTGGGAGCATAGGCAACTGCCTGAAATAGCGCGGTCACTCGGCGTTGAGTCAACATCGCTTGACTGGTCGGACGATGACTATGATAGCATATGGATAATAACGTATACACATAGCAAAGCACAGTTAGAACGCTCGGCCGAGGGTATTCAGCCCTCGAAAAAATGCCCGCTGTAGGGATGAAGCAATGCCGCCGAGGCTTTGTCCAGGTAGCAGACGCACCCGGCATGCATCTGCAAGATACTCGCAGGGTGCAGGGTACTGACTGGCCCACTCAAACAATCCTTTACCGCCTGGGCCTTTCTGCTGCCGGGGACGGAGCAAACAATCGCGTGTGCCCGCATGACCTGTTGTATGGACATCGTGATCGCCCGGCTGGGCACATCGCCCAAAGTGCGGAACCAGCCTTCGCCCAACTGTTGCTTCCTGCAGACCTCATCCAGTTCAACCACGATAAAGGCCGCTGCTGTTTCGAAATCGGCTGGCGGATCATTGAAGCCAAGATGACCATTTTCCCCAATCCCTACGAGCGCGACGTCGATGAGCCTTTGCCCGATCAGCTCACCGAGTCGGGCGCATTCCGCTGCCGCATCGGCTTCCCCATCGATCAGATAAACTTCTTTCAGCGGACGCACCCTGGCCAAGAAACGTTCCTTAAGATATTTCCTGAAACTCGCGCGTGACGATTCAGGCAAACCAATGTATTCGTCCAGATGGAACATGACCACTTTCCCCCATTCTAGGTCCTGATCGACCATATAGGACAACGTCTCGAACTGGCTCGTACCCGTAGCCAGGATGATATTGGCCTGCCCTTTTTCCGCAATGGCTTCCCGAATGCACCGAGTCGCTTCTTTCCCGGCTTCGATGCCCAATGCACGGGGATCATTTGTTACAGTAATTTTCACTTATATTCGGTTTGGGAACTGAAATTAATCATTATGGATCAACGAAAAGATTTCCTGACTACCCTCGCAAAAAGGCGGCAATACCCGGATTAGAAAATGATGAAAAGAATCTTCGTCTTCATGCACCTCCTGGCGCTGATCGGCCAGGGAAATGCCCAGTCCTTGGATTGGCTCTTGCATCCGGTCACCGCCAAGGCCACCGTCGTCGAAAAAGGAAAGGAGTTGACCCTTGATAACGGGTTGGTCCGCCGCGTGTTCAGGCTTCAGCCAAATATGGCCTGTATCGACTACTCCAACCTGACCAGCAACCAGCAGCTGCTTCGCGCCATTCATCCGGAAGCCAGACTGGTGTTGGCTGGTATTGGCTACGATGTCGGCGGCCTGCATGGCCAAAAAGAGAACGCCTATCTACTCCCCTCCTGGGTCGATAGCCTGCATAGCGATCCCCATGATTTCGTTTTTGACCGCTATACCGTGACGGATCTCCAGCCGTTCCTCGACTGGGAAAAAAAGACCTGGGCACTCCCATGGCCCAAGGCATCCGGCAAGGAGGTTTCATTTGCATATACAAATGCTGCCCCCGCCCTGAAAGGCCTGCTAGTATTCGTTCACTATGCCTTGTACGACGGCATCCCGCTGATCGTAAAATGGGTGTCGATAGAGAATAAAGGTGAACATTCGGTCAGGATCGACCGGGTCGTCAACGAGGTGCTTGGTTTGGTAGAGGAAGAAAGCGCCGTAGTCGGAAGCACGGCGGAGATCAAGAAGCCGCACGGCATCTATGTGGAGACGAATTATGCGTTTAATAACGCCATGCGGTATGACATCAGCGATCAAACGACACATTGGGAAGCGGATAGCACCTACACCTCCCAGGTCAATTACGACTTGCAAACCCCCTGTCTGCTTGAGGTCTATCCCACTAAAGGCCCCGGAATAGCGCTTGCTCCGGGTGAAAATTTCCTGTCCGTCCGGACCCATGAATTGTTGATGGACAGTTATGACCGGCCACGACGAGGGCTCATGATCAAACGGATGTATAGGGCAGTAGCGCCGTGGACCACCGAAAACCCCATCTTCATGCACCTGGTCAGCACGAACGATGAAGAAGTTCGACGCGCCGTGGACCAGTGTGTAGCCACCGGTTACGAGGCCGTTATCCTGAGCTTTGGCAGTCATCTCGATATGGAGGACTCAAGCTCGGCCAATTTGGCGAAATGGACCGCACTGGCCGCCTATGCCCATTCAAAGCGGATATTGATCGGCGGGTATTCCCTGTTCAGCAGCAGACGCATCAACGACGAGAACGATGTCATCGATGTCAAAACCGGCAAGCCGGGCGGTGCCTTCTTCGGTAACGCGCCCTGCTTTGGCAGCAAATGGGGCCTTGCTTACCGCGACAAAATAAAGCGCTTCTTCGCCACCACCCGGTTTGACATCTGGGAAAATGACGGCCCGTATCCCGGCGACCTATGTGCGTCCACTACTCACCCCGGTCATAAAGGCTACGAAGACTCCCAATGGCGTCAGATGGAAATACAAAAAGAGCTGTACCACTGGCTCAACCAGCGTGGCGTGTATATTAATGCCCCAGACTGGTACTTCCTGGATGGCACCAATAAGATCGGTATCGGTTACCGCGAAGTAAATTTTTCCCTGCCCAGGGAGGAGCAGTTGATCCTGAATCGCCAGAATATCTATGACGGCACGCTGGAGAAAACCGGAGCCATGAGTTGGGGCTTCGTCCCGTTGACCAAATACCAGGGCGGTGGTGCCGAAGCAGTCCTCGAACCCTTGCACGAGCACCTTGCCGCTTACAGGCAATTGATGGTACAGTATTATGGGGCCGGCGTGCAGGCCTGTTACCGCGGCCCGCGTCTATACGACACCGATTCCACCCGCACAATGGTGGCCTCAGTGATCGCCTGGTACAAAGCGCACCGCGACATCCTCAACTCCGATATGATCCAGTTGCGCCGCGCCGACGGCCGGGATTGGGATGGATGGCTGCATGTCAATCCGGCACTGGCAGACAAAGGAATGTTATTGTTATATAATCCCACCGACAAAGCGATCAATCGCACGATCCGCCTCCCCTTGTATTATACCGGCTTGACGGACCACGCAGAGATCGTGGATGCCAATGGACGGGCAGCACGCTATATGCTCGACAGAGATTATTCCGCCGCCTTTACCTGTACGCTTGCTCCCGCATCTTATAGCTGGTTCGTCATCCGCTAACCTCATAATCCCACCAATCATTGTTCACGCCGCTGGCGGCAGGATCAGGGAGAATGTGGTGCCTTTTCCAGGCTCGGATCGTACGTCCAGCTTGCAACGGATCGCTTTCGCCAGATCACGCACGACGTGCAGGCCAAAGCCGTCTCGGGCATTGTCAGCAACCGACTCGTCATATAAAATTTCCTGGTGTTCTACCGGTATACCAGGGCCATTGTCGGCTATCGATAATACCAGGTTGTTCCCATCCTTTTTGGCGTTCCATGCGATGGTCGCATCGGGCCGGTCCTTTAATGCCTTGATCGCATTGGAGGTGAGATTTTGCATGATGACACGCAGGTAGTTTTCGTCCGTGAATACTGTCAGATCGCCGGCAGCTTGGAAAAGCAGGCTGACGGCGCCGGGTTCACCAAAGAATTTTTGCAGGTACTCAAAAAGTTCATCGACAGCAGTGTTCTTTGGGTTGGGTCGGAAGCTTTGCATCTGTTGTTTGCTCCATAAGAGCATTCCTTCCATGGTATTCAGGAGGTTTTCCGCCGAATCGGTGATCTGCTGGCGCTGCGTCTCCTGTTGGCCTCCCGCAAGGAGATGTGGGGCCTTTTTCTGGACCTGCAGAAAATGCAGCAGATGGGCGACAGGGCCGCGCAGGTCGTGGCTGAGGATGCCGAAAAACCGTGCTTTGACCTGGTTTGCTTCTTCCAGTTCACGATTGGCCGTTTCAAGCTCGCGGTTGGCCACTCCTAATTCCCCATTGGCTTGCTGCAAAGCCATATTGGCCTTTTTGCGGCTGCGGCTTTGCCGGTACAAGAGTACCCCAAAGACGGCCAGGCAGGCGAGGCCTGCGACAAGGCTAATCATCGTCTTGCGTTGATCGGCCAATCGGACCTGGCTGAGCGTTAGCTCGGCGTCCTTCAGCGCAACGGTATGTTTGGCCTCTAGCCCGGCAATCTGGTTCTTGTTGTCCTGTGAAAAGAGGGAGTCGTTGATGGCCACCATCCGTTTGTGATCGGCCAATGCAGCCTGGTAGCCGCCCTGGTACTCCTCCAGTTCGGCCATCATTTGCAATACTTCGGCAAGCCGCGCGGGATTTTTCCGGCCCTCAGCCATTGCTTTAGCGCTAGTCAGGTATTTGTCAGCCTTTTGCAGCAGCCGGGCTTTTTCTGGCGCGCCGGTCGTCTGTTTGGCCAACTGCAGGTAGTCGAACCCAAGGATGGCCCTGGCAGATACATGCGCGGCCGAATTGGGATTGACTTTTTCCATTAATTGGTCATCTTCTTCGAACAGCTGGATCTTTTTGCCGAGATTGGATTCGAGGAGAGCCCTGTCGGCAAGCGCCTCTGAAAGATCGAGCTGGAGATCGGCGCGTCTGGCCACCGCGATCCCGCTGTCCAAAGCCCGGATGCCCCCTAACGTATCTCCCATGCCCGCCCGCGCCTCGCCGATAAAATCCAGGCCCTTGATCATCGAACTGGGATCGTCTGCCTTTGCGGCATGATCGACCGTATAAAGCCCATATTCCAATCCCTTTTTAAAATTCTGCTGTTTAACGAAATTGCTGGCCAGGTTGTTTCCGATCATGGCCATCTTCTGCTCGCTTTTAATAGCCTCGGCAATGGTCAGCGCCTTGAAGTAGTAGTCGACGGCTTTGGGGAAATCACTCTCAAAGGAATAAGTGCGCCCGATATTCAGCAAGTTGTTGACGACATTGATCTTGCTGTCCCGCTGGACGTTGTATTGATAGCTTATTTCAAAATGTTTCCTGGCGTCGATGGTATTGCCGGTGTCGCTCACAAACAGACCCAGGTTGTTCTCCAAATTCGCGATGCCTTTCACGTAGTGGAGCTTGTATGACAACAGCAGGCCTTGGTTCACCGGCGCAAAGGCCTTATTAAGATCGGTCACGGCCCAGGCACCTGCGAGGCGCGCCAATGTTAGTACTTTGTTGGTGTCCTCGGCCGGCCGCGCCGCTTCTTTTTGCAGCGAATCGATGAGCTCGGCTCCTTTTTTTTGGGAAAAGCCTGCAAACGAAATGGTCATCAGCCATAGGCAGAGAGCAGCGGCAACCAGGTTGTGCTTCATATCAGTGATTGGTGTTTTTCTTAAACGCTAAAGAACTTGTCGACAGAATCCTTGTAGCTTTTTCCAATAGGTAGCAGAATATCGTTTACCCGGACGCCTTTGGCCGAGATCTCACTGACTGCTTGCCGGTGGATCGCATAGCTCCGGTGGATGCGTACGAAACTTTGAAAGGCCTTTTCTTTGATGAGGCTCCCCAGGGGCGACAGCACACAATACTTTTTGTGTTTTGTGATGATGCCCGTATAATCCTTTAATGCCTCCAGATAGACGATCTCATTAATCTGCAGTTTCACTTTGTTGAAGCCGTCTTTGATGAAGACTGTGTTCTCACCCAGGGTGAAGTCCAGCAGATCGGCTTTGTAGTGCACTTCGAGGTATTCCTCCAGCCGTCGCATGGCTGTGTCGAAACGGTCCTCCTTCAGCGGTTTTATCAGGTAGTCCAGCGCCGCCAGTTCGAAACCTTCCAGGGCGAATTGGGGATGAGCGGTGATGAAAATGCAGGCCGGTATCATTCTCAACTCGTTACGCAGCACCAGCCCACTTTTCCCCGGCATGTCGACGTCCAGAAAGATAGCATCCGGCACGCCGGTGTTCCGGATATGTTCGATCGCGTCATGGGCCGATCCGAAACTGCCCGTGAGTTCGACAAAGGAATAGTCCTCCAAAAAAGCTTGTACGGCAAGCCTGTCCATTTGATTGTCATCGACGATGGTACAGGTATATGTTTTTTTGTCTGCAGCCGGCATATTCTTTCGCGTCTGTTCTTCCTACAATATACCACAAGGAACCCAATTTTTTGTAAAAAATTGATCATTCAGCGATTCGAAACACAGGTTGGGCGATTTGATTTGTACCGTGCATGCAGCCTTACTAGGTTTGTTGTGCTAACCGCCTGGGTTCTATACAAAAACAACCATCATGCAGCTTCTCCGAAACACCCTGTTCTGGCACACCCTCCCGCTGTTAAGCCTGGGTCTGCTGGGTGCGCTGGCCAGGTGTACCGCACAGATCAAAAACGGCGCGCTGCATATTGACTCCGGCACAACCTGGGTCAGCAGGCCGGAAACCGCTGTCGTGCTGGACAATATGGATCTGCAATATGACGCCGACCCTTCCTGGCTGCTCGATAACACCTTTCGCTTTACCGGTACGACAAATTCCGCCATCGGCGGAAACCAGCAGCCCTGGTTGTACGCCATAAGTCTCGCCAAGACCAGCCCGGCAAAACTTTACCTGACTACCCAACTCAATATCGCCAAGCGGATCAACTTTCAAAGCGGCCTGTTCGACCTGAACGCCCTGTATATCGCGCTGTCCGATACCGCCCTCCTCACAAACGAAAGCGAGACCAGCCGGATCTATGGCGACCTGGGCGGCGAAGTATCTATCTTCCTCCCGCTGAATGGTCTCGTGAACGCCAATCCCGGCAACCTCGGTCTTCAGCTCACGTCACCTAACAGCCTCGGCAATGTTACCATCAGCCGTGGGCATGTGCCGAGTACCGTGAACATTACCCACTATAGCGTTTCCAGATACTATGATCTAAGTCCCGCAGTTAGCGTGGACAGTAACACCAACCTGCGATTCAACTATTTCGATGCAGAGCTCAACGGTCTTCCGGAAGATAGTCTCGGTCTTTGGGAAGCCAACGATGGGTCTTTTTTTCCGCTTGGTTTTACGGCACGGGATGCCACCCTTAACTATGTAGAAAAGCACGGCCTCACCCAGCCAGGCCGCCTTACCCTCTACACGTACGACACCACGGCGACCGCGCCGCCGCCTGGCGATACCACCACACCGCCGCCTGTTACACCGCCGCCGGGCGATAGTTCCATCCACACACCCGAAGTCATCTCCCTTACCGGCTTATGGCTGGGCAATCGCGCAGGGTTGAACTGGACCGTCAAGTCGGAATACGAGACAGATCATTTTGACGTCGAACGCAAATACGGCAGCGCCATCGGTTTTACTACCATTGCATCGGTTCCCACCACAGCCCCGGGGGGAACCTCCGCGGCCGGGACGGCTTATTCGTACATCGATTCCACCGTCAGTCAGGGACCGGACAACGTCTTTTACCGCATCCACGAGATCGGCACGGCCGGGCAATCGGTCTACTCCGATACCGTTATGCTCGAGGCGAAGAACAGCGAGGGGTTTATCCTCAACTTGTATCCAACGATCGCCGTAGGCGGACAGGTCTATATCAAGGCGGGTAATATGGCCGTCGACAAAATGCAGCTGCAGGTCTTCGACAGCCGCGGCGGCCTGGTGATGAGCGGCACCCTGCCCTATGTGTCGCAATGGTTGAGCGTCGCGCCGCTGGCAAGGGGGGTATACCGGCTTTCGCTTCGGTCGCCCGGCAACAAATTCATCGGAACATTCATCAAGTAACACGATAACGCATGAAAAAAACACTACTCTTTTTGGTCCTCGCCCTGGCGGTTGTCACAATGCCGCATTTTTCGGCGGCACAGGGCGTAGCCATCAACGCCGATAGCAGCAAGGCCGACCCCAGCGCCATACTCGATCTCAAGAGCACCATCAAAGGCTTTCTGGCGCCTCGGATGACCCTGGCGCAACGAAACGCTATCGCAGTCCCCGCCGTCGGACTCCTCATTTACCAAACCGACAATACCCCGGGATTTTACTGTTACACCGGCGCGTCGTGGACGCCGGTATCGGGTACAGGTGGCGGAAGCGGCACCGGCATCGACAGCAATTGGTCCCTCAATGGGAATGATATTACGAACAGCAACCCAGGCAATGTCGGCGTGAACACCACCAACCCCATCAAAAACCAGTTTCAGATCGGCGACATGGGAAACGCCGGCTTCAACGGCAACCAATTCGCAATCGGTAATGGCACCAATGCCTTTGCCATTGCACAAACAAATAACTATACGCAGCTCGCCAGCAGTACGAATATCAGTCTGATGTCGCAAAGCGGGACGGGTATGGTAGGGATTGGCACCCTCAAGCCACAGAACAGGTTTCAAATCGGCGATTTCAAGAATTTTATTTTTTCGGGGGGAGATTTCGGCATTGGCAATTCCAGTACGTTTTTTGGAATCATTTTACGGCAGATCGTCGGCAGTGCTGACACCTATATGCTTACCGCCCCTGGTGACGGCCTCTCTTTTTTCCCGGGAAACAACAACTTGGGCGTCAATACAAGCAATCCGCTCAACAGGCTACAAGTCGGCGACATGGGCTCAACCGGTATTGCCGGAAACGACATCGCCTTTGGTAATGGCGCCTCGGCGTCAGCCCTCTCTCAGGGAAGCGACTTCATGCAGTTGCAAAGCTCTACCGATATTACATTGATCGCCAAAAATGGCGCAGGCAATGTCGGTATCAATTCGCCGACCCCCGTCTTAAATGAGTTACAGGTCGGCAGCGTCGGGAGCACCGGCTTCACAGGAAATAACTTCGCCATTGGCAACGGCGCCCAGGCAACGGCGTTCAACCAATACGGCAGCGTTTTCCAAATAGCCAGCAACACAGACTTCGCCCTACTGCCGCAAGCCGGTGCCGGGGGAAAGGTAGGCATCAATACCGCTACCCCCCGCGCGACCCTCGATGTGGTGGGCTCTTACAATATCACTCCATTGGACGGGGGTTATTCGTTTTTCAACTTTGCCGGCTATATAGATGGCATCCGTGAATTTGGGGATGACAACACCCCTGTTGTCGACATCTCCATCATGGCCTCCAACAACATTTACGCCAATGAATTCGACGCCTATTCCGACATCCGCATCAAAAATCTCATCGGCACCAGCGATGCCCAAAAAGATCTTACAGTCGTCGATGCGATAAAGATTCGTAACTATACCATGAAGGATAGCCTCAAGTACGACCATCGGCATTTCAAAAAGGTCATCGCGCAGGAACTCGAAATGGTCGATCCCGACCTGGTCTCCAAACACCCTGATTTTATTCCCAACGTATACCAGATTACGGACCGGGTGACAAAAACCCCCGCCGGCTACCAGCTCCACTTCGTTAACCCGCATCACCTGGGTGACACCGCCAAAACGCTTCAGGCCCTGATCAACAACGGCAGCAGCTTGCAACCCTTTGACATCGTCTCGATCCCATCGCCCACGGAGGTCATCATCGACGCGCCAGAGATAAGAACCGACAATATCTTCGTTTACGGAGAACGAGTTCCGAACTTTCGCACCGTAGACTACGAAGGCTTAACGACCCTCAACATCTCTGCCACGCAGGAACTCAGCCGGCAGGTAAAAGACCTGCAAAAAGCCCTGGCCACCGCCAACAGGAATATTCAGGCACTCACAAAACTTGTCCGTCGAAACGCCGCTCCCTCATCCACGAGCCGCCTGACATCTACCAACCTTAACGCAAGAAAAAACACAAAACAATCAAGAAAAATATGAAAGCACTCTTCACACTCGCCATGGCGGCGCTAACCCTGGCTGCTTGCCACGGCCAGTCAAGCGACATCGACAATCAAAAGAAGATCAACAGGACACTCGATGAGATGGTGGCCAAAGGGATGATCAAAACCACCGAAGGCGGCTATACCATGACAGCCACCGTCGCCGGCAAACCCTGGAAGGCCGACGCCATGTATCCGGTCGACCTGAATGGAAGCATACATGCTTTCTATGGGGAAAGCACGATCGACTTACCCTACTGGGAGGGTTACAAAACTGGCAGCAAAACCGATTTCAGCCACGGCCATGGGCCGATTTTTACACCGGTAGGCTCTACCGATTTCTATACAGTGCATACCGGTCAAATGGAGATCACCAAAGCATCAGGCGATTGGCTCGAAGGAACATTTTCCTTTACGGCAGTCATGTACGACGATCATAGCAAAACGATAGAAGTCACTAACGGCTTCTTCCGCGTTGCGAAAAAAGGCCACTGACCCCAGCCCAACCGCACGCCAATTAGCCGGCGCCGCAACGCATCAGGCAGCTCCGCAACAGCTCATTCGGCGCCGCAACGGATCAGGCAGGTCGCTAAGATCAACCAAGGCTAAGCGCAACGATCCCGCCGAGTATGAGCAGGCTGGCGATCAACCGTCTCCTGCCGTCTTCTTCTTTCAAGACCCGCGACCCCATGAAAACACCCAATAAGATGCTGACCTCCCTCGCCGGGGCGACAACGGTAAGCAACGCATGCTTCAAAGCGACCAGCACCAGCATATACGCAGCAGGACTCAACACCGCAATGCCCACAATACTCCATGTATGCTCCCTGATCTCCCGTCTCAATTCGGCTCCTTGCCCGGCTACCAACGGGATCAGCAGCATCGCCCCGAAAAAGTTCGTGACAAGCGTCAGCGTCAACGGCGAGACATGATAGTTTTTGACCGCAAGCGCATCATTGACCGTGTAGAGCGCGATGAAAAAACCCGTAGCCACGCCATACCCTACGCCCGCCATCAACTGCTTGTTGTCACCTTTCCTAAAGCTAAGCCTCGTAATGATCAGTACCCCGGCGATGATCAGCAGCAGCCCGAGCGTCGAGGACAGCTTTAACCGCTCATGCAGGAACAGAATGGCAGCCGCCGAGGCAAACAACGGCCCGGCGCCCCTGGCAAGTGGATAGACCACCGAAAGGTCAGCATTCCGATAGCCACGCTGCAGGATGCTGTAATACCCCAGATGAAGGAAGGCGCTGCCTGACGAGAACCACAGCAAAGCCGGAGAAAAAACATTTTCTCCCGTCCTGAGGGCATACGCCACAGCGGGCAGATAGATCACATTACTGGCCACATACATCAGCCAGGTGAAAGGCACTTTCCCCTGCGCTCTTTTTGCGAGCAGATTCCACCAGGCATGAAGAACTGCCGCCAGGAGAACAAGCGCCAGCACAGACAGACTCATGCGGTGAAGTTAAATGACGAGCGGCTTTTCCCCCTTGGAAAAAGAGTTTATTTTTGCAGCCACTTAAAATTCATTTAAAAAACTGTGGCTTATATTAGAAAACAATCAATTTTTGTGGCATACTTCCGGCTTTTTGCTCAATTGCTATTCCCGTGCGGCGCCATGCTGATAGCGGAAAGTTGCCGGAACCAACACAACGGCAACGCCCAGGCAACTGCCCCTGTGACCCAGACCTATCCGGTATTCAAGGCTACGACCCACAATACGGTCCTGCGTTCGGAGTTTCCGGCAACGCTGCAAGGACAGCAGAACATCGAGATCCGTCCAAAAATAGATGGCTATATCGAGCACATTTATATTGACGAGGGCGCGAACGTGAAGAAAGGACAACTGCTGTTCCGGCTCAGCGCGCCACAGTACGAACAAGAAGAGAAGAACGCGCTTGCCGCCATCAACAGCGCGGAAGCTGATATCAATACGGCCAAATTACAGGTGGAGAAAACAAAGCCCCTGGTCGAAAGACATATCATCAGCGAATACGAACTAAAATCGGCGGAAGATGCCCTAAAAGTAAAAGAGGCAGTCCTGCAACAGGCACAAACAGCCCTGGCCAATGCCCGTACAAACGTGTCGTATACGACGATCACCAGCCCCGTTGATGGAGTCGCGGGTATGATCCCCTATAAATTGGGCAGCCTGATCACCAGTACCACCGCCAACCCGCTTACCACCGTGTCCAACATTGCCAAGGTGTATGCCTACTTTTCGATGAACGAAAAACAATTGCTTGACTTTTCCCGGGAATACAAAGGGGCTACGCTGGCCGAAAAGTTACAACAGCTGCCGCAGGTGGCATTGATCCTCTCAGATAAGACCGAATACCCGGAAAAAGGACGGGTGGAGGCGATCGGCGGACTGATCAATAGCGAAACCGGCGCCGCAACCTTCCGCGCGACCTTTCCCAATCCGGTCGGCCTGATCCGAAGCGGCGGAAGCGCCGTAGTGGGCCTTCCTGTGACATTGACCAACGCCTTGCTCATCCCCCAACGTGCCACATTTGAGTTGCAGGGAAAACGATTTGTCTACCGGGTAGACGGCGGGAAAGTGACCAGCGCCGAGATCACTACCCTGCCGGCAGCGGCGGGACAGTATTACATAGTGACGGACGGATTGAAACCCGGTGATACCATCGTGTATGAAGCTGCCCTGCCGATCCCCGACGGCACCGTCATCAAACCCGACATGCAACCCGAAGCCGAGATCTATAAAGACATCCAATAATGACATTAAAAATCTTTATAGAGCGCCCCGTGCTCTCTACGGTGATCTCCGTCATCCTCGTTATCCTCGGTATCCTTGGGCTTATCGCCTTGCCCATCACCCAATATCCCGAGATCGCACCTCCTACCGTGCAGGTATCCGCGTCCTATCCGGGCGCAAACGCGGATGTCGTGCTGAATAGCGTGATCGTTCCCCTGGAAGAGCAGATCAATGGCGTCGAGAACATGACCTACATGACTTCGTCGGCAGGCAATGATGGATCGGGTTCCATCACCGTCTTCTTCAAACAGGGCACCAACCCGGACCTCGATGCCGTCAACGTACAGAACCGCGTCTCCCGCGCGACGCCGCTGCTCCCGGCCGAGGTCACGAAGTCCGGCGTGACCACCAGCAAACAGCAAAGCAGCATGGTCATGGTGTTTTCCATCAACAGCACCAATAAATCATTCGACGGCACCTTTCTGCAAAACTACGCCAATATCAACGTGCTCCCGATGCTCAAGCGCGTGAATGGCGTGGGCAACGTGCAGGCCTTCGGCACCCAGGACTATTCCATGCGCATCTGGCTGAAGCCCGACGCGATGGCGGCTTACGGACTGATCCCCGACGACATCAACAGCGCCCTTGCCGAACAGAACGTCGAGGCTGCACCCGGCAAGATCGGCGAGAACAGCAACCAGTCCTTCCAATACGTACTCAAATACAAAGGCCGGCTAAAGAAGCCTGTAGAGTACGAAAATATCATCATCAAGGCCACCCCAACGGGGCAGTTGTTGCGATTGAAGGATGTCGCACGGATCGAACTCGGATCGCTCGACTATTCCGTCACCATGACGACCGATAACCACCCCTCGATCGTCTGCGCCGTCTTCCAGTCTTCCGGATCGAACGCGCACGCCATGATCAAGGAATGTGAAAAGACGCTCGCGACGGCCGCTCAGCATTTTCCGCCAGGTGTCTCGATGAACATGATCTTTACCGCCAACCAGTTCCTGGATGTGTCCATCCACAAGGTAGTAGAGACACTGATCGAGGCCTTTATCCTGGTGTCGATCGTCGTGTTCATCTTCCTGCAGGATCTTCGCTCGACCCTGATCCCTGCCATTGCCGTACCAGTAGCCATCGTCGGCACTTTTTTCTTCCTCAACCTATTTGGATTTACCATCAATCTGCTCACCTTGTTTGCGCTGGTACTCGCCATCGGCATCGTGGTGGATGATGCGATCGTCGTGGTGGAAGCCGTACACGCGAAGCTGGATCAACATGTGCCTACCGCCCGGGAAGCGACGCTGGAAGCCATGAGCGAGATCAGCGGGGCTGTCATCTCCATCACCCTGGTCATGGCCGCCGTGTTTATCCCCGTAACGTTTATCACGGGTTCGGTAGGCGTGTTTTACAAGCAATTCGGCCTGACCCTGGCAGTGGCCATTCTGATCTCCGCCTTGAACGCCCTGACCCTCAGCCCGGCGCTATGTGCCTTATTGTTGAGGCCGCACGGCGACCACAAATTGCGGAAAGGTTTTTTGGAAAGATTCTATTCGGCATTCAATGCAGGTTTTGCGGCGACCACTAACAAATACAAACGCTCCATTCAGTTCTTAGCCCGCAGGCGCTGGATCGCCGCGATGGCCATATTGATCTTTATCGGGCTTTTTGGCTGGTTGTTAAAAGTGACGCCGGCAGGTTTCGTACCAAACGAAGACCAGAGCTTCATCATGGCAGATGTCAGCTTGCCGCCTGCCTCGTCTTTGGAACGGACCACCAGGATCTCCGATTCCGTAGTCAGTATAGCGCGGGCCCAACCTGAAATGAATGCCGTGGTCCGGGTAGCTGGGTCCGGCATCATGAGCGGCGGTAACGGCGGCTCCTATGCCTCGCTTTTTATGAACCTGAAGAGCTGGGAATTTCGCAAAGGCGAGGAGCATTCGCTAACCACGGTGATCAATCGCTTATTCGGCGCCACCGCCGGTCTCAAAGGCGCCAAGATCTTTTTTATCGCGCCGCCCACCCTGGAAGGTTTCGGCAATTCGAGCGGATTCGAATTCCAGGTACAGGATCGCAGCGGTGGCGACATCGCGCATTTCTATGATGTCAACAACAAGTTTCTCGCAGCGCTCAACCAACGGCCCGAGATCCAATACGCGACAAGCTTTTTCAACATCAACTTCCCACAGTTCGAAGTGGCCGTCGATGTTGCCAAATGCAAAATAGCCAATATCTCTCCTTCCGCCGTACTCGGTACCATGTCAGGTTACTACGGCAGCATCTACGCCTCGAATTTCAACGAATTCGGAAAGCAATACCGCGTGATGATCCAGGCCGATGCCGCATATAGGAGCGATGTACAAAGCCTGAACAAGGTGATGGTGCGTACGGGTAACAACGTCATGGCGCCGATCACGGAGTTCGTGAGCCTGAAACGGGTGTATGGGCCGGAATTCATCAATCGCTTCAATTTGTTCACCGCCATCGCGGTCTCGGGCGCGCCCAAGCCAGGATATAGCTCCGGCGACGCCATCAAGGCCATCCAGGAAGTGGCGGCAAAGACGCTTCCCGTCGGGTATGGGTATGAGTTCTCCGGACTTACGCGCGAAGAGCTATCGAGCGGCAGTCAGACTTCGCTGATCTTCATCTTATGCCTGGTGTTCGTTTACTTCTTGCTGAGTGCACAATATGAGAGTTATATCCTTCCGTTTGCGGTGATCCTTTCCCTGTCGATCGGGCTGGCAGGCGCCTTTGTATTCGCCAATATCTTCGGCGTCCAGAACAATATCTATCTGCAGATCACGCTGATCATGCTGATCGGCCTCCTCGCCAAAAATGCGATCCTCATCGTCGAGTTTGCGCTGGCCAAACGGCGGGCGGGCGAACCGATCGTACAGGCGGCGATCGACGGAGCGATCATTCGTTTACGACCGATCCTCATGACGTCCTTCGCGTTTATTTTTGGGATCATGCCATTGATGGTGTCGAGCGGCGCCGGCGCCGAAGGCAACCGGTCGATCGGTACGGGCGCGGTGGGCGGAATGCTGATCGGCACGGTGTTCGGCGTATTCGTGATCCCGGTGTTGTTTATTATTTTCCAGTCCATCCAGGAACGCATAAGCAGGAAGCCCAGACCAGGCAGCGGCGGCGACCACACCACCGCGCCGATCGCGACCATTGCCATTTTTGTGATAGTGACCCTTTCGTTCAACGCTTGCGTCACACAGAAATACCAGGCGCCTGGGATACCGGTGAAAGGCGACTTGTATCGCCCCACGGGCATCGAGGCAGGGGACAGTGCTGCCGCAGCCGCCGGCGACACCGCTGCTGCCTCCAGGCTGCAAGCTAACCGTGCTTCGCTGGCCGGGGACACCGCCACGATCGCTACCCTGCCCTATCGCTCATTGTTTGCCGATACGATCCTCCAAGGATTGATCGACGAAGGGCTGCAGGAAAACCCGGACCTGCGAGTAGCGATGGAGCGGATGACGGAAGCCAGTGAGAACTTCAAACAAAGCAAGGTGGCGGCGCTTCCGAGTTTATCGGGCAATGTCAATGTCAACCGGTCAAAACTATCGGCCAATGCCCAGGACGTGCCGCCGGCGTATCTAGGCGCCTACCCCTTGACGATTACCACGTACACCGCCAGTCTCAGCACGAGCTGGGAAGCAGATGTATGGGGTAAGTTCAAGAGCTCCAAGCGCAGTTACCTGGCCGCCTTTCTGCAAAGCGATGCAGCGAGACGCGTGATCCAAACGCAACTGATCGCCGACATCGCCGGGTATTATTATCAGTTGCTTTCCTACGACGAACAGCTAAGGATTGCGCAGCAAACAGCCGTCAATCGGCAGGAAGACGTCACGACGATAAAGGCGATGATGGAAAGCGGTTTGGCCACCGGTGCGGCGGTCGCACAGAGCGATGCCAACCGCGTATCCGCCGAGCTGTTGCTGCCGGATCTCAAATTGAACGTCCGGGAGACCGAAAATGCGTTGAGTATTCTGCTCGGCCGGGTGCCCGGGGCGATCAGGCGCAGCACACTCGCCGAACAGGTGCCGTTCACGAATCTCCAGACGGGTCTGTCCTCGGAATTGCTGCGCAACAGGCCCGACGTGCAGCAGGCGGAGTTTGCATTTCGCGGGGCATTTGAAAACGTGAATGTCGCCAAAACCTATTTTTATCCGCAGTTTACAGTCACGGCCCAGGGTGGATTGTCGACCCTGGAGATCAAAAATTTTTTCGATCAGTCGATCTTTTACAATTTGGTCGGCGGCCTCACCCAGCCCATCTTCAACAACCGGCAGAACAAGACCCGGCTCCATGTCGCGCAGGCCCAGCAACGCGAAGCATTCTTCAATTACCAAAAGACATTGCTGACCGCCGGCGCAGAGGTTTCCAACAGTTTTTTTACCTATCAGACGGCGCTTGATAAACAACGGCAACGGATTAACCAGGTCCAACTATTAGGAGAGGCGGTGGATTTTACGAAAGCGTTACTTCAATACAGTTCCGCCACCAACTACACGGATGTGCTTACTTCTGAACAATCCCTTCTTTCCGCGCAACTCAGCAGCGTGAACGATCGTTTTCAACAATTGCAGGCGATCGTAGACCTCTACAAAGCATTGGGCGGCGGCTGGCGATGAGCCGGATTCTCTTTATATTTATCGAATGAACCGAAACGCTTCTCCCCACAATAGCCGCAGACGGATTGCCGTCTTGCTTATTTTACTTTCCTGCTGCCAATTTGCCGTTTTCGCGCACACTGACTCGAAGAAGGCCGATTCCACCAAGGCCGGCACCACAAAGCCCGGCGCCCCAACGCCCGATCCCACAAAGCCCGCTTCCACAAAGCCCGATCCCACAAAGGCGGACGCCACGAAACCCGCCTCCCCAAAGACCGACACCACGACGCCCGGCGCCACGAGGGCCGACACTACCAAACCCGGCACCGCGAAACCCGCCGCCCCAAAACCCGACACCGCGAAGCCCGACACCGCGAAACCCGACACCACGAAACCCGCCGCCCCAACGGCCGATACCACAGCCCCCAAAAATCCCAGGGCAATGAGTTGGAAGGACATCCCCGGCTGGAAATACCTGAACCCGCAAAAGACCGAGCTCTCACCCGACGGCAAATGGCTGGCCTACCCGATGCTGACAACGGAAGGGGAAGGGGAACTGATCCTCAAAAACACGACAGATACCCTCACCCGCAAATACCCCGTCGGCGGCGACATCCAAACAGGCTTCTCGTTCTCGGAAGACGGCCAGTGGGTCGCCATCAGGCAATCTTCTTCCTTCAAGGACATCCGCACCGCGGCCCGCACACCCGGCAAACAACTCTTCGACAAACTTCTCCTGGTGAACCTCGCCACCGGCAAAACCACCAGCTTCGATAAGGCCGGCGCCTATGCCTTCAACGGCAAGTCAGCAACCTGTCTGGCACTCGCCTTGACAAAGGAAAAGCAGGCCGGCGCCAAGCCGGACGATCCGAAAAACAGCGAGTTGCTGCTCATCGAACTCAAGACCGGCAAGATCCAGGATATTGGCGATGTCGGAGAATTCGCCTTCAATAAACCTGGAACCTTTCTCGCCTATACCACCGAAACACCAGGCAAGACAGGCAACGGGCTCTACCTCCTCAATGTCGCCACGCGACAGACAACGATCGTCGATAACGGCAACGCCAACTATAAATCCATCAATTGGAAGGAGGAAGGTGAGGCCTTCGCCGCGCTGAAATTGAAGAAGGACAGCGCCTTTAAGACCCAAAGAGGCCTGGTGATCGGCGTCAGGGATCTTGGTTCGTCACCCAATATCGTCATCTACGACCCCGCGAAAGATTCGGCCGCTTTTCCCAAAGGGATGACCGTCAGCACCAACCGGACCCCGTCCTGGTCCGATGATCTATCACGGATGTTCTTCGGTCTCGCGAACCTGAAACCCGAGAAGAAGCCAACGTTGCCCGGAGACAGCCTCGCCAAAAAGAATCCTCCCGAAGACACCCTCAAACCCGATATGATCATCTGGAACGGCAAGGATACAAGATTGCAAAGCCGTCAGCAGGTCGAGGAGACGCAAGACAAAGAATTTTCCTGGTATGGGATGGTGGACGCCGCTACGCTGCATTTCACCCGGCTGAATGACAGCACCCAGCGCGATCTCACCTTGCTGCCCAAATCCCACTATGCATTGATCGAAGACCGCTCGGCCTACGAATTGGACATCAACCTCGACGGGCAGGACTATGAAGACCTGTCCATCGTGGATTTGGCGACGGGACGGCAGCGCAAGTGGATCACCAAATTCTATGAGCCCTCCTTCTCCTCCGCTCCACGATCCTCACCCGATGGGAAGAAACTGCTGTATGGACAAGACGGCAACTTCTACGTGTATGATCTCCTCTCGGACAAGTCGGTCAACATCACCGAAAAACTGCCTGTTTCTTTTGTCAATACCGAAGACGACCATAATGTGACCAAGCCCCTGACGACCGTGATCGGTTGGAGCAGCGACAGCAAGTACCTGCTGATCCGGGATCTCTGGGATATCTGGCAGTTCTCCGCCGATGGCCGCGAACCGGCCGTGAACCTTACCCGCGACGGCAGGACAAGTCGGATCCGTTACCAGAATCGCTTCGTCCTCGACCCGGAAGAAAAAGGCATCGACCTCTCGCAGCCGGTGTACTTGTCAGTCTATGGCGAATGGACCAAGAAAAGCGGGATCGCGCGGATCGCCCCCGGCAAAAAAGGCCTGCAGCCCGGCGTGGAGCTGCTGGTATGGGATGACATCGCGGTCGGGACCCTCATTAAGGCGAAGCATGCCCCCGTGTATGCCTATGCCGCCGAAGACTTCAATAAACCGACGGAATTCCTGGTTGGCGGCCCCCAGCTGAAAGGCGCGGTGCAGCTCACCAAAAATGCCCCGCTTGCTTCGCACTACACCTGGAGCGCCGGCGTCCAGCTCGTCAACTATGTTTCCGATAAAGGCGACAGCCTGCAAGGCGCGCTATTCCTTCCCGCGGGTTATGAGAAGGGCAAGCAATATCCCACCATCGTGTACTATTATGAGAAATTATCACAGACCCTCCACAACTATCCCCGGCCCGACTATAGTCGCACAGGCTGGAACCCGGGCATGTACACCAGTAACGGCTATGCCGTCTTTATCCCGGATATCGTATACAAGATCAACGATCCGGGGATGAGTACCGTGTGGTGTGTGCTCCCCGCAGTCAAGGCCGCCATCCGGACAGGCGTGATCGACGAAAAGCATATTGGCATCCACGGCCATTCCTGGGGTGGCTACCAGACAGCCTTCCTGGTCACGCAAACGAATATGTTCAAAGCCGCAGCCGCCGGCGCGGCACTCACGGATATGATCAGCATGTACGACATGATCTACTGGAACGCAGGGATCGGCGATATGTCCATCTTCGAAGCCTCTCAAGGGCGGTTGACGACAGGCCCCTGGGATAACTGGGAAGCCTATACCCGGAATTCGCCGGTGTACCATGTAAAGGATGTCAATACACCGCTGCTGATGCTCCACAATGACAAGGACGGTGCGGTCGACTTCGAGCAGGGCATCGAATACTATAACGCCCTGCGCCGCCTCAAAAAGCCTGTTACGATGATCACCTACCGCGGCGAGAACCATGGCCTGGCCAAACGCGAGAACATGCGGGACTATAGCATCCGCATGATGGAGTTCTTCGATTATTACCTGAAAGGAAAACCTGCACCGGACTGGTGGAGCAAAGGGATCGACAGGCTCGACATGGACGATCACCTGGACTCGAGGATCATGCAATAGCGCCTGCAGTTGACGACTTGCGATTAACGGCTTGCGGCTTACTGCTTGCGGCTTACGGCTTACTGCTTACGGCTGACGACTTGCGGCTGACGGCTGACGACTTGCAGGTGGCGGCTGCCGGCGATATTTCATCGCCAATGCGACCGTCCCAGAAATCCGAGTCGTTCTCGGGGTTATAGTCCACGGCAAGCGGCAATGACCGCTATCCTGCTGCCTGATCGGTCTGCCGCCGACGCCGGCGAAAGATCGTGACCAGTATGATCGCCCAGACCACAAGCGGGAACAGGTAGTCGGCCGCGAGCGGAGAAAAGTTCGCACCCATCATATCGTCCAAACCGGCATCATACCATACGGTGAGTTCCTCGCCCTTATGCACCTCCACATAATCTTTCCGGCCAACGGCGATGATCCACTGTTGCCCACGGAAGTCGACCCTGGCCCGGTATACCGTAAATACCAATTGGTCCGAGGGACCTGTGGCATTGACATCCATCGTCTCGTAGATATCCTCCACTTTCACGGTTTGAACCGCCCCGTGTTTGAGCCTCGAATAATACCGCCAGTTACCAAGCGCGTTATAACTGAAAAAGACGGCTAGGATGATAGCGCATCCGCCGGCAATGAAATGCTGTACGCGCCAAAGCAGTTCCCTGCCGGTCAGTCTAGCCAGGATTCCCAGTGCGAAGATCACACAGAGTATTGTCAGGGCCCAGCAAAACGCGAGGAGAGCATGGTCGACGCTCGCTAGCCGCACCACAGAGAATTGCACTAACGCCGAAGTCTTATACACGGCCTTCCTATCGACCCCCTGGATATTTTGGATAAAGTCGTCAGCCGAAGCGCTATAATAAACGGGGATCAGCATTCCATCCTGCAGAAAAAGGCTGTCCTGGTTATAGCGAATGGTATACGGTTTTCCGCCATAATGAAAATCCACATACTTGCTGTTGCTTAAAAGATCCCGCCAGGACTTCCGGGCAGCATATGCATGATCGACTTTTACTTCGAGCCTTACGCCATCCCTGGCAACGCGCTCGATCCGGCGTTGTTCGCCATAGATGCGCCAGAGCTCACGGGTGAAGAGACTCAAAATGGCAACGAGGATAATCAACCCGATAATTTTAAAAAAGTTCATACATGCGCAAATTTATTGCCGTACCCGCTTAGATTAATTGCATATTTAGAAGATGATGAATTTCTGACTGATCTGTTCTTGTTGGTTAGTCACCGTTACGATATAAAAGCCGGTGGCAAGGTGAAAATCGCCCAGTGCAATACGCGTATTGCCGGACAGCGGCACATTATCCTCCCGCGCGATCGTCCTCCCGGCGGCATTGGTAATAAAAAAACTGGTCGCCGAAGCCGAAGTTCCGCCGATATACAGCGCGGCGGTGCTGGAACTGCCCGGATTCGGTGCCACGTACACCGTCAACCCCGAAGCAGCCGCCGCTATCGCGACGATATTGGAATAGGTAGCACTGTCATCGATGTCAACCTCGCGTACCCGGTAATAGGTCACGCGCTTGTAATTGTTGAAATCGGTATAGCCATATTTGGTCGTCGCGAGCGTATTACCCTGACCCGGTGTAGCATACACGCTGTCAAAAAACGCCGAATCCGTCAGTGAACGCCGCTCCAGTACAAAACGCTTACTATTGTATTCGGCCTTCGTCTCCCAATTGAGCCTCACCGTGGCAGGACTGCTCCGCTGACCCAACAATTTCAGTCCTTTAATGGGTAACGGGGCTGAGAGGCAAGGGCTCGAAGACGCCTTGGAGCAGACCGCAGTGGGAGACGGATCGACCAGGAGTGATGAGAGTGTTGTCTTGTCGGCTGAGGATAGAAAAGAGGAGTCAAGGCTCGCCAACGTTGTCAGGCGTTGGAGCGTGAGCCAATTATCCGCTCTTGTCGCTTCATTCTGTGCATGGCCGGATAACGAAAACAGATACAGCACGCCATACAGCAGGCGGCGGCCGGTAATCACGCTTTTCATAGCTTACTTTATAACACTGTTAGGATCGTAGTCGGAGACATTCAGGACGGCATTCCAACCATTGATGATGGGAGCGGAGAGATATTTGTCGCCGGTTTTGTAGATGAAATCCATTTGACCGCCATACTGCATGGAGATGTTCTCTATGACAGATGGGCAATCCGAAGAACAGGACGCACTTGACCAGCTGATCGTCTTCACGGCTACCAGCTTGTACAACTGCTTGGACATGATCCGGTTGGTGGCGTCGGCGAAGAAGATCTCCACTGTTTGAAACGGTGTACCCGAAGCGCACCGTGAAAAAAGCGTACCGGAGATCGCGTCCACAGGCCTGGTGAACACGAAGGGGTTGAAGGCGATCTTGCCAGCCCCCGAGCCGGTGCTTTGGGAACCGATATTCAGCGTTTGCACGACATTCTGCGTGAAAGTGGTGAGTTTAAAAAATTCCGGATTCGTTGGGTCGATCGTAGTGGACGTTATCAGGGGAGTAGTTGCTGTTGTCCCATCGCTTTTGAACACCAAACTTTCGTACGTGGTAAACCGGGCATAGATCGCGGTCTGGGCGTTAGCGCAGCAGGCCAGTGCCAAAAAAATAAAGCAGGCGTAAAATTTTATCATACAAAAGGTGTTTACCGGCAATCTAGCCAGAGTTCGCGCGCGGAACAAACAAACTCGCTGAATCATACCTTCTAGTCGATAAACGATTACGCTCGTCTATTTAAACCGCCCCCCGTCGGCCGCCGCATTCCCTCTGCGGATCAAAGCGTAAATTTGCCCGTATGCTACAAAAACACCTCATCTGGTTTTACCTATTGCTCCTGCTAACGCAGACCGTGTGCGCCCAAACAAGCCAGCCACCCATCAACTGGCAGCTGCTGGACTGGAAAAGCGACGGGTATCCCGGGATGAGCGTGGAGAAGGCCTATACACAGCTCCTGAAAGATAAAAAGCCGCAAAAGAAGGTCATCGTGGCAGTCATCGACGACGGCCTGGACGATCGACAGCCCGACCTTGCGGGCAGGGAATGGACCAATCAACGCGAAATACCCGGTAACGGCATCGACGACGACCACAATGGCTACGTCGACGACGTCCATGGATGGAATTTCATCGGCACCACCAGGCAGGAAACCTATGAAGAGATCCGCGAGTACGTGCGGCTCCGCGCCGATAGCGACAAGGTCAACAAGACCTATTGGGATATGATCGTCCGCAAAAAACAAGAGAAGCTCGATAACCTCAACCAGGCCGATCAGGGAACAGCCACAGTCATCGATGCCTTCAAAACCCTGCAATCCTATTGGCAAAAACGCCTCGGGCAAGACTCCATCTACTTCCTCCAGGTGAGAAAATTCCGGCCGGACCCCTCCGCCGACTCGAGTGTGAAGGCCGCTTCCGATCTGATCCTTTCTTTCGCCGATGAGGTGGCATCGACCCCGGACAGCACTACCATGCAAGCAGTGATCGGGCAGATCGGCGATTATCTCGGCAACGTCGGCCAGGCACTTTACGCTGCAAAGGAAGTGATATCAAAAAAAGATGCAGCATATTTTCGCCACCAGGCCATTCACGATGATCCCTACATGACCAGCCAACGGAGCTATGGCAATGGCATTACTTTTCCGGACGACACCCATGGTACCGAATGCGCCGGCATCATAGCCGCCCAGCGAATCGACTCGCAGACTTCCATGGGCATCGCAGCTGCAGCAGAGATCATGCCGCTAAGGATCAATTCCATGGGACAACACTGCGACGAATGGGACAAGGACGTGGCCAACGCGATCCGCTATGCCGTTGATAACGGCGCCCAGGTGATTAGTATGAGTTTTGGAAAATACATCTCCCCGCAGCAGCCCTGGGTGACAGAAGCCATCCGCTACGCCGGGCAAAAAGGCGTCTTGCTCATCCACGCGGCCGGCAATAACGGCCTGGACGTCGACACACTCCAGTTTTTTCCAAGCGCCTTCGGTGACGAGTCGCATCCGGCCACAAACTTTCTGACCGTAGGGGCATCTACCTATGACTCCACCCTGGTGGGCAGTTTTAGCAACTATGGCAAAAGGAAAGTAGACTTCTTCGCGCCCGGGGTTTCCATCTACATGACCAAAATACATGCACAACACGAACGCGGTTTTGGCACCAGCTTCGCCTGTCCCATGGTGGCCGGCCTTGCCGCAATGATCTGGTCATACTACCCCCGGCTAACGCCTCGCCAGCTGCGGGAATGCATCGAACGGTCCGCGTCGCCAATCGATAGCCTGATCACCATACCGGGCACAAACAAGAAGGCGCCTTTTAGTTCGCTCAGCAAATGCGGCGGCATCGTCAACGCCTTTCTTGCGATCCGGCACGCCCAGACCTTGGCGAACTGACTAACGTGCATTCAATGAGTGTCTTATCACAATGCTCGATTAGCGAGGATCAGGTGGCCAATAGCCCGCACACGAATAACGCTCCATTATCGCAGCCTTTTTGTCCGAAATAATCGCCTTGGCCGGCGAGTTGGCCGGCGAGTTAGCCAGCGAGTTGGCCGGCGGGTTGTTCGGCGATTTGGCCGGCGAGTTGGCCGGCGCCTGCTGCCACGTCGGCGAAAAAATCAGGCGCAAGGATGACCAGCACCGCTTTCAGGAAACGATAAAAGCCATATATTTAAAGAAATTGCCATTCATACGATGAATTCCCCCGGAGCCAAACCCCATTACCCTATCCTCGACGGACTCCGTGGCGTCGCCGCCCTCAGCGTCGTCGCCATGCACATCTGCGAGGCGCATTCCACGAGTCACCAGGATATGATCGTCAACCACGGCTACCTGGCCGTCGACTTCTTCTTCCTGCTCTCCGGCTACGTGATCGGCTATGCCTACGACGACCGCTGGGGCAAAATGACGATGGGCGAATTTTTCAAACGCCGCCTGATCCGTTTACACCCCCTCGTGATCCT
Organism: Puia sp.; assembly: GCA_965214315.1. Lineage (GTDB taxonomy): Bacteria > Bacteroidota > Bacteroidia > Chitinophagales > Chitinophagaceae > Puia. The sequence continues at coordinate 45,527 of CBDCBP010000015.1, read as the reverse complement.
GGGAAGTATTATCGGGGCCATATGCTTTTATTGGGGAGACTCGACGATCTGGCCCACCATCCACACCGTGCCGGTATCAAAGATGCTGCTGATCATGGTCATCGGCTGCACCCTCATCCCCATCCCACTCTCCATGGATATCCGCGGCTGGCAGGAAATGCATCCGCTGGACGGGCCCGCCTGGTCACTGTTCTTCGAATATATCGCCAATATCCTTTACGCAATCATCGTCCGCCGGTTCTCCAAACTCGCGCTCGGTATCCTGGTGGCCCTGGCCGGCATGGCCCTGGTCCAATATGCACTGACCTGCCCCGGCGGCGACCTGGCCGGCGGCTGGTCCCTCAACGAAGAACAGCTGCGCATCGGCTTCACCCGTCTCCTCTTCCCCTTCTTCGGCGGCCTGCTCCTCTGCCGCATAGGAAAACTCAAGCGGATCGACAACGCCTTTACTTGGTGCAGCGTCCTGCTGCTGATCGTTTTCCTGACGCCGCGGATCGGCGGCCTGAACCATTTCTGGATGAACGGACTCTATGAATCGGTGGCCGTGATCGTGATCTTCCCTCTTGTCGTTTGGCTGGGCGCTGGCGGGCTGGTAGCACGACCTTTCGCTTCGCGGCTCTGTAAGTTCTTCGGCGATATCTCCTATCCGCTCTACATCACGCATTACCCCTTTATCTATATCTACACGGGCTGGGTCAGCAACAATAAAAGTATGTCTGCCGGAACCGCCCTGCCCTATGCATTGCTTACCTATTTTGGGGCTATCCTGGTCGCCTACGCCAGCCTGACATTGTACGACGAGCCCATTCGCAAATGGCTGACGCGGATCACGACCGCAAAGCCCAACCCCTGATCAATAACCAGAGCATAAAGACCAATTCTCCGAGGCCGGTCAACATCCCGACATTGACGTTATACTGCGGATAAAGGTAGGGTTGTAAATTGTCCACGAGCCAGCCCACACCTGCAATCCCGACACAGATCGCAACTATCTTCGGGATATAGCCAGACCTGAAAGCCAAATAACCGACAAGCATAAGATGACTGCCGAACAAAATGTAGGCGAACGACCACTCCTGCCTGAACGCTTTCAGCCCTAGCATGGCTTGCGCCCGCAGTTGTTCGGGCGCATATACCTTCAGGTAATCCGCCCCCTGCAACAGATCGACCACATGGAGCAACGGAAAGATCGATACGATGCTAAGCGTAGCATAGATCAATTTCACCCACGCAGCAAGCAGGGAAAGATTGGCATGCACAGGTTTCAACAGCAGGTACAAGGCCCAGGCCGAAAGGATATCGCCTAAAAAATTGACCAGGTACAAAAATATGCCCGTGTTGAAAAGTGAACGATGCGTCAGGATATTTTGCGCCGTAGCCGACGCGTCTCCTGCAACGACCAGTCTGTTGTACACTAAAAATTCGGCGACCGGGGAGGCCGTCATGATGAGGTAGGCGACACCAGCCGCTAAAGCCGCTTTCCCCAGGGAAGATAATTTTCTCATTGGACCAAATTAAATATTTTGCCCCAGGCTTGCGCCGCTCGACGACAGAATGCCGGGCAACGTCTACGAAATGGATGCCAATGTCTACGATTTCGGCATTTATCGTTATCTTACTCGGCGTTCCATCACCATGCATAATCGCCTGATCATCGCCTTCCTTCTGCTGATCGCCGGCAAGTGCCTCGCACAAACGCCGCCGCAGCACCGCATTTCCAAAAAAACATTCACCTACGCCGTCAAGGATTCCAGCGAGTTGGCCCTCGATGTGTATAGCCAACCCAGCGACTCCGCGCGGCCCGCTGTGATCTTCGTATTCGGCGGCGCATTTATCCGTGGCCGGAGGGATGATACCAGCTACAGGCGTTATTTCGACAGCCTCGCAAGCCACAACTACGCCGTCCTGTCCATCACTTACCGATTGGGGCTGAAAGGCGTGACCCATTTATCAAAATTGAACATCGCACCCCTGCGGCATGCCATCGATATGGCCGTCGAAGATGTGTACGACGCAACCGCCTGGACCATTTCGCATGCCGCCAGCCTGGGCATCGACACTGCCCGGATCATCCTGAGCGGTTCCAGTTCAGGCGCGATCACAGTCCTGTCTGCAGAATTTTTTAAACGCAATGCAAAACCCATCGCCAACCGGTTGTCCACCGGCTTTCAATATGCCGGCGTCGTGGCTTTTTCCGGCGCCATTCTTTCTTATGACGGCCGCCTCAAATATGAACTACCTCCAGCTCCCACTATGCTCTTTCATGGCACCGCGGACAAGATCGTGCCTTACAACAAGATCCGTTTCTTCAACAAAGGATTTTATGGCTCCTCCAGTATAGCCGGTACATTCCGCAAAAATGGCTATCCGTTCTTTATTTATCGGGAAAAAGGCCTCGGACACGAAGTCGCCGTCCTGCCTATGTACGAAAACATCCCTGAGATCCTCATCTTCCTCGACAAATTCGTGCACCGTAAAGAAAGACTCCAGATCGATCTCCTCTATAATAATTTGGAGGCGAAGCCTATGCTCACCGGCACAGCCGACGAAATGTTGAAAAGACTGAAACCCGTCAAATAACCCCATCATAGGCAATCAAAAACTTTCAATATATACCGATGAAAGCAGTTTATAAGGCAATGCTTGCAGCCGCGCTGGGCCTGTCCGGCACGGCCTGCCACAACAATACATCCAAAACGACCGCCAAAACGACCGCCAAGACGACCGCCAACGACACCGCCAACGACGCCGCCAGCAACGCCACCAACGACACCGCCACCGTCACAAGCAAAGACGTCGCGGCCGCCCAAGTCCCCGACTCCGCCGACATCCCGTCCTGGGCGCTCCTGCCCTTTACAAAAGTCGACAGCGTCAACCCCGTCCTGACCCCCGGTAAGGGCCGGTTTACGGACCCCATCCTGCACCACGAAGTGGCCTGGGAAGAAAAGGACGTCTTCAACCCGGCAACTGTCGTCAAAGACGGCAAACTATATCTTCTCTACCGTGCCCAGGATAAAGTCGGCCACCCGGCGGGAACATCCAGAATAGGCCTGGCAAGCAGCACCGACGGGCTGCATTTTACGAGAGAAGGAGCACCGGTCCTCTATCCCAACAACGACGATCAAAAAAAGTATGAATGGGAAGGGGGATGCGAAGATCCCAGGGTAGTGGAAGACGAAAAAGGCACCTACTACATGACCTATACCGCCTTCGACGGCAAGCAGGCGCGGCTGCTCATCGCCACCTCTGTCGATCTGCACCACTGGACCAAACACGGTGCGGTGTTTGCCGACGCCTATCAGGGCAAATACAAGGATGGCTGGTCTAAAAGTGGATCGATCGTCAGCAGATATGACAATGGCCGCGTCATCGCTGCAAGGGTGGCCGGCAAATATTGGATGTACTGGGGCGATCAGAATATCTGGGCGGCGACATCCGACGATTTGCTGAAGTGGATGCCGGTGGAAATGGCCGCGGGCGAACTGCCGCCCATTCCTTTGCGCGGCCAGGCCGTGAACATGCCCCGGTTGAAGATCGTGGTCCCCACCCGGGCGAAGCGATTCGACAGCGACCTTGTCGAGTCCGGGCCGCCTGCGATGCTCACCGACAGCGGCATCCTGCTGATTTACAACGGGCGGAACATTCCTGCAATCGGTGACACAAGCCTGCCCGAAGGCACCTATGCCGGTGGACAGGTGCTGATGGACCGCAACGATCCCACCAGGGTCATCCACCGTTTGGCGCACTATTTCATTCGTCCACAGCAGCCCTATGAGATCACGGGCCAGGTCGGCCAGGTTTGCTTCCTCGAGGGCTTGGCCCACTTTCACGGCAAATGGTTGCTGTATTACGGGACGGCTGATTCGAAGATCGCCGTGGCCGTAAAATAGTTCGTAAATTTGGCTCATCATCACCCCAATATGGAGCCGACACCAAACATCAAACAAGCGATCCCATTCTTCATGGTCACCGACATGGATATTTCCCTGCAATTCTATGTCGACGGTCTTGGTTTCAAGATTAAAAATACCTGGACGCCGCGGGACAAGATCGAATGGTGCCGGCTGGAACGCGAAGACGTTGCACTGATGTTGCAGGAATATCACGAGGGCAATCCGAATACGAATTCGTCAAAAGGTGTCGGCCTGAGCATCTGCTTTCAGTGCCTGGACTCCCTTGCGCTATACCATGAATTTGTTGACAAAGGCGTCACGCCAAAGGAACCTTTTGTGGGTAACCAATTTTGGGATGTAAGCATAACCGATCCGGATGGCTACAACCTCCACTTCGAAAGCCCGACCGATGTACCGGAGGAAACAACGTATTCGACATGGGTGAATGACAATAAGCCTTAATTTATCAAGGCATTCACCGATGCCATCAATTTTGCCCTTGTGAAGGGCTTACTCAAAAAATCATCCGCACCCGTCTCCAAGGCAACATCCGCCGCCGCCGCATCTACCCCGGAGATCATGATGACCTTGATCCAGGGATATTTTTTCTTAAGGTGGCCAAGATAATCCAGGCCGAAACCATCCGGAAGCCGGTTGTCCAGGAGGATCAGCGCCGGTAACCTTCTCTCAAGATAAGCATTTGCATCGGCAATGGTTCGCGCGTGTTCGACAACGAGACCTTCCTTATCAAGAATAAGATTTAGAAGCAGGCACATTTCGCCCTCATCTTCTATCAATAAGACGTTTCTGTTGGTGACGTCCTTTGCTGAGGTACTGTCGGTTCTTGCAAGCATGGGTAGGGCTTTTTAATGATGTAAGCATTTTGCTGCACAATTATGACGCCAATTTGAAAATGCAGATCGGCTACGGAAGTAAGACAAGATTTGGGGAATTATTTCCACAGTCACTTTTTAGCTTTTTCCCTTAACTTTCCAGTCAGCCATCTTTCCCTATCAAATGTTCGATCCGATCAATTATTCAAGTATTTTCCAGGCGCTACCGGGCAACTACATCATTTTGTTGCCCGATTCCCCACGATTCACGATAACGGCGTTTAATGGTGCGCGTGCAGATCAGACTTTTACCCGGCCCGAACACATCGGCATGGGCATCTTCGAGGCCTTCCCCGACAACCCGGACGACCCGCAGGCCAATGGCGTATCGATGTTGACCGCTTCTTTGCAAACCGTGATGCGGGAGAAAAAAACTCATCAAATGGCGATCCAGAAATATGATATTCCTACGGCTGACCGCACCAGCTTCGAGGAAAGATACTGGTTGCCCAGAAATATTCCAGTACTGGATCAGAAAGGTGAGATCACCTGTATTATTCATTACGTGCAGGATCTTACGGCACAAGTCTTTGCTGAACGGCGCGAAAACGCTATCCGCCAGGACCTGTCCGAGGAAAAGGCTTTCACGAGCGAATTAGCGAGGCTTGTAGAGGAAAGGACGACCGAATTGAAAAGATTGAATGAACAGTTGGCATTGTCCAACCAGGAACTGGAGCAATATGCCTATGTTACTTCTCATGACCTGCAGGAACCGCTTAGAAAGATCCAGGTGTATGCCAGCAGGATCATGAACACCAAAGAATGGAGCCCCCGGTCGGTAAGCGATCTGGAAAAGATATCGGCTTCTGCGACCCGGATGAGAGGCCTGATCAACGACCTCCTGGATTACTCGCGTCTGGACCATGATACGGCAACTTTTCAAAAAATCGACCTCAATGACGTCCTTAAACAGGTATTGTCCGATTTCGAGTTCCATATGACGCAAAACAAAGCCACCGTCCGGGCAGAGGGCCTGGAAACCATTGAGGCTATCCCCTTGCACATGAACCAGCTCTTCATCAACCTGCTGGGAAACGCCCTGAAGTTCGCAAAAAAGAATGTCCCCCCCGTTCTCACCATAAAAGGCAATAAACTGGCTGAAGCGAAAAAACAAAAACTTCCATCCCTCTCGCCAGGCCGCGAATACCACGAGATCGTCTTCAGCGACAACGGATCGGTTTCGACCAGGCCAATGCCGAAAAGATCTTCAAACTTTTCCAACGTCTAAGCCATAAAGGCGATCACGCCGGCCACGGCATCGGACTCGCCCTCTGCAGCAAAGTCGTATCCCACCACCAGGGCATTATCCGCGCGGAAAGTACCGTCAACGAAGGCGCCAGCTTCACGATCATCCTCCCTTATAGCCGAAATTGAGCGATTGGCCAGGTAAAGCCCCCGGAATTTGGCTTTCCACCTTTCAACTTGGAGGCGAGCTTATCGATGATGCCGATCTTAAACAAGTCAAACTTCTTATCCAGAAAATTCGTACATTTTCTTCAGCGGTCAGACTCGACGCAAAAACCGGATATGGAACTGATCATTCTCCTCAAAACGATTCAGCCCTATGCAGTGGGCCTGGTATTTATGGCCATTTACCTGGCAGAACACGCTTATACCGCAACGGCGTGAGCTCATAGATCATAGACACGACCTGATCAACCTATCGATAGGCATCGCGGGCCTCCTGGTGGTCGGAGCTTCAGGTTTCGCACTGCAGTGGTGGCTAAGTTTCTGCCAAAAGCCGAACATTTTGGTTTATTGTACGGTCTTGCCGTTTTGGGCGCAACTAGTTATTGGTTTGCTGCTCGTCGACCTTTTCATGTATTGGTGGCATTGGGCTAACCACTACGCATGGCCTTTCTTTGGCGCTTCCATAAATTTCATCACGCCGATACAAAACTAAACAGCAGCAGCGCTGTCCGATTTCATGTTGTTGAATTAGTGTTTAGTTTTGTGCTCAAGGCGCCCATCTTTGCGCGTGTTGGGCATCAACGTCATTACGGTCATATTGTACGGCTTGCTTCTTTTGCCGGTAACCGTATTGAACCATTCCAATATCCGTATCGGCAATTTTGCCGATTGGATACTCCGTCAGTTCATTACCTCACCACACATGCACCGCCTGCATCACTCCGTAATTGTAAAGGAAACAGATTCTAACTATGGCGCCATCCTCCCCTACTGGGACCGGCTCTTCCGAAGCTATACGAAGCCCGATGGTAAACGCATCCGATACGGATTATAATTGTCGACAACCCATTATTGCAAAAAGGCGCCTAAGTGCCCAGCCGCCCCCGTAAAGGGTCCCGCTCCATTTCAGGCAGGCTCTTCACACCGCAAGTCCAGACGCCGGAACGCAATGGCGACACAAAGATATCTTCCACTCCTTCTATTTCCAGCCGGGAAGCATAGCCATCGTGTGGATATTCCACTCGCCGGATATCGACGGTGAAACCCTCTTCGGCCACCACGAATGCATAGTGCACCGCCGTGTCCCCATCGTGATCGGGTTTCCCGGTAACACCGCAATTGACGGCGAACCTTCCGCCGGCCAACCGCCTTGTCCAGGGGATACCCGTGTGGGTGCAAGCTATGCCCCGAACTCCATATTGGTCCAGCCAGGCCGTAAGCTGCAGATCGGTAGTGGTTGACTCATAGAGAAACTCATTCTGCACGGCCGGACTTCCGTGACAAAGCAAAATCGTCCCTGCCGGCGTATGGATCAATGCCCTTTCCGGAAGCAACCCCAACCTTTCCCTGTTACCCTCCCCCAGACTACGAAGGCTCCATTCGAAGCTGCGACAGCCTGTGATCTCGTCTTCCTCCGCGCCATAGCCACACGCACACGACAAGGCTCCCCCAGCGGCCTGTGATTCCAAGTTTCCTGCCAGAAATATATCGAAATGCGCAAAAATATAGCCTACCACTTCATCGCTATGGCCGGCGAAACCGATCGCATCCCCGAGGAAGCACAATCCATCGCATCCCCGGCCCCGGGCATCCGCCACACAAGCTTGCAGGGCAGGTAGATTGCCATAGGCGCCACCCATCAATGCCAGCATTTTGTATTGCTTCGCCGCCATGGTCAAAAAGTATAGTGAACGACAAAGTTAAAGCTATTGTCGATCAGGTTAGCGCGCTGGCCCTCGGGTGTAAGATTCCAATAATTATATTCCCCTATCAGCGAAAGGGCGCCGCCGACCGAATAGACGACACCGGGCAGCAATTCCCTTTCGATACTGCCCGCCCCATCGTAATTAGCCTGGCTATAACTGAAGCGACCCGTCAATCTATCGCAAAACGCATAGCGCACGCCCGCGAAATAATAAGTGGCGTTGTCATAGCCCCGCCGCGATAAAGGATGCGCCGCGTCGTCAGGTTCTCCCGTCAGCCGCAGCACTTCGCCGATAAAGGTGGCCTTGCCGATAGCAATGGTCAGCTCCCCTGCCACTTGACTCATCTGAAAATTCGGCCCAACGTTGCGCCTGATGCCCCCGGTCAGCGCAGAAATGCCCGGGGTGATGCTCACCGATTTATTCAAGCGAAAAGTCGGCGCCAGCCGACCTGTAATGCCGCTGCGGAAATGCGCATTGGAATCGCTTTGGATATCCCGGCCATTCAAAGCGCCGTCCGTGCCGCTATTGTTGCTGATCAACTGCACCGAATAGTCCCAGGTCGTATAATCCCCGGCTTTAAGACTCCCCACCCATTCGGCACCGAAGTCGGGCACCAATTTAAGCCCATTGAAGTATTGGATATTGCCGTAAAAAGAGCCGTCCCAGAGAAAGCCCACCTTCCGGTAGAATTTCCCAATATGCAGATCACCGACGCCCGTATGCGCAAAGGCATAAGCTTCCTGGAACCAGACCGTGGACGTAAAAAAGGTCGGAGCTTATTGTCGCGGAATCGGGTCTCGGTGTGCAGCCCGAACTTCCCGTCTTTGCTGCTGGCGTCAATGCCAAGGATGAAGGCATAGATATTAAAGCTATTGTCCTCCCCCCGGGGCAGCGGCAGGTAATCGTACAGATAGATCCCGCCGGAGAGCCGGAAGTTCAGGTTGTTGGTGGTCATCACCATGCCATTGGGCTTGGGAGTCAGCAGCCCGGAATCGCCTTGCGCCTTTCTGGGCGTATACTCCGCATGGATAGTAGCCGAATCTTTAGCCTGCGCCCTGCCTTCAACGCCAGCGAAACAGCACAAAACCAGGATACCAACATGGGCACCGGCGACCCTAAGCGATCCACTCGACACCTTCTTCCGCTCAAGCGCCACGCCCAGGAGAAAACCGGCCGTGCAAAGGATAAGTCCGTAGACGTTCAGACCCAAGTCCTGCGCAAAAGCGCCCGACCCAAGCCGAAGTGCCGCCGGGAAGGTATCGAGGTGAAAAAAACTGTGGATCGCCGACAGCACGCCCATCGCCACTCCCGGCCAAAAGGCGAGTTGGAAGCTGGTCTTTCCCGCCCCTTTTATAAAGGAGAGAATAAAAATAGGAGCCAGCCCCATGACCATCGTACCGCTAATGGTCGTCGCCGCAATGATGGCAGGCCCCACCTTATCGCCAAGGTAAACGGTCAGCAGGGGCAAATTGCCTAGCAGGGCAACGATAATGATCGCGGTACGCCCGCGGCTCACCTGTCGCACAGTGGGCTCGCCCGTTTCCGCACTCCAGTCCCGTGCCGATAGCTTGGATACGCTCGTAAAAGCCGAATCGATCGCGGAACCCGAACTGGCCAGCAGGATCGCGTTAAAGATCATCAACGCGGCCAGCCCGAAGACGGCCGGCACCGCGATCGTCACATCACCACTGATACCAAACTTCTTACCGTACAAACCCACCGTACTATATAGGAAAATAAACGACCCGCTGATCAGCCCCGCGAGGATAAACCCGCGCAGCATCGTCTTGGGCGGCGTGATGAACGCTCTGTCCGTCAGCACAGGATCATGAAAGGGATAGCTGAATATCTGCACGAGCGCCAGGAAGCAAAAAGTTAAACCACCGCCCAGCTCTGCGGGCCCGCTTTGCGGCAATCCTTGTCTGACCAAACCCGGTCCCAACAGGACGAGAATGATCGCAAGCAGGACCGACACGTAGATCATTTGGAGTGCATCCGTAAGCAAACTGCTTCGCAAACCGCCTTTGAAACTATAGAATACCGTAAAGGCGGTCAATAGAAGCACACATAGCCAATACCCGCCGCTGCCTTCGCTGCCGAAGTAGACAGCCGCTACCTTCGTGTTCGACCAGACCTCGTTGAAAAGCCGGAAAGCGATGGTATACTGAAACACCCGAAGACTGAGGAGGCCGTAACGGGCAAGAATGAACTGCGAGATAGATTGAAACCCCTGTTTTTTCGAATGAAGTACAGCGTGATGCCGGCGGTAATGAAGCTCAGGTAATAAAAGGCGTAACCAAGGCCACCTGTTACACCGTAAGTGTAGGCAAGGTGCGAAGCGTTTGCAATCGATTTCCCGAATATCCACGTGATGACGGCACTCGATACAAGCAGGAACATGCCCGGTGCTGCCCCCGTCTTGTTGGTGCCGGCAAAGAATTGACGCGAACTCACCTTCCAGGGAACCATCGTTAGGGTAACAAGGAAATAAGCGACCAGGATCAGCCATGGCGCGTAGGAACGCAGTGCAATTTCCGGCATAGGATCACAATAAAAGGTTTGTAATGCCCTAGCTACGCAATTAACTGGGTTTCAGTTCTCGGCGGCAATTATTTTTTTTCATCTGCTTTCTTCGCTTCTGCTAAGAAAGCGTCTGACGCGTGCGCCCCTTCGATCCGGTAGACTAGTTTACCATCACCGTCGACAAACAAATATGTTGGAAAGCTTTCCACCCCATACTTTTTAGCCAGCTCCACCCCTTCTCCTTTCTCTGCATCCACCGCATAATTGATATACCTGGCGTTGAAGTGTTCCGCCACCGCCGGTTGCGTGAACACATTCTTCACCATCGCCTTACATGGGCCGCACCAAACAGCATACGCATCTACGAAGATCAGTTTATGCGCAGCCTTGGCTTTGGCCTGCAGTTCCGCCCATGTTCCGGTTTGAAATTGTATACCCTGACCCCTTGCAACGCCAAAGGAGACCGATAGCACCATACAGACAACCAGGACTTTTATCATAGCTTACAATTTTTCGATCACCCCTGCCAGCAGCTTGCTCAGCACCCCGTCGGCCTTCCCGGCCACCGAGATGATCTCTGCAATACTCACCGGCTGAAGGTTATCCGGATCACATTCGTCCGTAATAACACTGATGGCGGCACAAGGTAACCCGATGTGGCCCGCCACGATCACCTCTGGCACGGTGCTCATCCCCACCATGTCCGCCCCAATCCTGCGAAGGAACCGATACTCCGCCCGCGTTTCCAGGTTCGGCCCCATCACTGAGACGTACACTCCTTTTTTTAAGGTCACCGAGCTGGCCGCCGCTTCCTGCTCGATCGCCTTATTCAATGCCGCATCATAGGGACAGCTCATGTCCACGAACCGATTCCCAAACGCCGGATCATTCAATCCGCGCAATGGATTTTCCGGAAGTTGATTGATATGGTCGTCCAGCAGCACCAGATCCCCCTTCTTATAGGCCGGATGCATTCCACCGGCCGCATTGCTCAGGAACAAGAACCGGACACCCAAGGCTTTCAGCACCCGTACCGGAAAAGTGATCTGCTGCATCGAATAGCCTTCGTAGTAGTGGAACCGCCCCTGTAATACGATGACCCTATTGGCACCGATGCGGCCATAGAGGAGCTGCCCCTTGTGAAATTCGACGGTAGCCTGCGGAAAATGGGGGATTTCCGAGTAAGCGATCTTCTGCTCCAGCGCTAATTCGCCGGCAAAAGCGCCCAGCCCCGTTCCTAATACCACACCCGCCGTTGCTTCACCAAAGCCATTGGCCAGTAAAAACGTGACCGTCTCTTTTATCTTTTCGAGTATATTCTCCATAAATGTTCCAACAATTTAGGCATATCCCGATAATTTACAATATTATACAAACCAGGGGCGCAACAAATCCGTAACTTGTCTCATGACAAAAAGCGTGTTGGCCATCGCGCTCGCCTTGCTGCCATTCCTTGCGTTTGCCGCTCCGGGAATGAACGGAATAAGCACGCCTCCGGATGCCGATCTTGTCAAAATCTCCCAACAACTTTTATATGCCGCCAAGACCAAGGCGCCCACCGATTCCCTCAGCAAAACACTGGAAAACGTGCGTCAGGCCGACCTGACGCGTCAGCTGGCCGACGACCAGTTAAAAAAAGCATTCTGGATCAACATCTACAACGCATACACCCAGATCATCCTTGCCAAAGATCCCGATCGCTACACAAAAAGAGGCCATTTCTTCGGCAGCCGGCAAATTCCGATAGCCGGCCGCATGCTCAGCCTGGACGAGATCGAACATGGCCTGCTCCGCCATTCACGCATCAAATGGAGCCTGGGACATTTCGGCAAACCCTTTCCATCCGCCTTTGAAAAAAACAATCGCGTCAGCGTCATCGACTATCGCATTCATTTCTCGCTCAACTGTGGCGCCAAAAGCTGCCCTCCCATCGCGTTTTACAAGCCCGACCAGCTCAACCAACAGCTGGATGTCGCCACAAAGGTGTATCTCAAGGGTGAAACCACTTATGACCCCAAAGGCAATAAAGTCACAGTCCCCGCGCTCATGGGCTGGTTCCGCGGCGACTTCGGCGGAAAATCCGGCATCCGCGCGATACTCAAAAAGCTGGCACTCATTCCCGCCAATAGCGAGCCCGCCGTACATTTTTCGAAATACAACTGGTCGCTTCAACTTGAAAATTTCAAAAACGAATAATATGTCAGATCACTATTATAACGCCGAAGACCTCGGAAAATTCAGCGAGATAGGTAAGTGGCAAAAGGAAATGGGCGATAAATTCTTCTCCTGGTATGGCGAAGTCTTCAAGGACAGCGCGCTGACCGCCAAAGAAAAGTCGCTTATCGCACTGGCCGTCGCTCATGCCGTCCAATGTCCCTATTGCATCGACGCCTATAGCAGCGATGCCTATGAAAAAGGGTGGAATGAGGGCCAGATGATGGAAGCCGTCCACGTCGCCGCCGCCATAAAGGGCGGGGCTGCGCTGGTCCACGGGGTGCAAATGATGAATAAGGTCAAAGAAATTGCCATGTAACTGTATCGGAGAAACCATTTATGAAGTCACTGAAAGCAATGCAGCATTTTCTCGCCGATGCCGGCCACCAGGTCGACGTCCTCGAACACGAAAAGAACCTGCCGTCCTTCGCCGGCAAGCTCGCCACCATTGGTTTACTGCCGCTAAAGCCCACCGGCACAGAGATCTTCCAGGTGAATGTCGGCAAAATGTGCAACCAGGTCTGTAAACATTGCCACGTCGACGCTGGCCCCGATCGCAAAGAGATCATGACCCGCGAAACCATGCAGCTCTGCCTCGACGTTCTCGCGAGGTATCCCTCGCTCAAGACAGTCGACCTGACCGGCGGAGCCCCGGAACTCAATCCAGACTTCCGCTGGTTCGTCCAACAGATCAAAGCCCTCGGCAAACACATCATCGTCCGGTGCAACCTCACCATTATCCTGGCCAACAAACGGTTCAACGACCTGCCCGGCTTCTTCAAAACCCACCAGGTTGAAGTAGTTTCATCCCTGCCATCCTACACCCCGGACCGCACCGACCGCCAGCGCGGAGACGGCGTATTCGAAGACAGCATCAAGGCCCTTCAACTGCTGAATGCCGTTGGATATGGACAGGACGACAGCGGCCTCCGGCTCAACCTTGTGTATAACCCCGCAGGTGCCTTCCTGCCCACCTCACAGGCCGCGCTCGAAAAAGAATACAAGGAGGAGCTTTACAAACGGCATGGCATCCGGTTCAACCAACTTTACGCCATTACCAATATGCCTATCAGCCGCTATCTCGACTACCTGCTGGTCAGCGGCAACTATTCTAACTATATGGACAAGCTCATCGCGGCCTTCAACCCTTCTGCCGCGGCCGGCGTCATGTGCCGCAATACGCTTTCGGTAGGGTGGGATGGCTATTTATATGATTGTGATTTCAATCAAATGCTCGACCTTAAAGTGAGCTGTGGCGAACGATCCCACCTGTCGACTTTCGACCTACAAGTATTAGATCAACGCAATATCATCGTCAATCAGCATTGCTATGGCTGCGCCGCCGGGGCAGGTTCCAGCTGCGGTGGCACCGTAACACCATAAATTCATGGCCGTGACAACAGGACTGATCCTCTTCGTTCGCAATCCCATCCTCGGCCAGACGAAGACCCGGCTGGCACGCACCTTGGGCAATGAAACGGCCCTGCGCGTCTACCGGCACCTGTTGGCACATACCCATGCCATAACGCGCGGGCTCGATTGCGACAAATTTGTCTTCTATGCCGATACCATCACCGACCATGATCTTTGGGAAAACGACCGATACCATAAGCGAATCCAGTCCGGCGCCGACCTGGGCCAGCGCATGCAGCACGCCTTCGCGGCCCTTTTTCACGCAGGGTACGCGAAGGTCAGCATTATCGGCAGCGATTGCCTGGAACTGACGCCGGAGATCATCCGGAATGCATTTTCACTGCTGGAGGTGAATGACGTCGCCATCGGTCCGTCCGCCGATGGTGGTTATTACCTATTGGGCATGAAACAACTGCATCCAGCCCTTTTTCAGGGAAAAAGCTGGAGCACCGGCTCCGTATTGAACGACACCCTCGAGGACTGCAGCCGGCAATCACTGACCTATTTTCTGCTACCGCAGTTGAATGATATCGACGAAGAAAAAGATGTTCCTGAAAACCTGCTGAACCTGTAGCCGATGTATACGGTAGTAAAAATCTGGGTAAGGCTAACGCTTCTCCTTTTCTGCCGGAGCATTACCTGGAGCGACAAGAGCAGGACACGTCATAGCGGCCCGCTGATCCTAGCCTGCAATCACCCCAATTCCTTCCTCGACGCCATCATTGTCGGCAGCCGGTTCAGGGAACCTGTTCATTTCCTCGCCCGCGGCGACGCATTCCGGCGGCCCTTCGCCCGCAAGCTGCTCTCTGCTCTAAAGTTAATTCCCATCTACCGGCTCAGCGAGGGCCGCGAATACCTCGCCCTGAACGACACTACTTTTCAGCGCTGCCAGGAAGTATTGCAACGGAAAGGTATCCTCCTCATCTTCTCCGAAGGCCTTTGTGAACACCAATGGACACTGCGCCCGCTCAAAAAGGGTACCGCCCGAATTGCCTTCAACGCCTGGCAATCCGGCTTTCCCGCCTCATTCGTCGAAGTGTGGCCAGTCAGCCTCAGTTATAATTCGTTTATACGTTTCGGGAAGCGCATGATCGTCCGCTTTTCCGAGCCGATCACCGCGGAGCAGATAGATACATCCCTCCAGGAGGGAGAAAAAGTCAACCAGTTCAATCATCTCCTTGCCCATCGGTTGAAGGAAGGGATGACGGCACCCGGCCACCCGCTGTTATCACCGCGCCCAGCGCCGACAATGATGGCGGTCCTCGTTTTAACCCTTTTCTCGCTGCCAGCGTTCGCGGGATGGCTGCTCCACATTGGTTACTACAGCCTCATTAGAAAATTTACAGCTAAAAAAACAAAAGGAACCGTATTCTACGATTCCGTGCTCTTTGGACTATTGTTGCTGACCTATCCACTGTACTGGCTAACCATCAATATGATCGGTCTCGAAATCCTTCAACGCATTGGCGGCGTCGGAACGGCCGGTATTCTTGCGTTATTGCTGCTGCCCCTATGGGCTAAAGCGTATCTGGTATGGAAAGACTATCTTATCCGCCTGAAACCAGCTACTATATCTTATTAAGCGCTAACATCCCGATCATCCAGTCCGGCAGGGGTTTTTCTCCCTTCCGACCCTTCAGGTTCAGGTACAAACCCCATTTCTTGCATATAGGCACCTTATGCGTCTCCACCAACTCTATCAGTGTCCCGTCGGGATCTTCTACATAACAGAAACGACCCGCCGACGAGCCCATCGCAAAAGAATCGGCGCTGTCCACGGAGAAGCGGTAGCCCGCTGCTGCTGAAGATTCCTTTAACCGGTCCATATTCAGCACGTCGAAACACAAATGGATAAACCCGCAATCGCCCCAATATCGCCCTGCATAAATACTTTCCGCTGCACGCTCCTTCGTCTCGATCAATTCGATCTGGATCGATCCCAGCAACTTACTAAACGCCCCTCTATTGGCTAAGGGCTTTTTTAGCAATATCCGCCGAAAGGTCCTTCCGCACGGATGATGCGCCGGCACGTCCACCATCGGCGCAATCCCGCTATACACTATTTCGTGCACGCCAAGGACATCGCGGTAAAAGCGCAGCGCCTTGTCCATATCGCTCACGCCTATGACGGCCCCTACAACGCCGCCACAGACGCTTTTGTCCATCCGGAACCATTCATCTCCTTCCACGATGTTGAAATGATTGCCGTACTGGTCTGTAAGCCAGAAATGCGGCCGGTCATCCGGCGCCACCAGCAAATTAGACAGAGAAATGCCAGCCAGCTGCCTGAAATGGGCATGGGCGGCCAGGACATCCCTGGACTTGATCTTAACCGCAAATATCCCTAGATCACCCAATTGGGCCGAGCGTAAAGGCCCCGAGGGCGTACGGGAGGTAAACTGCCAGATCTCGAAACCTCCGCCACCCGACATATTCAGGGAAAGAATGGCGCGGCGCCAATGTACTTGGTTGCCGGTGTAGCAAGCCATCAGCTTCGCCTCGGCGCGGTCGTCAAAGATCAGCACATCCATCCCAAACAGCTCCTTATACAGGTATTTTGCCTCCTGGGCATCGGTCACCCCGATACCAATCTGCTGAATGCCCGTGATCAACTCCTGCATGTGAGATCCTATTTGAACAAGATACGGCAAATAGCATTTGCCGGATGAATAAAAGTGCTCACCGGTAGTCTAATAATTCCTTGTACCTGAACACCATCTCATCCTGTGAAGCCCCCTTTTTATACAGCTGCACGATCGTATAATTCGCTATTTGCACCTTGTACCAGCTATTCGTGTCATATTTCCGGGCTGAAACCAGCACATCCTTTTGCATGATCTTATACCTCGCCTTTGCTTTTCCCCTTATCACGATCTCGTAGTCCTCCATGATCCGCATTGATTCCGTAAACCCGCCCAGCGCCGCAAACAGCTCCTTTGTCATAAACAAGCTTTGATCTCCCCCATAGCACACGAACAGATCGAAACCGCGTAAAAAAGGCGTTCACTTTCAATATCCATTTTCCACTATCGAATCGCGTCCGATACCGCCCAAATCCAAAACCTTCCTTCACAGCCGTTTCGATATCCTTTACAAAAGAAGCCGGTGGGTAACCATCCGCATGAAGAAAATACAAAATATCCCCTTTCGCCAGAGAAGCGCCATAGTTCATCTGTGCCGCCCGCCCTTTTTGTGGCGACAACACGGCCAGGGCCCCAGCTTGCGCAGCCCTTCGGACCGTTTCATCCGCACTGCCCCCGTCCGACACGATCACCTCCGCCAACCCATCCCCACCTTCCTTCAGAAGGTACGCCACCAACTCCCCAATATTTTCCGATTCGTTAAAGGCCGGAATCACGATACTGATCGTAAGCATACCAAATGATTTAATGTAAACCCCGGCCTGCAGCCGGATAAATGGAAACTGTCATTTCAACTCCGCCGGCCCCAGCACTTGCTGATCGACCCAGTCTTCTCGATTTCCGCCGGCAGTTCCATACCGCAATTTACCCCTTTATCAGAAAATTTCACCACTGGCTGTAGTCGTGCTTTGCACTTTTCAACCAATTATGCGCAATAACTTCTACATGTATTTCATTAATTGCCACGACTTCAATGCTTTCAGGCCCTGACAGCCATGGCATGGCATTTACTCCTGTTCAGGAAAGCAAAATACTGATTTATGAAAAGGCTCTCTACTTTCTCCGCCGCTGCAGCTTGCATGCTGGCACTTATCGCATCCAGTTGTAGCAACAACCCTTCCCCCAATCAACCTGCTGGCACAGATAGCACCACCCACGACACGTCGTCGATGACGACCATCAAGGCCATCGCACCCGTTGGCCCGAAACCGGCCTGGGGCCAGGATATCCATCCCGAGATGCAGGCGGTGATCGAGAAACTCGCCAGCTATAACGATCCGGCCATCCCCACCCTAACCGCCGTTCAGGCCCGGATGAATCATACCCCTACCGATGCGGTCATGGCCCTGGTCCACCAAAACAATATTCCCATACCACCCGCCAGAGTCGATACCGTTGGCAGAGATATACCCGTGGAGGGTGGCGACATCCACCTCCGCATATATACACCGCAACATGCCGGGGGGCCGCTGCCATTGATCGTTTATTATCATGGCGGGGGCTGGGTAATAGCCGATATTAATACCTACAATGCTTCAGCGCAGGGTTTGGCGGAGCAAACGAACGCCATTGTCGTGGCCGTAGAATACCGGAAGGCGCCGGAGCACAAGTTCCCTGCTGCCATCAACGACGCCTTCGCAGCTTACAAGTGGGTGCTGAAGAATGCCGACAGTCTTAAAGCCGATGGCAAAAAAGTGGCCCTCGTCGGCGAAAGCGCCGGCGGCAACCTGGCGGTCAATGTATCGATGCTTGCCCGCGACAAGGGTGTGCCCCTTCCGGTTTACCAGGTCCTCGTTTATCCCGTTGCTTCGACAGATACGAATTCGGCTTCCTACAAGAAGAGCGATTCTACAAAGCCATTGAACAAAGCAATGATGCAATGGTTTTTCAAACAATATGGCGGCCCGCTGTCCGATCCCCGCATCAATATTGTCAAGGCCAACCTAAAGGGATTGCCTCCCACGACCATTATTACGGCGGAGTTGGACCCCTTGCATGATGACGGCCAGATGCTTGGTGACGCGCTTAAGAAAGCCGGGGTCGCTGTCAACCAAAAGAACTACGACGGCGTCACGCACGAATTCTTTGGTATGGCCATCGTGGTCCCCGAAGCAAAGGATGCGCAGGGCGTGGCGGCATCGGATCTTAAAGGAGCCTTCAAATAGGGATCCGTTTAAAGATGTCTGCCAATTCGATGGCATCCGGCAACGCGGTCACCTTCACGAAAAGAAGCAAAGTGGATCGTATCCACAGGAAATTTACAGCCTGTTGTGCTTGAAATTGTTTAACAGGTCTCCGTATTGTTCCTTTAAATCGTCTGGCAGCTTGTTGACGACAGGATCGAGCTTCGGTTGCGACGCGGTCTTACCCGGCGGATCTACCCAGTTGTAGCGGCCATTCCATTTGGATCCGACAATCGCGGGTGCCGCGTCGACAATTATTTGAAAGGCGTCTTCGAATTTATCCTTCTGAGCTTGCGGGGAAGCCATGGTCTGTCAGTTTTATTCCCGCGCAAGATCGCATTTTTAGCGTCAATTTTTTGCCCTTATTGCAAGCCGGCAAAAATCCGGTTTTCGGCCCAGAATTTTTCGTGTTGACCGTATGGTTGCGTTATGCGCTCCAAATCAGCCTATTTTTAGCGGCATAAAAAGCGTCTATATTTTTTTGGGCATTTCCACCATCGCGGTGCTGGCTTGCGTGGCATTTCGCAGCAATGCCCCTGCGTCTCCCGAAGAGCAGACAAAAACCATTGTTGCCGCCGCCAATGATTTTTTGGCCACGTTAAATCCCGGTCAGCGTACAACTGCACAGTATGAATTTTTACGGCCAAAGACCGCAACAGCCACGCAGTTCGACATGAGTAAGATGCGGTTCGGTGGTCCCCCGAATGGGGATTCCACGCATCGGCCCTTTGGAGCAAAAGACGGCGGAGCAGGGGGCAACGGAAGCGGCAATAGCGGCGGCAGCAGCAATGGCAGCGGAAACCCTACCCCTGTCCCCTCGTCTTAGCAGCCTTTTTCGCAGCGGCACTCCGTTCGGCAGGTGTCCGCTGTTGGGCAGCGGTACGCGCTTGCTTTGAGATCGCAGCAGGCGAAGCCGCGGAATGGCCCTCCTTCTTCATCGCTTTTTCGCTGGCGCGGCTGCGCACTGGATCGACAGGTTCATGGTGCCGACCCTTCTCGATCGCGCGTCCGGCATTTTTTTTTGTCTTTTCGGACGTTTTCCCAGCCTTAGGCGCCTTCAGCTCCACACCCGAGCGGCGGGCCTCCGAGAGACCAATGGCGATGGCTTGCTTGGTATTGCGGGCGCCGGTCTCTCCGCTGCGGATCTTGTCCATTTCTTCTTTTACAAATTCTCCCGCCTGGGTATTGGCCGATTTGCCTTGCACTTTGTCGCGTTTAGCCGCGGCAATCCTTGTCTTTTTTGGCATAAAATTGAGTTTGAATTGCGGCTGCAATCGTTATGCCACAGGCAAACGCTAGGGCTTTTTCGCGGCAGCAAGGCAACAGTTGTTGAAGGATCCCCGGTCTAACACGACTCGTCGCTGAAACACGGCTTCCACAAAACGCGGGCATGACTTTTTGAGCAGGCTGATCATAAAAACAAATGATATGGCAACCTGGAAATTGAGCGATCTAAGTAAAAAAATGAAGCAACTAGACATTTGTATGCTGGCCACCCAGGACGGAGACGGACACATCAATGCACGTCCGATGAGCAATAACGGCGAAGTGGAATATGATGGGAATTCTTTCTTCTTCAGCGATGAACACAGCGGAGTCGTACAAGAGATCGAAGACAACAGGAACGTGAGCCTCGCCTTCAACCATAAGGGCCTCTACATTACCATGATCGCAGAGGCGGAATTGGTCGAAGACAAGCAGGAAATGCAGGCACACTGGACCGACGACCTCGAGAAATGGTTCCCCGAGGGCGTCAATACCGCCGGAATCGTATTGATCAAGGTAGCGGCTTCGAAAATCCGCTATTGGAATGACGAGGAACAGGGAGAGATCCTGGTCCATGAGGCGCAGAACGTTGGCTAGTTACTTTGAAGCCCCTATACGGAAGACACCAACCGCGTCAATCTCCTGGGCGCGGTTTCCTTCAACAACTAAAAACCCCCTCCTGATCTTTCATTGGGCGATCCGAATCGCCGTTGGGCGATTTGTTTCGGCCATCTTTCAGAGACTTGGCATTTTTGCAGCAGAACGAAATTTCTGTCGCAAAATAAGCTAACATGAAAAAGTTCCTGACCGTATTGACGCTCGCCTTGGCAATGGTGTTGCCGGCACGGGCACAATTCCTGAAAGGCGTCGTCAACAGTGTCAAAAACACCGTGGAGAACCGGGCCTACGACACGGTCCGCTCGACTACCAACAAAGCGATCGACAAGTCGGTTGGAAAAGGGAAAAAGCCGTCGACCAATGGACCAACTGATAGCAGCGGCACGCCCGGTGCGACAGCGACTGCCAGCACTTCAGGCGCCAACGCCATGGCGAACAGCAGCGGCACTTCAGACGCCAACAGCACGGCCCACAGCAGCGGCACTTCAAGCGCCAACAGCACGGCCCACAGCAGCGGCACTTCAGGCGCGAGCAACACGGCGCACAGCAGCGGTGAGTCTGTTGCCACCAACACGGCGACGCCTGCCGCCGCCGGAAGGATGACCAGCGCCAACCCAAACGCGGGCCCCCCATCCACAAAAGGATACGTGCGTGTGGCAGTATCGGCCGACCGGACGATCGTCGGTGCGAAAGTAACACTGACAGGTTTTAGCCCGAAATACGGAAATCTCAGGACCGTAGTCCTTACTATCACCGGTGGGACGGCAATTCCCGCCCAAACAATACTCTTAAAGGACAGCGGATCTTTTTCGACCGCCTGGATGCCAACGGTGGCAGGCCATTATACCCTTACAGTGACCAGCCAGGACGGAAAAGCACAGCAGAGCACGACGGTGGACGCCTATGCCTTCGTGGAAATGGATCAGATAACAGCGCCGACGCGCGAGGAAGGGCAGAAGGTCTTGGATAAACTGAAGGCGACGGTTGAAGAGGCGAAAACGGGGATGAGTGCCGGCGATGCGGCTAAACTGGATGACCAGATACAGCACATAACGAAGAAATGGTCGGCCTTCTCCAAAGAGATGGATGATCTCGACCAGGCCGGGAAGGGCTTGGATGGCCTGCAAAAAAAATACGGGGGACTGCCCTCCTACGTCATCGATGATGTAGGCAAGATAAGCGAAGATTTTTCACAGGAAGGCCGGGACCTCGCGACGGTGGCCGACGCACCGGCTGGAGGCAAGTCCGACGAGCCGGATCACGCAGCGTATGACAATACGGTTTGCGAATACCTGACGATGATCAGCGAGGTCTGCGCAGCATTCTCCACCCTCATGAATTATGAAGGGGATGTAGTCAAATTAATTAAGAACCTGACCATCGATAAAGCGGCCCCTGCCCTTGCTGAAACGGGCAGCAATGGCGCAGGTGCGGGTACCGGGACAACGATATTTGCTAAGGAAATGTCCAAGTTATTTACACAGGCGGGCCTCGATGCCGAATCTTTTACGTCCATGAGCGGCACCGCGGGATTTGCCGGCGACATGGTCCAAATGGCCAGCAACTACCTGCTGAAGACCTATTGTGTCGTGCTCGACGGCGACCTGCAAGAGACTTACACCTGCACGTATTACAATGCGGAAAGAGCGGTCTGGTGGAAGTACAAGTATACCACCGGCGCGACGATCACCCTGCGGTATCCAAAGGGAAAAAGCGGCGGCGGCATGATCAAGATGAAAGGGAATATCGAGGGCAATGCCACCAAATTCTCTATCTATACCGATATGAATGAGGAGGATGGATTCCGAAAAACCACAAAAGGGCTAACACATGCCGAGGGCATCTGCGTGTATGCGCCGCCGGCATTCCCATTCGTGTCCGGACAGGCAGATCGGAAGACAGGCTTTGGCGCTGTGGCCCGGACCGCCGTCACGCCCGCGTGTTTCAACATCCCTGTGGACGTCGATTACGATGTGGATGGGAAGACAATGAAATTCCAAACCAATGGCGCATTGGTCGATTTTACGCCGATGATCAAGTATGTGTACCTGTACTGGGGAATCGCCGCCGGCATCCCCCTGACTACCATCGTCGATCTGCCTATCAACAACGTGGCGCATACACTCGGTAAAGCAATCTCGATGTACAGCACGTTCCCGGTGGTGAAAGATGCCAAAAATAATATCTCCGTTAAGGCCGATGCCGATGCCAAGGTCGGTACCGGAGGAGAGCACGAGCACGATATCAAGTTCAGCTTTTCGGCGAAAGGCAGTTAGCTGAGAAACCCCTCACCGAATTACGACATGCACAAAAGTCTCGCACTGCTTTGTCTTTTCGGAAGCGTCCTTTCCGGGGACGTCTTCGCCCAAAATCAAACCGTCATCAACGGCTCCGTCACCGCGCCCGTACCGTTGGCAGGGGCAGGCTGTACCTTTAACTGGATCAACGACCAGCCATCCATCGGCCTGGCCGCAAGCGGCGTCGGCAATATCGCCGCCTTTACCGCCACCAATGCCGGGTCCACGCCGGTAGTCGCCACCATCATGGTGATCCCCGCGTCGACGGTCTATGCCTACATCCCCAATGAGAGCGACAATACTGTTTCCGTAGTAAACGCGGTCAGTGGCAGCCTGGTCGCCACCATCCCGGTAGGTATGCTTCCCGACGCCGAGGCTATAAGCCCCGACGGCAGCACGGTGTATATATCGAACCAAGGCTCACACGATGTATCGGTCATCAATACGGCCACCAATACAGTCATCGCGACCATTCCCATCGGTTTTCCGGCAAAGGCAATTGTCGTCAATCATGCCGGCGCTATGGTGTATGTGGCAAGTGGCAACGGCGTCAAGGTCATCAGCACGGTCAGCAACACCGTCGTAGGAACGCTCAGCTCGGGATCGCCGGATGGCATTGCCATCGATCCCACGGACCAATATGTGTATACCGTCGACTATGCTTCCCCCGGCGTCGTCAAACAGATCGATGTCACCGATAATGTAACGACCTTCAATGTTACAGCGGGCAGTGAATCCTTTGGGGCAACGATAAGCCCGGATGGCAGCCGCTTGTATGTCACCAACACCCAAAGCGCCAACGTAACGGTTATCGATGTGGCGACGCATACGACGATCGCAACGGTCCCCGTTGGCCACGATCCCCTCGAATCGGCCGTTAGCCCCGACGGGAACACGGTATACGTCACCAACAGCGTCGATGGAACAGTGTCAGTCATCGATGCCGCCACCAATACCGTGACGGCCACCATTGCTTGCGGCTCTCCGGCCAACACACCCAATGTCAGTGCCGACGGAAAAGTGTTATACGTCACTGCCGGCAACAACCTCGTCGCGATCAATACCGCCACCAATACCATCAGCTGGACTACCGCAGTCGGTCAGGGCCCGGAGGCGATCGGTAATTTTCTTACGCCGGCCACCTGCGGCAGCACCCCCTCATCCTTTACGATAACCGTCAATCCCACGCCCAACATCGCCGCCGGCGCCGCCGCCGGATATATTTCGGCTTGCGCCGGCTCGGCCTCCTCGTCACCTGCCATTCAACAATTCAAAGTGACCGCTTCCGCCGCAACGGGTGATGTCACGGCAACCGCCCCGGCCGGGTTCGACGTGTCGCTCTCGCTTTACAACGGCTATGGGAACAGTGTGACGCTGACCCCGGTAGCCGGTGCGCTGAACCAGCCCGTCTACGTGCGATCCGCGGCTTCTGCCCCCGCCGGCAACATTTCCGGCAATGTCACGCTTACCGAAGGCGGCCAGACCGAGCAGACCGTTGCCGTCGCCGGGTTTATCAGTTCACCCCCGACCGTGGACCCGGTCGCCAACCAAATCGTCCAGAATGGCGCGCCCACCGCTGCCGTAAACTTTACGGGATCCGGTAACACGTTTACCTGGACCAATAGTACACCGGGAATCGGACTGGCCGCCGACGGCACCGGCAATATCCCCTCCTTTACAGCCATCAATACCGGTACTATGCCGATCGTCGCGACGATCTCCGTGACAGACAAAAATGCGGGCTTTGCGTA
This sequence comes from Puia sp., assembly GCA_965214315.1. Lineage (GTDB taxonomy): Bacteria > Bacteroidota > Bacteroidia > Chitinophagales > Chitinophagaceae > Puia. The sequence continues at coordinate 20,718 of CBDCBP010000015.1, read as the reverse complement.
TGTCGGCCAAACAACCGCTAACAACGTCACCGTCATCAACACTTCCACGCAGACTATTGTGGGCAGTATCGTTGTCGGAAACGACCCTTATGGCATGTGGCAAACACCCAATGGCGGCCTGCTGTACGTGGCCAATAGCCAATCAAACTCCCTATCGGCGATCAACACCGCCACGCAAGCGGTGACCGCGACTATCCCGGTCGGCCAGAAACCGGTCGGTATCGTAGGAAGCGCGGATGGCAGCACCTTGTACGTCGTGGGACAGGGAGACAACGAGGTATCGGTCGTGAATACGGCCACCCAAACGGTGACAGCCACGATCCCGGTCGGTAGTTTCCCCGAAGCGATCGTGATGACCCTTGATGGCGCTACTTTGTATGTGACCAATCAGGTAGACAATAGTATATCTGTCATCAGTACGGCTAGCCATGCAGTGACGGGGACAATAGTAGTGGGCAGCAGTCCCGAAGCGATCTGCCTCAGTCCGGATGGCACGAAGCTGTATGAGGTGAATGACGGCGACAACAACCTGTATGTGATCAGTACAGCCAGCAACACCGTGCTCAGTATTATCCCCGTAGGCAGCCAACCACATAACCTGGCGATCAGTGCTGACGGGAGCACGGTCTACACCGCCAACCAGGGGACGGATAACTCGATTTCGGTCGTCAATACGGCCAGCGCCACGGTCACCGCTACCATACCCGTGGGGAGCTACCCCGACGGCCTCGCCCTAAGCCCCGATGGAAGTTCGCTGTATGTGACCAACCTGAATACGGCCAATGTAATGGTCATCAATACAGCGACAAATACGGTCACCAACACGATCCCTGTCGATCCTGATCCCGGCTCCCTCGGCAACTTCGTCGGCAACGGCGGCTGCCCCAGCCAGCCCATGACCTTTACCATCACCATCAACCCAACGGCTCCGGTGATCACAGCTACGGGTGATCTCACCCCGATGACGACGATCTACGGAACGCCTTCGCCAGCCGAACCCTTTACCGTCTCCGGCACCAACCTGACCGCCGGCCTGGTAGTGACGCCGCCACCTGGCTTTGAGATCGGCACCGACGGCGCAACCTTCAGCAGCACCGTGACCATCGACGTCGCCGCGACCGTTTCGCCCACCCCGATCTATCTCCGGCTCGCCGCCGCCACGCCGGTCAGTACCTATACCGGCAATATTACCATCACCAGTACCGGCGCGACCACCCTAAACCTGGCCATCCCCGCCAGCACCGTCACGCCCGCACCGCTAACCATCACCGCCAACGATGCCACCCGCCCCTACGGACAGGCCAATCCCATATTCACCTTCACCTATAGCGGATTTCAACGCAACGAATCGGAGGCATCGCTGGTCACACCGCCCCAGGGCACGACCACCGCTACGCAATCATCCCCGGCAGGCGACTATCCCATCATTGCCTCAGGCGCCGAAGATTCCAACTACAGCTTTGCGTATACACCCGGAACGCTCAAGATCACACCCGTCAGCATGGCCGTTTCCATTCCCAGCGCCTTCACGCCCAACGGCGACGGCAAGAACGATTCCTGGGACATAAGGAACCTGTCGAACTATCGGCAATGCAAGGTCACGGTCTTCAATCGCTACGGCCAGGCCGTTTTCACCTCGACCGGTTACGGCGAGCCCTGGAACGGCAGGCAAAACGGCACCGACGTCCCGGCCGGCACTTACGTATACACCATAGATCTGGGAAACGGCAGCAAACCGATCACCGGAACGGTCATGGTCATTAGATGATAACTTCTTCTACTTGCTGGCTAAAAAATGCTTGAGCCCCTTTGCCAACGCATCAGCATATTCCTTTTTTTCTTCCGTTAAGCCGGGAAACGCGGGCTCTATCGATTTTCCCGGAAATTCGTGGATTACCTGGCTGCCAAATTCTTCAAAAAGCTGTTCGTCGATCGGGCTGATCGTATACTGGATATGACCTTCCCCCTTGAGTACGCTCACTTCGGCCTGTACGCGCCGGTTTCGAAAAGGGAAATTGATCTCAAAATTGTGCATAGCGATGCGATTGGTATTATTTATTCTTCTTCAGGAACGCATCGATCTGACCGACAAACCAATCATAATCGTTCCACATCAGGAAATGTTTTCCCTGATCGGAATAGATGATGGTTACGCCCGGCACTTTTTCAAACTGCTTTTTCATAGCCGTTTCCGCCTGTTGCTTGGAAGTGAATGCAGGGTCGCCATTCCAGGAGCCCAGGACAAGTAAAGGCGATGAGATCGACGCGATCGAGTCCCGAAGGTCTAACACGGAAATTTCACTGATCATCCGCCCCACCGACCGGGAATCGCTTTTTCTATCCCAGGCCAATACCAGGGGTATCTGCGTGGTATCGGAGATCATGGTTTTCAGGAATTCAAAACCCCTTTTTTCTCCCTGCGGCGAGTGTTGCATCGAATCATATCTGGCTACCATGGCCGGGCTGGCATTATTGATGTAAGTCGCCATCCCGTTCAATACTTTCCGCAGCGAGTCCTCGTTGAGATGATCATCGTCCAACGCCGCCTCGTAAGGCGCGCCGTCTATATCGATGACGGGGCCGAACAAAGCCGGCTCTTTCGACGCCATCCATAACGCCAGCGTGCCGCCGAAACTAAAACCTATGAGCACAGGTTTATGCATCTGCTTGTCCCTGATATATTGCAATAGTTCGTCCCTTTGCCCCTGCAGTACCTGGGTCGTACGGGAAGACGGCGGCTGCCCGGCGAATCCCGCAAGCGTGATCACATAACAGGTGTAATGGTCTTTATAATGCGCAATCGTCGTGGTGTAGGTGCCTTCACCATCTCCTTTGAGCCCTGGAATGAGCACCATAGGCTGTCCATGACCAAAAATTTTTACGCCGAAAGAATGAGGTGTTTCAGATTGCGCGTTGGCGAACAATGGAAACATGAGCAGTAGAACGGCTCGGGAGAGATTGGCCACGGGTGCTGTTTTTTTTATATGATAGGTATTGGCCGGAAAAATAAGGAATTTTGTCTATATGCAGATTCACCTCTTGCTCTTTAATTCCCATTCACCTATTTCTCTTTAATTTTGGGGATGCACACACCCATTGGGCGATACAGGAGTTTCAAAGTAATACTGTTTTTGCTGGCCATTGGTATAGGGCATGCCGGGCTTGCGCAAAGCGCCGGCGAAGACCCCATCGGCTTCAAAGGCGGCTACAAAGCCTTTAGCCGCCTATGCGAGACCAACCTTGCAGGAGCAGCCAGCCTCCTCGCCAACGATTTTTCAAGGGGATATTTTGTCTCCCTCACCATTCCCGCAGGAGCCGATACCGTCACGGCTATCGCCTTCCTGACCGCTGCCCCTCCTGAAATTGTGCCGCAAATCACCTGGGCGCTCAAATCGACCAATGGACAATGGGTGAAAAAAGAAAAGGCCAGAAAACTGTTGATCCCTATCTTCTTTTGCCAGCGTTCGCCCGGCACTGATCCGCTTGCCTCGCAATTGTTGGTCGCCAACAACGTAGGTTTCAATTTGCCCGGCTCTCCCGATGAGTGGCCGGAAGCTGCCGAAGGGACATGGCTGCATCCGCTATGCCCATTAATCCCAGCGGCTAAAGGACAAGCAACAGCCCCTTTTCCTACCGCCGGCACAACCGCTATGGCGTCGCCCACTACCCCTCCGGCGTCGACGCCATCCGCAGCAGCCAATGCGGCTGCCCCCGCAACAGCCACTACCCCTCCGGCGTCGACGCCATCCGCAGCAGCCAATCCGGCTGCCCCCGCAACAGCCACTACCCCTTCGACGTCGACGCCATCCGCAGCAGCTAATCCGGCTGCGCCGGCAGCGACAATGTCCGACCCTTCCCGCGCCACGCTCGCTGTTCCCGACTCGACGTCCGTCTCCGGCATCTACCGCACCCGGGCCGACTATGACGCCGGTATGGTCACTTACGCCTCCACCTTCGCCGTGGAGGAAAAAACACTCATTTCCTGGGGCACCTTCGACTACGTCACCGCAGGTACCATCAGGGTCAGGACATCCCCAACGAATAAAGATTACCAGGAATTTCCCGCCGGCAGCATCTACGGATTCAGAAGCGGCGGCATCAGATACATCTACATGAGATCCGGCAAACAATACCTTTCCGTCATATACATGGATACCCCTATTTTACTGTTCATGGCCGCCGACAAACAAGCCAGTGCCGGCAACAACGGCGAAACCCTCTACGGCGTTTTCATGTACGCCAAAACCCTCGATGGTCCCTTGAAGGAGTTCACCAGGAAGAGGATCGACGAAGACTTCGGTTCGAATCCAACAATGGCAGCAGACTTGCAGGTGCTTCGAAAAAACCTCAACCAAAATAGCTTTCCCCTATCTAAAGCAAAATACGAGATGTGCAGACAGTTAGCGCAAAAAACGCTCATCAATTACGCCCGGTGAGTCACTCCTCGCCAACTCCATTCAGGGAACGCCCGAAGCAGGTGTAGCTTGCCTTCGTTACGCACAATGTATTTCCCTGCGGGAAAAAATGCGGCGCCGATCGCCGCCTGCGAATACAACGACAAAAGGAGGAACCTTCCCATCCCACCTGAGAATGATGTAACTTATATATCTACGGACTGTGACCTATTAAGGGTAACTTTAAATTCTATTGAAGCTATTCATAAAAAATATGGTCTGCATTCGCTGTAAACTCGTCGTAAAGGATGAGTTGACCAGGCTTGGGCTCAGGTACATCACGGTAGAGTTAGGCGAGGCGGAGTTAGTGGACAGTCTAAGCTCTGCCCAACGCGAACAGATCAGGGGAGCCTTACTGCAATCCGGCCTCGAATTGATGGATGACAAAAAAAGTGTGCTGATCCAAAAGATAAAGAGTGTCATTATCGAGCTGGTGCACTTTTCCGAAGAACCGCTGACGATCAATTTTTCCCAATTCCTGAGCGAAAAACTGGACCACAATTACACCTATCTCGCCAATCTTTTTACGGATGTACAGGGAACAACCATTGAGAAATTCATTATCGCCCATAAGGTCGAAAGAGTAAAAGAATTACTCGTATACAACGAATTAACGCTCACTCAAATCGCGTATAAGCTGCACTACAGCAGCGTAGCACACCTTTCGGCCCAGTTTAAGAAAGTGACCGGCCTGACGCCCACCTTCTTCAAAAATCTAAAGGTTAACAGACGTTCGATGCTCGAAGATGTGTGATCGATACCCTTTCCTACTCACGCGATTGGCAGATCAGTAGGTCCCACTGGCGCCGCCGCCGCCGCCTGAGCCCCCGCCAAAAGAATTGGTTTGGTTGATTGGTGGCGCAGCAATGGATTGGAAGGTTTCCGCGACGATCATCCCTTCGATAGGCAGATGCTGCAACGGGTGGATTTGCGCCGGTGCTGCCGAAGTGAACCCACACTTTGGGCGCTGCAGATAGCGAATGAGTGCGTAGGCGCCGATGACGAGGATGCTGCCGCCGGCGATCATCGCCCATTCTGTGGACAAGAGATGATGATAATACCGGATGGTGAAGACGGCGCCCGCCACCAGCGCCATACCTGTCCATAACAGGATCACGTCTTTTTGTTTGACCCCACCAATGAGATAGGCCACGGGCACGATGACAGTAAAGCTCCACCATAGCCAACTCAAGGCAATGGGCGCAGCATCGCCGTGGATGGAAGCGCTGATGTGCTGTATGATATAGTAGTTGCCCGAAAGATAGAAACTTACCAAAGCAGCCATGCGCAAGATCGACAAACACCCACGATAGTGTCGCCAGGATGCTTTGTCCGACAACCGCACGCATAGGAAGCAGCTGACAATTGAAACGGCCATCACGATAAAAGGGAGGAGGGTGGTGCCCAAATAACCCGTTCCGGTCAGGAGATGAAAGATCAGGTATATCAAAGCGCCATGGCCTACCAGCCCCATGAGCCGGTCAGCATAGCGAAACACGCCCCAGGCGGCCAGGACGAAGACGATGCCGCCGGCCAATACAGGAGAAAGACTTTGAGAAAGCCAGGAGATGCCGCCGAACACAAGGCCGCCGGCCAGCCATAGCAATGCATCATCTACACCCGCCCGATAGAACCGGCGAACACGGATAAAGAACTCTAGTGCCGCATAGGAGGCAAGACCCCAAAAAATAAGGATAAAGCCGAATGCACGATCCCCCCCGCCCATTGCCATGAGCATAAACAGCCCCAGACCGCAGGCTACGGCAAGTAGCGTTAGCAAGAAAAGGCCGCCGCGAATGAACAGGTTAGGCGTGTAAAATTTACACGGGTACGCTTCTTTTATGCGGTCGCATTCCGGCCTCGTGATAACGCCTGCCGCAAGCGCTTCTTGTGCTTGCTGTTGGATGTCGCGGTTGTCTAACCATTGACTATTATAGGTGATCATCAGCTCTTAATTGACGGTTCAGACGCATCAGCAGCACGGCCACGCCGATTGCCGACAACACAAAATATAAGAGTCCCAATGCTGCCGGCGCCAGGTCGGCGCCCGACATCTGCAAAAGTAGGCGCACGATCACATCACAAAGAGCGATATAGGCGTACAATACGATCACTACGATCAAATAAAAAGACTTTCTTTTTAAGGCATGTGTATACAAAAAAAAGGCAATCCCCATCAGTGCGAGAAACCAAGGAAAATACACCTGGTCATAAGTAAACAATCCGGCTAGAGCGGCAATAAAGAATACATGCAAGCCGAAATTGGTATAGGTAACCTCGAAATGCGGCTTTAGTAGCCATCGTGCGGACAACCGGCCTGCCGCCAATAGAAGCGCGCCTAATAGTATGCCCGTGACAATGAGGTGGCCGTCCGAAAAATTCCCATCCTTAAGGACCGACAATGGCGTAATCGCGATGCCAGCCCATGCGCCAAGATTGGTGATTGCCAGGCTTAGGACGCCAAGGTGATCGAAATAGTAGGCGGCAATAAAAAGAACGATCATCGGGATGAACGTGGCCGACCCGTAGTGATCCCCAAACAGATCGTATTGAAATTGTAGGTAGGCCAGGAAGATCAGCAGGCTCAGACAGCCCAGCAGCAGGATATAATCAAAAAAAGGGTCCGCGACGGCAACTTTTTCCCAACTGAACGGGGCTTTTTTCCGGAAACAATATAAAAAGCTGGCGGCGATGACCAGGGCGATGAACGCCAGCACCGCCTGATGGCCGATGGTATCGATGTTTTTATATACCAGCATGCCGAGGCCGCCGGTCAACAGAAGGACACCGAGGTAAAGCAGTAGCCTTAGCTCCCAATAAAGCGAGAAAAGCCTATGACCTTCCCGCGTTTCGGACTGGTGAAGGGCGGCGTCCGATATCAAGCCTTCGGCATGTAATTTTTTAAATGTGGCTAGCATAGGCCAGGATTAGAACGTGGACTTTCAAGGAATAGTATACAACCGAACTACTCGCCGCAAACGATCTAACCGGGATCGACAACAAGATCGAGGGCAGTGAAATGCTATCTTTGGGCAATATATTGATTATACATGTTGAAAAAAATACTTTCCATTGTTCTCTTAGCCGCACTCAGCCATACAAGCCAGGCCCAATATATCTCCAGGGCCGTGTCCGACTCGTTGTTCAGACTGCTTCCTTTGTTCTCCGCCTATAAGGACAACTATTTTTCCTTTGGCACCGCGCTTGACGCTCGACCGTCCAAATCCAACAGCGATGTCAAATACCAGGTGAGCATCAGGGATATCTTATGGCGGGACCTTACGCCAGCGCATCTGATCCCATTCATCACCTATAGCCAACTTTCATTTTGGAATATCTTACTCCCCTCGAGCCCCTTTGGCGACAACAACTACAATCCTTCCGCGGGCATCGCTAAACGGTTGTTCATTCATAATCGGCTATTGGGGACAGCCACGGTCGTGGTCGAGCACGAATCCAACGGACGGGACAGTATATTTTCCAGGGCTTGGAATCGGGTGTCCTTTGCTTTTCAAGGACCCATTTCCTCCCGCGCGAATTTGCGGGTAAAAGCATGGATTCCATTTCTGTATACCGACGGAAATCCCGATATCCTGCAATATTATGGCTTCGGCGAAGCCGCGCTGAACTACGTGTTCTTGCCCGACAAATTGATTTTTGATGTCACGGCACGGAAGGGCTCCCGCTGGGACTGGCGAGGATATGTCCAGAGCCAACTCGAATATTTACCCTGGAAAAAATTCAATGGCCTCTTGCTGCTGCAATGGTTCCAGGGCTATGGTGAAGACCTGCTCAATTACAACGTAAAGGTCAGCATGCTGCGGGTCGGGTTGGTATTGAAATCGGACCACCTTACATTTCCCTGATCGCCACATTTCCCTGATCGCCACATTTCTCTGATCGCTACATTTCTTTGATCGCCACATTTCTGTGATCGCGAAATTTCCCTGATCGCGAAATTTCCTTGATGGCCAAATTCCCTGATCGCCACATTTCCCTTTTCACTCCATTTCCCTGATTGCTGCCATTTTACGAATTACCTGCAGCCGCTTCTGAGGATTTACGAATTGACTGCAGCCGCTCCTGCCGATGCGACGGCATGATCCTGATCGACAGACCCGCCGGACACCCCGATCGCACCAAGAATGGTATCCCCTTTTTTTAGCAACACTCCACCTGGAAATGAGATAAGGCCGCCATTGGAATGTTCAATATTGTATAAAGGACCGCCAGGTTGGGACAATTTGCCAATCTCGCCGGTAGGCATGTCAAAAAACCTGGCAGTCTTCGCCTTTTTGATCGAGATGTCGACCGATCCCAGCCACGCATTGTCCATTCTGTGAAAGGCTTTCAAGTTTGCCCCTTCGTCAACGATAGCGATATTCATCTGGACATTGATCTCTTTCGCTTTTGCTTTTGCGGCATTCGTTATTTTTTCAGCTTGCTCTAATGTAATACCCATGATATTTTTTAGCTACATCTTAAATTTTCATGCCATGCGCTGGCGTTGCACTTCTTTGCTCTTGTGCATCAACAATAGCGTCACAACCATCCTTGTGATAAAGGGTGCTGCGGCGCGCGCATTCGTCACGTCACTACCGACGAGTTGGACCTCAGCGCCCAATTACCGACAGTCTGCCCCAGCCTCCTGAGCGCTTGCGTAACCGAATGGCAGCACATTCGGCCCGGCATTTGCAACCAATTTGACCAAATTCTCATAATGGACCACAGCGCCCTCAAAAAGGCAGCCGCCGGCTGGATCGCATCCTGGAACACCCGCAACCTGGACCGCATTATGGACCATTATGCGGACGATGTCGAATTCGAATCGCCTGCTGTCATCGATGCATCGGGTAACCCCGGCGGAAAAATAAAAGGGAAGAGCGCGCTCCGCGAACACTTTAGAAAAGGCCTCGACCTTCCACCCGATTCCCCTTTCGAGTTGATCAACATCCTCGCTGGCGTCGATGGGATCATGGTCATGTACAAACAGGCTAGCGGCGCCATCGTCGCCGATTATGTGGTGCCCGATGACAATCAAAAGGCCCGCATCGTCAAGGTATTCACCCCAGTTCGTTGATCCGCCTCGAATTCGCATTCCAAATGGCTGCGGATCAGCCGTACTCCACCGTATAGCCGAAAAAACGGTTCGGATAGTCGCTCGGTCCGAAGCATAGTACTAAGGCTGTACGACCAACTGCGCGCACGACGCTAAATGTCATAGGATGGTGCATGTATTCCCCAATATCGGCAATTCAGGATGAATCTCTCAAGGAACGCGCCTTGCTGCCAGGCAAGGCACAACTATTGCTAATATTTAACATTATTACAACCAATAACATATTATGAGAAAGATCGTACTCGTAGTTTTCGCGATTGTTGCTACACTAGGCGTGTATGCGCAAACCTTTCCTGGCTATCGAACGGGCAATTACACCGGCGTTAACGGTGTCTTTTTCAATCCAGCCAATATTGCCGATAACCGTTACAAATGGGACGTCAATATTTTTGGTATCAACGGTTTTGTAGGCACTAGCCATTCCGGTCTTCGGTTCAGTGACATCACGCGCTCTTTCAATAGCGATTCCCTTAAATCTAAACTCCTCCGCGGCGGCAACAACATCAACAGTTTGGCTTATGTGGATGTGTTGGGGCCATCCTTCATGTTCAGCCTCAACCCAAAGACTTCACTGGCCTTCACCACGCGTTCCCGCGTGTTTGCCAACGGACGTGGCATCGACGGTAACCTGGCCGGCACTATTCTCGATGGCGGCACCACTACCGCGGGCATCCCATTCAATTTCAACACCAATATGTTGGTGCATGCAACCGGGTGGACGGAGATCGGCGGTTCTTGGGGACAAGTGCTCTCCGCTACTACTGCCAAAAATTTCTTCAAATTCGGGCTTACCGTTAAATACATTGCCGGCACCGCTGACAGTTATTTAAAAGCAAACGGCTTGGCAGGCACCGTCGATGGACCGGGCAACACTTATCTTACCAATACGACCGGCAACCTGGCCATCAATACGACGGCCGCGGATTTCAACAACTATAAATTCAGCGACTTCTTCAAGTTCAATGGTCATGGAGCAGGTGGCGACGTCGGACTGGTATACGAATATCGGCCCGATGCCGATTATTCCATGTATGTGACGGACCGGTTTGCCAACAAATACAAGCTGCGCATCGCCGTTTCCGTCCTCGATATCGGCCGCATCTCGTTCAATCGGAGCACCAACGCAGCCTCCACTTACGCGGTCAACATTCCTGCAGCAGAGCAATATACGCTTAATCAATTTGCGAATAAGTCTATCAGTCAGTACAAACCGATCCTGGACGCGAGTCCCTTCTTCACCGGTACTGCACAGGGCAGTTCTTATAACGTGAACCTGCCGACAACATTGCAGGCAAATATCGACTACCTGGTACATGGCGGCTTTGCCATCAATGCGGCAGGCCAGTTCACCCTCAATACACAAGGGGCACTGAATCTATTCTACTATAATTCCTATACCTTTACGCCAAGATGGGAAAACAAGCTTTTCAGCGTAGAAGTCCCCCTCAACTATAACCAACTGACCCATTTCAACGCAGGTGTAGCGTTCAGAGTGGGCCCGTTCTTTATTGGATCCGGCAGTGTCCTGTCAGCCCTGGTGCATGATTCAAAACAAGCGGACCTGCATGTCGGCGTACATTTCGGGATGCCGTATAAGAAAAAACTCAAACCAGATACAGACAAGGATGGCATCTACGACGACGTAGACAAATGTCCGCTTGTTGCGGGATTCAAACGCTACCAGGGTTGCCCGATCCCCGATACCGATGGTGACGGCATAGACGATGAACATGACAGCTGTCCTACAGTAGCCGGCGTACTTCGTTATCACGGCTGCCCCATCCCAGATACGGATCATGATGGCGTCAATGACGAGGAAGATTCCTGCCCGACAGTTCCCGGCCTCAAGCAATTCCATGGCTGCCCGGATACAGATGGTGATGGCATACCCGATAAAGACGATTCATGCCCCACTGTTCCCGGTGTTGCCAAATACCATGGCTGCCCGGTACCCGATACAGATCATGACGGTATACCCGATGACCAGGACCTTTGTCCCAACGATCCCGGCCCTGCATCTACGCATGGTTGCCCCATCCAGCAGGTCGTAGTACAGATCACGGCCGATTTCAAGAACATCTTGTTCGACTATGGTAAGGCGACGATCAGGCATGAAAGCGACACGATCCTTACACATGCCGCGAGGGTCATGGATGAACAGATTCCGAATTCCAACTTCTATATCGATGGATATACGGACAATAAAGGAAGCGTGGCCATCAATAAACGCATCTCGAAGGCCAGGGCACAGGCAGTAGCCAACGCATTGATCGCGGCGGGTGTCGATAAGTCGAGGGTTATCGCAAGGGGCTTTGGTAAAGACAATCCAGCCTGTGATAACTCGACGGAACAGGGAAGACAGTGCAACCGCAGAGTCGAGGTCGTCATCCGGAATGTCGATCAGAAAGAGCAGAAACGATCGATAAAAGTGCAGTAAGGTTGTTGTTGTGAATGAAAAAAAAGGCTCCCGCGTCCGGGGGCCTTTTTCGTCGTATACTCTTCCCGATTTTGGAGAATTTTCCATCTTTTGGTCGGGCAAAAACCACCGTTGGTCTAAATAGTCATTAACTATCAATCATTTACAAGACGGCATGCAATTGGAGTACATGATAAAAGCAACCAATGATCCTTTGCCAAACCAACCCGTCCAAATGACCCATTTTGAATTATCATTCAAGTATGCCGGCTACGAACACGTAGCGCTGGTAACAGCAATGCATGGAGAAGAATCGAACCAGTATACGCTTAGCCCCAAGAACGAGATCTTACTCCAAAAATATGGCTCACAGATCGTCCACGTCTTCCACGACAATGATCGGCCAGCAAATTTCCACGTGCGAAAAGAAGAGGAAATGGCCTTTTGGGGCGCCATTGGCCTCAGTCTCCACCAAAGATTAAAAGGATCGAATGGCTAAATTCGAATATCCTTTATTGACCGCGTCCGATTAATTTTGGCGGTTTTTTCCTTTTAGGGCAGTAAATTACAGCATACTTCGCCGTTCCAAGGAATGATCGGCAGCTATAGCATTGATTTTTAAAGGAATATGAACAAACACGCGACAACCATCATTTTGTGTGATGATGACGAGGACGACCGTGATTTCTTTGCCGTTGTCGCCGGCGAATGGTCACCGACGGCCTTGGTAAAGACGGTAGTTCAGCGCCTGAGCTTATTATTGAACTAAAAGCTTCGACTGATGTTGACATGGTTTTTCTGGACCTCAATATGCCAATCATATCGGGCCAGGAATGTCTGAAGATGATCCGGTCGGAAGCAGCATTTGATGTCGTTCCGGTGATCATTTACTCCACTTCGGCTAACGATGTAGATGTGGAAGCGGCATTTAGGGCGGGAGCCAACCTCTATGTGCAAAAACCTAGTTCCGTTGCGGCACTTAAAAGTATCCTGGAAAGTATAGCGGCAATGGGTAAAATGGGGCTGATGGATCACCAAAAAAGGAAATTTCTGTTAGAGCTATGATAACCATTGAGGACAAGCTGTACAAAGATTATGTAGCCGTCAACCGGATCGACCTGGTGCCGATGATGCTTGAGGTGATCTGCCGGACGACGGGGATGGGTTTCGCTGCCGTAGCCCGCGTGACAGAAAAAAAGGTGGTTGGCTTGCAGCGTTCGCGATGAAGCAAAATTTGGTCTGGAGGCAGGTGGAGAATTGCAGCTTGAAACAACTATCTGCAACGAGATCAGGCAGCATCACGAACCGGTAGTGATCGACGATGTGTCGAGTGACGCCCGCTATGCTGAACACCATACCCCTAAGTTTTACGGATTGCAAAGCTATATCTCCTACCCTATCGTATTGAAAGACGGCTCGTTCTTCGGTACGCTTTGCGCCATCGATACAAGACCTGCCCAAGTGAGCAACATAAAGGTCACTGGAACTTTCGCCCTGTTTTCGCAACTGTTGGCTTTCCACCTGGACAGCCTGGAGGTAATGGAAAAAAGTCAGCGCGCCCTGGCTGACACGAGCCGGGAATTGATGTACTATAAAGATGAAAGCAGGCAAATTCAACACATTTCCGGCCATACTTTACAAGAGCCGCTTAGAAAGATCAGGGTCTTCAGCGACTTTCTTGTCAATCATACGGCAATGGACAACCTCGAAAACGCTAAAGACGTTGCCCTCAAGATCAATAATTTTGCATTGGACATATCCGGTATGATCCGGGAATTAGCAGCATATTCAAATCTGAGTCATACCGATGACACCAAAGAACAGGTAGATCTGAACAAGACCCTTTCATTCGTTCGCTTGCAAATGGACCATTTGCTTACCGAAAAACGTGTTGTGCTGGATTGCGCTCAACTGCCGACAGTCGAGGCCATCCCGATCCAGATGGCTCAGGTTTTCTCCCACTTGATCGGAAATGCGGTAAAATTTGCCAAAACCGGCCAATCCCCATTCGTCAGGATTTATGCAGCCGAAGTGACCGATAAAGAAGGCAAATATATCAAAATTGTCTTTGAAGATACAGGAATAGGGATCGAACCTGCGGCCCTGGACAAAATCTATGACATTTTTGTAAAGACTGCGCCTAGGCGGAAAGGGGACGGGTTCGGCTCCGGATTGGCTTTCTGTCGACGGATCCTGCACCACCACGGCGGTTTTATTACAGCCCAGTCGAAAGTCGGCGAAGGCTCGACCTTTTCCATTTATCTTCCCGTCGCTTTTTAAACGCCGCGCCATTTGATCTCAACTTCTTTATCTCAACTTCATTATCTCAACTTCTTTATCTCAACTTCTTTATCTCTACTTCTTTATCTCAACTTCATTATCTCAACTTCATTATCTCAACTTCTTTATCACTACCGCTTCATCTTTACTTCGCCACCGCGTTCTTCATGTTTTGATCGATCGCGCTAATGGCCGCTAGATGATCTTTCAATGTCGGCAGTGTCTGCCTGGCAAACGCTTTGACATCGGGGTCTTTTCCCGCCAAGGCATACTTCTCAAAAAGCTGTACCGTTTGCCGGTGGTCGGGCACCATCATATGCACGTACATGCGGTCAAAGTCTTTTCCTATCTCCTTTTTTAGCATCATGTCTTCGACAGGAGGATCGGTTGCTTCATGAGGGATCTGGAACCCTCGCGTTTCCACCAGCTGCATCAACTGCGCCTCCGCCTTCGTGTGATCAGCAACCATTTTACTGGCAAAGGCCTTTACGTCAGGGCTGGCGGCTTGCGCCGTCGCTAACCGGCCAATGGCGATCTCCTGCAGATTGCCTATACTCGCCTGGATGATAAAATAGCGGGCTGTGGTATCATTGCTCTTATCCTGCGCAGTGACAGCGGTCATCATGCATGTCGACAGCGCTAAAAAAACGACTGACTGTTTCATAATAGTATTTTTCAACCTGATTAAGGCATTCCCGCCCCGCCGGACGATCCATAGATCTGACCTGTGGCAAAGCTCGCGTCGCTGGCTGCCAGCTGCACATAAATGGAGGCCAACTCTACCGGCATCCCTGCCCGTCCAAGCGGCGTCCAACTGCCAAATGTTTGTTGTTTCTCGGGTGTGGTGCCGCCGCTAACCTGCAAAGCCGTCCATACCGGCCCCGGTGCAACGCCATTCACGCGAATGCCTTTGGGTCCAAGTTGCTTGGCAAGGGACTTTACATAATTCATGGTCGCGGCCTTGGTCTGTGCATAGGCATACAGCCATGCATCGGGGTCGTAAGCCTGTTCGGAAGTCGTGCCGATAATAGCCGAACCCGCGGGCAAGTGCGGAACCGCTTCCCGGATGATATAAAACGGAGCATATATATTCGTCTTCATAATGGCGTCGAATTCGTCATCACTGACATCCAGGATGGAAGCCGCCGCCTGCTGCCTTCCCGCGTTGCTGACGATGATATCCAGACCGCCCAGCTCAGCCAGCGCTTTCTGCACAAGCTGTTTGCAAAAAGTCGCGTCCCGGAGATCACCGGGTATGGCAATACCCTTACGGCCCTCCGCCTTGATCAAAGCAATTACTTCCTGGGCATCAGGTTCTTCACTGGGATAATAGTTGATGGCCACATCCGCACCTTCCCGCGCGTAGGCGATCGCCGCCGCCCGGCCCATGCCGGAATCACCGCCGGTGATCAATGCTTTTCTACCCATCAATCTGCCCGAACCCTTATAGCTTGTCTCGCCGCAATCGGGCTTCGGGTCCATCTTGCTTTGCAGACCCGGCCAGGGCTGCGGCTGGTACTTGTAAGGCGCCTTGGGATATTTGGTGGTGGGATCGTCGAGCTTAACCGCGCCGGTCGAACCGGTCGTCATGCCGGTTACCGCACTTCCCGCACCGGCAGCCCCCGCCGGACCTGCAACTGCCGACGCCGGCGCCAACGTTACCGCGGCTAACGCCGCACCTATTCCTGCGACAGCCTGTCGCCTGCTCATTTTATCTTTCTCTTCCATGATGTAGTATTTGAATCTTTCAACAGCAATAGCTATGCCTTCCCGACTAAACCTATAATTGCATTCAGTCGCTGGCCATTTCTCCACCATCGCCTGGGTCGGAAGGCGACTAATACCCCCCGACATTTTTCCCCTGGCATACGATTGGCTTCTGGAATAATATGCCCTCTTCAGTCATCCGATCTTATCATTACAACGAAAACGAACAGCGGCTTCGCGTCACGTACAATTCAGGCGCGGTGTACGATTATTTCAACGTTCCTCCGGAACTATATTCGGCTATGAAGGCTTATGAGTCAAAGGGAACATTTCTCAATCAAAAGATAAAAAGGTTTCTATCCATTTGAAAAAGTGACAGGAGCCGTTACCGCGAAGCATCGACTAAAGCAATGATCTTTTTTGCCTGAGCCTGGGCATCAACGTAAGTTTTTACTTCTCCCTCGAGATTCTCGGTCAAAAATTGACTAAGCGCACGCATTTTTAAGGATTTAGCGAGGGTCGTGGAAGACATTCCATCGGGCCTTTCGGTCACCGCGTCGATGATCTTTAGTTGCAAAGAATTGACCAACCCTTCGACATCCGCTAAGCCGGGCATGTTTTGCTGGTAATAGACTAGTATGGCTTGCTTCAGGCTATCATTCTCGATCGTGCCGATCTTGCCGCTGGACTTGAACCCTTCATACCGGCCGATATTGGGATGAGTGGCGGTCATATCGAATTGCAAAAGGTTGCCGACCACGTGCGGCTTGGCCGTATCTATCTCCCCCGTCGCATTCATAACATTCAGCCGCGTGAAATTCGAGTCCACTCGCAAGGCCAACGATTTGTTGACTTCTACCTGTCGAATATCCTGCCTTAGATCAGCCTTGATGCCCTGTAAAAATTCCGCTGCCTCCCGTTGTTCTCGCCGATGGTCACTCCAATTGTGCAACCAGATGGACAACGTCACGGCGAAGACAATGATCAGGATCTCCATGATCACGTCCTTCACCTTTTCCATAAAACTATGGCCCGGGTTTTTAATCTCATTGTAGATATTCTTGGTATGTTTCACGAGCTCGTCCTGCATCAGGCCTGATTTCTGCTAAAGGTATTAATTTCAGGCATAAACTCAATGAATAATGGCCGATCAAGCCCCATCCGGTTTCGTGCAGGTACGTGGCGCCCGGGAACACAATCTCAAGAATGTAGATGTACTCATTCCACGCGACAAGTTGGTCGTTTTCACCGGCGTTTCCGGCAGCGGTAAATCCTCCCTGGCATTTGGGACCCTGTATGCGGAGGCCCAACGACGGTACCTGGAATCTGTTTCACCTTATGCCCGTCGCCTCTTTCATCAAATGGGCAATCCCGAGGTCGATTCGATCGAGGGACTGCCGCCGGCCGTGGCGCTGCAACAACAGCGGGGAACGCCGACCACCCGCTCCTCGGTAGGCAGCGTCACGACACTCGGTAACCTGCTGAGGATGCTCTATTCCCGCGCCGGCGATTATCCCCCCAAACAACCGTTGCTCTATGCCGAGTCCTTCTCTCCCAACACGCCTGAAGGCGCCTGTCCTGCTTGTCATGGCCTCGGGCGTATATACGAAGTCACCGAAAGGTCGATGGTGCCCGACGATACGCTTACCATCAGGCAGCGGGCCGTCGCCGCATGGCCCACCGCCTGGCATGGACAAAATCTGCGGGATATCCTGATCACCCTCGGCTACAACGTAGATAAACCCTGGCGTGACCTGCCAAAGAAAGACCGCGACTGGATCCTCTTTACCGAAGAACAACCCGCCGTGCCCGTATATCCCGGTTTCACCCATCCCGAAGTGAAGCAAGCCATCAAACAAAAGATCGAACCCAGTTATTTGGGCACCTTCACCAGCGCGCGACGGCACGTGCTGCATAGTTTTGCAAACACACAAAGCCCGCTCATGAAGAAGCGCGCACTACACTACATGCTCGGTGCGTCCTGCACGGTTTGTAATGGCAAAAGACTGAAGCTGGCCTCACTCTCGGTAACATTCGCCGGCCTCGACATTGCAGACATTTCACGGCTGCCACTCACCAAACTCGCGGCTATCCTTTTTCCCTATACGCAGAAAGCGAAGCTGGGCGGCCTCCAAACATCGGCGCTGCCCACGGATCAAAAACCAACCGGCGGCGAAAAAGCCGTCGTCATCCATCGCATCGCCCAGGACCTCAACGCCCGGCTCCACGTGCTGCTGGATCTCGGTTTAGGCTACCTAACGCTCGAACGCAGCACCCCCAGCCTCTCACCCGGCGAGCTCCAGCGGCTGCGCCTCGCGACACAGGTGCGCAGCAACTTATTCGGCGTAGTCTACGTGCTGGACGAACCATCTGCCGGACTGCACCCGGCCGATACAGAGGCCCTGCTGACCGCCCTCGGTCAGTTGAAAGCCTCCGGCAACAGCCTGTTCGTCGTCGAGCACGACCTCGACGTGGTCCGTCAGGCGGATTGGTTGGTGGATGTCGGTCCCGCGGCAGGCGACGCCGGTGGAGAGATCCTCTACAGCGGTCCCCCGGAAGGACTGAAAAACGTCAAAGCTTCGGCGACACGCAAGTATCTCTTTCCTGTAGAAAAGCGCCCGGCCACCCACGAGCCACGCCAACCAAAGGGCTGGCTTACACTTAAGGATATCAGCCGCAACAACCTGCACGGCATGGACGCCGCCTTCCCGCTCGGGGTGCTGACAACCGTCACAGGCGTCTCCGGCTCCGGCAAATCTTCACTTGTCAGCCAGGCGCTGGTAGAACTCGTGGCGACCCATCTGGGCAATAACACCCTGCTCGAGCCCGAGACCGATGCGGAGATCCTCGACGCCGCGCCGCCCCTGACGACCGAAGGCCGGATCACCGGCGGAATCGATAGCATAAAAAGATTGGTCCGCGTGGACCAAAAGCCGATTGGCCGCACCCCACGATCCAACCTGGCTACCTATACAGGACTCTTTGACCATGTCCGAAAGCTCTTCGCCAATACACAGGCCGCAAAGGCCAGGCATTACGATGCGGGACGCTTTTCCTTTAATGTCGCAAAAGGCAGGTGTCCGCATTGCGAAGGCGAAGGCTTCGTGATGGTAGAATTGTTGTTCCTTCCAAGTGTATACGCCCCATGTCCTACTTGCCAGGGCGCACGGTACAATGAAAAGACCCTCGAGATCAAATACAAGGATAAACACATCGCACATGTATTGGACCTGACAGTCGCCGCCGCCCGCGCATTCTTCGAAGGGGAGACTGCCATCAGTCGAAGTCTCGATATCCTCTTGCAGGTGGGACTGGGCTACCTGCGGCTCGGCCAGGCGGCCACCGAACTTTCGGGTGGAGAGGCGCAGCGCATCAAACTCGCGACCGAGCTGCAACGGCCGCAGAAAGGAGACACCCTCTATATACTCGACGAGCCCACGACCGGCCTCCATCCTTCCGATGTCGAACGCCTCGTGACGCAGCTCGATTCCCTGGTGACCGCCGGCAATACCGTCATACTCGTTGAACACGAAATGCGCGTCGTACTTGCCAGCGATTGGGTGATCGATATCGGGCCCGGCGCCGGAGAAGAAGGCGGCCGCGTGGTCACGGCAGGAACACCGGAAAAGGTGGCTCGCTCGAAGGAAAGTCGCACGGCCCCTTACCTGCGCAAAGAGCTGGGCATGGCTTTGGATACATCTAATCAAAAAGTCAACGTATGACCTGGAAGAAAACCTGGACCACGCTTAAAGCATCATTCAATGGCTTTCTGGACGACAAGATACTGAAGTTAAGCGCCGCCCTCGCCTATTACACGATATTTGCGATGGGCCCCTTACTTTTTATGATCGTGCTATTGTGCGGGTTCATTTATGGCAAAGATGCGATTCAAGGCAAGGTGTTTAATGAGCTGGCCGGATTTACAGGGAAGGCAACAGCCGAACAGCTCCAATATATTATCAAGAATGCGGCCTTGATGGGCAAAGGTGTAGCAGCGGCGGCCATCGGCGGAATTATTTTGCTGGTCAGCGCCACAAGTATCTTCGCCGAGATCCAGGATTCGCTGAACATGATCTGGTGCGTAAAGCCGAAGCCGAAGAGCAGCCTGCTCAAGTATTTGCAAAACCGGTTCATCTCCTTTTCCATCATCATCGGACTTGGATTCCTGGCGGTCGTATCATTGGCATTAAGTGCCCTGATTGACGGTCTCGGAGACCGCATACTGGTCCGGTATCCCGGCATCAACAGCGTGATACTCCATGGGTGTAACCTGGTCTTAACGATCGCCGTAATTGCTTTCATCTTTGCGATCATTTTCAAAGTATTGCCGGATGCCAGGATCAAATGGCGCGAGGTCATCATGGGCGCCGTGGTCACGGCCGTTCTTTTCGTGCTGGGCAAATTAGGTATCTCCCTGTATATTGCAAGCAGCCACGTTGACACGTATTATGGAACTGCCGGCGCACTGATCGTCGTACTCTTGTGGGTTTACTATTCTTCGGTCATCCTGTACTACGGAGCCGAGTTTACGAAAGCCTATGCGATCTCAGAAGGAAAACAGATTGAAGCTGCCGAATATGCGGTTTGCATAACGTCGGTGGAAATCGATCCAAAAAATGCAACAGATGCAAAAAACCAGATACGATAACCACCAAAGACGTCGGCTAAACTTTTTTTTCAATGGTTGCCCGGTCTAAGTCGCGGTCCGCCGGACCAGTTATTACCTTCCCGTCAGTTGTAAA
>CBDCBP010000014.1:0-30431 GCA_965214315.1 Puia sp. | reverse complement strand
ACTCCGGCCCGTTCGAGCGACCCTGCGCCGGAATCTGCGCACATTTGCGCAAACCTACAGCTTTGCAGTCGCAATTCCCTCGTTCCCCGCTACAGCTTGATGAAATTTTTTTTGACCATCCAATTGACGGACGCTGAGCCGTTTGTACTTCAAGTTTGAAAGCAAATCCCAAAAATAATTGTCCACATATACTATTACCTGTTGATTGCCGTTCCACAAAAGTGTTCCACGGGGAACATTTTTCTCCCAAAATCCCCGCCAATCCTGCCTTTTATAGCTTATCCACAGGGTGTGGACGAAAGTTTAAACGCTATGATGCATCACCTCTCAATGATTTAGCGGCACTAACCTTTCACAAATGAACTAACCTTTACTCTCCAATATTCTCACTTTCACCTTCGCCCTTTGGGCAGAACGCAAAACGCCCCCTCCGCGTGGAAGGGGCGTTCTATAAGCGAAAGCAAGTGCCACTGGAGCCGCTCTATCCAAACCTTAGCAATATTCTTCGAAAGCCGCGATGAGGTTATGGGCGATCAGCTGCGCCGGACGGCCTTCGATCTGATGCCGCTCGATCATATGCACCAGTTTCCCATCCTTAAACAACGCGATGGCAGGGGAACTGGGAGGATACGGCAGCAAATGTTCCCGAATCTTGTTTACCGCCTCCATGTCAAACCCCGCGAAGCTCGTAGCCAGGTGATCCGGCTTCTTTGCACCGTTTGCTACCGCCATCAACACACCCGGGCGCGCAGATCCGGCAGAACAGCCGCAAACAGAATTGACCATCACCAGTGTCGTCCCTGACTTCTCCAGTTGCGAATCGACATCGCCGGATGTCAACATTTCCTCGAACCCGTTCTCAGTAAGTTCCTCCTTCATCGGCACTACTATTTCCTTTGGATACATGGTAATATGATTGTTTTTGATAAGAAATACATTTTAAAACACAAAGCTAAACAAAAAGTTCAATACATCGACAGCTATCGATGGGCTAGGCAGTTCTATTTGGTTCGGGAGTGCCCGGACTGCTTGGCGCTTTAAACTCCGGAGGCGTCATTGGTGTGGGCGGGTAGCGCAAACCGAGGCAGCTCATCAGTGGCCTCAAAGTGATTGCAGGCTCACAACACAGCCTTGACCGCCGCACACCTCACGAGCCTGGACCACGCAGCCGGACGCTCCAGATCACTGTTCATCTGGGCCCAACTCAATATGACAACATAGGCCGCGCCTGATCACTGTTCATCTGGACCCAAATTAATCTGGCAACGCAGGCCGCGCCGTATCGCTGTTCTTGACCCAAATCAATCTGGCCACGTAGGCCTCGCCGAATCGCTATTCCGGACCCAAACTTATCTGGAACCACCGGCCAAAATCAATCCGGAAAATATGTCACAAAAACCCGCATGAAATGCAACTATGTCACCCGGAGCGAACATTTTTTGCCAATATTTCTGGAAAATGGCGCTCTTGTACTCATGGTATACCATTTGACCTACCCCCTGCGTCGAACAACATTCATAAACTCACAAATACTATCCATTTATGACACTCGTAAAAGTAAACAACAACGGTCACAAAAGCCTTTCAAACTTTGTAGATGAGTTCTTTCAAGGTTTCCCCGCCGGTCTGGGTCGCGATGAAAGCTTTGGCTTTCCTCCGGTAAACATCCATGAAACGGCTGAAGCCTATCATCTCGAACTAGCCGCTCCCGGCCGCACAAAAGAAGATTTCAGCTTAGCGCTTGACAATGGCCAGTTGACGATCGCCTTTGAAAAGAAGGAAGAAAACAAGACCGAAGATTACAAAACCATCCGCAAAGAATTCTCTTTCAAGGGCTTCAAACGCAGCTTTAACCTGGACGACCGGATAGACACGAACGGCATACAGGCTAAGTACGAAAATGGTGTTTTAAAGCTCCTCCTTCCCAAAAAGGAACAGGTAAAAGAAAGTACGAAACAGATCGCTATCCAGTAAGCCATAGCCAATAGCAAAACGTTTCATAGAACCAAAACCGGTCAACGATTGTCCTAACGGATTGAGCCTCGCCTTGCCATCAGCAAGGACCTGCTCACAGGCTTTCTCCTGTGTGCGACGGCGACGGTTGGTTGGTTTTGGTTGATTAAAGTAGCCCGGTCTTCGCGACCGGGCCTTTCTTTGCCTCGCCCGCCCACGTGCCGGCGACGCATTCGCCGATGTTTTTTGCCATTTTTCTGATGGTTTGGCTTAATTTCGGGCTTTTACAACCCATCACTATCCAGGAATATGAAGAAACCCTTGGGTGTTTTAAGGCTTTGGCTATTGTTTTCGGCAGGTATAATGTTCTTCGAGAAGGGTCTTGCTCAGAATCCGGGAATTCACGCCGCCGCAGCGGCGGATACAGTCGGGCACTTCAACGACTCCACCCTGCGTATCCGCAACCTCAACCCCTACTTTACCCTGCACGTCGATTCCACACTGATCTATCAGCTCGAGATCAACAAAGATCTCAGCAAATACTTCTTCTATATGAGGAACGCGCCCGTCGGTCTAAAAATGACGGAACAGGGACTGCTGACCTTCAGGGCGGACAAATCTTATTTCATGTCCGGCCGCCTCAAATACGACTATGAATACCGGATCAATATCGGCGTGCAAAACCTGAATGACCCCAAGGATCGGCTCGACACCGCCTTTACGATCGTCTTTTTCACCACGGAGATCATTCCCTCCCATGTTAAGCCTACCGTAAGCAACGTATTGTATGTAGAAGAGGGCGATACGATCAGTTTCCGTGTCCAGTGCGAGACCGGCACCTACCCGATCGAGGGCATCAACTTCTACTCCAGCATTCCCATCAAGACGAACTCCGATATCAAAGCCTGCAATGATGACTTTACCTGGAGCCCGCCCTACGATTTTGTAAAAGACGGCGACTCGGCCAAGCAAAGACTGCTGCTGCTCTATTTCGTTGGAACAAACAAGGTTTTTATGCGGGACACGGCCACTATAAAGATCTACGTGAAAGACGCCTTGAACTATCCCTATGCCGTGTCAACTTATAACGCCACCATCAAGGACTTACGCACGTACATTCTCCGGCTGAAATACGCCTTCTTCCAATTGGATAGAAAAGTCAAAAAGACCAATCACACCCGAACAGGCTTCGATATGACAACGGCTACCACCGCCCTCGGTGGAACGATAGCCACCAGTACGAATTCCCCCACTACCGGCGCCATCCTGCCCAGTGTCGGCGTCGCCATGGTTCCCGTGAAAGAGACGGTCGCGCCACCCCAGACCGCCGATCAGAACCAGGCCTCCCTGGTCCGATCCAGCATCAAACGCCTGGACTACACGATGCGTGATAACGCCCTGGTAGGAGAAAAGGATCCGGATATCACCAAAAAGGTCGCCAATCTCAAGACAGAACTCAAGCAGACCCAGGTGCAGCTGATCGATGTGCCGTTGGAAGAAACGACGGGGATGACCGAAGAACAGCTTAACGCCTATTTTGACAACCCTAAGGTCAATAAGAAATATCGGACAAAACATTAGGCCAGGGCATCGTCGAGCTTCACGCCGGCTCGGGTCAAGGCGCATCGGGCGTCCCCACTGGACACCCACTGGTGCGTACCGTATAAATGATATACTGGATCTTCCATCCCTGCGGCGTACGAATAAGCTGGAAGCTGTCCACCCCGCAATGGTGAAATTTTCCCTTCAAAAAAAAGCTGTAAGGTGCCCAGACCATGGCCAACGACCCGTCGACATGCAACAGGTCGATGTGAATACGCTCATCTGCCGCGCCAGATCCCATGCTTGCGACACGATGGGCAAAAAAGAGCGGTGAGAAAGTCTTGAATGTACCCCCCGGCGCCTCACTTTGCATAATCGAGCTGTCCGTGAATGCACGAAACGACGCGGCTGAATCGCCGTCCTTCATGGCAGCAAATAGCGTGTGGAGTGCCGCTTTCACGGAATCTTCCGTCGTCTGGGCGCGTACCGCACCGCAGGTAACAACACCGATGGCCAGTACAGCCAGCAGACAGAGGGCATATTTCATACCGATCGATTTTTTACATGTAGCCCAGGATCTTTAGCATGCTCTGCGCAGTCTGTTCCTTGGCATAGACCCAGTCAACCAGTTTCCCGTTCTTGTCATACCCGACGATCACATGCTTTGGGGAAGGTATGAGGCAGTGCTTGATCCCCCCATAACCGCTGATCTGATCCTGGTAAGCACCCGTATGGAAGAAGCCAACGTACAGCGGCTCGCCGTTGACGATCTTCGGCAGGAAGACTTCGTTGATATGCTCTTCGGAATCGTAATAGTCATGGCTGTCGCAGGTGATGCCCCCCAATACAACCCGTTGATATTCCACATCCCATTTGTTGATCGGCAACATGAGGAAACGTTCCCCGATACCCCAGGTGTCCGGCAGCGTAGTAATAAAGGAGGAGTCGATCATATACCAGATCTCACGGTCGTTCTGAACCTTCTGGCCGATGACGCTGTAAATATGCGCCATGCTCTCCCCTACCGTATAACTGCCAAATTCCGTGAAGATATGTGGCATGGGCACGTTGTTCCGCTTGCAGGCTTTTTTGATGTTGCCCACGATCTCGTTGATCATGAACTGGTAATCATATTCAAACCCCAGGGAATGCTTGATGGGGAATCCGCCTCCAATATTGATGGAATCAAGCTCGGGACAGATCTTTTTCAGCTGGCAGTACAAGTTAATGACCTTGTTCAATTCACTCCAATAATAAATGTCATCCTTGATCCCCTTGTTCAGAAAGATATGCAGCATTTTCAACTGGAACCGGTCTTCATTTCCCTCGATCTTGTCAACATAAAATTCCAGTACATCCCTTGCCCGAAAGCCCAGCCGGGAGGTATAAAAGGGAAACGTCGGCTCTTCTTCCGCCGCCACCCGGATGCCCAGTTTGAAAGGGACCTTTACGGAACGTTTGTATTGCTGCAACTCATCCTTGTTGTCCAAAATAGGGATGACATTCTTAAAGCCGCTGTTCAGCAGCGATGCGATGCGGCTGGTATAAGATTTTTGCTTGAAGCCGTTGCAGATGATAAAAGTATCCTTCGTGATCTTCTTGCGCTGATACAACTTCTTGATGATCTCGATGTCGTAAGCGAAGGAGGTCTCCAGGTGAATGTCATTCTTGAGCGCCTCCTCCACGATAAAGGAAAAGTGCGAACTCTTGGTGCAATAGCAATAAAAGTATTTGCCCTCATAGCGGTGCTTTTTGATCGCGGCGGCAAACATTTTTTTCGCTTTGGTGATCTGCATGTCGATCTTGGGCAGATAGGTGAGCTTCATGGGCGTCCCGTATTTGTCGATCAACGCTTTTATATCGAGGCCATTAAACTGCAGATTATTGTCGATAACTTCGAAACCTTCTTGCGGGAAATTGAAGGTCTGCGTCACCAGGTCGGTGTACGTATTGTTCATTGACTGGTCCAGGTGTTGCAATGTTATGTTGTTAAAAATGAAAGCGCTTCAAATGAAAGCGCCCCAAAAGAAAACGCCCCTCATAAAGGGGCGTCTAAGATAATCATTTTTACTTAACGGCGGCCACGATCAGCTTGAACGTCTCCGGCTCGTTCATCGCCAGGTCGGCCAGTACCTTGCGATCGAGCCCGATGCCCTTCTGACCCAGTTTATGAATGAACGTCGAATAGGTCATGCCTTCCGCCCGAACAGCTGCGTTGATACGCGCGATCCATAACGTGCGGTATTCTCTCTTCTTTAATTTCCGGCCTACATAACGATACTGAAGACCCTTCTCCAATACGTTTTTAGCGACAGTGTATACATTTTTACGTTTGCCGTAGAAACCTTTGGCCTGCTTAAGGATGCGTTTCCTGCGTGCCCGGCTGGCGACGGCGTTTACTGAACGTGGCATATCTTACTACTTTTGAAAATTAACAATAACATTGCTTAACCGGCTGTGCTGATCAGCCGGCTGTTTTCGTCGGCGGCAACCAGTCTATTTCAGCCGGAGGAGACGCTTTACAAAATCCAGATTGGCCTGGCTGACTTCGCCCTTCTTGGCCATGAGACGCTTGCGCTTTTTGGATTTCTTGGTAAGAATGTGGCGTTTGAACGCTTTTTGGAAGGTGATCTTACCCGTGCCGGTCACTTTAAACCGCTTTTTTGCACTCGAATTGGTTCTAACCTTTGGCATTTGACATGCTTTTGTTGTAATCCCCTACTGGCGGTTCCGCACTGGCAGAGCACTTATGGAGCCATTTGGGGCTGCAAAGCTATAAAAAAAACCGCATACATGCGGTTTTTTATAATTTTATTTGATGCCAGACACTAGCTGGCAGCCCCTTTTTCCTTCTTTTTCTGGGATTTAGGCGCCCATATCGCCAACATTCGCTTGCCTTCCATTTTCGGCATGCCTTCGAGAACACCTGAGTCATTCAGCCGCTCGGCAAATTTCAGGAGCAACAATTCGCCCCTTTCCTTGAACTGGATAGCACGTCCCTTGAACTGGACATACGCTTTTACTTTATTGCCTTCCTTCAAAAACTTCTCGGCATGTTTGGCTTTGAAATCAAAGTCATGGTCGTCGGTATTCGGCGTAAAGCGAATTTCCTTTACTTCGGAAGCCTTGCTCTTGGCCTTCATCTCCTTTTCCTTCTTCTTCTTCTCGTAAAGGAACTTGTTGTAATCGATGATCTTACAGACCGGCGGGTCTGCGTTGGGCGATATCTCGACCAGGTCCAACTGCTGATCTTGTGCCATCCGGATGGCTTCCTGGATCGAATAAACGCCTACCTCTACATTATCGCCGACCAGTCGTACCTGGGGTACCCTGATCATATGGTTGGTACGATGTTCTTGTTGTTGTTCTTTTCTGAATCGTGGATTAAAATTCCCGCGTGGGGGTCTCGGTGGAAATGCCATTTACTGTTTTTAGTCCTGCTTCCCTCCCTAACGGAAGCTTTCGGTTTAATTTGACTTGCGCGGGCCCCTAGGGATTGGGGACGCGTTCAATGATTTCTTTTCTTACTTCGGCGATGAACTCCTCAATTCCTTTCACGCCCAGGTCACCTTTTCCCTGCCTCCTGACGGCTATTTTGTTTTCGCTCATCTCCTTTTCGCCGATGACCAGCATATAGGGAACCCGGGCTAATTCAGTGTCCCGAATCTTCTTTCCTATCTTTTCATTCCGGTCATCGACTTCTACACGAATATCCGCATTTTTCAGGACAACAGAAAGATTTTGTGCATATTCCAGGCACTTATCGGTGATTGGTAATATCTTGACCTGGAGGGGGGCGAGCCACACCGGAAATTTCCCGGCATAATGCTCCAAAAGAAAGCCTATGAAGCGTTCATGGGTGCCCAAAGGGGCCCTGTGAATGATCAGGGGAGTGTCAGTATGGTTGTCCCTGGTGGTGAATTCCAGCTTGAACCGGCGCCCCTGGGCAAAGTCCACCTGGTTGGTGGCCAGGGTAAATTCCCGCCCGATGATGCTCCAGATCTGGACGTCGATCTTCGGACCGTAAAAAGCCGCTTCGTCGGGTACTTCGATAAACGGCGTATTTGTCTTGACCAGCACATCCCGCACCAGCGCTTCCGTTTCCTGCCATAAGCCGGCCTCGTCAATGTATTTCTTGCCCAGCTTTTCCGGAGCGTGGGTGCTGAACCGCATGACGTATTTGTCGATGCCGAAGATCTTGAAATATTTAAGGTACATGTCATTTACCGCCTTGAACTCCTCATAGAACTGCTCCTTTGTGCAGTAAATATGCGCATCGTTCATGTGCAGGCAGCGAACCCGCATCAGGCCGAAAAGCTCACCGCTTTGCTCATAACGGTAACAGGTGCCATATTCCGCCAGCCTATAAGGCAGGTCCTTATACGACTTCTGTTCCGCCGCGAAGATCTTGTGGTGATGCGGGCAGTTCATGGACTTCAGGTAATATTTTTCTCCTTCCAGTTCCATCGGCGGAAACATGCTCTCCTGGTAGTAGGGCAAGTGACCGCTGGTGATATACAGGCTCTCCTTGGCAAGGTGCGGTGTAACGACCCGCTTATAGCCAGCCCGCTCCTCGGTCTCTTTCGCCAGCTTTTCCAATTGCTCTATGATGACGGCACCATTCGGCATCCAAAGCACAAGACCCGGACCGACCTGCTCGTCAAAGGTGAATATGCCGAGCTCCTTCCCCAATTTCCGGTGATCTCTTTTTTTGGCTTCCTCCAGCATGTGCAGGTATTCATCCAATTCCTTTTGTGAAGGAAAGGTAACACCATAGACGCGGGTGAGCTGCTTATTGCGTTCGTCGCCCTTCCAATAGGCACCGGCGATATTGGTAAGCCGCATGGCTTTGATAAAGCCGGTATTCGGGATGTGCGGTCCACGGCACAGATCGGTAAACTCACCCTGGGTGTAAAACGTGATGCTGCCATCCTGCAGGTTCTCCAACAGGTCCAGCTTATATTCGTCTCCCTTCTCGCTGAAGTATTTGATCGCCTCCGCTTTGCTGATCTCCTTGCGCCGATAGACCTCATGCTGTTTTGCGAGCTCGGCCATTTTTACTTCCAGCTTTCGCAGGTCTTCTTCGGTGATCTGGCGTCCGCCGAGGTCCATATCATAGTAAAACCCGCCGCCATCGACAGGCGGTCCCACCCAGAACTTGGTCCCCGGGAAAAGGGCCTCTACCGCCTCGGCCAGCAGGTGCGCTGATGAATGCCAAAAGGTGGACTTCCCGTCTCCGTCCGCCCAGGTCAATAGTTTCAGGGTCGTGTCGCCGGTGATGGGACGCGTAGCATCCCATACCTGCCCGTTTACGTTTGCAGCCAATACTTTTTTAGCCAGTCCTTCGCTGATGGATCTGGCGATGTCCAATGCAGTGGAGCCGCTTTCATATTCTCTGACGGCACCATCGGGAAAAGTGATCTTGATCATAAGGGGGCAAATTTAACAGATTCGAATGAATCAGGGTTGGCAACATGCGCGTAATTTTACAAATGGTACGGCTTACTAGGAATTATTTGTATAATTTGCTCAAGGGAAACAGCACCATATGCGCAGACTTTGTCTATTCTTTTTCTTTTTCACGCCCATCGCGCTTTGGGCGCAGGATATCACCGGGATCTGGCAAGGCCATTTCCGGTCAAAGCTCACGTCCAAACTTTCAACGATATTTGATGACCGTTACCGCTGCGAAGTCCAGATCGCCCAAAAAGGCAAACAATTCGAAGGCGTTACCTATTCCTACCTCTCGTCTGTTTTCTATGGAAAGGCCGCGGCTACCGGGACCTTCAACCCGCGTTCTCAAAAAGTAATGTTACAGGAAGGCGAGCTCCTTGAATTGCGCGAATCCTTTGGTCAAGGCGCTTGTATCATGACCTACTTTCTGCAGTACTCCAGATCGGGCAACGAGGAATTCCTGGAAGGCACCTATGTAAGCATGAACGTCCGGGATTCGAGCAATTGTGGCCGGGGTACGGTTTTCCTTCGTAAGGTCGCTGTCTCCGATTTTTATACCGAGCCCATCGTCGAGCACCGTCAAAAGGAGGTCGAAGACTCCATCCGGAAAAAAGCATTGTTGGCCGCCGCCCGCAAACCCAATAGCCATGTGCCTATCGCTTCCGCCCCCCTGCTCAAAAAGCCGGCCAGCGACAGCGCTACTGCCAAAACAGGCAGTAGCCGGCCAATCAGAACACCCCGTCCTGCCACAGTGTCCCGCGATCCCCAGCCGAGAGTGAGAGCGACCATTCCCGGAATGTCGCTGACAAGGCCCGTTGCCGACAGCAATACCGGCACAGGCCTGGGCCGAAAATTTCCCAGCATCATTCCGGCCGTGCTGAAAGACCGCGACAACCAGTTGGTCAAAACGATGGTCATCCATACGAACGAGATCACCCTCAATATCTATGATGATGGTGCCATCGATCACGACACCGTCTCCGTCTACCTGGACAACAGGCAGGTGATCTCCCATGCGATGCTCACCGACCGGCCTATCGTCGTCACCCTTCACCTGGATGAAGACAACGCCTACCACGAAGTGGTGATGGTCGCCGAGAATGAAGGCGAAATTCCCCCAAACACTTCGCTGATGATCGTGAAAGCCGGTGATAAAGAGTATGAGGTCAGGATCACCTCCACCACACAAAAAAACGCCGTTATCAGATTCCAATATGCGAAATAGCGGGACCATAAAAATTTGGCTTGCGCTGCTTTTGCCACTGCTCTTCCTGCTTGGTTACGCCGCCCGGGCAGAGGACCTGAATGGCATCTGGAAGGGATCACTTACGCAGGGGCCGGGCGGATGCTACCCCAGTTATTCGCTCGAATTGCAGATCAATATCGCGGGCGATGTGATCACCGGCAAGGCCTACGATTACTACGATAAGGCACACTTTGTAAAAATGAACTTTACGGGTCGCTACAATCCCCGCACCCACCGCCTGGTGCTGATAGAGGACAGGGTGCTTGACGCGAATATTCCTGCCGACTGCCTGCCTTGTATCAAAACCTATGATCTCAATTACTCCCGCACCAACGCCGTGGAAGCGCTTACTGGTGACTGGAAGGGGTCGTATTCGGAAAAACGGCTGATCTGCCCGCCAGGGAAAATACAGCTCAAACGAGCCGTCCAGTCCGACTTCCCCGTCGACATCGACCAAAGCGATACACTGGCCAGACTACAGGCCTCGCTACATTTTCCTCCCAGAGCCATCGAGGTGGTAAAGACCATCACGGTTAGGGATGCGCAGATAAAACTGGAGTTCTATGACAACGCTGAGATAGACCATGACACGATAACCGTCTTCGTGAACAATAAGGTTGTGCTTTACCGCCAGATGCTCACCGACAGACCACTGACCGTTCTCTTCAATGCGTTGCCCGGCACGCCTTACGAAGTCGTGATGTACGCCAATAACCTGGGCGATATCCCGCCCAATACCGCGTTGATGATGATCACCGCAGGGACACAGAAATTCGAGGCCTTCCTTTCCTCGACGGAAGAGAAGAGTGCTGCGGTCCACTTCATCTTTACACCTTAAGGTTTCTTCGCAAGATCGAACGAGTCAACGACCTCACCACATTCGATCATTTTTGCCCCAAAAGTTGGGTGTTTATTGCCGAGGTAGGGATTGACGACCTTCGACGAACTGCTCAGCCAATATCCTTCGATGCTGTCCTTGAAGGCCATCGGGCACTTGATGTGGTAGATGGTCCCCTGGTCGTAGCGCACAGTGCGGACCAGGTTGTAGAGTTCGTCAGTGAGGATATTGAAGGACTGGCGCCGGGCTTCTATCCCGGTCTCACCCGAAAGCCCATTGGCATCGCCGCCAAGACTGGCTGCAAGGCTCTTGGCAGTCAGGACGATACTGCTGTCCGCCTTGATCTGGCCAAGCGGCAGACTGTTGGCTTTCTGTGCGAGCCCATATGCAGCCCGGTCGGCCGTCAGGGTGTCCCAGTTCACCAGGGCATCCCGCACAGCGAAATATTGATTCAGCAAAGAATCGAATGCATTGTTGAACGCGGGAGGGTTCTTGGATATCTTCAGGGGCTGGTCCTCGTGCGGCTGGTTGCGGACAGGTTTGTCCGACAGCAATTTCCAGGCGAGGAACGCAGCAAGGCCGAAGACGACGATCAACAAGACGATTTTCCTCATTTCAAACGGATTTTTACCGAAGGTAAAGATATTTTTCATTGGCCAAACAGCGCACAAGGCCTGTCCCGTTTGGGGGAATGCCCGCAGTAGGCTAAATTTGCATCCATGTTAGCAGGACTCCAGAACGTAACTTTTGAATTCGGGGCCCGGGTCATCGTTAAAGACGCCACCTGGCATATCCAACCCAATGAGCGCATCGGCCTTATCGGCTATAACGGAACGGGCAAATCTACTTTGCTAAAATTGTTTGCGGGCGAATACCTTCCGTCCGAAGGTACAGTGGAACGGAGCCGCAGCACATCCATCGGCTATCTCCACCAGGACCTTTTGAGCTTCGACACCAATGGGTCAATACTTGAAGTAGCCATGACCGCCTTCGAACGCGTGCTGCAGTTGGAAAAGGAGATCGACGAGCTGGGCAAGCGGCTGGAACAAGACCACGAAAACAACGAGCTCCTGATCCAGTACACCGACGCCCTCCATGAGATGGACACCCTGGACGGCTATACGATCCATCACCGGACGGAAGAGATCCTTCAGGGGCTCGGGTTCGCCAATTCCGACCTGCACAGGCCCTTTCGCGAATTCAGCGGCGGCTGGCGGATGCGCGTATTGCTGGCGAAGATGATCCTTCAGCAGCCGGACCTGCTCTTGTTGGACGAACCCACCAACCATATGGACCTTCCATCCATCGAATGGCTCGAAAAATATCTCCAGCATTACCAGGGCTCGGTGGTGATCGTCAGCCATGACAAGTATTTCCTGGACCGCATGGTCACTAAAATAGTGGAAGTATACCAGCGGGAGCTGCATATCTACAAGGGCAATTACAGCTACTACGAGACGGAGAAGGCACTGCGCGTCGAACTGCAGCAACAGGCATTTGCCAACCAGCAGGATTATATCCGCCAGCAGGAGCGTTTCATCGAGCGTTTCCGGGCCAAGGCCAGCAAGGCCGCCGCCGCACAGAGCGCCATGAAAAGATTGGATAAGATAGATCGGATCGAGGACATGGAGATCGAGCGGCCCAATATAAAGATCAATTTCCGGGTGGATAAGACCCCCGGCCGCGTCCTGGCGACCCTCAAACATGCCACCAAAAACTTCGGTGCCCTGACCATCGTGGAGGACGCCTCGGCCGAGATCGACCGGGGAGACAAGATCGCCCTGATCGGCGCCAACGGAAAGGGTAAATCTACCTTACTGCGGATCGTAGCCGGGGTAGAAGCCTTCCAGGGAGAACGCATCTGGGGACACAATGTCGAAGAAAGTTTTTACGCTCAGCACCAGATGGAGGCGCTGGATGCCAACAATACCCTGCTCGAGGAAATGCAGACCTGCGGCAGCCAAAAGACCGATCTCGAGCTACGTGTGCTCCTGGGTTGTTTCCTGTTCAGCGGCGACGATATCGATAAGAAGATCAAGGTCCTCAGCGGCGGGGAAAAAGCCCGGATCGCCTTGGCAAAGACCATTGTCAGCAAAGCCAACTTCTTGTTGCTGGATGAGCCCACCAACCACCTGGATATGCATTCCTGCGACCTGCTGATCGACGCGTTGAACAAATACGAGGGCAGCATCCTGCTCGTGAGCCATGACCGGTATTTCATCTCCAAAACAGCCAACAAGATCTGGGAGATCGACGACCATAAGATCCGCGAGTTCAAGGGCACCTACGCCGAATGGGTGGATTGGAAAGAACGGAATACTGCCGCAAAGCTGCAAGGCGTTTCCCCGGTGCCGGCGTCTACGCCTTCGGGTGGCAAGAACCCGGCTCAGGTGAGCCAGCACTCCCCATCGGCCGCAAAGTCAGCACCACCTGCCACCAAGGCCGCACCGGCTGCCAAGACCACGCCATCTGCCACCAAGGCCGCACCGGCTGCGACCAATGCCGCGCCATCTGCCACCAATTCCGCGCCATCTGCCACCCAGGCCTCGCCGTCTGGCATCAATACCGCGCCATCCGCTGCCAAGGCCGCGCCCACACCGCCGTCGACGCAAAAGCAGGACAATAGCCCGATCAATAAAGAAACGAAGAAGGAATTGCAAAAACAGCAACGGATCTTCCAGGAATTGGAGCAAAAAATAGCGACGCTTTCCCGCCAAAAAGATGCGCTGGAAGCATCCCTGTCCGATCCTGCCACGTATTCAGATAAAGGCAAATTCGGAATAGCGGAAGCGGAATACAAGAAGGCAAGCGAGGAATTGGGTAAGGCCAACCGTCAGTATGAGCAGGTCTTCGAGAAGATCATGCAGTTGGAGAAGAGCATTTGACGGGATCGATACATCCGGTAGATTTTAATGCATGAAACATCTCTTCCTTCTTTTCAGCTGCACCATGTACCTGCTGGTTACCGGCGGTAAGTTGTCGGCACAGGACAGCGCCGCACGGAGCCCTGCCTCCTTACCGGGCCCGAGGCCAAAGATAGGATTGGTGCTGAGCGGCGGCGGTGCAAAAGGCCTGTCTCATATCGGTATCCTTAGGGCTATAGATTCCGCAGGACTCAAAGTAGACTATATCACCGGTACCAGCATGGGCAGCATCCTGGGCTGCCTCTATGCCGTTGGCTATTCTGCCGACAGCATCGAAAAGATCGCCCGCAACATCGACTGGGACCTGTTGCTTTCGAATCAATCTTCCATGCGCAGCGTGATCATGGATGAGAAGGATGAATACGGGCGTTATGACATCGAACTGCCCTGGGTGAACCATTGGTTCCATTTTAGTACAGGCGTTATCGAAGGCCAGGAACTCTGGCTGAAGTTTTCGGAGCTCTTCCGACCGGTATTCAACATCAAGGACTTTTCAAAATTCTTCATCCCCTTCAGGTGCATCGCCACCGACGTGTCGACGGGTGAACCGGTCGTCATGGACAGTGGGGAGATCGTTTCGGCCCTTCGGGCAAGCATGGCCATTCCCGGCGTTTTTACCGCCGTAGAATACGCCGGCCATAAAATGATAGACGGCGGCGTCGTCCGGAATTTTCCGGTGAAGGATGTACGCGAAATGGGTGCTAATATCGTCATCGGAAGCAACCTTTCCGGTCCGCTTCGTACGTCCGACCAGGTTACCAACGCCTTACAGGTGCTCCTGCAGGTGGCTTTCTTCCGCGAAGCGGCCGATACCCGCACACAAATTCCGCTCTGCACGATCTATGTCACACAGCCGCTGGACAAATTCGGCATGGGCAGTTTTAGCGATGCGCCGGCCATCATCGACTCCGGTATCGAAGAGGGACGCCGGCTCTATCCGCGGCTAAAAGCCCTTGCAGATTCCCTGAATGCCATCTACGGCCCGCAGGATATCGCCGGCAACCGGCTGCCGGCTGCACATCCCATCAAGATATCCGCTTACACAGTAAAGGGTCTGAAGCACACCAACGAAGGATTCTTTATCCAGAGCATGGACCTGGAGGCCAATCGCTTTTACACCGCCAAAAACCTGTCCCGGATGGTGCGGCGTGCTTTCGGAACACGGTATTATAACAGCATCACCTACAACCTGGTCCCCCTGCCCGATGGCAGCAGCAGGGTAGATTTTCAGGTCGAGGAGAACGTCCTGACTTTTGCCAAGATCGGCCTCAATTACAACCAGTTCAGCGGTATCAGCGCCATCCTTAACCTCACCAGCCGCGACTTCTTCACGCCGACCTCCCGCAGCCTTGTGACCGTCAACGTGGGTCAGAATTTCA
Source organism: Puia sp. (assembly GCA_965214315.1). Lineage (GTDB taxonomy): Bacteria > Bacteroidota > Bacteroidia > Chitinophagales > Chitinophagaceae > Puia. The sequence goes on along the minus strand of CBDCBP010000014.1, from coordinate 15,095 downwards.
GGATACGGGCCGAGCACCTGCAATACTTCAGTCGCCGCGCGAACTTCACGTTCGATCTGAGTCCGCAGTTCGACCAGTTCAGGATCACGACGTACAACAACAAATACAACGAAGCGGGCCTGTATGATCAAAATTATTTCCGGCTGGACGGCCATTTCGGCTATTCCACCAACCGCGCCCTGACGATCGGCACCGGCAGTCGTTTCGAATACATCAACTACGACCCCTCCATTACTTCAAGCCTGGACTTCAAAGGCGACAACAATTTCATCACCAATTACCTCTTTCTCCGGAGCAATACCCTGGACCGTCCCGTATACCCCAAGCAGGGCCTTAAATTCGAAGCGGAAGCCGACCAGGTGTTCGAGCAAAATCCGCGCGTCCAGTATTTTGCGAGCACGCAGACGCGCAACGACACCAGCTTTTCCGAAGCGCCCTACGAGCGTTTGCTTTTTAACTTCGATCAATATACGCCGCTGGGCGCGCGATACACGTTGCAGGTACATGCACAGGGCGGCCTCAACCTCCGTTATCACAACAATATCATGAACGAGTTCTCGATCGGCGGGCTGACGGACCAGTTTCACAACCAGGTCACTTTTGCAGGGCTGCGGGAAGGGACGTTCTATTCGGCCAGTGTCGCCGAGCTCATGCTCGCGCTGCGCTACCAGTTGTTCAGCAATGTCCTCGTTACCGGCAAAGCCAATGTCTTATTCAATAACTTTATCGACAAGAGCAATTTCTTTACGACACCCGATTTCCTGTCGGGATACGCACTCACCTTCACCTACAATTTTGCGCTCGGCCCCCTGGAGCTGAGTGCCATGTACAGCGATCAGTCGCGTACTTTCCTCGGTTATCTGAATATCGGGATACCCTTTTGACTTTCGCCAACTCCTGCACAGCCGGATTAAGGGGCGATTATTTCTATATCCAACACTTTATTGGTGGAGTCATAAATAGTGAATTTGGCCGCACTCAAATTTACAATCCTGCAATAATCGGTGCCAAAAGTCGATGAAACGATCGTGAACGTACTACTGTCATTACTTGAAAAGTTCCACTGAGATAAGTAATAAACGCCATTTTCAACAAACCATAGGTTGCCCTCGGCCGTGTACGTGCTATAGAAATTATCCAGGTTCTCAATATTGCCGGATCCGTCTCTTACATAAGCCAACGTACCGGTTCCAGGACCGGTATAATTTGTGAAGACCGAATCATATTCCCATTGTTTGCCTGTTATTAAAGATAAGATCGAAGGGTCAGGAGTTACAGTGTCTTTAATTACTGTAGTGTCGCGAACGGTTAAGATGGTGGTATCCTGAACTGTCACGATCTTGGTATTCGTTTTCGTACAGGAGGATAAGTTGGCGTAGGTAATAAAAAAGAGCGTGGAAATAACAATGCAGGCAGGAGCCGATGTAATTCTTTTCATACTGATAGGAGCGTTTATGTGGGTTAAATAGGATTAAAATAACAAAAAAAATAACATTCGCGTACTATTTCTACGTATTTCCGCGCATTAAGAAACCTGCTAACCTGCTACTTCGATCTTATTTTCTCCTGCACGATCTCCAGTATCTCCGCTTCGGCTTGTGTCGTCCTGGCGGCTATCTCTTTTCCTTTCGTTAGCACCTGCGATACATAGCCTTTATCATCATAGCCGCCGGCATTGATGCGCACATTCAGCAAAGCGCCCAGCACGGCAGCGCGGACGCAGAGCGCACCGACACCTGCATCGGAAACAGAATTGGGGTTTCCTTCCATCGCCATCGCCCTGATCAAGGCCAGCGCATCAGATGCCACCTGCATGACCCGGAAAGGTATTTCGATGGCCGTCCTGGTCGCGGTCTGAATAGCGGCATGGCGGGCGGCTTTTTCTTCGGCAGTGCCCTTAGGCAGGCCAAAGGCGGTCATGATCCCATTAAAGGCGAGGGTATCAGCATCCACCAACCGCAGCAGCTCGTCCTTATAGGCCTGCCCTTTTTCCGCCCATGCGCCGAATTCGGTCCATCGGCTATCCCAGCCTTTCTTATGGGCCGAGAGGTTGGCGACCATGGCACCCAGGGAAGCGCCTAAGGCACCCACATATGCAGCGATGGAGCCGCCACCGGGAGCGGGACTCTCACTAGCCGTCTCATCCGCAAAATCAACCAGTGGCAGCTGCACCAACCGCCGGCCGGCCGGCTCCCGCAGCAGGTATTCTATGATCCGCTCTTCCGGCACGAACGGCCCAAATTCGTCGAGCCCCATCGATAAAATGGCCATACGGATAAGCTCCTTCTCTGACACACCTCCGCTGCGCTGCTGCTTGGCCAGGAAATGCCGCCCGGCATCCAGCATGGCCTGCAGGGGAATGAGCCCAACCAGCTCACTACCAGTGACGCGTATACCCCTTTCAGCGGCGGCGCGACAGACCTCGTCGAATGCGACGTGCACCGGGGTAACGCCGAGATTGGTGAGGTTGATGGATATCTGGGCAATGCCATATTCTTCGATGTACCAGCCGATCGCCTTCACGGACTTCAGCGTGCCGGGCACGTGGACCGGCTTGCCATCATCGCCCAACACGGGCTTGCCGGTGATAGGGTCACCTTCCCGCAGGACGCGGCCTGCTTCACGGACATCAAAGGCAATGGCATTGGCGCGACGCGTAGAGGTCGTATTCAGGTTGACGTTATATGCGACGAGGAAGTCCCGGGCGCCGATGACCGTACCACCACGACGCGCATCGAATTCGGCCGGGCCAAAGTCCGGCTTCCATTCAGGCAGCAGGATCTTTTTGAAGAACCCTTCGTATTCCCCCGCACGGATGATGGAGAGGTTGCTGCGGCGCTTATCAGCCTGCGCCGCCTCATACAGGTAAACCGGCAGCGCCAGTTCACGCCCTACCCTTTCGGCCAGGCGCGTCGCCCAGACAGCCGTTTCTTCCATGGTTATGCCCGCGACGGGTATCAGCGGGCAGACATCTGTAGCGCCCATGCGCGGGTGTTCGCCGGTATGCTGGCGCATATCGATGACCTCTCCGGCCACACGGATGGCACAGAAGGCGGCTTCCACTACCGCGGCAGGAACGCCCACTATCGTAACGACAGTTCTATTGGTTGCTTTTCCAGGGTCGACATTTAACAATCGTACCCCCGGAACGGCTTCGATGGCATCGGTGATCTGTTTGATGATCTCAGGCCGGCGGCCTTCACTGAAATTTGGCACGCATTCGATGATTTGCTCCATAGGGCGGCAAGATAATTAAAATTAGACTGTACGTCGCCGCGGCCGGACAAAATCCAGCGGATTGCTTTTGAAATACCGCCAGAGGATGCCCAGAAACTCCGGGTATTCCCGAAGCCGCACACCACGGCTGCGCGCCGCCACGATAAAGGCCAGGGAGAAACTGACCAAAAAATTGAGAAACCCTATCCCTAATACGCCACCGAAAACGGTAGCCAGATACCATGGATTCAGGTGGCGAAATCCAAGACCGTACACGGCGAGCGAAGTATTGCCGGCCGAAATAGTAATGTGCCGGATATCGAAACGGATACCGAAGATCTCGCCGATAAAACCCGCCATGCCCAGAAAGAAACCTAGGCTGATGTTGCCGATGAGCGAGCCGGCATGGTTCTCCACGTAGGTACTAACACGGGCTAAACGTTCCGCCGGAATGGACAGCCGGAGGATCGGATGGGTCTGCAGACGCCGGCCGATATGTCCATAGCGGATCTTGTTCTGGACATAACCGGCGATGATGCCGCTGAGGAACAGGAAAACGCCGGTGTTGCAGGCGTACAACAGCGAAAGGCTTTGCCAGGGGTGTTGATCCCTCAGCATTTTCAAGGCTGCCGCGCCGGCAACGAGCTTGTGGCCGAAGACCTTTTCATACCCCCATGCCAGGAACCAGACACCCGGAAACACGACGATCAGGTTACCGGCAAAAGACGCGATCTGGCTGCGACTCACTTTAGCAACAGTGACGGCGAGGTTATAGAGGTTGGGCTGGTGGGCATTCTTGCGGGTATCGAGCGAACTGGCCACGGCGCTGGCCGTAAACGCGGGTTGTTTTGTGGCCAGCGTGGTATGGGTCTCTTCGATGAGAATAAAGCCGACGCTGTAATTGATGCTATAGGCAAAGCCATGCCAGAAAATAGCCATTGGCAGTTTGATCAGCAGGTTCTTGATCAGCACGACCAGACAGACCCAGGCGCCACCGCCCATGGCACTTCGCAACATGGTCCGGTATTCTGTCCAGGTCGAAGTTATATATTTACTGCCTTTCGCACCTTTGTGTTCGGCGATCTGATAAGCCAGATATCCCAGGGACTGCGACATGAATTCCAGAATACTGTTCTTGCGGTTTTCGTTGCGTATGAGCATGCGGAACAACTCGACGAACCTGCCGGTATCGAACCGGTGATCCCGATCGAGCAGGTCGACCAAAATAGCGATCCGCTCCAGCCGGTTGGCCAATAACAGCAACATATACGTCTGGTGAAGGCTGGCACCATGCTGCGAATGGTTTTCGCGGATGTGATCGATGCATTCATGGCACATGCCGACCGTCTGGCCGATCCGTTCCGCGACCGTGATCAACGCCGCGCGAATATCGCCTGCACCGGACAGTGTTTCCTCCAGTTCATGAACGAGATAGCTTTGTTGTACGAATGGATTATCATCCCGGTATTGTTCGGGGATATAATGCAGTACCTCTTTCTCGAGCCCTAGCTGCGCCACTTGAAAGGAAAGCGTGTTCAATGAGAGCAGTAACTGCCGCAGGATGCGCCGGTCGTCGATGTGCAGGGAAAGGCCCAGCGTTTCAAAAAACGAGATCCAGTCCGCTCTCGCAATGTTTTCGACCCAGATATAGTCGTGGTTGCGGAAGAAGACCCGGTTCAGCACAAAGAGAAAATCATTTTCGGGCTGGAGCGGCGGCAACAATTTATGTCGCAGCCTGCCAAAGAACTCCTGCCAGAACCCCCTCGCGAGGGGGATACCGCTTTCCATCAGCGCCGAAGATAGATCCGTCCTTACCAACTGCGAAAGGATCGCATGCTGAAGATTGTTCAGGAGTATAGGCCGTTCGTGCAGCGCTTGCGTCACCGCGGCGAGATTGGCCCCCGCATTCCGTTTACCGCGCCCCGGGCGGATTACGGAGAAAAAGGCCACGAGGAAGTCCAGCCCGCCGGCACTATCGCTTATGGATAAAACAGTCCCGCGCCCCGATGCGGTCTCGATAAAATCGGGTTTGATCTTTTTCTTTCTTCCGAACATACAGTTGTTTTATGGTATGGCCTCCCAAATTCATCAATCCTTTTACTCCACGAACTCTCCTTTTATAAGCACCTTTCCGATATGGTTGGTGCCAAAAGCATATGGCAGGTAGGCCAGAGACGGCACAGGACGCGTGATGATCAGGTTGGCGAGTTTACCCGGAGTGATACTGCCCAACTCCGCACCCAGCCCCATCGCATAGGCGCCGTTCAGCGTGGCGGCATTGACCGCCTCTTCTGGCAGCATGCGCATGCCGGTACAGGCCATGGCCACCACCAGGTTCATGTTACCGCTTGGCGAAGAACCGGGATTGAGATCCGACGCAAGCGCGATGGCGCACCCTGCGTCCAGCAACGCCCTCGCCGGTTGAAAAGGCATACGCAGGAAAAACGCTGCCGTCGGCAGCAGCGTCCCGAGCGTATCGGAGCCGGCAAGCGCGGAAATAGCAGCGGCATCCATGCGCTCCAGGTGATCTACAGACAACGCTCCGAGCCGCACCCCCGTCTCGACGCCGCCCGAACAATGCAATTGATTGGCGTGAAGCTTAGGCTGCAGACCAACACTTAAACCCGCCCTGACGATCGTCTCCGTCTCGGCGGGGCTGAAAAACCCTTCTTCGCAAAACACATCGATATAGTCGGCCAGTCCTTCGGCAGCAATGACCGGCAGCATCTCTTCCACGATGAGCCTGATATAGCCTGCGTGGTCTTCCCGATACGCTAACGGATAAGTATGCGCGCCAAGAAAACTCGCCTTTATAGACAGCGATGACCGCTCCCGAAGCCGTTTGATGACGCGGAGCATCTTAAGCTCACCCTCGACCGTTAACCCATAACCGCTTTTTATCTCGATGGCGCCCGTCCCCAGCCGGGATAACTCCTGTAGCCGCTGCCAGGCGTCGGCAAACAGTGTATCTTCCGATGTCTCGGCCAGCCGGCGGGCGGAGTTAAGAATGCCGCCGCCCCGGGCATTGATCTCGGCATAGCTAAGTCCTTTCAACTTGTCGACGAATTCCGATTCCCTGCTGCCCGCAAAAACAAGATGGGTATGACTGTCCGCCCAGGCGGGGAGTACCAGACAACCGCCGGCATCTACGGCTGCATCGGTGCCGGCCAGCAGCGCCAGGTCCGGCGGAAGGGCCCGCATGGCACCGTACGCGCCAATGTGTTGACCTTCGATGTGCAGCCACGCACCGTCGATAGCCGGCAAATGGGCCATCTCCGCGCCTCTCAGCGGGCGGCTCTCCATGCGCGTATTCACCAATTGACGGATATTGTAAATGAGGCGGGATGACATGCCCGAATATAGTGTTTTCCGGTCCTTATAAAAAATCAGCCTTATCGAGCTTACGTGAAATGCGAAAGGCCGCATTGATGAGCCCGACATGGCTATAGGTCTGTGGGAAATTACCCCATTGCGATCCGTCGACGGTGGCATCTTCGCTGAAGATGCCCAGGTGGTTCGCAAAACCGAGCAACTGATCGAGATTGCGGATAGCATCGTCGACCCGTCCTACGCAGGCGAGCGCGTCTACATACCAGAATGCGCAGACTAAAAAGGTACTCTCGGGAAAGCCAAAATCATCATAGTGTTTGTATCGGTAGAAAAGTCCCTTCTCCGTCAGCAGTTCTTTTTCCAGGGCGGTGATATGAGCAGCGGCTTTCCCGCCCCGGTGATCGAGATAGTCCATCGTGATCATAGAAAGGGTGCTGGCATCAAGGTTGACGGAACCGATCGCCTGGGTATACAACTGCCGCGCAGGGTCATAGGTCTTATCGAGCAGCTTGTCGGCAGCAGCTGCGAGGCGTTGGGCCTTGCGCATCAGTTCCTGGTCGCCGAAATGGGCTGCGATCTTATAGGCGGCCTTGGAGCCGGCCCAATGGAACAGGAGCGTATACGTATGCACTTGGGCGCCATTGCGGAATTCCCAAAGACCCGAGTCGGGCTCCTCCAGCGTACGCTCGATCTGCGCCAGCAGCCAGGGGACGATCTTAAGGTAGCTGTTCTTCTTGTGGAAGATAAGCCGTTTATCGGTATACAGGGGAAGCACGCTTACCAGCACCTGTCCATAGACGTCGTGCTGAGACTGGATATAGGCCTTGTTACCGATGCGCACGGGTTGATTGCCGAGATATCCGGGAAGATCAAGGGTATGTTCGAACAACCGCTGTTCACCCGCCACCGAATATAGCGGCTGAAGGGAACCTGTGGCGTTGTGAAGAATATTGTAGATGAAATCGAAATACTTTTCCAACTCTTCGAAATGCCCGATCTGGTTGAACGCACGCAGCGTATAGTGGGCATCGCGAAACCAGCAATAGCGATAGTCCCAGTTACGTGTGCTGTCGTGGAATTCGGGGAGGCTGGTGGTGCCGGAGGCGATGATTCCGCCAGTGTCCTCATACTGATGCAGCTTCAGCACCAGCGCCGAGCGGATGATCTGTTCCTGGTAAATGTCCGGCAGATAGGAGCTTTTGATCCAGGACTGCCATTCGTCCACCGTCTTACGGATAAATTCCTCCGCCGTTTCCTTGAGCGGCGCCTCCAGCGGTTCGCCGTAGGTCAATACCAGGTAGCGGTCCTGGTCGAGAACAAAGGACCGCTCAGCCGTAACGTAAGTCAGTGGAACATCGGTTGTGAGCCGGACCTGTTGCCCCAGGTTGAGGTAGCGGATATGGTTGCTGGCCATTACGCTCTCGGGCATGATCTTGCCGTAATCGCCGCGCGGCTGACAGGAGATTGTGATCGCAGGCGTGCCCTCCAGCAATTCTACTTTCCGCACCAGCATAAGCGGGCGAAATTGTCTTTCGTAAATGCGCATACGCGGAGCGCAGTCCTTGACGACAAACCGGCCATCCGGACAGGTAAACTCCGTGCACAGGACATTGGTATTGGTGATGTAATATTGCCGCGCGCTGCAATTGTCATCCGATGGCCGGATGTAGAAGTGACCGCCATTCTCCTCGTCGAGCAGGCTGCCAAAAAGAAAACTGCTGTCGAAACGGGGCATGCACATCCATTTGATATCCGCCCTGGTATCCACGTAAGCCAGATAGCTGCAATTCCCTATGACGCCCATGTTATACCTATGAACCGGCATATTCCCGATTTTGCGATTGCCCTTCCGCCGGCGAGCCCATTTTGGTCGGAGCGGCCGATTCCGCCCGCGAACCCGATGTCGCTATACCCCTCGATTCGGCAGTCGAACCCAATGTAGTAACAGCCCCCGAATCGGCAATCGAGCCTGATATTGCTACAGCGGCCGATTCCGCAGTCGAACCCGATATCGCTACAGTGCCCGATTCCGCAGTCGAATCTGATATCGCTACAGTGCCCGATTCCGCAGTCGAGCCCGTTGTCGTTAGAGCCTCCGAATCGGCAGTCGAGCCTGGTATTGCTACAGCGGCCGATTCCGCAGTCGAACCCGATATCGCTACAGTGCCCGATTCCGCAGTCGAGCCCGTTGTCGTTAGAGCCTCCGAATCGGCAGTCGAGCTGGTGAGTTCAGCAGTGATGGCGTTCAGCAGCGGGATCACCTGCTGCTGCGTTCCGATCATATATTGGGCCGCCGAGGCGCCGCTGTTAACCTTGATCGTATAGGCCTCGCCCTCCAGCGCCTTGAACATGTCTTCGTCAGTGGTATCATCGCCCATGCAAAGCACGAAATCCGGGTCCATCTCATGAATAATTTTCAACGAGGTCGCGCCTTTATCGAATCCGGCGATGCGCACCTCGATGACTTTATTGCCATCGATCACTTGCAGGGTGGTATTCTGAATAAGCTGAGACAGGGTATTCATCAATTCCCGGGAACGGGAGAAGCCGAGACCGCCTTGCGTATTGCGGTAGTGCCAGGCGATCGTATTGGCCTTTTCTTCCACAAAGGAGCCGGCGCAGCGCAGCACGAAAAGTTGCATGATCCGCCGGATCTCTTCTTTCCACAGATCCGACACCGATACCATTTGCTGCCATGACCCATTGCGCGGTTTAAAGCTCGCGCCATGTTCCGCCACCAGGGTGATTGGAAACCCGCCGAGAAACCGTTCGAGCGATGCCGTGTCGCGACCGCTGATCACCACCACATGGTTCCGGGTGTCCGCCGATAGCCGGAGCAGAAGGTCTTTTAGGGTATTGTCCGGCGCCGCTTCCGAAGGGATGCGGGAGAAAGCGACCAGCGTGCCATCATAGTCCAGCAGCAAGCAGCGATTCTTCGAATGCAGATAGTGCTTTCGGATCCCTGCGATCGCCTTGTCATCGAGCAATTTAACGGCTTGCTTTTGTTGCTCCAGTTTGACCTGGACAAGCTGGTCCATAAAATCGTTGACCCATTTGAAGACATCATATTCCTGAATACGGCGCTGCATAAGCGACATGCGGTTGCGCTGCTCGTAGATGGGCATGGCCAGGGCACGGGTGATGGACGAGGCCACATCGGCGGTATCTGTGGGATTGACCAGTATGGCTTCGCTGAGTTCGCTGGCCGCCCCTGCAAGCTCGCTGAGTATAAGCACGCCGCGGCCCAGGCTGCTGGCGACGTATTCTTTGGCGACGAGGTTCATTCCATCGCGAAGGGGAGTGATCAACGCGACATCCGCCGCCTGGTACAAAGCCACCAGCTCCTTGAACGGAAGGTGATTGTATCGGTAGAGGACGGGCTGCCAGCCGATGGTGGAAAAGCGCCCGTTGATGGTGCCGATCTTTTCTTCGATCATCTTTTTTCGATCGTTGTAAGCCGGTATGCCGTCCCGGGAAGGAATGATGTTCAGGATGAACACCATCTTGTCCCGCCATTCGGGATAACGGTCCAGAAAATATTCAAAACCCTGCAGCCGCTGCATCAACCCCTTGGTATAATCGAGCCTGTCTACCGAAAAGATGATCTTCTTGTCGCCCATATTCGCACTGATCTTATCGCGCAATTCCGCCACTTCGGGATCGGTGGCCGTGGAGTGGAATTTGTCGTAGTCGATGCCGATCGGAAAAAGGTCGATCCTGACTAACCTGCCCTCGTACTGCAGGTTATGGAAGTGGCTGTCTACGCCCAGGAGCATTTTTGCCGACTGAAGGAAATGCTGCACGTAGTCATAGGTATGGAAACCGATCAGGTCGGCGCCCATCAAGCCCTGCAGGAGGGTCTTTTTCCATTCGGTAGGCAGCAGGCGGAAGATCTCGTAAGAAGGAAAAGGGATATGCAAAAAGAACCCGATGGTGGCCTCAGGCTTTTTGACCCGCAGCAAGTGCGGCAGGAGCATCAATTGGTAATCATGGATCCAGATCTGGTCATCCGGCTGAAGCATCGGAACGATCTTTTCCGCAAACAGGCGATTGACCCGCACATACGCCTCATAATATTGCGTCTCATAATTCACCAACGAGGAAAAGTAATGAAAAAGCGGCCAAAGGACGGAATTCGAAAACCCGTTGTAATAGTTGTCGTAAAGCTCCTTATCTACAAACACCGGCAGGATCGAAAAGTCGGGCCCTCCGGTGGAAGAGGCGGCATACCGCTCCCAGTCCTCTTGTGGAAAATCGGCCACACCCATCCACATTTTCTCCGTGATCTCATTCCGCTGCGCCGCCGTATTCTCAAAATAGCTTTTTATCGCCGATACCAGTCCGCCCGAGCTTTGGCGAAGACTAGTTTTATCCCCGTCCTTGTCCAGGGAGAAGGGTAAACGATTGGAAATGATTATTAAGCGACCCATGCCCTAACTATTCAACAATGGGGCCAAAGGCAGGCGCAAAGCCGCGAACAAGACAAAGCGAGAAACGAAATGGACAAGGGCCTCGGAAAAAACCTGAGGCCCTTGCTAATAGGCATAAACGATATCTGATCTCTTATAAGTTTTTCGCCAATTGGGCAATCTCCTGCGGCGTAAGCACGCGATTATACAATCCGACCTCGTCAATTTTCCCATTTATGTTCTCCGGGTCGGCGCTTCACCAACCTCCGATCAACACCTGTGATGAAGGACGTCGAATTTTATGGAGCCGTTGTGGTGACTTCCAGGAGCTGTTCCAGGAACTGGCCCATGCCATTGGAGCTTAAAGCACTATTGGCATTGACATGCACATCACTACTTAGACTTGCCCCGCCAACGGCAGTAGTCGTATTGTTATTACCGCTAGAATAGGCCATCGTCACGTTAAAAGGCAGGTACAACAAGAGGCCGGATGGACAATAACACCAAGGGAAACTGGAAGTTTCCTAGGGTTCATAAGGAGGATTTATTAATTCAAGACAAACTTGCAAAAAATTGAGCCGGAAAGAAAGTCGTGCTACTTGCTGGCCTTACCAGTCCTGACATTACGTTGAACGCTATTGGATGTAACCTGGTAACTAGTCGACAACCAAGCGATTTCATGTGGTGTAACTACCCGGTTGTAGAGCCGAACATTGTCCAATATGCCACTCACAGGCTGCCCGCTTCCGCCATACGCGGTAGTCCACGCGCCGACGATGAGCTGAGAATTCGGACATAATAAAGCTGAGGTGCCAGACCCAACCTTGGTTGAGATCAAGGTTCCGTTAATGTAAGTCTGCAGGGTACCTTTGTGGTAGATGACTACCGCTTTATACCAGCTTCCGGGATTGGGCAGCCAGTAGGTAGTATCCGTGATATTGTAATTATTTACCTGTCCGATCGAGCTACAGTCGGTGGAAACATCACCCGATCCACAAGCCAGGTAATAGGGGGGACTGGCGAGCGTGTTCCCAAAATTGAAGCTGGGACCCTGGCCGGTGGATTGGTCAACCATGCTGACATAAGTCTCCGGCCGACTGTCATTGACCATGAATGCCACCGAGAGGGACCAGGCCGTGTCGAATTGAATAGAGCCGTTGTTAGTTACTACGACGTAGCTGGATCCATTCCCTCCAAAAGCATTGTTGGCATAGCCATGTTCATCATAAGTGAGGACAGAGCCTACCGCAGTCGTCGGGTTTCCATTGCCACTGGAATCCGCAATATTTCCTGTGAAATTCAAATAAACAAGCAGCCCCTGGGTTAGATTGACTGTAGAATCGGGTCGGGCGTAATAAAGCGTGTCATTCTGAACAAGATAGGTAGTGTCGTTTTTGATCGTCGTATCGTTTTTCACGATGGTGACCGTGTCATAAAGGGTAATAGTGGGAGATGAGCTCTTGCTACAACCAACGGAAAAGATCGTCCCAAAAAAAATTACGGCGATGGCAATCGATAAAAGCCTGGTGCTTGTCATAGAGGTTTAATGTTTAGTATTAGGAGTTTATATCAGTGTCACGTAAATATACAGCAATAAGATTCTTGCGACAGCTAGAGTTCGCCGGCGTGTCTTTTAGGTTATAAACGCGTCATTATGCCCTATAATTGTGTTATCCAAGCTTAGAGCGCAGGTCCAGACAATGGCCTCTTGCGGTGTCTTTTGCAATGTCATAACCGGCGTCGGCATGTCGGATGACGCCTATTCCGGGATCATTCCTAAGCACCCTTGCGAGCCTGGCTGCCGCCTCATGCGTACCATCGGCCACTATCACCATACCGGCATGGATGCTGTAACCCATTCCGACCCCCCCGCCCTGGTGGAGACTTACCCAACTGGCGCCTCCCGCCGTATTGACCAACGCGTTCAGTAAGGGCCAGTCGGCGACAGCGTCGCTGCCGTCGAGCATAGCTTCTGTCTCACGGTTCGGCGAAGCGACCGATCCGGTGTCCAGATGGTCTCGGCCTATGACGATGGGCGCTTTGACCGCGCCTGTCCTTACCAGTTCATTAAAGGCCAGGCCGGCCTTTTCCCTTTCTCCCTGTCCCAGCCAACAGATCCGAGCCGGCAGCCCTTGGAAGGCAATCTTTTCCCGCGCCAGCCTCAGCCAGCGTTGTAAGGACGGGTTCTCGGGAAAAAGTCGTGAAATAACCTGGTCAGTGACCGCAATATCAGCGGGGTCTCCGCTTAAAGCGGCCCATCGAAAGGGCCCTTTGCCTTCGCAGAAAAGCGGACGAATGTAGGCCGGTACAAAGCCCGGGAAACCAAAGGCGTTGTCCAAACCGGCCTCCTGGGCCCTGGCCCTCAAATTATTACCATAGTCAAACGTGATGGCGCCCAACGCCTTTAATTCGAGCATGCATTCTACATGCCGGCGCATCGACTTGTAAGCGGAATTGAGATACTGTTTGGGATTTTCGGCACGCAGGATAACGGCCTGTTCGCGCGACAGCTCGTGTGGCCAATAACCGATCAGGGGGTCATGCGCGGAAGTTTGGTCTGTGAGGGTATCCGGGATACAGTGTCGTTCAAGCAATCGCTCAAGCAGGTGAACGGCATTGCAATGCACCCCGATAGAAACCGAATCGCCTCTCTCCCGGGCAGCCAGGGCGAAGTCGATCGCCTCATCTATGCCTTCGATCTTCTTGTCCAGGTAGCGGGTCTCCAACCTTTTCTCAATCCGCCACTCCTCCACTTCAGCAATGAGCGCAACGCCCTCGTTCATAGTGATTGCTAGAGGCTGTGCGCCGCCCATTCCCCCGAGACCTGCAGTGACATTGAGGGTGCCTTTAAGCGTGCCATGGAAGTGTTTGGACGCAGCCGCCGCATACGTCTCAAAAGTACCCTGGACAATGCCTTGCGAGCCGATATAGATCCAGGAGCCTGCCGTCATTTGGCCGTACATCATCAGGCCCTTTTTCTCCAATTCGTCGAAGTGCTCCCAATCAGCCCATTTCGGGACCAGTTGCGAATTCGAGATCAATACCCGTGGACTGTCCCGGTGGGTCCGAAGAATACCAACCGGTTTCCCGCTTTGTACCAGCAAAGTCTCATCTTCCTCCAGATCCTTGAGCGCTTTGAGGATCAGGTCCAGGGATTCGAAGTTTCGGGCAGCCTTGCCCCGGCCGCCATAAACAATAAGGTCTTCAGGCCGTTCCGCGACTGCCGGGTCAAGGTTGTTGAGAAGCATGCGAAGGGCGGCCTCCTGCACCCAACCCTTGCAATTCAGTTGGCTCCCCGTTGGTGTCTTGTATTTGACAGGGTCATACCTAGATTTGATCAGCGTACTCATAATTAGCTATTTTAAATTCCGAACTCCTCTTCATATCCCGTATTCAGGTTGATACCCTTGCTGCCTGCGAATGCATCGCAATGCCTGACGAATGAAAAGTCATGGATGATCGCCTGCAAGCGTTGGATATCTTCACTGAATATCCGGTCCTCACTGGCAAATTCCACAAAATTCCGCACATAATCATGGGCAGCCTCCAAAATCCCGCTGCTTTTCAGGGGTCGGCGGAATTCGATGGCCTGGCAGGCGCTCATCAACTCGATGGCAAGGATATATTCTAGATTATCCAGCACCTGCCCGAGCTTTCTTGCGCTGATACTCCCCATACTGACGTGGTCTTCCTGGCCCAGGGAAGTGGGGATGCTGTCGGCGCTGGCCGGAAAGCAAAGCGTTTTATTTTCCGTGACAAGGGCTGCCGTAGTATACTGCGGGATCATGAAACCGCTGTTCAAGCCAACATTGCTCATCAACAGAAGCGGCAGCCCCCATTTGCCTTCCAGCAGCAGATAGCATCGCCGGTCCGAAATATTGCCGATCTCGGCGGCGGCAAAACAGGCATAGTCAAGCGGCAATGCCAGCGGCTGGCCATGGAAATTACCACCGCTGATCGTTTCTTCTGCAGACAATACGATCGGGTTGTCGGTGACAGCATTCAACTCTATTTCCGTGAGGCGGCGAAGATGGAGCCAGGCATTGCGGGAAGCGCCATGTACCTGCGGCATGCACCTGAGCGAATACGGGTCCTGGACCCTTCCGCAGTCGACGTGGCTTTGCATTATCGCACTATTAT